>NZ_LLXX01000024.1:0-73061 GCF_001440405.1 Bradyrhizobium valentinum
AGCCGGGGCAGCGGCGCTTCGCGTCGTCGGCTTCGGCGGCGGCGCGCCGGCTCCTGCCGGGATGCCGCCGTTCTCGGCGGCGTCGCCCTTGACCGCGAGCGTCTTGATCCTGCGCGGCTCGTTGTTGGGCATCGTTCCATTCGCGCCGTTAGCAGGCGGCGGACCGGACGGAGACACGCTCGCGACCGGCGGCGGGCTAGAGTTCGGATTCAGCGGCGGAAACACCACGCGGGGCCCGCCGGACCGCGTATTGACGTCGACCGGCGTTTCCTCGCGCGACACCAGCTTCTCGCCGCCATCGCCCGGCACCATGCGGTCAGGGTTCTTGGCGGCGCCGCCATCGGAAGGCGCCGGTACCACCTTGGTCGGGCTGTTGTCGGCCCTGATGATCGGCGGCTCGCCGCTGCGGGGCGAGCCGACATAGGTGCGATAAGCAAAGGCGGCGCCCGTGCCGACCACGGCCAGCGCCAACACCGCGGCGACCGTCATCAGGCCGCTCGAGCGCTTCTTCGGCGCAGGCTCTTCCTCGTATTCTTCGCTCTGGTAGGCGTAGGGATCGTCCGGATAGGCCGGATCGCGCTGATAGTCGTGCTCGCCGGTCTCTAACCGTCCATACAGCGCATCGTCATAGCGCGACGGGTCCTGCTGCGGCTCGTCGGCGTATTTTTGCGGAGCCTCGTAATAGTCCTGCGCAGGCGCCTCGGGCTGCTGCGCCGCGTACCGATGCAACGGGTGCACCGGCTGTGGCTGGTACTCCGGCTCGTCATCGTACTCCTGCTGCGGCGGCAGAGGGGGCGGAGACGGCGGCGGGGTTTCCTGGCGCGCGCGCTGCATCCATGCCGGAGGGCTCGGCCGCGCGTCGAGATCTTCCGGTGGATCATACTGCTGCGGTCGCACATTGGCCCGCGATTGCAGCGGGTGCGGCGCGGGCTTGGCTGCGCTCGCAAATGTATCGGTTTGCCCGATCAGCCTTGCGAGCTCGGCAAGCGGATCACTCTCGCCGCGAGCTTCGTCGGCGGAGGGAAAAGGTCGGTCCTGATATCGATTAGCCATCGTGATGATGCATCCCCTACGGGACAGCGCCAACCCGCCATGTCAAACAAACCATGACGAGCGGCCCCTGCCAGATACCCCACGAACCCCCATCCGTGAAGGCCTTCGCCCCTGCCTACCGCATCTCGGTCGGAGCGTGGACGCCGAGAACGGCTAAGCCCGATGCCAGAACCGAGACGACGCCCTGAACCATCGCCAGTCGCGCCCTCGTAATCTCTGCATCATTAGTTATAATGAAGCGTAAATAGGGCAAATCCCGCCCTTTCGTCCACAACGCATGAAATTCACTGGCCAAATCATATAGATAAAAAGCGATTCGGTGCGGCTCATGTGCGATCGCCGCCGCCTCGACCATCCGGGGATAGAGCGCCAGCCGCTTCAAAAGGTCCAATTCGGCCGGATCGGTCAGCCGCTCCACCGGGGCATCCCCCAGAAAGGCCGACCGGGCGGCGTCATCCGCCGGCAGCTCAGGAATCACCTCGCGGGCATTCTTGAAGATTGAATGCCCGCGGGCGTGTCCGTACTGGACGTAGAAGACGGGGTTGTCCTTCGATTGTTCGAGCACCTTGGCGAGGTCGAAATCGAGCACGGCATCGTTCTTGCGGAACAGCATCATGAACCGCACCGCGTCCGAGCCGACCTCGTCGACCACTTCGCGCAGCGTGACGAATTCGCCGGAGCGCTTCGACATCCGCACCTGCTCGCCCGCGCGCAGCAGGCGCACGAGCTGCACGACCTTGACGTCGAGCGCGGCCTTGCCGCCGCTGACGCCCTTCACCGCCGCCTGCATGCGCTTGATGTAGCCGCCATGATCGGCGCCGAACACGTCGATCATGTCGAGGAAGCCGCGATCGACCTTGTTCTTGTGGTAGGCGATGTCGGAGGCGAAATAGGTGTACGAGCCGTCCGACTTGATCAGCGGACGATCGACATCGTCGCCATAGGCGGTGGCGCGGAACAGCGTCTGGATCCGGTCCTCGTAATCCTCGACCGGCTTGCCCTTCGGCGGCGGCAGCCGGCCTTCGTAGATGTCGCCCTTGGAACGCAGGAAATCGATGGTCTCGGTGACCTTGTTGTTGCCGGTCTCAACCAGCGACCGCTCCGAGAAGAACACGTCATGCTTGATGTTGAGGGCTGCGAGATCGCCCTTGATCATGTCCATCATCATGGCGATCGCCTTGGCGCGCACGATCGGCAGCCATGCGCTTTCCGGCATCGCCACGAGCTTGTCGCCATGCTCGGCCGCAAGCGCTTGGCCAACCGGCACGAGATAGTCGCCGGGATAGAGCCCTTCCGGAATTTCGCCGATGACCTCGCCCAGCGCCTCGCGGTAGCGCAGGAACGCGGAACGCGCGAGCACGTCGACCTGCGCGCCGGCATCGTTGATGTAATATTCGCGCGTGACGTCGTAGCCCGCAAAATCCAGCAGACCGCACAGCGCGTCGCCAAACACCGCGCCGCGGCAATGGCCGACATGCATCGGCCCGGTCGGGTTGGCCGAGACGTATTCGACATTGACCTTGGCGCCGCGTCCGATCGCGCTTTTTCCGTAAGCCGCGCCTTCGCTCAGCATCGTGAGCAGCTCGTCGGCCCAGACCTGAGGCTTCAAGGTGAGATTGATGAAGCCGGGCCCGGCGACCTCGACGGAAGCCACCAGATCGTCGGCGCGCAATTTTTTCGCGATCTTGTCGGCGAGATCGCGCGGCTTGACCTTGGCGTCCTTGGCCAGCACCATCGCAGCGTTGGTCGCCATATCGCCATGGCTCGCGTCGCGCGGCGGCTCGACCACGACGCGGGAGAAATCGATACCGGCGGGCCATTGGCCCTCGGCCGCGAGCGCGGCGCAGATCGCCTGCACGCGCGCCAGCGCGTCGGCAAACAGATGTTGGGAAGCTGGCTTGTCGGACATGGCCGCCGCCTAACGCAAATCCGGGGTCGAGTCAAAAAGCCTTTGGTGCTCGATTAAGGCGAAACGGTCGGTCATTCCGGCGATGAAATTGCCGATCCGCCTGGCGCGCTCGCCCTCGCTCTCGCGCTCGGTGCCCTCGACCCATTCGGCCGGCAGGTCGCCGGGCGAGGTCTGATAGCGGGCAAACAGGTCGAACAGGATGCCTTCGGCATCGCCCATCACCCGCATGACCCGATTGTGGCGATACATATGCTGTTTCAGGAATGCCTTGATTGCGGCCTCCTCCGCCGCGACCTCGGATGGAAAAGCGATCAGCGGCTGATGGTGATGGCGGACGTCATGCGCCGATTGCGGTTTCGCCGCAGCAAGGCGCCTGCCCGCCTCCGACATAACAGCCCCGATCATGTAGGAGATCAGCTCGCGCACCAGTTCCGCGCCGCGCCTGGCGTGGTCGAGATTGGGATAGTGCCGGTCGATCTCGGCGATGATCGTTGCGGTGAGCGGCATCGCCTTGAGGTCATCAACGCCAAACAGGCCGGCGCGCAGGCCGTCATCGATGTCGTGGGCGTCATAGGCGATGTCGTCGGCAAAGGCTGCGACCTGCGCTTCCAGCGAGGCGTAGCTCCACAGCTCCAGATCGAATTTCTGGTTGAAGTCAGCTATGCCGACGGGAATGCCGCTTTCGCGGTAAGGCCCCGCCGCGCCACCGCCCCGCTCGGTCAGCGGGCCGTTGTGCTTGACAATGCCTTCGAGCGATTCCCAGGTCAGGTTCAGCCCGTCGAATTCCGGATAGCGGTGCTCCAGCGAGGTCACGACCCGCAGCGCCTGCGCGTTGTGATCGAAGCCGCCATGGGCTTTGAGGCACTTGTCGAGCGCTCGTTCGCCGGCATGGCCGAACGGGGGATGGCCGAGATCATGGGCCAGCGCCAGGGTTTCCGTCAGATCCTCGTCGAGGCCAAGTTGACGGGCCAGCGCGCGGGCGATCTGCGCGACTTCCAGCGAATGGGTCAGCCGGGTGCGGTAATGGTCGCCCTCGTGGAACACGAACACCTGGGTTTTATGCTTCAGCCGCCGGAACGCGGTGGAATGGATTACCCGGTCACAATCGCGCCGGAACGGGCTGCGGGTCCTGCTCGGCGGCTCCGCGAACAGCCGGCCGCGGCTGCGGTCAGGGTCGCAGCCATAGAGCGCGCGGGGGGCAGCCATTCCGACCGACACGGTTTTTTAGTCCTTATCCATTTGATTCCGCGAGACTACGCACTTAACTATGTCTGACGCCCCATACCAAATGAATTGGGTATGACGGGCCGGAGAGCATGCCATGACCACTGCCATCACCGTCAGCGAACGGGCCGCCCGCCGCATCGGGGAAATCCTCAAATCCGAAGGCGACGGCGCCATGCTGCGCATCTCGGTCGAGGGCGGCGGCTGCTCCGGCTTCCAGTACAAGTTCGACGTCGACCACGCCAGGGCCGAGGACGACCTCGTGATCGCGCGCGAGGACGCGGTGGTGCTGGTCGATCCAGCCTCGGTGCCGTTCCTCGCAGGCTCCGAAGTCGATTTCGTCGACGACCTGATCGGCGCCTCGTTCCGCGTGGTCAATCCGAATGCGACCGCGTCGTGTGGTTGCGGGACGAGCTTTTCGGTCTGAGAATTGAAGCTGCTTCGACTTGTCGTCCCTGCGAACGCAGGGACCCATACCGCGTGATCTGTCGAGAAAGCGTGGTTCGCAGACGCTCTGCGTAGCCAACTGTCACCGCATTGCGGAAGCGAAGTTGTCTTCTGTCGTGCCCGTTACGCTGGCCGCGGCGTATGGGTCCCTGCGTTCGCAGGGACGACGGAAGAATTTCAGCTAAGCAATTCATACCTCAACGCGGGGATAGCCGCGCCCCTACGCCTCCCGCGCGTAGCGCGGCAAATCGGCTTTCAGCATCGCCAAAACGTCATCGCGTACGGGATCGCGGGTGCCGCGGGTGAAGGCGGCCGCCAGCGGCAGCTTGTTCATGTCGGACGCCGCGAGGCGGATGAAGCGAACGCCGCGCGTGGCCATGCGCGATGTCCATCGGGGGACGATGGCAACGCCCAATCCTGCGGAGACCAGGTTGACGATGGTCTGCTTCTCATCGGCGATTTGCGCCACCCGCGCCTCACACCCGGCCTCGGCAAACAGTTTCATGGTGAGATCGTGACTGTGCGGACGCGAGCGACGTTCGGGCACGATCAACGGCTCGTTCTCGAGATCGGCGATGGTCACGCGCTTTCGCTGTGACAGCGGATGGCGGTCGGCAACTGCGACGACAGCCGTCTCGTGCAGCAGGAACAGAAACTCCAGCCGCTTGTCGGGCCGCTCCGGCGGGCGCACGAAGGCGAGATCGAGCCGGCCAGACAACAAACGCGGCAGCAGCCGCACGGTCTTGTCCTCGACCAGTTGCACGGTGACGTCGGGCCGCCGCTGCCGGAAGTCGTGCAAGAGCCGCGGCAGCAGTCCTGCGGCAGCACTGTCGATGGCGCCCACGCGAACGATCGCGGTGCGCTTTCGGCCGCGCATGCGGAACTGGCCGGCGAGCGCATCGGCCTGCGCGAGCAGCGCCCTCGCCTCCTTCAGCAGCACAGCGCCGTCGTCCGTCAACGCGACGCTTCGCGTCGTGCGCGTCATCAGCCGCGTGCCGAGATCCTCTTCGAGCAGCCGGATGAAACGCCCAAGCGCCGACGGCAGCATGTCCAGCCGCTGCGCCGCCCGGCCAAAATGCAACTCCTCGGCCGCCGCCACGAAGCAGCGCAAGTGATGTAGGTCCATCGGCCCTCCCGCGGAGGATTATATCAATTTTTTGTATAAACGCGAGGCAATTGCCTCCGACCTGCCGCAGCCGCAAGCTCTCGCGCACCAAGCTGGCCCACGGAGATTTCGATGCGTGAATATTCAATTGCGGCTATCCCGGCCGACGGAATCGGCCCCGAAGTCATCGCCGCCGGTGTCCAGGCTCTCGAAAGCCTTCAGAAGCGCCTCGGAGACGTCAGGTTCAACGTCGAAACCTTCGATTGGGGCTCTGACTATTACCGCAAGCACGGCGCGATGATGCCGGCCGATGGGCTGGCCACGCTGAAGAAATTCGACGCGATCTATTTCGGCGCGGTCGGCGCGCCCGAAGTTCCCGACCACATCACGCTGTGGGGCCTGCGGCTGCCGATCTGCCAGGGCTTCGACCAATACGCCAATGTCCGGCCGACCCGGATCCTGCCCGGCATCACCTCGCCGCTGCGCCATGCCGGCCCCGGCGACCTCGACTGGGTGATCGTGCGCGAAAACTCCGAAGGCGAATATGCCGGCTGCGGCGGCCGGGTGCATCGCGGGCTGCCGGAGGAAGTCGGCACGGAAGTCGCTATCTTCACCCGCGTCGGCGTTCAGCGCATCATGCGCTACGCGTTTCGCCTCGCTCAGTCGCGGCCGCGAAAGCTCCTTACCGTGGTCACTAAATCGAATGCGCAGCGGCATGGCATGGTGATGTGGGACGAAATCGCCGACGAAGTCTCGAAAGAATTCCCAGATGTCACCTGGGACAAGATGCTGGTTGACGCGATGACGGTGCGGATGACGCTGAAGCCGCAGAGCCTCGACACCATCGTGGCGACCAACCTCCATGCCGATATCCTGTCCGACCTCGCCGGCGCGCTGGCCGGCAGCCTCGGCGTGGCCCCGACCGCGAACATCGATCCCGAGCGTCGCTTTCCGTCGATGTTCGAGCCGATCCATGGCTCGGCGTTCGACATTACCGGCAAGGGCATCGCCAACCCGGTGGCGAGCTTCTGGACGGCGTCGCAGATGCTCGATCATCTCGGCGAAACCGAGGCCTCGGCGCGGCTGATGCGCGCCGTGGAGCAGGTCACGGGCGCCGGCATCACCACCCCCGATGTCGGCGGCACGGCGACGACGAAGGATGTCACCGCCGCCGTCGTGGACGCCATCCATAGCTCCAACGTGTGACGGCCGGTCACACCGCACACGACGGATCGTTCGTGAGGCAAAACGCCCGCGAGACAAATCAGAACAAGAACTCAGGGAAACGCCAATGCAGATGAAGAAGACAGCCATTATTGCGCTCGCGTTCGCCATGGTCAGTTCCGCGAGCCTCGCGCAAAACTATCCGAGCCGGCCGATTACGCTGCTGGTACCCTTCGCCGCCGGCGGCGCGACCGACACCGTGGCACGGGTGACCGCGCAGTCGATGTCGAAGCTGCTGAACCAGACGATCGTGATCGAAAACGCCACAGGCGCCGGCGGCACGATCGCGGCGACGCGGGCCTCACGCGCCGAACCGGATGGATACACGCTGCTGATCCACCACATCGGCATCTCTACTGCCGCGACGCTCTACCGCAAGCTCCCCTACGACACCAAGACCGCGTTCGCACCTCTTGGACTCGTGACCAACGCGCCGATGACGATCATCGGCCGTCCCGATTTGCCGCCGAACACGCTGGCCGAGCTGGTGACGTACATCAAGGCCAACGGCGACAAGATGACCTTTGGCAATGCAGGCCTCGGCGCCGCTTCGCACCTTTGCGGCATGCTGTTTATGACCGCGGTCGGCAAGGAAATCCTGACCGTGCCCTACAAAGGCAATGCCCCCGTCATGAACGACCTCATCGCCAAGCAGATCGACCTCTCCTGCGACCAGACGACGAACACCACGAGCCCGATCGCGTCGAAGCTGGTCAAAGCCTACGCCATCACCACGAAGTCGCGCCTCGCGTCCATGCCCGATCTTCCGAGCGCGGACGAAGCCGGTTTGAACGGCTTTGAAGTTGGCGCCTGGCACGGCATCTATGCGCCCAAGGGCACGCCCGACGACATCATCCAGAAACTATCCAAGACGCTGCGGGAGGCGTTACGCGACCCGGACCTGGTGAAGCGGTTCAACGACATCAACACCGAGCCCGTCCCGCAGAACGAAGCAACGCCTGAAGCCCTGAAGGCAAAACTGATCAGTGAGGTCGATCGCTGGGCGCCGATAATCAAGGCGGCCAACCAGTACGCGGATTGAGGCTGGAAGGATCATCCTGAGAGTCTGACCCTAGCGCACGAAGTACGGGCTTACCGTCGTCATGCCCGGCCTTGTGCCGGGCATCCACGTCTTGGTCTTGCTTCTCTGAGCAGAAAGACGTGGATGGCCGGGGCAAGCCCGGCCATGACAAAAAAGGACCCTTTTCAAGCTATTGGAGAGGGCCTGGAGGTGAGCAATGCTGACCACAAAACGTAAACCTGCAAGCGTCGGCGAAACCCTTGATTCAATCCAACCGAAGACTCTCTCAGCGCTCGCCGCCGAACAGCGCCCGCGCATTGCCGTGCGCGATCTGCGCCGTGATTTTCGGCGGCAACTGCGCGAGCCCCGCCCGATAGCCGGCCATGATCTCGCCATAGCTCATGCGCATGAGCAAAGCCGCGCCTCACGGCACTAGAGTGGCGGAGGCGCGTCTGCGTGTAAGGCCTCTTACGTACCGGGCGTTTTGACGACCAGTTTTATGTTCAAGAGGTTGACGCCCTTGAACGGATTCGGCGCGCTTTCGATGCTGCCCGTGCCCGTTGCGTTTGCATAGGCACCCGTGCCCGAGAGGATCGTATATTCGCCGTTTGACCGGCCGTCTTTGACCGAGCCGTTGTAACGCGCCGTGATCGAGCCCTCCTCGAACGTGTAGGTGCTGTAGCCGTAGAAGGGTCCCGTGCCTTTGAGCAAGTCTGCGGAATTGACGAACTCTTTTACCCCGATGCGGCCGTCCTTGAAGACGGCGACGCCGAACAGTCTGCCGGACGCGACCGTCTGGCCTTCGATGTTTGTTGCCTCTGTTATCTTGTAGTCGATCGGCTTGGTGACGAGCTTGAATTCGAGTACCTGCTCTCCGGCTAGTGCGGTCGACGCCGCAATGATCAGTGCTACGCCAGAAAGGAAAACGGCGAGAGACTTGCGCATAGGCTTCTCCTCGCTTGCTGGAATTAAAATGTGGAATGCTTGCCGTGCCCCGCCAGCGGCTGAAGTTCTAGGGATCGTCCAGCCTGCAGGCTCGGACACAACTATGGGTCTTAGCGACGGAAGAAAGGTTCAGCACATAATCTCGTGATCTTCACCAGCGGGCGGCCGGTCCCAAAAAGCAATTTCATGCCGAGCGCGGCAGCGCAAATTCTGGTGCATCGTCAGAAGCCGGAGCATGATCTTCCGTGAATGGCCCAGGAACCGCCGGGAACTTCCGGTGTCCTGCCATTTTCGGCGGTGAAACCCACCTTCACAGCGTGGGAACCGCACCGCCCATGCCTCGCGGTCAGCGCTCGCCGCCGAACAGCGCCCGCGCGTTGCCATGCGCGATCTGCGCCGCGATCTTTGGCGGCAACTGCGCCAGCCACGCCCGATACCCGGCCATGATCTCGCCGTAGCTCTCCCAGCGCTCGTTGATCCAGGTGTCGGAGCCGAGCAGGAAGCGGTCCGGGAAACGCTCGAACAGCGCGCGCCATTCGGCCGTCAGCATGCCGCTGCCGCCCACGATGCCGCCGCGGTAGGACAATTCGCCCCAAAGCTTCGGATATTTTGAGAGCATCTCGGCGACGCGGTCGGTCGAGAGGCCAAAGCCGGTATGGGCCCAGATGATGCGGGCGCGCGGGTTGTGCCGCATCAGGATTTCGACGGCGACGTCATCGGCATGAGCATGCAGATAAAGGTCGTGCTCAACCGCGAAGTCGACGGTCTTTTTCACCCATTCGCTGTCCGCCGCCTTGCCCGAGATGTGGAATTCGCCGATGCCGCGGTAATAGCCGCGCTTGAATTCGTCCTGCACCAGGTCGAAGATGAAGGGATCGCCGAACCAGGTCTGGATGTCGGCGCGCACGCGATACGGCCGGATGAACGGCACGATCTGCAGGCCCTGCGGCTTCGCGTCCATCAGGGCATGCGTACCGGTGTTCGGGCGGCTGGTCGCGAGAATGCCGGTGACGCGGTGTTTCCTGAACAGCGCAAGCACCTCGTCGACGCCGTAATGGGGTTTTGGCTCCCAATTGTAGTGCATATGGGCGTCGAAGATTTCGATCGGTTCGTCGGCCCTCGCCTGCCCGACCGTATCCGTCATGCAGGCGAGCACCAGCACGGCAGCGATGTACCGCGATGCAGATCGGAACGCCTGCCTGACGGTCATCATTCGGCGGCGACCACGTGCGGCTGCTGATCCTCGCCGGTTTCGGCCAGTTGCGGCTCGAGCTTGCGCCGCAGGCGGCGGTCGATGCGGTCGAGATAGATGTAGACGACCGGCGTGATGTAGAGCGTCAGCAGTTGCGACAGGCAGAGGCCGCCGACCACGGCGACGCCGAGCGGCTGCCGCAATTCGGCGCCGGCGCCTGCACCCAGGGCAATGGGCAGCGTGCCGAAGATCGCGGCAAACGTCGTCATCATGATCGGGCGGAAACGCAACAGCGCCGCCTCCCGGATCGCATGCTCGGCGCTGAGGCCGACGCGGCGGCGCTCCAGCGCAAAGTCCACCATCATGATAGCGTTCTTCTTGACGATACCGACCAGCATCACGATGCCGATCATGGCGATAACAGACATCTCCATCCCGAACAGCATCAAGGTGAGGATCGCGCCGATGCCGGCCGACGGCAGGCCGGAGATGATGGTAATGGGGTGGATGAAGCTCTCGTACAGAATGCCGAGGATGACGAAGGCCGCGAACACGGCGGCGAGGATCAGGACGCCCTGCCCGCGCAGCGAATCCTGGAACACCTGCGCCGTGCCCGAGAATCCGGTGGCGATCGTCGCCGGCAGGTTCGAAGCCTGCTCGAGCTCGGTGATCTTGTCGACCGCATAGCCCAGCGAATTGCCCGGCGCGAGATTGAAGGAGATCGTCACCGCCGGCTGCTGTGCCTGATGGTTGATCTGCAGCGGACCGACCGTCGGAACCAGCTTTGCCACCGCCGACAGCGGGATGGTCTGGTTGTTCTGGGTCTTCATGTAGAGCTTGGAGAGGTCAGACGGATCGACCCGGAACTGCGGCTGCACCTCCAGGATGATCTGGTAGTCGTTCGACGGCATGTAGATGGTGCCGACCTGACGCGAGCCATAGGCGTTGTAGAGCTGGTTACGCACCTGATCGACGGTGATGCCGTAGACTGCGGCCTTTTCGCGGTCGATATCGACCGTCATCTGCGGGTTCTTGATGTAGAGGTCGGTGGTGACGTCGAGCAGGCCCGGCAGCTTCTCGATCTTCTCGCGCATCTCAGGCGCCAGCCGGTACAGCGACTCGGTGTCGCCGCTCTGCATCACGTATTGATACTGGCTCTTGGAAATCCGGCCGCCGATATTGAGGTTCTGGATCGGCTGAAAGAACGCCTGCATGCCCGGGATCTGCCGGGCCGTGTTGCGCAGCCGGCCGATGATCGTGTTGAGGTTGTCGCGTTCTTTTTTCGGCTTCAGGGCGATAAACAGGCGTCCATAATTCGCCGTCGGATTGGGGCCGCCCGAGCCGACGGTGGAGTTGATGTAGTCGATCGCCGGATCGGATCTCAGCACCTCGACCAGCGCCTGCTGCCGCTCCTTCATCGCATCGAACGAGGTGTCTGTGGCAGCTTCGGTCACGCCGATCAGGAAGCCAGTGTCCTCCTGCGGGAAGAAGCCCTTCGGCACGATCATATAGAGGTAGACGGTGCCGCCCAGCGTCGCGAGCGTCACCATCAGCATCAGGAATTTTCGGGCCAGCACCCAGTCAAGCGTCCATTCATAGGCGCGCAGCCAGGAAGCGAACATCGCCTCGAAGATGCGGAGCACGATGTTCGGCCGCTTGGTCGCGTCATGGGCCCGCAGCACCCGCGCGCAAAGCATCGGCGTCAGCGTCAGCGAGACGAACCCGGATACCAGAATGGCGACCGAGACCGTGACCGCGAACTCGCGGAACACGCGGCCGACGATGCCGCCCATCAACAGCACCGGAATGAACACGGCGATCAGCGAGAAAGTGATCGAAATGATCGTAAAGCCGATCTCGCGCGCGCCCTTCAGCGCGGCCTCGAACGGCCGCATGCCGTGCTCGATGTGGCGGACGATGTTTTCCAGCATGACGATGGCATCGTCGACCACGAAGCCGACCGAGAGCGTCAGCGCCAGCAGCGTCATGTTATTGATGGAATAGTCGAGTGCGTACATCACCGCGCAGGTGCCGAACAGCGAGATCGGAACCGCCAGCGCCGGAATGAAGGTCGCAGACGCCGAGCGCAGGAACAGGAAGATCACCAGGATCACCAGCCCGATCGCGATCAGCAGCGTCTCCTCGACGTCGGCCACCGCCTGCCGGATCGAGATCGAGCGGTCCATCAGCACGTTGATCGAAACCGATGGCGGGATCTGCGCCCGCAGCGCCGGGAACTTGGCCAGAATGGAATCGACCACCGCCACCGTGTTGGCGTCAGGCTGCTTCTGGATGCCGAGCACGATGGCGCGCTCGCCGTTCAGCCAGCTCGCGATCCGCTCGTTCTCGACGCTGTCATAGATCCGTGCGACCTCGTCGAGCTTGACCGGAGAACCGTTGCGCCAGGCCACCACGATCTGGCGATAGTCCATCGCCTTGTCCATCTGGCCCGAGGCCTGCAGCGCCACGTCCTGTTTCGGTCCGTTCAGCGTGCCGACCGGGGTCGAGGAATTGGCGCGGGACACCGCCGTCCTGATGTCCTCAAGCGACAGCCCGCGGGCCGCGGCCGCTTCGGGATCGGCCTGGACGCGAATGGCGAATTTCTGCGCGCCGTAGACACTGACCTGGGCGACGCCCGGAATCTGCGAGAGCGTCTGGCCGATGGTAATGTCGCCATATTCGTGGACCGCCGACAGCGGCAGCGTCGACGAGTTGAGCACAACGAACAGAACCGGGAAATCGGCCGGGTTCACTTTCCGGAAGCTCGGCGGGATGATCATCTCGACCGGCAACCGGCGCTGCGCAATCGTCAGGGCGGTCTGCACGTCGAGCGCCGCGGCGTCGATGTTGCGGTTGAGATCGAACTGGATGGTGATGGTGCTGGTGCCCTGCGACGAGTTCGACGACATCGAGGAGATGCCGGCAACCGTCGAAAGCTGGCGCTCGATGACGCCGGCAACCGACGCCGCCATGGTGTCCGCGCTCGCGCCCGGCAGGGTCGCGGTGACGGCGATGGTCGGAAAATCGACCCGCGGCAGCGCCGATACCGGCAGCAGGCGGAAGCCGAAAATGCCGAACGCGATGATCGACGCCGTGATCAGCGTCGTCATGACCGGGCGTCGGATGCAGAGTTCGGACAGCGTCATCTTCTATGCCCCGGCCTTCTTGGCCCGCGGCTCGACCCGCGACCCGTCGGACAGCAGCAATTGCCCGTCGACGACGACGCTTTCGTCGCCGGCTAGGCCTTCCGAGATCACCGACATGCCCTGCGCGGTGCGGTCGACCTTGACCGGCTGGACCTTGGCTGTGCCGTCCTTGACGACGAAGACGAAATTGCCGCTCTGGCTGCGCTGCACGGCGACCGTCGGCACCACGATCGAATCTTCGCTGCGGATAATGAGCTTGGTCGCAACCAGCGTCCCCGGCCACAGCGTCTCGTTCTCATTACTCATGATGCCGCGCACGGTGACCATGCCGGTGGTCATATCCACGGTGTTCTCGACCATCGCGATCTTGCCGCTCTCGGAGCGCTGATGGCCCGGGATGGTGGCGGTCACGCCGGAGACGCCCTTGGCCATGGCCTCGCGCAGATCGACCAGCACGCGCTGTGGGACCGAGAAAGTCACGTAGACCGGCGCCATCTGGTTGATGACTGCAAGCGGCGTAGTATCGGCCGGGCGAACGAAATTACCGACCTTCACATTGGCGACGCTGATGCGCCCCGAGAACGGCGCGCGGATCGTGGTGTAGCTTTTCTGGACCTTCAGATTGTCGAGTGCCGCCTGATTGGCCTTGATGGAGCCGGCCAGGATATCGGACTGCGTTTTGGCGTTGTCGACATTGACCTGCGTGGTGGCGCCCTTGGCGACGAGATCGGTGAAGCGGCGCAGGTCGCGCTGCGCGCCCTCGAGCTGCGCCTGGTCCCTGGCGAGCACGCCCTCGGCCTGCTCGATCTGCGCGTCGATCTGGCGGCTGTCCAGTGTGAAAAGCAGATCGCCTTGGTTGACCTTGGCGCCGTCCTCGAAATGAACCGCGACGATGGTGGTCTCCAGCCGCGACTTCAGCGCCACGCTGGAGATCGGCGTCACCATTCCGATCGCATCGACATCGACGGGCATGGATTTGCGCTCCGCCTTTGCCAGCTCGACGGACACCATTCGCGGGCGTTGCGGGCCCTGGGCGCTGCTGCTGCCGCCCATCCACGAGGAGCGGGTAACGAAACCGGCCGCCGCAAGGATGCCAATGGCGCCGACAAGAAGTATCAAGCTACGCTTTTTCATAATTTTCATGCTCGCCGGTCCTCAAAGGACGGGACGGTCTCCTCTTGCCCCTTGACGGCGATGTTTGCGCCTTATTTCTAAACGGTTATCACAGCCTCGCTGCACATGGTATGCCACTGCCAGAAAATGTGTAGTTACAATCCCGAGCCATTTCATGCGCATTGCAACCTGGAACGTCAATTCGATCCGGCAGCGGGTCGACCATCTCCTGACCTGGCTCAAGGAATGCTCGCCGGACATCGTCTGCCTGCAGGAAATCAAATGCGTGGACGAGGCGTTCCCCCGGCTGGAGATCGAGGCGCTCGGCTATAACGTCGTCACCCACGGCCAGAAGACCTTCAATGGCGTGGCACTCCTGTCCAAACTGCCGTTCGACGAGACCAAATCGGGCCTGGCCGGCGACGACGAGGACGCCCACGCCAGGTTCCTCGAAGGCGTGGTGACGCTGAAGACCGGGGTAATGCGAATCGCCTGCCTTTATCTGCCCAACGGCAATCCGCCGGACACCGACAAATATCCGTATAAACTCAAATGGATGTCGCGACTTCTTGAGTACTCGAAGGAGCGGCTTAAGGCAGAAGAACCACTGGTGCTCGCCGGCGACTTCAACGTCATTCCGGCCGCTCGCGACGTCTATAACCCAGCCGCCTGGACCAATGATGCGCTGTTCCGTCCCCAGACCCGTGAGGCCTTCCAGTCGCTGCTTGGCCTCGGGCTGACCGACGCGCTGCGCGCAGTGACTGACGAACAGGGCCTCTACACTTTCTGGGACTATCAGGCGGGCGCCTGGCAGAAGAACTGGGGCCTTCGGATCGACCATCTCCTGCTGTCGCCGCAGGCGAGCGACCGGCTCGCCAATGTCGGCATCGACAGCTACGTGCGCGCCTGGGAGAAGCCGTCGGACCATGTGCCGGTGTGGGCGGACTTCGATCTGGAGACGGCTTGAGCGGGATGATCTGTTCGACCTCATCCCTGAGGAGCGCGTCTTCGCGCGTCTCGAAGGATGAGTGGCACCAGCCAGGCCGCATGGTTCGAGACGGCGCGGAGCCTGTCATCGGGCCGCGCTACGCGCGGACCCGTTGGTGCCTCCTCACCATGAGAGTCTAATAATTACTCACCTAGAATCGTAGCGTAGGCAAAGGCGCGCATGCGCCGCGCCCACCATCTCTCGGAAATCGTTATGCGTGAATGGCGGGCACGCATACGCTTTGCCCGCCCTACAACGGCTACAGCAGGACGACTCAGTCCCGCTTGCCCTGCACCCAGTGCTCGAGCATCTGCAGCGCCATGGCGCGGTCGTCGTCGGAGGCTTTCGCGAAAGCGCGGTTGTAGCTTTCCCGGATCCAGGTCTCGTCGGGGGCCGCGTTGTCGCGCGCCAAGGTCAGCCACATCAGCCCGCGTGCGGGCTGCCGCGGCAGACGGTCGCCGTTGAACAGCATCTGGCCGAGCATGGCCTGCGCCTGATGCTGGCCCTTCTGGGCAGCAAGGCCAAGCCAGCGCGCGCCGTAGCGGAAATCGTCCCGCGAGGCGTCCGGCGTCTTCAGGTAAAGCCGCGCCAGATCGTATTGCGCATCCGCGTTACCGAAATAGGACGCGGCATAGGAGAACATCTCCCGCGCCCGCTCCGTATCGGCCTTGATCTTGGAATTGGGGATGCCGTTCAGGTAGTAGCGGCCCAGCGCCACGAAGGCGTTGGCAACGATCGCCGCCTGCGGCGCCGACGGGCTGTCCTCGGCATGCGCATTGGCGATGCGGCTGAAATATTCGAAGGCGCGTAGATCGTCCTGGATGACGCCATTGCCATCGGCATACATCCGGCCGAGCTTCCACTGCGCGACGGGATGGCCACCCTCGGCGGCGTATTGCAGCGAAGTCAGCGAGGACGCGGCAACCGCCGTTGCCGTTGCCGTCGGCGCCGGCGGAGCCTTCTTCAGGGCCTGCGCAGTGACGGCCTGCGCGGCGGCGGGCTGGTTCATCATGGGCAGCGTCGCGTCCGGCTTCACCGGTGCGCCATCAAATGCGAATCCGGGAGCGGCCACCGGTGCGGCCCCCAGCATCAACGCGAAAATGATACGCCTAGATGTCCGCATAACACTGTTTCTCGTGCGCACCGCCAGGATGGGTCACAGCCCCATCCACCGCCGGCCCAACCTGTTGGGCATATTTCCACAGCGCACCCGACGTATGATTAGTCTCTCGGGGTGCCCATTTGGTTTTACGTTCGGCGAGTTCGGCGTCGGTCAATTTTACGTTAAGGGTCCCGACCTCGGCGTCGATCTCGATAATGTCACCATTTTGCAACAGAGCGATCGGACCGCCCACGGCCGCCTCCGGCCCGACATGGCCGATGCAGAACCCGCGGGTGGCGCCGGAGAACCGGCCGTCGGTGATCAAAGCGACCTTGCCGCCCATCCCCTGCCCGGTCAGCGCCGCCGTGGTCGAGAGCATCTCCCGCATGCCGGGGCCGCCGCGCGGCCCCTCGTAGCGGATCACGATGACCTCGCCTTCCTGGTAGGTTTTCTTCTGGACCGACTCGAAGGCGTCTTCCTCGCGGTCGAAGCAGCGGGCAGGACCAGTAAACTTCAACTTCGACATGCCCGCGACTTTCACGATCGCACCCTCCGGCGCGAGATTACCCTTCAGCCCGACAACGCCTCCCGTGACGGTGATCGGGTTGTCGGCGGACCGCACCACATCCTGGTGCGGATTCCATTTCACGCTCTTGAGGTTTTCGGCGATCGTACGGCCCGTGACGGTGATGCAATCTCCGTGCAGGTGGCCATTGTCGAGCAGCGTCTTCATCAGAAGCGGAATGCCGCCAACCTCGAACATGTCTTTGGCAACATAACGGCCCCCTGGCTTCAAATCCGCGACATATGGTGTCTTTTTGAAGATTTCGGCGACGTCGAATAAGTCAAACTTAATGCCGCACTCATGCGCGATGGCCGGCAGATGCAGCGCAGCATTGGTTGACCCACCCGAGGCGGCAACGACCGCAGCGGCGTTCTCCAGCGAGCGGCGGGTGACGATGTCGCGCGGCCGGATGTTGGCTGCGATCAGCTCCAGGATCTTCTCGCCGGCGGCGGAGCAAAACGCGTCGCGAATCTCGTAAGGCGCTGGCGCCCCGGCCGAATATGGCAGCGCCAGGCCGATCGCCTCGGACACCGTCGCCATTGTGTTGGCGGTGAATTGTGCGCCGCACGCGCCGGCGGACGGGCAAGCCACCCGCTCGATTTCGTCGAGATCGGCGTCTGACATTTCGCCGACCGAGTGTCGGCCCACGGCCTCGAACATGTCCTGGACCGTGACCTGCTGGCCGCGGAAATTGCCCGGGAGAATCGAGCCGCCATAGATGAAGATCGAGGGTACGTTGAGCCGGACCATCGCCATCATCATGCCCGGCAGCGATTTGTCGCAGCCGGCAAGCCCGACGAGGGCGTCGTAGGAATGGCCGCGAACGGTCAGCTCGACCGAGTCGGCGATGCACTCGCGGGACGGCAGCGACGAGCGCATGCCGTCATGGCCCATGGCGATGCCGTCGGTAACGGTGATGGTGCAGAATTCGCGCGGAGTGCCGCCGGCGGCAGCGACGCCCTTCTTGACCGCCTGCGCCTGGCGCATCAGCGAGATATTGCAGGGCGCTGCCTCGTTCCAGCAGGACGCGACGCCGACGAAGGGCTGGTGGATTTGCTGGGTGGTCAGCCCCATCGCATAGAGATAGGACCGATGGGGCGCGCGCTCCGGCCCCTCCGTCACATGACGGCTCGGCAACCTCTTCTTGATGTCGGTCTTGGCGTCCATCCGCGGCAACCTGTTTCCTCAGCCATTTCCTGGTCGGTCTCGGGAGCAATTTCCCGTCACCTTCGCCGGCGCTGAGGCTAATCAGCTTAAGAAAGAAATGGTTTCATGGAGGGGTGTGGCTAAAAAGCGGCGCAA
Source organism: Bradyrhizobium valentinum (assembly GCF_001440405.1). Classification (GTDB taxonomy): domain Bacteria; phylum Pseudomonadota; class Alphaproteobacteria; order Rhizobiales; family Xanthobacteraceae; genus Bradyrhizobium; species Bradyrhizobium valentinum. The sequence goes on from NZ_LLXX01000024.1 coordinate 18,337, forward strand.
GCAAGAGGCGGGTGGAACAATTAACCAAATGCCCGCCCACTGTTGCGACTACGCAACAATCGTGGCTCGGCGGCAACCATTATTTGGGCTGTCGAAGCCGCTGCGCGACCACTCGGCGGTCACGATTTCGAGACTCCGAGCGGCCGGTCACAACCCAAGGGCGCTCGATAAAGCAGTTTCCCCAACGCTGGTTCGATTCGCGTCATCGCGCGACCAAACTGAATCTGGCGACCTCCCGAACGTCGCCGAGAATCGGACAACGCAATTCGAACGATGTCCCTCAGCCCATGATCGTTCGATCGCCCTGCCGACGCCACTGCACACACCGAAAGTTACCGCGCCCGACATCAATCGTGTTCGAAGGGGGATCGCGTCAATTTTGTGCGGCCGGCACTCTTTGCGCGCGTTTTCGTCACGCGATGGGCCGTGGACTTATCGTTCATACGCAAGACAGAACAACGCCGTGCACAACTTATCGCAGACATTTTGACCGCCGCGGCAATTGAGGCACGCGTTGAACGATCGACCGCACGAATGCCTTTTGCGTCACCATATTGCCCCTAGCCTGCGCAAATCCGCCGCGTGCACGTCCAGTCACGGACCCGTTTTGCTGTTTCTTCTTCGATGCGGGTCAAGGAGTCACGCCTCACGTCTTGCCCGCGCGCATCACTTCACGATTCCCAAAATCCGTGGTGGTCGTTTGTAGTTCGTGAGGCCTCTGAGTAAGAGGTTTGAATAATGGCACGCTTCAATCTGAACGGCTTCCTCGACAATAGCCGCTTCGAGGATTTCTTCGCTAGGTTTACGGGCGGCAGTGCCGACCATGATCATCTGAACGGGACGACGGGCAACAACACCCTGTTCGCGGGCGCCAAAGCCGACACGCTCGCCGGCATGGCCGGTAACGACACGCTCAATGCTGGCTCCGGCGACGACAAGGTGTGGGGCGGCTCGGGTAACGACAACCTGGCCGGCGGCACCGGCGCCGACCTTCTCGTCGGCGGCTTCGGCGCCGACCGGATGGATGGCGGCGCCGGCAACGACGTCCTGCTCAGCCGGTCGGATGCCGGCGAAATGGTCGCAGCCCAGGACGGCAAGACGCAGATCTTCGCGACTGAAACCGCCGCGTTCAAGGCGGTCAACGACACCATCACCGGCGGCGCCGGCGGCGATACCTTCCGCTTCGAAGGTATGGTCAACGCCAAGGACGAGATCGTCGCCAAGCACGTCAATGCCGACGGTACCATCGACTGGGTTGGCGTCACCGGCGAGAACAACGCCACTCACGACCACTGGGTCGACGGCTTCGGCAACGACGTGATCCGCGACTTCAATCGCGCCCAGGGCGACAAGATTGAAATCTCGGCGCATACAGCCGAGGTGAAGTCGATCCAGCACAAGGACAGCAATGGTGACGGCAGGAACGACTACAGCGTGATCACCGTCATCAGCCAGCAGGGCAATGCCGGCGCGCATGACGAGGATCTGCTGGGCACGATCACCGTCTACGGCAACTTGGTGAAGCAAAGCGATATCGCGGTTACTCAAACCGTGTATGGCGCTTACGAGAAGGTCGGTGAACTCGGCGGCGCGCACTTCGATCTGGAGGACGACGGCGTGCTTGCCGGTGGTGGCACCGACGGCGGCCATCACAATGAATCGACGGCGATGGCCAACATGGCCATGTACGGGTAAGCTGAAACAACAAGACACGATCACGAACAAGGGTCGCCTCGCGGCTCTTGTTCTCCAGCGTCCGGTTTCGATGCAATCGGGACCGGGCGCTGGACTGCGTGGATAGGTCCCGCTGCTCATCGGCGTGAGCTTGTCCATCGGCGGCACGTGCCGGCCGAGTTTTTCGAGTTGCTTGCGCACGGCCGGATCGTTCAGGGCGTTGATTGCCGCAGCATTCAGCCCGGCAGGCCCGCTTCGTCCGCGGTCGAAGGCGATGCCACGCGCCGCTATCGATGGCGCAAGCATTAAAATTCCTTATTCCTCACGACTGCGCGTCGCTACGCCGGGAACTATTGGGTTCCCATTCGCCTCATTTTGCGCGCGTTTGTTGTGCAGACGTGACAATTGCACCTTGGCGGTTGTGACTCTTTCGAACAGTTTAAGACCACACGCATCATACGATCTCTTGGTTTGGCAGTGTTTGTGACGTGGGTTTCGCAGGGGGACCATGGAATGAACCGGTGCTTACGCTCGCTGTCTTGTTTTTTCACGGTAGCTGGGCTCGCCCTCTTCTCGACGGATGCGACCGCGCGGGCCAGCCATAAGCCACATACCCAGAAGGCGCACGAAGCGACCAGGAAGTCGCACGTGAAGGAGGCTCGTCCTCATCGCAGCGCTGCGTCCGGGAAACGTCGGCACGCCAAACACGCTTCCCCACAACGCAAGCCGAAGCCGTCGAAGGCGTCGCCTGCTCCCAGGGACGCCGTCGCTCCGCTGACGGGCGACCTTGCGCTGGTGAAGGAAGCCATCGATCTCGCGCGCAAGGCAAAGACCGAAGAGGCGACGACTGTAAGGAACAGGATCGCGGATCCGGCGGCGCAGAAGCTGGTCGAGTGGTTCATCCTGCGCCGCCCGGAGACGACAGCGACTTTCGACCGCTACGCGGCGTTCATCGCCGCTAATCCGGAATGGCCGAGCACCGCGTTGCTGCGCCGGCGCGCGGAGGCGCGGCTGTGGGAGCAGCGCAGCGATGCGGCGACGATTCGCGGCTTCATTGGCGATCGGCCCACGAGCGCCAAGGGCAAGTTGGCGCTGGCGCGCGTGCTGCTCGCAGAGGGTGATCGGGACGGCGCGGCCCGGCTGGCCCGCGATGCATGGCGATCGGACGAATTGTCGGAACGCCTGGAGACCGCAGCGATCGACACATTCGGCGATCTGCTCACCCGCGATGACCACCGTGCGCGCATGAACAAGCGCATCGGCGCCAAGGACCTTGCCGGCGCGAAACGCGCCGCGAAGCGCCTCGGCGACGACGAGCTTGCAATCGTGAAGGCCTGTGCCGCGGTCAGGGGAAAAGCGAACAAGGCGCTGGATGCGCTCGACGATGTCGCAACCGAGGCACGGCAGGATCTCGGCTACACCCTTTGCCGCATCCAGTGGATGCTCGCCGAAAACCGCATTGACGATGCGGCCCGCCTGATGCTGGCCGCGGCGCCCGAGACCATGGCACTGCAGGACACCGATCAATGGTGGCGCGAGCGGCGCATGCTCGCCCGCAAGCTGCTTGACGAGGGCAAGTTCCAGACCGCCTACGATGTGGTCCGTCCCGCCGCAGCGCCGGCCAATGAATACTACCGTGCCGACGTCCACTTCATGTGCGGCTGGATCGCGCTCCGCTACCTCGACGATCCCAAAACCGCGGCCACGCATTTCGCCCGCATCGACGACGGCGCGACCAATCCGATCGTGCTGGCGCGGGCGAACTATTGGCGCGGGCGCGCGGCCGAAGCTCTTGGCCAGACGGATGCGATGCGTGCAAGCTATGAAGCGGCCGCTCGCTACCCGACCGCCTATTACGGCCAGATGGCGCGCGCCAGGCTTGGCCGTGACCAGATCGAACTGCGCGCGCCCTCGCCCGTTCTCGCGTCCGCCGGTGCTTCGGCCACGGACGAACGCGTGCGCGCCGCCGAAATGCTCTACGAGATCGGCGAACGCGATGTCGTGCTCTATTTTGCCGCCGATCTCGGCGAACAAAGCTCTGATGTTGCCCTGCTCGAAGCGCTCGGCGAGCTCACCGGCCGCCGCAACGACGCCAGCGCGATGCTGCAGGTCGGAAAGCCCTCGCTCGGCCGCGGACTGCCGCTCGACCATTACGCCTTTCCCACCATCGGGATTCCGCCGCACCGCCAGCTCGCCCCCGAAATCGAGCACAGCATGATTTATTCGGTGGCGCGCACAGAGAGCGCGTTCGACCAGCGCGACAAGTCTGCGGCCAATGCGGTCGGCCTGATGCAGGTGACGCCGGAAGCGGGACGCGATACCGCCAAGCGCTTTGGCATCAGCTATGACTGGGACCGGATGGTTTCCGACCCGGTCTACAACACGCAGATGGGCGCCGCCGAACTGAGCGCGCTGCTGAGCGAATACAAGGGCAATCACGTCATGACCTTTGCCGGCTACAATGCTGGGCGGGGCCGGGTGCGGGACTGGGTCAAGGCCCATGGCGATCCGCGTGACCCCAAGGTCGACGCGGTCGACTGGGTCGAGCGGATTCCGTTTTCCGAAACGCGGAACTATGTCCAGCGGGTGATGGAGAGTTTGGCGGTCTATCGCGTGCGGTTTGACAACGACATCGCGGTGGCGTCGAAGACCGTCCAGCGCGTCGTGACGCAGGAGACAAACGGTGTGCCGCTGCCGGCCGTCGAGGCAGCCGCCGGCCGGTGAAGTTGTGACGACGGGCAGCCTGGGGCTGGCCTTCCGCAGCTCCCGGCCGTTGTTCTTGAAGTCACTGACCAGCTCCTTCTTTTTGGTGTCGACAGAGATCGCCGGTTGGCCGCCTCGTCGGAAGCGTTCGATCACATCAAACTGGCCTGGCCATCTGCATCGACCACCACTCGCCCGGTACCAGCAAGTGGAACCGCATCGAGCATCGCATGTTCGCCTTCATCAGCCAGAACTGGCGCGGCAAGCCCTTAATCAGTTGAATCTTGTCGGAAGAGGATAGCGAGATGACTGAACGAATTTCGTTAGAGGGAAAGGTTGCGGTTGTGACTGGGGCAGGCCGCGGGCTGGGGCGGGCATACGCCGAACTTCTCGCCGAACGCGGTGCCCGGGTCGTGGTGAACGACCTGGGGACCGACGTATCGGGGTTCGGGAAGGACTCCACGATAGCGGAACAGGTGGCCGACCTCATTCGGTCCCGTGGCGGCGAGGCAATCGCGAACGACAGCGATGTTTCCACCCCTGAAGGTGGCAGTGACCTGATCACGACGACCATCGAGCGTTTCCGGAGAATAGACCTTCTCGTGAACAACGCTGGTATCCTCGGAAGCCAGCTATTCGAGGACGCCACCCTTGACGATTTCGATCACTATTGGCGCGTGCACCTCGGCGGGCCGGTCAACGCGGTGAGGGCTGCCTGGCCGTATATGGTCGCACAGCGCTATGGGAAGATCATCCTCACGACGTCCGTCAGCGGGCTGTTCGGACTACGTGGCCAAGCCACCTATGCGGCGGCCAAGTGCGCAGTAGTCGGATTGATGCGCATTCTTGCACTAGAAGGCGCTGAGCACGGGATTCTCGTGAACACCATTTCGCCAATCGCGTACACGAGGATGCACCCGGCCGCAGGATCGCGCTTGTCTGAAGCAGATGGAAGAGCCGCCATGCCGGTTGAGGCTGTTGCGCCAGCGATCGTCTGGCTGGCAAGCGATAGTTGTTCGGAGACGAACCGCATCTACAACGTGGGAGCCGGAGCAATCCAACGTATCGCTATCGTCATGGGACCTGGCTTCTACGATCCACATCTGACACCCGAGAGCATCGCCGAGAACTGCGCAAAGGTCGAATCGATCGAGGGCTTCTCCGAACCTGGTCCGTTCGATCCCAGTATTGGCGATACGTAGATACAAGATACCTGCAACGGCGAAGTCTTGAGGAACGACATTACGTTATAGAGATGATGTCGTCCCCCATCAGCTCAAACTGGGTTCCAGTGGGAGCCAGTCTCACATGACGAACTCGTGACCGATGCACAGGGGAGTGAGATGCGCGTGGAAGAACGCTCCGGGAGGCGATAGGACAAACCAGCACACTCACCGATCCATGTTCACGCTATTTCTTTCCGGGCGCGACCGGCGCAAGGTCAGCATCGTTGGTCACTTCTTTAACCCCGCCCAATTGCCCGCCGGTGAGAATGAATGCCGCGGCAGCCACCGCGATGATTGCGCCGAGAATGAGTCCGATTGTGCCCTTCCGTCGGTTGTCATTGTCAGCCATTGTGCGCTCCGTATACGTATAGGAGCTAACGTCCGCGCTAACGGTAGGTTCCCCGTCCCCCGTCTTGCACATTCGTGCGCATCCGGGGCTAATCAACTTTGACGTTGGCGGCCTTGATCATCGGCCACCATTTTTCGATCTCAGCCTTTTGCCAGGCGCCGAGCGCTGCCGGCGCGAGCTTGTCCTTTGGCGGCATCTGCAGGCCGAGATTTTCGAGCTGCTTGCGTACCGCCGGATCGTTCAGGGCATCAACCGCCGCGGCATTCAGCTTCGCCACGGCGTCCTTTGGCGTATCCTTCGGTACCCAGAGGCCGGACCACAGCGTCATGTGGAATCCGGGCAGCCCCGCCTCGTCGACGGTCGGAATGTCGGAAGCAGACTCTACGCGCTTGGAGTCGGTGATGGCGTAGGCGCGGATGTTGCCGGCGCGCACCTGCCCGATCGAGTTGGAGGTCTGGTCAACGATCATATCGATCTGGCCGGCGACGAGGTCGTTCATCGCGGGTCCGGTGCCGCGATACGGCACATATTGCAGCTTGATGCCGGCGACGTTTTCGAAATAGAGCCCGGCAATGTGGCTTCCGGAGCCGGCGCCTGCGGTGCCGGCGGTCGGCGGCGAAGGCTGCGCCTTCAGCCAGGCGATGAATTCCTTCAACGATTTGGCGGGCACCGCGTTCTTGCTGACGATAATCATCGGATTGCTCGGCAGCAATGCGACCGGCTCGAGATCGGTGACGAGATCGTAGCCGAGTTTGTAGATCGCGCCATTGGCGACGTGGGTGCCGAGGTGGCCGAAGCTGACGGTGTAGCCGTCAGGAGCCGAGCGCACCGCGCGACCGACGCCGACCGAACCGCCTGCTCCCGTCACGTTCTCGACCAGGACCTGCTCGCTAAGCGTGACCTTCATGCGTTCGGCGAGTATCCGCGCCATCGCGTCCGATGGACCGCCCGCCGAGAACGGAACGATGATGGTGACAGCGCGCGAGGGAAAATTTTGCGCGATGGCGGAGCCGGAAAATGCCAACGTCGCGAACAAGGCGGCTAAGACCATTCTACGCATGTGCTTCCTCCAACGCGCCATTTCAAACCTCATGGTGAGGAGCGCGGCAACGCCGCGCGTCTCGAACCATGGGGCCACCGGACTCGTGGCCATCCTTCGAGACGGCGCTTCGCGCCTCCTCAGGATGAGGACCCTACAGCCTTGCGTAGTCGATCGGCTGATGGCGATCGAGCGTGCGCGTGACCGGCGGCAGCGGATATTTAAGCCCTGTGGCGCAATTGAACAGCATGACGCGATCATTTTTCGTCACGCGGCCGTCGGCAAGACTTTGCTGGTAGGCGGCGTAAGTGGCCGCCCCTTCGGGGCACAGCAACAGCCCCTCCTCGCGCGCCACTTCGTTGAGCGCAGCAGAAATCTTCTCATCCGGCACCGCAATCGCAAATCCCTTGCTCTCGCGGACCGCACGCAGGATCAGAAAATCTCCGACCGCTTGCGGCACGCGAATGCCTGAGGCGATGGTGTGGGCGTCTTCCCAGCGCGGCGCATGCTCGGTGCCTGCTTCAAAAGCACGCACCATCGGCGCGCAGCCCGACGCCTGCACCGCCACCATCCGCGGCCGCTTCGCGCCGATGAAGCCGATGGCTTCCAGTTCGGCAAAGGCCTTCCACATGCCGATCAGGCCAGTGCCGCCGCCAGTCGGATAGAAGATCACGTCCGGCACCTCCCAGCCGAGCTGCTCGGCGAGCTCGAGCCCCATCGTCTTCTTGCCTTCGATCCGGTAGGGCTCCTTCAGCGTCGAGGTATCGAACCAGCCGGCCTTGGCCTTGCCTTCGCCGACGATCTTGCCGCAGTCGTCGATCAGCCCGTTAACGCGGTAGACGGTGGCGCCCTGCAACTCGATCTCGCTCACGTTCACTTCCGGCGTATCGGCCGGGCAGAAGATCGTGGTCTTGATGCCGCAAGAGGTGGCGTAGGCCGCCAGCGCCGCGCCGGCATTGCCGTTGGTCGGCATCGCCATGTGCTTGATGCCGAGCGCCTTGCCCATCGACACCGCCATCACCAGGCCGCGCGCCTTGAACGAGCCGGTTGGCAACCGCCCCTCGTCTTTTACAATGATCTCGCCGCCGCCGAGTTTCTTTGCAAGCCTCTGTAGGCGAATGAGCGGCGTCATGATCTCGCCGAGGCTGACGATGTCAGTCACCTTCCGCACCGGCAGCAGCTCGCGGTAGCGCCACATGTCGGCGGGACGCTGGGCCAGGGCCTCCTTGGTCAGCGCCTTCTTCACGCCCGCGAGGTCATAGCGCACCAGCAGCGGCTTGCCGGCCTTGGAGAGGTTATGGACCTGGCCGGCGGCGTAATGATCGCCTGCCATCGCGCATTCGAGGTGAGTCACGAACGTCGGACGTTCGATGGTCAGGTTGTCGTTGTCTTTCACAATTTTTTCTTTCTTGTTCCTCAGGCTATCGGTATCGGACCTCGTCACCCTGAGGAGGCCGCAACGCTGCCGTCTCGAAGGGCGACAGGCCCTGCTGTTAAATCTGGGCCGTGCATCCTTCGAGGCTCGCTGCGCTCGCACCTCAGGATGACGGGACTGCTACCTTGTTGGAAAGTCGTCACCGCCTTACATATTCAGCACACGCCCATAGGCATCGAGCACGGCTTCCTTCATCATCTCCGAGAGCGTCGGATGCGGGAACACGGTGTGCATCAATTCTTCTTCCGTGGTCTCCAGGTTCATGGCGACCACATAGCCCTGGATCAGCTCCGTGACCTCCGCGCCGATCATGTGTGCGCCGAGCAACTGGCCGGTCTTCTTGTCGAAGATCACCTTGACCAGCCCCTGATCCTCGCCGAGCGCGATCGCCTTGCCGTTACCGACGAAGGGGAAACGGCCGACGCGGATCTCACGGCCGCCCTCCTTCGCTTTCGCTTCCGTCAGCCCCACGGAGGCGATCTGCGGGTGGCAGTAGGTGCAGCCCGGAATGAGGTTCTTGTCCGTGGCATGCGGGTGTAGGCCCTTGATCGCCTCGATGCAGACCACGCCTTCATGCTCGGCCTTGTGCGCCAGCATCGGGGGCCCTGCGACATCGCCGATGGCGTAGATGCCGGGCACGTTGGTCTTGCCGTAGCCATCGATCACGACGACGCCACGGTCAGTCTTGACGCCGACCTTTTCCAGGCCGAGCCCCTCGATATTGCCGACCACGCCGACCGCCGAGATCACCCGCTCGAACTCGACCGTTTGCGGCTTCTTGCCGTCGTCGATGGTGGCGACGACGCTGTCGGCCTTCTTCTCCAGTTTTGTGACCTTGGTGTCGCTGAGGATTTTGATGCCTTGCTTTTCAAACCGCTTGCGCGCAAGGCCTGCGATTTCCGCATCCTCGACCGGGAGGATCTGCGGCAGCACCTCGACCACGGTGACGTCGGCGCCCATGGTGTGGAAGAACGAGGCGAACTCGATGCCGATCGCGCCGGAGCCGACCACGAGCAGCGACCTCGGCATCCGCTCCGGTACCATCGCCTCGAAATAGGTCCAGACCAGCTTCTTGTCGGGCTCAAGCCCCGGCAGCACGCGCGGCCGCGCGCCGGTGGCGAGGATGATGTGCTTGGCCTGATAGGCACCCTCGCCCAGCGCGCCTTTCGGCGCCTCCACGGCGGATTTCTTCACCGTGACCTTGCCTGGCGCATCGATCGATGCGTCGCCCCAAATGACGGTCACCTTGTTCTTCTTCATCAGGAAGCCGACGCCGTCGTTCAGCCGCTTCGATACGCCGCGCGAGCGTTGCACCACAGCCTTCGGATCGAACGAGACTTTTTCGGCGGAAAGCCCGTAATCCTTGGCGTGCTGCATGTAGTGAAAGATTTCGGCCGAGCGCAGCAGCGCCTTCGTCGGGATGCAGCCCCAGTTCAGGCAGATGCCGCCGAGATAGGCTTTCTCGATGATCGCGGTCTTGAAGCCGAGCTGGGCGGCGCGGATCGCGGTAACGTAGCCGCCTGGGCCGGAGCCGATGATGATGACGTCGAAGGAAGTGTCGGACATTGCTTATGCACTCGTTGCCATCGTGCGACACCATTCTTGCGTCATTGCGAGGAGCCCTTGCGACGAAGCAATCCACCTTGTCGCCGGAGAGATGGATTGCTTCGCTGCGCTCGCAATGACGGTGCGTGTTACCTCGTCTCAGACCATCATCATCACGGGATTTTCGATCAACTGCTTGAATGCCCCAATCAGCTCGGCGCCGAGCGCGCCGTCGATCGCGCGGTGATCGCAGGACAGCGTCACGCTCATCATCTGCGCGATCTCGATCTTGCCGCCGCGGACCACCGGGCGTTCCTCGCTGGTGCCGACCGCGAGAATCGTCGCATGCGGCGGGTTGATCACGGCGGTGAAGTGATTGATGCCGTACATGCCGAGATTCGACACCGCGGTGGTGCCGCCCTGATATTCCTCCGGCTTCAGCTTGCGCGCCCGCGCGCGCGCCGCAAAGTCCTTCATCTCGGACGAAATGATCGACAGCGTCTTGGTTTCCGCCTTGCGGATGATCGGTGTGATCAGACCGCCGGGCATCGCCACCGCAACGCCGATGTCGGAATGCTTGTGCTTGAGCATGCCGCCTTCGGTCCAGCTCACGTTGCAATTCGGGATCCGCTGCAATGCGATCGCCATCGCCTTGATGACGAAGTCGTTCACCGAGAGCTTGTAGAGCGGCTTCTTTTCCTTGTCCTTTGGCGCTGCGGCGTTGATCTCCTCGCGGGCGACCAAGAGCTTGCCGATGTCGCAATCCATCGTCAGGTAGAAAACCGGCACGGTCTGCACCGATGCGGTGAGCCTTTGCGCAATGGTGCGGCGCATGCCGTCATGCGGCACGATTTCGTAGGAGCCCTCCTCGAACAGCGCGAGGATCTGCTTGTCCGACATCCCGGGCGCAAACGCGCCCATAGGCGCGAGGCTCGGACCCGCGGCGGGCGCGGCAGCCGGCGCCTTCAGGCCCTTGCCGGACTTGGCGTCCTCGACGTCGCGGGCGACGACGCGGCCATGCGGGCCCGAGCCGTTGATCCGCGAAAGATCGATGCCGGCGTCCTTGGCGAGGCGGCGGGCGAGCGGCGACGAGAAGATGCGGGCGTGGCCGTTGACTTGCGAAGCGGAAGCCACCGCCTGGGGCGCGGCAGCCTGCGTCGGCCCGGTTGCTGGAGCCGGTGCAGACGTGGCCGCAGCGGGCTTAGGTGCCTCAGCGGCTTTAGGTGCTTCAGCAGGCTTCGGTGCGGGCGCAGTCCCGGCACCGGCGCTTGCCGCCTTCACGTCCTCGCCCTCGCCGGCCATGACCGCGATCACATTGTTGACCGGGACATCCTGCGTGCCCTCGGGCACCAGGATCTTTGCGATCGTGCCTTCGTCGACAGCCTCGACTTCCATCGTCGCTTTGTCGGTCTCGATCTCGGCGATCACGTCGCCGGACTTGACCTTGTCGCCCTCCTTCTTGAGCCACTTGGCAAGGTTGCCCTTTTCCATCGTGGGCGACAGCGCGGGCATCAAAATGTTGATCGGCATTGTCAGTGACCCTGTTGCGACCGGGGCGTGGTTGAGCCCATATCGGTCGGCCGGTTGATTTCGGCTTCGAACATCTCGACGATGCGCGTCAGCGCCTCGTCCTCGGTGTAGCCGCTCTCGCGCGCATAGGCGCGGGCAGCGTGGCGCGCGATATCGACCAGAAGCATGCCCCACATGTCAGGCTCCTCGAATGCGCGTTGGAACGCGATCGAGAGCCCGCCGTCGACCACGAACGCGCGCAGAACTTCGACGGCGTCCTCGCGGCCGATGACGTCAGGCGGCAGCGGCTGTTCGTTGGGACCGGCCATATCGACCTACCGATAGGAAACGGCTTTGGCGGCCGCGACCACGTCGGCCACCGATGGTAATGCGAGCTTTTCGAGGTTCGCCGCATAAGGCATCGGCACGTCCTTGCCGGAGACCCGTGCCACCGGCGCGTCGAGATAATCGAAGGCGTGCTCCATGATGCGGGCGGCGATCTCGGCGCCGACGCCGGATTGCTGCCAGCCCTCTTCGACCGTCACCGCGCGACCGGTCTTCTTCACCGACGCAACAATGGTGTCGGTGTCCATCGGACGCAGCGTGCGCAGGTCGATCACCTCGGCCTCGATGCCTTCCTTCGCGAGTTCGTCCGCAGCTTTCAGTGCATACGTCATGCCGTTCGACCACGAGATCAGCGTCACGTCCTTGCCGGAACGCACGATCCGCGCCTTGCCGATCGGGATCACGTAGTCGTCGAGCTTCGGCACCTCGCCGGTGTGGCCGTACAAGACTTCGTTTTCGAGGAAGATGACGGGGTTGGGATCGCGGATCGCAGCCTTCAACAGCCCCTTGTGGTCGGCGGCCGAGAACGGCGCGATCACCTTGAGGCCGGGGATCTGCGAGTACCAGGCCGAGTAATCCTGGCTGTGCTGGGCGGCGACACGGGCGGCGGCGCCGTTCGGGCCGCGGAACACGATCGAGCAACCCATCTGGCCGCCTGACATGTACAGCGTTTTGGCCGCGGAGTTGATGATCTGGTCGATCGCCTGCATGGCGAAATTGAAGGTCATGAACTCGACAATCGGCTTCAGTCCCGACATCGCCGCGCCGACGCCGACGCCGGCAAAGCCGTGCTCCGTGATCGGAGTATCGATCACGCGTCTCGCGCTGAATTCCTGCAGCAGGCCCTGGGTCACCTTGTAGGCGCCCTGATATTCCGCGACCTCTTCGCCCATGATGAACACATCAGGATCGCGGCGCATCTCTTCTGCCATCGCGTCGCGCAAGGCTTCGCGGATGGTCTGGGTGATCATCTCGGTGCCGGCCGGCACTTCCGGATCGGGCTCGGCGACGGCTGCCGGCGGCGCCTTCGCCTCGGCTTTCGGCTGCGGCGCCTCTGCCTTGGCTTCTGCAGGCGGCGCGGATTCCGCGGCCTTCGGCTGCGGCGCTGGCGCGCTGGCCTTGCCGAGATCGGCGGCGCTCTCGCCATCAGCCAGAATGGTCGCGATCGGCGTATTGACCGCGACGTCGGCGGTGCCTTCCGGAATCAGGATCTTGCCGAGCGTGCCCTCATCGGTCGCCTCGACTTCCATCGTCGCCTTGTCGGTCTCGATCTCGGCGATCACGTCGCCCGACTTGATCGTCTCGCCTTCCTTCTTCAGCCACTTCGCAAGATTGCCCTTTTCCATGGTGGGCGACAGCGCAGGCATCAGCACTTGAATGGGCATATCGGCTCCCGAAATCACTCGTCAGTAGGTTCTGCGCTCGTTTGATGCACGTAGCCAGAGTAGCAAAACCGGTCCCACTTTTACGGAGTACGTGTTGAATTACCTGTAGACGTCGGTCCAGAGCTCGGAAGGATCGGGCTCGGGATCGCGCTGGGCGAAATCCGCCGACGCGTTGACGATCTGGCGGACCTCGGCGTCGATGGCCTTGAGCTCCTGCTCGCTGACCTTGGCGGCCAGCAGGCGATTGCGAACCTGTTCGATCGGGTCCTGGTCGGTGCGGATCTTCTCGACCTCTTCGCGGGTCCGGTATTTGGCCGGATCCGACATCGAGTGGCCACGGTAGCGGTAGGTCTGCATTTCCAGGATGAACGGCCCCTTGCCGGCGCGGCACCAGGCGACCGCCTCGTCGCCCGCGGCCTTCACGGCGCGAACGTCCATGCCGTCGACCTGCTGGCCCGGAATGTTGAAGGAGGCGCCGCGCTTGGAAAAATCGGTCAGGGCCGAGGAGCGCGTCACCGACGTACCCATGGCGTAGCGGTTGTTCTCGATCACATAGATCACCGGGAGCTTCCACAGCTCCGCCATGTTGAAGCTCTCGTAGACCTGCCCCTGGTTGGAAGCGCCGTCGCCGAAATAGGCCACGCTGACGAAGTCGTTGCCGCGGTATCGGTTGGCGAAAGCAAGGCCGGTACCGAGCGAGACCTGGGCGCCGACGATGCCGTGGCCGCCGTAGAAATTCTTTTCCATGCTGAACATGTGCATGGAGCCGCCCTTGCCCTTGGAGTAGCCGCCGCGACGTCCCGTGAGCTCGGCCATGACGCCGTTGGCGTCCATCCCGCACGCCAGCATGTGGCCGTGGTCGCGGTATCCGGTTATGACCTGATCGCCCTGCTTCAGGGCCATCTGCATGCCGACCACGACGGCTTCCTGGCCGATGTAGAGATGGCAGAAGCCACCGATCGCGCCCATGCCGTAGAGCTGGCCGGCCTTTTCCTCGAAGCGGCGGATCAAGAGCATGTCCCGCAGCGCGGCTAGCTCCTGCGCCTTGGTGAATTCCGGTGGGGACCCGTTTGCCTTTTCCTGCCCTGATTCCTTCGCGACGACGCTTTTCTTGGGTGCAGCCATGGCAATTCCGGGTGAGAGAGTAGGAAGAGACGGATCAGCCCTCTCTATCCCAACTCAAACCGGCGTGAAAGGATTGCGTGCGCTGGAGAAAATATTGCTATGCCGCACTGCAGCGCGACGAGACATTTTCGAAATCGATTTGACGTTTTTTTGAAATTTGCGGACCGGCGCACAGAGACATCATCCCTGCGCAACGGCTCTGCCGTGTCGCTGGAGGTGCGAGCGCAGCGGGCCTCGAAGGATGGGATTGCGGCCCGTCCTTCGAGGCGCGCCAAGGCGCGCACCTCAGGACGACGGCGAAGCATGTGGCGCAAATTTGGTCTCAGTTCGGCTTGTTGATCCGCACCAGGTCACGCGGGTTGGCGTAGTCGAGCTGAAACCGCGCGCGCTCGTCCAGCATATCAGGGTCGACGCGGTCGGACCGCAGCAACGAAACCCGCTGCTCGCCCTGCGCCCGCTCCCGCTTCAATCGCGCCAGTTCGGAGGTCAGGGCGATGATCTCCTGATCGAGTTCCTGGCGCGCGTTCAGTCCGTATTTGCCGGTATAGGCGTTGACGCCGAAATAGCCGACCATCAGCGCCGCCATCGTGTAGAGGGCGAGACCTGTCAGAATGGACTTCAATCGGGTGCGGGAGACCATGGGGCCAAGATGCGACGGCCGGGTTAATGGAATCTTAAAAAGCGGGTACGGGCGATGATGGCGCCGCCCTCTTCGCCGTCATTGCGAGCGCAGCGAAGCAATCCATGGCGCAGCATAACGGATAGATGGATTGCTTCGTCGCTTCGGCGCAAAATTGCTTTGCAATTTTGTCGCGAGCTCCTCGCAATGACGCTGAGAGAGCAGTTACCCGTTCTGCTTCTCGATGAACGCAGCGAACGCGCCGAGATACTGCTGCAGTACCTTCTGCACGGCCTCCTTGATCAGCTCGCCCTTGTCGTCAAACGCATCGCCGACGCCGTTGAGGTAGATTTCGGGCTGGCCGAGGATCGGGCCGGCAATGCCCGGCAGGATGTTCTGCAGATGCTTGGCCGCGCTGACGCCGCCGAGCGCGCCCGGGGAATTGCTGATGATACCGACCGGCTTGCCGAGGAACGAGCTCTTGCCATAGGGGCGCGAGGCGACGTCGATGGCGTTCTTCAACACGCCGGGGATCGAGCGGTTATATTCCGGGGTCACGAACAGCACGCCGTTCGACTTCTGCAGTTTTTCGCGCAGAGCCAGCCAGTCGGCCGGGGGATTGGCTTCCAGATCCTGGTTGAAGAAGGAAATGTCGCCCAGCGTGGTAACGTCGAGCTTGAGCGAAGCCGGCGCCAGCTTGGCCAGTGCCTTGGCAATCTTGAGCGAATAGCTCTCCTTGCGGAGACTGCCGACGATCGTGACGATGGTATGGGTGGCCATTGAATATCCCTTTTGAAGCGGAAGCGCCTGCCCTCCCTTACGCCAGATCGCCAGAAAGATGCAAGTGCATGGAATGGGGCTTCGTTGCGAGAAAATCTTTCTGCAACGGAGCGCAAATGTAGAACGGGCCGCCTTTGCGGAGCGGCCCGTCCGGTTCATTGCTGGCTGAAAGCGCCGGCCGCCCGTCAGCCCTTGTTCGGATTGATCAGGAATTTCTCGCCGGTGGAACGCTTGTTGTAAATCGCGATGTTGGAAAGCTGCAGCGTCTCCTGCAGCGACACAGTTTGCGTGTAATGACTGGCAAACGTCGTCTTGAGCTCGGAAGCGACGCGCTGGCGCAGCCGGCCGATTTCGGCCGGGCCGATCTTCTGCAGGAACGGCGTCAGCAGCCAGCCGCCGACGCCCCACGTGAGGCCGAATGCCCGGCTCAGTTCGGTCGGACGGTTGTCGAGGCTGCCGTAGATATAGACCTGCTTGTACACGTTGGAGCCGTAGCGGCTGTATTCCTTGGCGGTCTTGTTGGCCGCCATTTCCATGCAGGTGAGGATCTGGCTTGCAAGCTTGCCGCCGCCGATGGCGTCGAAGGCGATGGTGGCGCCGGTCTCCACCAGCGCGCTGGTGAGGTCATCCATGAAGGTTGGCGAGGTGGAATCGACGACATATTTGGCGCCGATCTTGTGCAGGATGTCGGCCTGCTCCTTGCTGCGCACGATGTTGACGAGACCGATGCCGTCCTTGATGCAGATCTTGTTGAGCATCTGGCCGAGGTTCGACGCGGCAGCGGTGTGCACCAGTGCCTTGTGATTTTCGCGCTGCATGGTCTCGGTCATGCCGAGCGCGGTCAGCGGATTGACGAACCATGACGCACCGTCGGCAGGCGTGGTACCAGCAGGCAGCTCCATGACATCCCTCAGCTTCATGGTGCGATATTGCGAGTACATCGCGCCGCCGATCATCGAGACGTTCTTGCCCATCAGCGCTTTCGCAGCGTCCGACGATCCGGTCCTGATCACGACGCCGGCGCCCTCGTTGCCGACGGGGAGCGATTGATCAAGCCGCGCCGCCATCATCCGCATGGCCGATTCCGGCATCTTCGCCGTAATGACAGGCGCGTCCTTGGTGCCGGATTCCTTGGCGGTCGACATCTCGGCCGAGCCGATCAAAAGCCCGAGATCAGAGGGATTGATCGGCGTCGCCTCGACACGAACCACGACTTCGTCGTCGGCCGGTTCCGGCGTCGGGACATCCAGCAGCGACAGTTCGAGTTCGCCGCTCTTCTTGAGCAGCGAACGCAGTTGCAGCCCGCTCTTGCCGTCGCTCATCGAAGTCTCCCCATTGTGTTGGTTATATCTGGACGTGCCAATGCGTTAAGCCAAGGCCTTCAGCGCTGCCTTGCCCGCATATATTGCCTGCTTGCCGAGCTGCTGCTCGATGCGCAGGAGCTGGTTGTACTTGGCCGTGCGGTCGGAGCGTGCCAGCGAGCCGGTTTTGATCTGGCCGCAATTGGTGGCGACCGCGAGGTCGGCGATGGTGGAATCTTCAGTCTCGCCGGAACGGTGCGACATCACGGAGGTGTAGCCGTATTTATGGGCCAGCTCGACGGCGGCGAGCGTCTCCGTCAGCGTGCCAATCTGGTTGACCTTGATCAGGATCGAATTGGCGCGGCCGTTCTTGATGCCGTCGGCAAGGCGCGTGACGTTGGTGACGAACAGATCGTCGCCGACGAGCTGGCACTTCTTGCCGATCAGGTCGGTCAATTCCTTCCAGCCTTCCATGTCGTCCTCGGACATGCCGTCCTCGATCGTGACGATCGGATAACGCGAGACGAGATCGGCGAGATATTTTGCCTGCTCGGAACGCGAGCGGGTCTTGTTCTCGCCGCCGTAGACGTAATTGCCGTCCTTGAAGAACTCGGTGGCCGCGCAGTCGAGGCCGAGCACCACGTCGCTGCCTGCCTTGTAGCCGGCCTTGCCGATCGCGCTCACTACGAACTCGAGGGCTGCGTCCGCCGAGGGCAGGTTCGGCGCAAAGCCGCCCTCGTCACCGACATTGGTGTTGTGGCCGGCCTTCTTCAGTTCGCTGCGCAGCGTGTGGAAGATTTCTGAGCCGCAGCGCAGCGCCTCGGCGAAGCTCGCGGCGCCCACGGGAAGGATCATGAACTCCTGGAAGTCGATCGGGTTGTCGGCATGCACGCCGCCGTTGATGATGTTCATCATCGGCACCGGCAGCGTCCGCGCCGAGGTGCCGCCGACGTAACGATAGAGCGGCATGTCGAAGGATTCGGCCGCTGCCTTGGCGCAGGCCAGCGAGACGCCGAGAATGGCGTTGGCGCCGAGCCGGCTCTTGTTCGGCGTGCCGTCGAGATCGATCATGATCTGGTCGATGTGGACCTGGTCCTCGACGGCCTGATCGCTCAGCGCCTCGAAGATTTCGCCGTTGACGGCCTCGACCGCCTTCTGCACGCCCTTGCCGAGATAGCGCTTCTTGTCACCGTCCCTGAGCTCGACCGCCTCATGCGCGCCGGTGGAGGCGCCGGAGGGAACGGCCGCACGGCCGATCGAGCCGTCTTCCAGCACCACATCCACTTCAACAGTGGGATTGCCACGGCTATCGAGGATTTCACGGCCAATGATGTCGACGATGGCGGTCATATCTGCACTTTCCTGGGAATGGTGGGTCCGGGTTTCGGGGCGTCTTACACGGGGCGCAAGCAAATGTGAACGCTTTGGCTGCGGCCTTTTCCGGACGATAGAGCCGGGTCAGGATAGACTTGCTTCAAGGTTGATATCAGCGTCCAAACCTTCACATTGATAGACCGGGGTAACGCAATGAATCGCCGCCAGTTTCTTGGAACCGCCGCCGCCGGAATCCTGGCCGCGCCCGCTGTCATGCGAAATGCTGCGGCCCAGGAAGGCCCGTTCCGCGTCAAATATTATCCGGTCAAAGCGGGCATGGGCTCGCGTGACACGACGCCCGCCCCTGACGGAACGATCTGGTTCTGCGGCCAGCGCAACGGCACGCTGGGCCGGCTCGATCCGCGCGACGGGTCCTACAAGCTGATCGATCTCGGCAAGGGCGCCGCGCCCCATGGCGTGATCATCGGCCCGGACGGCGCGCCCTGGGTGACCGAAGGCGGACAGAATGCTATCGCGCGCGTCGACCCCAGTGATCAAAAGGTGACGCTGTTCCGCCTCCCCGAAAAGGAGGCTTACGCCAACCTCAACACCGGCGTGTTCGACAGAAGCGGCATCTACTGGTTCACCGGCCAATCCGGCATCTATGGCCGGCTCGATCCGAAATCGGGCGACATGACCGTGTTCAAATCGCCGCGCGGCCGCGGCACCTACGGCATGACGGTCACGCCGAAGGGCGACATCTGGTACGCCTCGCTGGCCGGCAACCACATCGCCAAAATCGATCCGGCGACCGGCAACGCGACAGTGGTCGAACCGCCGACGCCGAACCAGGGCGCGCGGCGCGTGTGGTCGGATTCGAAGGGCCGGATCTGGGTCAGCGAATGGAATAGCGGCAATGTATCGGTCCACGATCCTGCCGACGGCTCCTGGAAGGCGTGGAAGTTGCCCGGCACAAGCCCGCGCGCCTATGCGGTTTACGTCGACGACAAGGACAAGGTCTGGCTCACCGATTTCGGCGCCAACGCGATCGTGCGCTTCGATCCGGTGACGGAGAAGTTCAACGCATTCCCCAGTGACAAATCGGGCGCGAATGTGCGCCAGCTCGACGGCCGGCCCGGCGAAACCTGGGGCGGCGAGTCCGGCAATGACCGCTTGGTCGTGATACAGACGGTCGCGTGAAGTCCTTCGCCTTCCTGCTGCTGTCGTGCCTTCTGCTGCCCGCCCCCGCCACCGCGGAGGAAGATGGTGTGCGGGCGTTCTCGCCCTGCCGCGCCTGCCACAGCCTCGATCCCGCGGAGCGCGGCCTGCCCGGCCCCAACCTTTCGGGGCTGATCGGTCGCGCGGTGGCTGACGACGCCGAATTCGATTACTCGCCGGTGCTGCGCAAAGCGCGCGACGAGGGACTACGCTGGGACCGAAAACGCCTCGAAACGTTCCTTGCCGATCCCGCCGCGATGTTTCCTGGGTTGTGGATGTCGATGCGCGGGATCGAGGACGCCACCGAACGGCAGGCGCTGGTGCGATTTCTAGCGGATCCATCATCCCGGTAACGGTTGACGATCACGCCCCATTGCGGCCATGTCAGCGCTCGCAAAGGACGATCATGATGGCCAAAAAATCATTGCAGAAATCATTGCAGCTCGGTCGCGCCGTGGAATGGCCTGACAGCCCGGAAAAGGCGCAGCTCGACCGCGTGCCCAATCCGCAGGCGGATACCAATTATCTGGTGCGCTTCACCGCACCGGAATTCACCTCGATCTGCCCGGTGACGGGTCAGCCGGATTTCGCGCATCTCATGATCGACTACGTGCCGGGCCAATGGCTCTTGGAATCCAAGTCGTTGAAACTCTATGTCGCGAGCTTCCGCAATCACGGCGCCTTTCACGAGGATTGCACGGTCATGATCGGCAAGCGGATCGCCGCCGAGATCATGCCGAAATGGCTTCGCATCGGCGGCTATTGGTATCCGCGCGGCGGCATTCCGATCGACGTGTTCTGGCAGACCGGCAAACTACCCAACGGCATGTGGGTACCCGACCAGGGCGTCGCGCCCTATCGCGGGCGAGGCTAAGCGCTGATCAGAAAGTGGAATCGCGCAGGGACCTCCGAGAACTGTCTAAGCTCGGTGGACGAAAGGTCAGTCGCACTGCCACGATCCACATATTCGTTCAAGCACGAGTGCGAAAGGCGTATAAGGGCGCCTATTGAAATCTATTCTTTTCTAGATGCATCAAAGGGAGGAAGGCCATGCGGAAGTCTCTCCTCGGATTTACCGTCGCAGCTCTTAGCCTATCGACATCCCAGCCGCTGTTTGCGCAAGACAATGTGGATCAGCAGCTCGGTCAAGTGCACTTTAAAACCTCTTGCAACGACGTCGCGCAGCGTCGCTTCGATCGCGCGATGCGCTATCAGCACTCCTTCTGGTACGTCAACGCCAAAGAGATCTTTGAGGAGGTCATCGAGGCTGATCCCACATGCGCTATGGCATATTGGGGCATCGCGCTCACGCTGATGGACAATCCGCACAACGCAATCCCGCGGCCGAATCTCGCGCCCGGCCTTGCCGCTATCATGAAGGCCAAGGAAATCGGGGCCAAGACCGAGCGCGAACGCGACTACATTGATGCCCTTATGGTGATGTACGCGGATTCCGACAAAGTGTCCCACGCCCAGCGCATGCGCGCCTATCGGGATGCCCAAGCGAAAGTTGCAGCGAAATATCCAGACGACGACGAGGCTCAGATCGCCTACGCCATCACGCTCAATACCTCGGCGGACCTGAACGACAAGACTTACACACAGCAGACTAAGGGCGCCTCAATCCTGGAGCCGATTTCCGTGCGGCTTCCACAGCATCCGGGGGTGACGCACTACCTGATCCATCTCTACGACTATCCGGCGACCGCACAAAAAGGTCTCGACGCCGCCAACCGTTACGCCAAGATCGCGCCGGCCGCGCCGCACGCCCAGCACATGCCGTCGCACATCTACACCCGCGTCGGCTACTGGAAGGAATCGATTGCTTCCAACATCGCCTCCGTAAAGGCGGCCAAGGCCGAAAAGTCGGTGGGCAATTATCTGCACGCGCAGGATTATATGGTTTACGCCCACCTTCAACTTGCTCAAGATCAGCAAGCGCGCGTCGTCATGGACGACATGGCAAGAGAGACCAACTTCAAGGCCACAGTCGCAGCGGCCGACTATGCACTGGCGGCGGCGCCGGCCCGTTATGCGATCGAGCGTGGTGACTGGGACGCCGCCTCGCAACTGTCTGTCAGGCCGAGCGGCTCACACTTCTCGACGGCAATCTCGCACTTCGCTCGCGCTCTCGGCGCGGCGCGCTCCGGCAAGCCGGAGGCTGCCAAGCCCGACGTCCAAAAACTTGCTGAATTGCGCGACAAGTTGCGCGAATCCAAGGATATTTATTGGCCGGAGATCGTCGACATCCAGCGTCAGGTCGCCGTTGCGTGGGTGCTTCACGCGGAGGGTAAATACGATGAGGCTCTCAACGCTATGAGCGCTGCAGCGGAAGCCGAGGATAAGACCGAGAAGCACGCGATCACGCCGGGCCCGCTGGCGCCGGCGCGCGAGCTTTACGGCTTCATGCTGCTCGATCGCGGCATGGCCAAGGAAGCGCTCACGGCGTTCGATGCCACCAAGGCCAAGGAGCCGAACCGTCTCCAAGGCTACGCAGGTGCCGCCAAGGCCGCCGATGCGCTCGGCGACAAGGCTGCGGCACGAGACAACTATCAGCAGCTCGTGGCGCTGACGGCGAATGCCGACACCGAACGGCCAGAGGTCGCCGCGGCGAAGAAGTATCTCGCCAGCAACTAGTCACGGTGGTGCAATGAGGGCGGTAGGTCGTGTCGCCATTGTAGCAGCGTCGCTGGGAAGTGTGCTGGCGGCGCTGCTGGCATGGTCTGGTCTGCCACAGAACGCGGCCGCAACTGCGACCGCGCCAGTATGGACCGAGATAGCTTGGCCCTTCCCCAGCGATCCCTTTGGGAAGGGAAAGGCGTTCCGCTGTAAGGCGGCCGATTGTGGTGCCGAGGTGAACCTCTATCTGCGCGCCAAGATCGGCTTTTGCAATTGCACGACCGGCGTAGCCGATGACGACGATGTGGACCGTATGGGAGATATCGTTCTCGTCGGCGACGTCTTGCCGCTTGGCACCAGTCGTCCAGTCAGAATTGCATCGATGGAAGGTCGCAGCCGCGCTTACACGCTCAACGCTCGCAATCCGCTTGGCAAGACGGCGATATCGGTCGTTTTCAGGGAGCGCTGCGACATGATCGCAGCGACTGCCGTGCTCGGCCACGACCGGCCGGCAGCTATCGAGCCCAGCGTGATCGAGTTTCTCAATGGCAGCACTGTGATGCGCTGGGCCGAGGTCACGCTTGGCCTCTAATCTGAGCAAAGAAAGCTCGGCTGCACCGCGGACCTCTCAATGCCCGCTCAGCACCAGCGTCTTGATCGGCAACATCAGCGCCTGAATGCGCAGCAGCATCGCATGGACGATTCCGGTGGCATCGACGACGTGCAACCCAAAGCTCTTGAACGAGCCGACTTTCCCTGACGAGATCAGTTCGTGATTGCTGGTGTAGGCATTGGCGATGCAACTGCTTCCCGGCGTCACGCCTTCCAGCCCGCCCTTGAAGATCGGCTCCATGTAGACGAGGATCGTGCCCGGGCGCACGACCTGCTGCGCTTCGACCAATTGCTCGCCGCCCCTGAACTGGCCTGCCGCGATATAGTCCTGGACGCCGGTCACCACCATCGGAATGACGGTCCACGGCTTGGAAATGCAAGTGGCCTCGGCCACCATTCCGACCTTCATGACCTGCGCTTCGATTTGTCCGAACCCTGCCAGAAGCGCGCGTCGTCCCGCGCCCTCCGGAATCAGGACGCCGGCCGACCGAATCATTGGATTGACGATATCACCTGACCTCAGTGCGAACTGCTCGACCCGCCCGTCGACGCCGGCGCGAATAACGGTCTTGTCCAGATCGACCTGCGCTTCGGCCAGCGCCGCCTCCGCGCTTGCCTTCTCCGCCGGGAGAAGCGCGCTCAACCGCGTCATCGCGGATTGTTTGGAAGCGGTCGCGGCATCGAGGCTGCCCTGACGACCGGCGGCGGCCACTTCGAGCTTTTCGATGTCGCGTTGCGGGACGATGCCGGGGTTGCGCTTCTGCAACTCGCGCTTGGTGTCGAGTTCGTCTGTTGCCTGCTGCAGCGCGCCCTTTGCCTCCTGAAGCTGGCCTTCCGCCTTCATGATATCGGCCTGCGCCGCCAGCATCGCGGCATCGATTTCGGCGATCTTGCGCTTGGCTGTCAGCAGCGACGCTTCCTGCTTGGCGCTGTCGAGCCTGAACAGCACATCGCCCTTCTTGACGGGAGCGCTGATGTCGACCTTCACCTCGGCTACCCGGCCGGTGATTTCGGGAACGATCGGAACGGTCCGGTAGAACAACGTCGCCGAATTGGTCGACGGATGATAGTAGAAGATCATCGTGATCAACGCGACGGTGAGCATCAGACAGGAGATGATGCCCCATCGCAGTTCGAACCACACCGAATAGAGCGTGATCTCGTGACCGAGGCGTTTGCCCTGCCGGTAGCGTCGATAAAGATAATCGGGGAAGATGGTCAGCAGCGAGCAGAGGAGCAGCTCAAGCATGGCTGTGCACCTCGCTCTTGGCGCCAGCGGCCTTCTCGATGCGCGCCTTGGCGTCGTCGGTTGCGGCAGCGTGCGTCGCGTCTCCAACTGGCGGTTCGGTTAGGTCCTGTTCAGGCGGAACACCGGCCATCTTCTCGACCGATCCGGCGATCCGGCGCAGCGGCGTGCTGAAGTCCGGCAGATCGATCATCGCAAGGATCAAGCCCGCGATCCAGAACAGATGGATGTGCGTGAAGAGCGCCAGCAGACCCAGCACTGCCACGATCTCGAACTGAAGCTTTTGCGATTTGTGCGCCATCCGCTCCGGCAGCGTGTGCAAGCGCAGATAGACATTGCCAACACCAAGTACAGCGGCGATGAGCACGATACCGACCACCACCATCAAAATGTCGGTGTCGCCCGGCGCGGTGATGAAAGATGGGAGATGGTGGGGCGCGTTAGGGTGAAGTGGCTCACTCACGGCAGTCCTCCGTTCACAACGGACCAACGCACGGGGTCTGTCGACTCGGCTCGATCTTTGCACAATATCGGAACTTGGCAAGCGCTGAACGTGCGCCCCGCGATTGAGTGAGGTTGATCTCGATCGCTCGCCTTGAACCGGAAGACGGGTGCGACCGACCACCGCACATGCACAATGCCTTCTCCGCCCTTCTCGGGGCTGATTGCCGCGCTCTGTCTCGCCGCCACAATCTCGAACGCGACAGCCGCACCGCCGGCAAAGAGGCTGAAGAAGCAAGCCTCCTTTGCGCAAACAACCCGGCAGGCGAAAAGCTGCTGGCGGCGGCCCTCAATACGCGCTGAGCAGATCGACCTTGGCGTTGGCGAGGATCAGGCGCCGCGCCAGGAGCGCAGAAAGATTGCGCATGATCTTCAAGGCGGTCTGCGGGTGGAGCTGGCGGTAATTGGCAAAACTGTCGAGCGGCAGTTCGAGGCATTTTACCGGCGTGTCAGCCCACACATCGGCGCTGCGGTGCTGTCCGATGATCGCCATTTCGCCGAATTCCATGCCCGGCCCGAGCGAGGCCAACCGCACCCCGCTCGGCAGCTTGACGCTCACCATTCCGCTTTGCAGGAAAAAGAGCGAGTTGGCTGGCTCCCCGGCGCTGACGATGCGCTGGCCAGCTTCATAGCGGCGCGGAATCGACAGGTCAGCCAGTGCTGCGATTTCCGCCGGGGCCAAATCAGCCAGCAGCGCCTGTTCGCCGAGGTGGCTTGTTTCCTTCGAGGAGGTAAAGCCGCCATAGCGATAGATGACCTGATCCTCCGCCCATTCGATGCCTTCGTCGAGCAGCGCGAAGCGCCGCAACCGCTGCGGCTCTGCGGTTCGCGCACGCACTTCCGTCCACACCGGCGACGTCGTCTCGAGACCAGTCAGAATCGCCGTCACACCGGTATTGGCGAGAACGGTGAGGTTCTCGCCAAGGAGCTGCGCGCCGGCAGCGGTCAGGTCCGGCACGCGGCGGAAATCGAGGATCAACAACGGTGCATTCGGCGGCTCTGCAGCCAGCCGCCGCGTCACATAATCGATCGCCGCGAAATTCAACGCGCCAACCAGTTCGATCACGCGGATGTCGCTATGGCGCTCTTCCAAGATCTGCTGCTCGTTGGGCTGGCGGCTGCGGCGTGACGAGATGCCGAAGATGTCGTAGTCGGCAATGATGCAGGTACGGACGTCGGCGCTGCGGTTGAGCATGTGCAGGTCGAAGCGCGACGACAGCGCTTCGCAGACCTTCAGGCCGCGCACGCTGTTGCCGTGGCTGTCGAGGCACGGAGAAAACGTGCCGAGCCCCATCTGCGAGGGAAGCGCCGCAACGATTCCGCCGCCGACGCCGCTCTTGGCCGGGATACCGACGCGGTAAATCCATTCGCCGGCGTAATCGTACATACCGGAACTCGTCATCACCGAGAGCGTACGCGCGACGATATTGGGCGAAATGACGGAAACACCCGTCACCGGATTGACGCCGCGATTGGCAAGTGTAGCCGCCATCACCGCGAGGTCACGCGCGGTGACGAGGATGGCGCATTGTCTGAAATAGGTGTCCAGCACCGCATCGACGTCATCCTGCAGCACCAGATAGTTACGCAACAGCCAGGCGATCGCCCGGTTGCGATTGCCCGTGAGCGCCTCCGATGCATGCACGGCATCGTCTACGTCGAGCTCGCGGCCGGCGAACTGGCTAAGCTTCTCGCGGATGCGCTCGAAGGCGTGTGCGCCGTCGACCTGGTGAATAAGACCGGAACAGGCGATCGCACCGGCATTGACCATCGGATTGAAGGGCCGATTGTCGTTAGTCAGCCGGATCGAGTTGAACGCCTCCCCGCTCGGTTCCACGCCGATCGCTGCGGCCACGCGCTCCTCGCCGACCAGGTCGAGCGCTAGCGCGAACACGAAGGCCTTCGACACCGATTGAATGGTGAAAGGCATGGCGCTGTCGCCGACCTCATAAACATGGCCGTCGATGGTGACGAGACCGATGCCAAAGTGCGCCGGGTTGGCGCGCTTCAGTTCAGGGATGTAATCCGCGACCGTGCCGGAATAGTCCGATTTGAAGTCGCCATAGCAACCGGCCAGAAAACGCTGGAGCGGAGGTTCATTGGCATAGCCGGCACTTCTGGTGGCGAAGTTACTGCTGGCCGGGCGGGTAATCTGGGCGTCCACATCATCACCTTAAATGGCAAGAAGTGAAGCAATCCTCGTGCCATGGCCTGCTCCCTGACCACGGCATCCAGCCGAGGCCGCATGCGACAGATGTGCGTCATCCCGAAGCGAGCCGGCAATTTCCTTAGAAGTCGGGCCGGAATTGCGCCATTGCCACGACGGTTTTGCTGTTCGAGCACCTCATCGGATTATTCTAGCGGCCTGCTACGTCACCGCCGCATCCGTGGGCCGCGTCTGGCGCAGCAGTTTGGCACAGACAAAGCCTAGCGCGATCATCACGGCTCCTGCGGTCAGCAAAGTCGGCACCTTGCCAACGTGCTGGATGCCGAAACCATAAGCGATCGGGCCGACGGTCTGCCCCATGAAGAAAAAGAACGCGTGCAACGACAGCGCCGTCGCGCGCGCTTCTGCCGACAATTCGCTGGCGAACACCTGCAGACTGCCGTGGATCATGTAGAAACCCCAACCCATGAAAATCAGGCTGAGTAACTGCAACTTCCATTCCGGCCCCATCGCGACCGCGATGAGTTGCACGCCGACCAACGCCGCTCCTCCGATCATCATCCCGTTGACACCGATCTTCGGCAGAAGCCGCGACACCGTCATAGTGTAGAGCAGGCCGCCGACCGCGAAGCCCGCGATGACGACGCCTGCGATCGACAGTGAGGTTTGTCCGAGCTCGAACAGGAAGGACGCAATGAACGGGAACAGGCCGAGCACGCAGCAGCCTTCGATGAAGACGGCCGAGTAGCAGATGCGCGCGTTCGGGTTGGTGAAAATCGTGCGATAGCCCTTCTTCAGGGCTGACAGGCTGGTCCGCGGCGGATGTGTCAGGGCGGCGCCGCGAAATCCGACCGCGACCACGACCGAGGCCAACACGACGATTCCGCCGAGCACGGCCAGCACACCGCGCCAGCCAAGGAAATCGCCGATCAAGCCGGACACCGTAGCGCCCAGCAGGTTGCCGGTCATGGCGCCGGCCAGCGTACGACCGATCGCGATCTGACGCTTCTCGGGACCAACGAGATCGCTGGTCAGCCCCAACGCGATCGGAAACACGCCGCCCGAACCGATGCCGGCCAGAATGCGGCTCGCAAATAACAGCGGGAACGATGTCGCCATCGCGCCGAGAATGTTGGCAAAGCCGAGCAGTGCGAGGCAGACGATCATCAGCCTCGCCTTGCCAAAAATGTCGGCGAAGGCGCCGAGCACCGGCTGGATGATGGCAAAGGTGAAGGCGAAGGCGGCGGCGAAACTGGCGGCGGCCGCAATGCTGACCGAAAAATCCTCGGCCACATGCGGCAAGACCGGATCGAGCGCGCGGGCGGACAGGGCTGCCGAAAAGGTCGCGAGCGCGATAATATTGAGCGCCGGCGGCATGCCGTTGGCGGCGGTCACGGCGATACCGGCATCATTGGCGTGCTCCGCGCTTGGAAAGCGCGTCGAACTCCATGAGCGTCTTCACCAGCGCTTCGAACTCGCGCAGCGGCACCATGTTGGGCCCGTCCGACGGCGCATGATCGGGATCGGGATGGGTCTCGATGAACACGCCGGCGACGCCGACGGCCACCGCCGCGCGCGCCAGCACGGGCACGAATTCACGCTGCCCCCCGGATGAGGTGCCCTTCCCGCCTGGCTGCTGCACCGAATGGGTGGCGTCGAAAATAACCGGCGCCCCTGTCGTCTGCGCCATGATCGGCAGCGCACGCATGTCCGACACCAGCGTGTTGTAACCGAACGAGGCGCCGCGTTCGGTCACCAGCAC
This sequence comes from Bradyrhizobium valentinum, assembly GCF_001440405.1. Taxonomy (GTDB): domain Bacteria; phylum Pseudomonadota; class Alphaproteobacteria; order Rhizobiales; family Xanthobacteraceae; genus Bradyrhizobium; species Bradyrhizobium valentinum. The sequence continues at coordinate 46,811 of NZ_LLXX01000024.1, forward strand.
GTTCGGGTTACCGCCGCCGGTGACCTTGGTCACGACGTTCGCCATTTCCCACGGCGCAAGGAACTGCCCCTTCTTGACGTTGACGACCTTGCCGGTCACTGCTGCCGCCAGCAGCAGATCCGTTTGACGGCACAGGAAGGCCGGAATCTGCAACACGTCGACTGCCTGTGCTGCCTCGGCGCATTGCGCGGCCTCGTGCACGTCGGTCAGCACGGGCAAACCGAGCGAGGAGCGTATCTCGGCGAAGATCGGCATCGCCTGCGCCAGGCCAACGCCGCGCGCGGCTGAGCCCGAGGTGCGGTTGGCCTTGTCGAAGGAGGTTTTGTAGACGAGGCCAATGCCGAGGCGGCCTGCGATCTCTTTCAGCGCGCTTGCCACTTCGAGCGCGTGCGCCCGGCTTTCGAGCTGGCACGGCCCGGCAATGATCGAAATCGGCAGGTCGTTGCCGAATTTGACCGGACCGACCGAGACGACCGGGGCTGCGTTGGGTTTCGCGTTCAAGGGAGTTTCCTTCATAACTGGCGCGGACCATGCCGGTCCGCGCTTTCAGGATCAACCCCGTTTAACCCCCGAATATCAGGGTTGCGCCCGCGACTATTTTACCGCGGAGAACGCCGTCGGCACCAAGAGCTGGCTGACGATGTTGTCGATGATCTGGCCGTCCTCCTCGCTTCTAGCGCGGCCGGCGATCCAGTCGGGATCGCTCTGGAATGCGGTCCATTTCTTTTCGCGGTCGGCGAGCGAGTCCCACGCGATGAAATAGGTCAGTTCCTGATTGGAGGTGCCGATCAGCGTCGTGTAGAAGCCGGCCTGCTTGATGCCGTGCTTGTCCCACAGTTTCAGAGTCAACGTATCGAAGCGCTTCATCAGCGCCGGCAGGCGGCCCGGCAGACAGCGATAGACGCGCATTTCCATGATCATTGGCTTTGCTCCCTAAGGTTATTGTTCTTGCAGTTCAGTTCACGGGAGCGGTTTGTCGCAACAATTGACGCGTTCGTCAAAGGCGGAGCGATCCCTCAAACCCTCATGGTGAGAAGGCGCGCAAGCGCCGTCTCGAACCATGCGGCCTCGCTCGTGCCATTCATCCTTCGAGACGACCGCTTCGCGGTCTCCTCAGGATGAGGTCTGGCAGCAGAGAGGTCTACACCAGCCGGCTCTGCACCACGGCGGCCTGAATGAACGATGCAAATAGTGGATGGGGCTCAAAAGGCCGCGACTTCAACTCGGGGTGAAACTGCACGCCGATGAACCAGGGATGGTCCTCGTATTCGACGATCTCCGGCAGCACGCCGTCGGGCGATAGGCCCGAGAAGCGCAGGCCATGCTGCTCGAGCCGGTCCTTGTAGGCGGTGTTGACCTCGTAGCGATGACGGTGGCGCTCGGAAATCTCGGTCGCGCCGCCATAGACTGCCGAGACGCGGCTGCCGCGCTTCAGCGTTGCGGGATAGGCGCCGAGCCGCATGGTGCCGCCGAGGTCGCCGGTCTTGGATCGCTTCTCCAGCTCATTGCCGCGCAGCCATTCCGTCATCAGGCCGACCAGCGGTTCCTTGGTCGGGCCGAACTCGGTTGAGTTCGCCTCCTCGATGCCGACGAGATTGCGTGCGGCTTCGATCACCGCCATCTGCATGCCGAAGCAGATGCCGAAATACGGCACGTCGCGCACGCGGGCGAACTGCGCCGCGCGGATCTTGCCTTCCGCGCCGCGCTGGCCGAAGCCACCGGGCACCAGAATGCCGTTGACGTGTTCGAGGAACGGCGCCGGGTCCTCGTTCTCGAACACCTCGCTCTCGATCCAGTCGAGATTGACCTTCACCTTGTTGGCGATGCCGCCATGTGAGAGCGCCTCGATCAGCGATTTATAGGCGTCCTTCATGCCGGTGTACTTGCCGACGATGGCAATGGTCACCGCGCCTTCCGGGTTGCGCACGCGCTCGTTGATGACGTTCCAGCTCTGCAGCGCCGGCGGAATTTTGGGCGTGATGCCGAACGAGGCGAAGACCTCGTCGTCGAGGCCGGCGGCGTGATAGGCCTCAGGGACAGCGTAGATGTTGTCGACGTCGCGCGCCTCGATCACGGCGCTTTCGCGCACGTTACAGAACAGGCCGAGCTTGCGGCGCTCTTCCTTGGGGATTTCGCGGTCGGTGCGGCAGAGCAGGATGTCCGGCTGGATGCCGATCGAGCGCAATTCCTTGACCGAGTGCTGGGTCGGTTTCGTCTTCAATTCGCCCGCGCTCGGAATATAGGGCAGCAGCGTCAAATGAATGTAGACGGCGTGGTCGCGCGGCAGTTCGTTCTTGAGCTGACGGATTGCCTCGAAGAACGGCAGGCCCTCGATATCGCCGACGGTGCCGCCGATCTCGACCAGCACGAAATCATACTCGTCGTTACCGGAAAGGACGAATTCCTTGATCGCGTTGGTGACGTGTGGAACGACTTGAATGGTCGCGCCGAGATAGTCGCCGCGGCGTTCCTTGGTGATGATGTCCTGATAGATGCGCCCGGTGGTGATGTTGTCAGCCTTGGTGGCCGGACGTCCGGTGAAGCGCTCGTAATGGCCGAGATCGAGATCGGTCTCGGCGCCGTCATCGGTCACGAACACTTCGCCGTGCTGGTACGGCGACATCGTTCCGGGATCGAGGTTGAGATAGGGGTCGAGCTTGCGGAGGCGGACCTTGTACCCGCGAGCCTGCAGCAGGGCACCGAGTGCCGCCGAAGCCAGACCCTTTCCGAGCGAAGAAACCACGCCGCCGGTGATGAATATGTACCGCGCCATGGGATTCTACCTTTAAGGCCACTGCCCCGATTCGCCAAAACGAATCGCATGCGCGGGCGAACATTTCGCCGGGCTGTGGGTGACGTGAATTTTAAAGCGATTTCAGAGCATTGATGGGAAGTTCTGCTGCAGGACGGTAGAGGCCGCCCTGCATAGCCACCCTGCTTTATTGCGAACGCGGCGCCTGCGGGCCCGACTGGCCCTGCTGTTCATCCACCTTCTTAAGCGTATCGAGCACGCCGCCGGAGGTCGGCGGAGCGACCGGCGTCGCGCCACCCGGCTGGGACTGCGTCGTCGGCGCGCCGAGGATCGAGGCCGGCTTGCGATCAACGCCTGCGAGCCAGGCCAGCGCCATGCTGGTCAGGAAGAAAAGTCCCGCCAGGACCGCCGTCGTCCGCGTCAAGAGATTGGCGGTGCCGCGGCTCGACATAAAGCCGGCGCCCCCACCCATGCCAAGGCCGCCGCCTTCGGATTTCTGCAGCAGCACGGCGCCGATCAGCACCGAGACGATCATGAGGTGAACGACGATAATGACGGTCTGCATCTCAAAACCTTCCGTCACAAGCGAAGCGCGCCGGTCTTCGGCTGCACCAAGAGCTTGCGGGTTTTCCTGAAGTTGCGCGGTGTTACACGATCGGACGGGGCATTGTCACCCCCAACCGCCGCCGTGGAGATAATTGCCGCAGGCGCGACGGCAAGGCTTTCCCCAGCTCTCGCGCGCCGTTCGAATTCGGACTTGAGGTCGCAGCGATTTCTCTTATAATAGACGAATGGATACTATAGTAGACGATCTCAGCGCCCGGCTCGCCAACCGCCTGCGACTCGAGCGCGACAGCCGCGGCTGGTCGCTGGCCGACCTGGCCGAGCGCTCCGGGGTTTCCAAGGCCACCATCAGCAAGATCGAGCGCGCCGAGGTCAGCCCGACCGCGGTGGTGCTGGTTCGGCTCGCCAGCGCCTTCGACCTCACCCTCGCCGGCCTGATGCTGCGTGCCGAAGGCCAGGGCGGACGTCTTTCGCGCGCCATGGAGCAGCCGGTGTGGCGCGATCCCGAGACCGGCTACCTGCGCCGCCAGGTATTCAACCGGCCCGATCATCCCGTCGAGATCGTCAGGGTCGAGATGCCGGCGAAGCAGCGCGTGACGCTGCCCGCTTCGTCCTACGCACATATCCGCCAGGTCCTTTGGGTGTTGTCAGGCACGCTCGTCCTGATCGATGGCGGCGAACGCCATGAACTCAGCGCCGGCGACTGCCTCGGATTCGGTCCGCCGGCGGAAGTGACGTTTGCCAACGAGAGCGCTGCGCCCTGCACTTACGTCGTTGCCCTTGCCCGGAGCTAGCTGGCGATGGCGGAGATCGACATCAGGCGTTCTCCGACCGAGCCGGCGGATCCGGCAAACTCCGCTCCCGCCGGCCACAATGGCGGACCGCCGCTCGACGATGAGCACACGCCGGAATGGGGCAACGGCGGAATTGGAAACTATTTCTACTGGAAGGCGGCGCATCGCGCGGCCTGGAAAAACCCCTCGCCCGGCATCGTCGCGTTTCGCATCAGGAAGGCCGAGCGGCTAGGACTCACTTACGAAGAATACACGTTGGAAATTCTCGAACGCGGCCGTCACATGCAGGTCGAGGATGTCGAACGGATTGCACAGATCAAGCGGGCGCGCGCCGCCCGCGCCGTCAATCATCGAAAGTGAACTTCGCGGAAATTCATCCTCATGTCGGATATCCAGATCAAAGCCTTGAGCTCTTCGCCCGAAATTTGCGCCATGCTCAGTGAAATCCTGATCGAAACGGTTGCGAACGGCGGCTCGGTCAGCTTCATGCATCCGCTGCCACAGACGGCGGCCGAAGCGTTCTGGCGCGACTCGCTGGCCGCTGCCGGGCGCGGCGAGCGGATCGTTCTCGGCGCCTTTGACGGCGAGCGCCTGATCGGGACCGTGACGCTATTGCTCAATCTTCCGCCGAACCAGCCACACCGTGCCGAGATCGCGAAGATGATGACGCGCGTCAGTCACCGCCACCGCGGGATCGCCACGGCGCTATTACGCGAGGCCGAGCGGATGGCGATCGCGCGCGGGCGCTGGCTGCTCGTGCTCGATACCGCCGAGGACGAAGGCGCGGCCGGCCTGTACGAACGGATGGGATTCAAGCTGACCGGCGTTATTCCTGACTACGCGCTCAAACCCCATGGCGGCCTCACGGGCACGCTGGTCTATTGGAAGCGGCTGCACGAGGGTATGTCCGCCCTGAACTAGAGCCCACTTCGCTCGAAACCGCTCTAGCAGGCCTCGGCAATCGCCAGAAAATCCGTCGCTTTCAGGCTGGCGCCGCCGACCAGCGCGCCGTTGACGTCGGCGACTGCCATCAATTCCGCCGCGTTGGAGGGCTTGACCGAGCCGCCATAGAGAATCCGGATCTTGCTCCCTTCAGTCTTAAATCGGCTGGTGAGAGTATCCCGTATAAAGCGATGAACTTGCTCGACATCCTTCGGCGTCGGCGTCAACCCGGTACCGATCGCCCAGACCGGCTCATAGGCCACCACCAGATTGGCTGATGTCGCGCCATCCGGCAATGAACCCGCGAGCTGCGCGCCGCAGACATCCAGCGTCTGGCCGGCGTCGCGTTGTTTCTGGGTCTCGCCGATGCAGACGATCGCCGAAAGCCGTGTCCGCCAAGCCGCTTCCGCCTTCTGCCGGACCAGCGCGTCGGTTTCGCCGTGATCGGCGCGCCGCTCCGAATGCCCGACAATGATGGCGCTAGCGCCGGCATCGGCCAGCATTTCCGCCGAAAAATCGCCGGTATGGGCGCCCGAGGCTTTTGGGTGGCAATCCTGGGCCCCGACGGCGAGTTTTGAACCGAGCGCCTTGTCGGCGAAACCGGCGATCAGGGTGGCGGGGGGGCAAACCAGCAGGTCGGCCTTGCCGGCCAACGCACCCGCGCCCGCGATCATGGCTTCGAACTCGGCCAGGGAAGATTTCAGGCCGTTCATTTTCCAGTTGCCGGCGATCAGCGGCCGGATGGCATCGGTCATGTCAGTTGTCCCGCAAATGTCAGCGTTATAAATGCGCTAGCAGAGGCTCGCCGCCAGTTCCAGATGCCGGCGGGACGGTCCCGCCGCCATTAACCGCTTCAATTAGCCCATGCAGGCGAGGTTGCGGGGGGGCAGCGGCCACTTTATGATGCGTTTTCAACTCGGTGACGCCTTGTTGCGGTTTTCGGTCCCGGATCGAATTCCCTTGGGCACGACCCGGTTCCCCTCTCCTTTAAAAAACAAGTTGGACCCATGCTTCGAGGAATTCGGAAAGCCTCATCAAACTGGCTCGGCAAGATTGTCATGGCCACCGTGATGGGCGTTTTGATTGTCAGTTTCGCAGTTTGGGGCATTGCCGACATCTTCAAGGGGTTTGGCCAGTCGTCGCTCGCCAAGATCGGCAAGACCGAGATTTCGACCGAGCAATTCCGTCAGATCTACACGGAAAAGCTGCAACAGCTCGGCCGTCGTTTCGGCCGGCCGCTCACCTCGGAACAGGCCCGCGCCTTCGGGCTCGATCGGCAGGTGCTGCAACAGACCATCGCCGAAGCCGCGCTGGACGAGGAAGCCCGGCGCATGGGGCTTGCCCAATCCCAGGATGAAACTATGCGGCTGATCTACAACGACCCCAATTTCCAGGGATTGGGCGGCAAGTTCGACGCGCAGCGCTTCCAGGCCACGATCCGGCAGTTCGGCTACACCGAGCAACGCTATCTCGCCGAACAGCGGCGTGTCGGGCTGCGGCGCCAGATCGCCGACACCGTCTCGGCCGGGCTGGAGCCGCCGAAGGTCATGATCGATGCCCTGACCCGGTACCAGAACGAGCAGCGCTCGATCGAGTATGTCAAACTCGACGCCGCGCAGGCCGGCACGATCGATCCGCCCTCGCCCGAGGCCCTGGCCGCGTATTTCGAGGAGCGCAAGACCCAATTCCGCGCGCCCGAATATCGCAAGCTGTCCTTTGTCGTGATCAGTCCCGAAGAGATCGGCAAGTGGACCGAGGTCTCCGACGAGGACGCGAAGAAGGTCTTCGAGCAGCGCCGCGACCAGCTCGGTACGCCGGAAAAGCGCGAAGTGTCGCAGATGTTTTTTCCCAACGAAGGCGAGGCGCAGGCCGCGCGCAGCCGCATCACGTCGGGAATGTTGTTCGACGACCTCGCCAAGGAGCGCAATCTCAATCTGGCGGACGTCGACCTCGGCATGATCGCAAAGAGCGCGATCATCGATCCGGCGATTGCGGACGCGGCGTTTTCATTGTCGTCAGGCGAAGTCAGCCAGCCGGTGCAGGGGCGGTTCGGCGTGGCGCTGGTCAAGGTCGGCAACATAGAACCGGGCGTGACGCCGACCTTTGAAAGCGTAGCAGCCCAGGTGAAGAAAGAACTCGCGACCGAACGCGCGCGCGTCAAGGTCAGCGAAATCCAGAACAAGATGGAAGACGAGCGCAGCGGCGGCGCCAATGTGGTCGAGGCTTCGCAGAAGCTCGGCCTGACCGCCGTCACGATCGACGCCGTCGACCGCTCGGGCCGCACGCCCGATGGCCAGCCGGTGACCAACATTCCGCGCGGCCTCGACGTGGTCTCGCAAGCCTTCAACAGCGATGTCGGCGTGGATAACGAACCGATCCAGTTTGCCGGCGGCTATGTCTGGTACGACGTGCTCGGCATCACGCCCTCGCGCGAACGCACGCTCGACGAGGTCCGCAGCCAGGTCGAGGCGAAATGGCGCGAAGACCAGATTTCGAGCAGGCTGCGCGCGAAGGCAACCGAGATGGTGCAGAAGGTCGAACAAGGCGGCACCCTTGCCGCGGAGGCCGCAGCAGTCGGAGCGAAGGTCGAGACCGCGACCGGATTCCGCCGCGACGCCTCGCTGTCAGGCGTGCCCTCAGCCGCCATCACGGCCGCGTTCCGGACGCCCAAGGACGGCATCGGGCAGACGCCGGGCACAGGCGGAAGCGAGTGGATCGTGTTCCGCGTTACCGATGTGACCGTGCCGCAGGTCGACGCTGCCTCCGAGGAGCTGAAGAAACTGAAAGACACCCTGCAGCGCAGCCTGACCGAAGAAAAGGTCACGCAATACATAACGAAGATCGAATCCGAGATCGGCACCACCATCAACCAGGCCGCCTTCGCGCAGGTGACGGGCGCTAACAACTGAGCATAATGACACCCACCTCATCCTCTGAGGAGCGGCCACTTGGCCGCGTCTCGAAGGATGAGAACCGGGCCTCATGGTTCGAGACGGCGCAAGAGCGCCTCCTCACCATGAGGTCGCGATATTGAAAGCCAAGCGATGGACGACCTCAAATCTATCATCGGAAAAGTCGCCACTGGCGCGACGCTGTCGCGTGAAGAGGCGGCATCCGCGTTCGACAGCATGATGTCCGGCGAGGCCACGCCCTCGCAGATGGGCGGGCTGTTGATGGCGCTGCGGGTCCGCGGCGAAACCGTCGATGAGATCACCGGCGCGGTGGCGGCGATGCGCAGCAAGATGCTGCGGGTCAACGCGCCGGCGGACGCGGTCGACGTCGTCGGCACCGGCGGCGACGGCTCCGGTTCGGTCAACGTCTCGACCTGCGCGGCCTTCATCGTCGCGGGCGCCGGCGTGCCCGTCGCCAAGCACGGCAACCGCGCGCTGTCCTCACGTTCGGGCGCGGCCGATGTACTGGCTTCCCTCGGCGTCAAGATCGACCTTACGCCCGACCAGGTCGGCCGCTGCGTGGCCGAGGCTGGCATCGGCTTCATGTTCGCGCCCGCCCACCATCCGGCCATGAAAAACGTCGGCCCGACCCGGGTCGAACTCGCTACTCGCACGATCTTCAACCTGCTTGGCCCGCTCTCCAATCCCGCCGGCGTGAAACGGCAGATGGTCGGCGTGTTCTCCCGGCACTGGGTGCAGCCGCTGGCGCAGGTGCTGAAAAATCTCGGCTCCGAAGCCGTCTGGGTGGTGCACGGCTCCGACGGTCTCGATGAAATCACCCTCACCGGCCCGAGCTTCGTCGCCAGCCTCGACAACGGCAAGATCACCACCTTCGAGGTGACCCCGGAAGACGCGGGTCTCACCTGTTGCAATGTCGACGCACTCAAGGGCGGCGATGCCGACACCAACGCGCTCGCGCTGCAAGGCGTGCTCAACGGCAAGCCGAGCGCCTATCGCGACGTCGCGCTGCTCAACGCCGCAGCGGCGCTGATCGTGGCCGGACGCGCCAAGGACCTGAAGGACGGCGTCGCGATCGGCGCCAAATCGCTCGACAGCGGCGCGGCGGCGGCGCGGTTGAAGCACCTGATCGCGGTCTCACGCGGCTGATCCGAGGGGCGCCAAAGATGTCCGATATCCTGAGCAAGATCGAAGCCTACAAGCGCGAGGAAATCTCTGCCGCGAAGCGGGCGCATCCGCTGCCCGAGGTCGAAGCCCGCGCCAAGGCAGCATCGCCGCCGCGCGGTTTTCTGCGCGCGATCCGCGACAAGCTTGCGCGTGGTGACTATGCGCTGATTGCGGAAGTGAAGAAGACCTCACCGTCCAAGGGCCTGATCCGTGCCGATTTCGATCCGCCGGCGCTGGCCAAGGCCTACGAGGCCGGCGGCGCGGCGTGCCTGTCGGTCCTGACCGACGCGCCCTCCTTCCAGGGTCATCTCGATTTCATGGTCGCTGCGCGCGCGGCAACCGGCTTGCCGGTGCTGCGCAAGGATTTCCTGTTCGACACCTATCAGGTGGTGGAAGCCCGCGCCCATGGCGCCGACTGCATCCTGATCATCTTGGCAGCGCTCGATGACGGCACCGCTTGGGATCTCGAGGACGCGGCCATCGCGCTCGGCATGGACGTGCTGATCGAAATCCACGACCGCACCGAGCTCGACCGTGCGCTAAAGCTTCGCTCGCCGATGATCGGCGTCAACAACCGTAACTTAAGAACCTTCGAGACCACGCTGGCAACTAGCGAAGCGCTCGCGCCGCTGATCCCGAAGGACCGGCTGATGGTCGGCGAAAGCGGCATCTTTACGCCTGCCGATCTCGCCCGGCTCGAGCGCGTCGGCATGTCGACCTTCCTCGTCGGCGAAAGCCTGATGCGACAGGCCGACGTGGCTGCGGCAACGCGCGCGCTGCTCGCGCGCGCCACCGCACCGCGTGCGACCCGGACCGGCTAGCAGATGGCGCGGAATGCTTCCAAAGGCGGCTCCGCCCTCACCCATATCGATGCATCGGGCGAAGCGCGGATGGTCGATGTCTCGGCCAAGGCAGCGACCGAGCGCACGGCGGTGGCCGAGGGCCGGGTCGTCATGGGCAAGGCGACGCTCGATCTGATTATCTCGGGCAATGCCAAGAAGGGTGACGTGCTGGGCGCCGCCCGCATTGCCGGCATCATGGCGGCCAAGCGCACGTCGGAGCTGATCCCGCTGTGTCATCCGCTGGCGCTGTCCAAGGTGACGCTCGACATCACGCCCGACAAAAAATTGCCCGGCTGCATCGTCCGCGCCACCGTCAAGGTCACCGGCCCGACCGGGGTCGAGATGGAAGCGCTGACGGCGGTGTCGGTGGCTTGTCTCACAATATACGACATGATCAAGGCGGTCGAGCGCGGCGTTCGTATCGAAGGCATCCATCTCGTCGAGAAGATCGGCGGCAAGTCCGGCCATTATCGCGCCGAGCGGTGAGCTGACGGCGTCGCCTTTGTCACGCGTGTGTGACCCATGCGGCGCGGAATGCGCGCCACGCTTTCGGGGTTGTTGCTATCGGGACCTTTCGCAAGGAGGAATCCGATGTCGATCTACAGGCTTGTTGGCGCGGCGGTTGCGTTGGCCGTGATCTCGGCACCTGCCAAGACACCTGCCATGGCACAGCAAGTGATTTACGAACCAGGCTATTGCGCATTCTTCTATCCAAACGCCAATTGCCAGAATAAAGGTCCGGGCAACCCTTACACCGACCCGCAGCGGTTCAACCAAGGCTACGGCATGCCGGACGGCTCTCCGGCGGCCGGCACCGTCGTGAGGAAGCGAGCGCATCGATCCCTGACATCCACGCGGTGACGACTTCGCCAACTTTCGCGAGATCGTGCAGTTTGCGGAGCCAGCCCGATCGGCCGACACACGATGACCTATTCAGCGTTGCGCTGGCGCTCGCGATAATTCCTCGTCTTCATGCGGTTCCCGCACAATGACGACATGCACCATCGCCGCGTCGCAGGCTTCGAACGATCGAAGAACACGCGGCGGCATTCGTCGGAAGCGCACATTTTCAACCGATCGAGCGTTCCATTTCTGGAGCCGTCATAGAACTCCGCGACAACCGATGAGAGCCCTGCCAGCGCGTCGTCACGCGCGGCCCTGAGCACCATGCCGCCGTCATCCCTTGCCGTCGCGAGCAGCGGAAACAGCTTGAGCAGCTTGTTCAGCGCGCGGACCGAATCCTTGTTCCTGCTCCGGTCCGGCGGGTCACGCTGAATATAGTCGCGGATCAAGGTCCGGAGCTCAAGGGCGGTGGCGAGCATCGCAGGCGAGATCCTCGCATTGGCGAGCAACAACCCGCGTTGCCGCATCCACGCTGCGAGTTCCTTCGCATTCGTGAGTTCATCACCTTGCGGGTGCTGCAGGCCATGATGCGTAAAGTGCCTGACGTCGAGCGTATTGGCGAAATCGTAGAGATTGGCCAATTCGTCGGGAACCTTGAACTGTTTGGACAGCTTCGACATGCAACACCAGTAAAGCAGATTTACCGGTTGACAGCAAACGACACCGGTATAACGTTTATACAGGTGTTCATCGATGGCTGGTCCTTCGCCGGAAGATTCCAGCCGCCGCATCGCTGACGGAGCCGGAATGGACGTTATCACCGACGATCTGCACTACCTTGAACTCACGGAGCTTGCGGCATGCATCAGGGCTCGCAAAATTTCTCCGCTGGAAGCAACGCGCGCGCAGCTCGATCGCATCGCCGCCTTGGACGGTGAACTCGGCAGCTACGTTCAGGTGATGGCCGACGCCGCCATGGCGCAGGCCGAAGCCGCGCACGCCGAAATCGCATCGGGCCGGTATCGCGGGCCGCTGCACGGCGTTCCGATTGCGGTGAAAGATCTATTTTGGATAAGGAATGTTCCGACGGCTGCCGGCACCATCGTCCACGGCAATTTCAGGCCGGATCAAGACGCAACTGTGGTGCGCCGCCTGAATGAAGCCGGCGCGGTCGTGCTGGGGAAGCTGCAGCTTACGGAAGGCGCCTATTCCGATCATCATCCATCTGTGACGCCGCCCAAGAATCCATGGAATCCCGACTATTGGCCGGGCATTTCGTCAAGCGGCTCGGCAGCCGCAACTGCGGCGGGACTTTGCTATGGCTCGCTCGCTTCCGATACCGGCGGATCGATCCGTTGGCCGTGCGCCGCCAACGGCCTGACCGGCTTGAAGCCAAGCTGGGGACGCGTCAGCCGCCACGGCGTGTTCGAACTGGCAGCGACGTTGGACCATGTCGGCGTTATCGCCCGGAGCGCGACCGATGCCGGCGCAATGCTTGGCGTCATCGCCGGACGCGATCGTGCCGACCCGACGGCGGTCCTCGCCCCTGTGCCCGACTATCTGGTCGCAGCGGAACAGGACGTACGAGGCCTGCGGATTGGCTTCGACGCGAAGTGGAGCAGCGACGGCGTGGACGTTGCGACCCAGCAGGTGGTGGGCGAGGCGATCGAGGCGATGCATGCGCTTGGTGCTGACGTCGTCGATGTGCGGTTTCCCGATGTGAAGCAGGCCGTCGCGGACTGGGTGCCGAATTGTGCGGTGGAGGCCGCGGTCGCGCACGATGCAACCTATCCGGCCCGCAAGGATGACTATGGCCCGGTCTTCGCCGCCGTCATCGAGGCAGGCCGCGCGTTATCCGCTCTCGATTACCAGAGAGTCCTGCTGCGCCGACTGGAACTGCGCGGCCGGGTCGCATCGCTGTTCGAGACAATCGATCTGCTGCTCATTCCGGTTCACCCGTTCCCGCCCTTAACTCTCGCCATGATACGGACGCTCGGCGAGCAGCCGGACCTGATTGCCAGATTGCAGGAATACACCTGCCCGTTCAACATGACCGGCCATCCCACCATCACGCTGCCCGGCGGCTTTTCCGCAACCGGAATGCCGATCGCGTTTCAGCTTGTGGCCGCCAATCTCGACGAAGCCACGCTGGTACGCGCTGGCGCAGCATTCCAGAGGGTCACATCCTGGCATCGCCGCCATCCGTCGCTGAGCGCATGGAGGCAACATTGAGTGTCCCATCAGCGTTACCCAATTCCCGTATCTTCTACGGCTGGTTCGTGGTCGCTGCCGCTTTTGCCGTGACCTTCGTCGGCTTTGGCAGCGCCTATACGTTCAGCGCGTTTCTGGACTCGTTGCAGCGCGATTTCGACGCCTCACGCGGCTCGGTATCGCTGGTGTTTTCGCTGGCCGGCTTTCTCTATTTCGGCCTCGGCATCATCAGCGGCCCCCTCGCCGACCGCTATGGCTCCGGACGCCTCGCGCTGGCGGGCATGCTGCTGATCGGCCTCGGGCTTGCCGCGGCAAGTACCGCGCGCAATCTGAGCGAGGTTTACGCAGCCTACGGCCTCGGCGTCGGCCTTGGTGTCGGCTGCGCCTATGTGCCTGCGGTCGGCGCGGTGCAGCGCTGGTTCGCGCGGCGGCGCGGCTTGGCCTCCGGCCTCGCCGTGAGCGGGATCGGGGTTGGCACGCTGGTGATGCCGCCACTGGCAACGTTCCTGATCGAGATGCTGGGATGGCGCGGCGCCTATCTTGCGCTCGGCGCGTTCGCCGCGATTGTCGGCGGAGGGATGGCGCTCCTGATCGAGAACGATCCACGCGACCGGGGCCTCAATCCCGACGGTGATCCACTGCAGCAGGGGGTCATATCGGCGCGGGCCGAAGGTGCTTCGGTGCGCGAGGCGATCCGCTCGCGGCGCTTCATCTCGCTATATGCCGCCTGCCTGATCTGCTCGTTCGGCCTGTTCGTGCCGTTCGTGCATCTCGTCCCCTATGCCGGGGACCACGGCGTCCCGGCCACATCCGCCGTGCTGCTGCTCGGCATCATCGGCGTCGGCAGCACGGCCGGCCGGTTTTGCCTCGGCGGTCTCGCCGACCGGATCGGCCGCCAGTCCGCCCTGCTCCTGCTCTTCGTTGGCATGGCGATCGCGTTGGCAATCTGGGCGGTCTCGACGGCGTTCTGGCCGCTTGCGATCTTTGCGTTCGTCTACGGCATGATCTACGGCGCCTGGGTCGCCGTGCTTCCAGCCGCGGTGATGGATTATTTCGGTGGCCGCAATGTCAGCGGCATCATCGGCATTCTCTACACAAGCGTCGCTTTCGGCACCCTGATCGGTCCCAGCGCTGCCGGCTTCGCGTTCGATCTCACCCACGATTATACGCTGCCGATCTTGGCCGGCGTTGCCGTTAACATCATCGCAGCCCTTATCGTCGTCACGACACGGACGCCTGCGGATGCCCGGAACGGGACCCTCTCCTGAGGTTGTCATCGCCCCTGGTCGCCACCGGACTAACCATTCATTAACCAGACTTCCTAACGTCAATTCCATCTCGGCGCCGTATCGGTGTCATGGGCCGGGGGTTGAGATAACCGCTTCCGGAAGTCCATTCCTGGCAGCAATCGCGTTCCATGGCTTCGACCGGCACCACATCATTCAGGATTGCATCCGCCTTCCGCGGCGGCCCGATCCGCTGGTTGATCCTCGGCGGCACGCTCCTGATCGCCGCCATCGCGATCGGCGCGACCATCATGGCCGGCAATTTCCGCGAGCGCGCGCTGCGCAACAGCGAACGCGAGTTGGAAAACACCGTGCTGCTGCTCGCCCGCCATTTCGACCAGCAGCTTGAAGACTTCCAGGTCGTTCAGAAGGACCTGATCGCGTTCATGCGTTCCAGCGGGATCGCGACCGTCGAAAACTACAAGCCCCGGATGTCCGGCCATGACATCCACCTGATGCTCAAGTCCAAGATCGACGCGTTGTCCTATGTCGGCGGCGTCAACGTCTTCGACGCCGACGGTAACCTGATCAACGCATCGGTTGCCTGGCCGCCGCCAACCGTCAACTCCGCGGACCGCGCTTTCTTCAGGACCTTCAAGTCCGGCGCGCAATCGCCCGAAATGCTGCTCGAACCGGTACATAGCCGCATCACCGGCGTCTGGACCACGGTGATCGCACGCAAGGTCACCGGGCCGAAGGGCGAACTCCTCGGCGTCATCGGCCGTGGCATCGAACCCGTCAATTTCGAAAAGTTCTTCGCAACCGTAGCGCTCGGACCCGGCGCCTCCATCGCCATGCACCACAGCGACGGCACGCTGCTGGCCCGTTACCCGCACGTGCCCGAACTGATCGGCAAGAACTTCAGGAACGGTCCCGCCGCCCAGCGGCAGATCTTCGAATTGCCCCGCACCACCTCGCGCCTCACCAGCCCGATCGACGGCGAGGACCGGCTGATCTCCTCGCGCGCGCTGACGAATTTCCCGCTTGTGATCATTGCATCGACGACGACATCGGCCGCGCTGGCCGACTGGCGCGAGCAGATCGGGTTTCTGATCACGATTGCCGGACTTTCCGTACTGGCGATCGCCGCACTGCTGCTTCTTGTCGTCCGCAAGCTTTCGCATCAGCACCGCGCCTCGAAGCGGCGGCTGACGCTGGAAAAGCAGCGCCTCGACACCGCCGTCAACAACATGACGCAAGGGCTGCTGCTGTTCGATTCGAAGCAGCATCTCATCATCTGCAACAACCGCTATCTCGAGATGTACGGCCTGTCGGCCGACGTCGTGAAGCCGGGCTGCAGCTTTCGCGAGGTGATCGCCCATCGCAAGGAAACCGGTTCGTTCGTCGGCGACATCGATCAATATGTCGAGATGGTGCTGCGCGAAGTCGCGCACCGGAACGTCATGGTCATCTCGACGCCCGACGGGCGCTCTATTCAGGTCGTCAACGAGCCCGTGCCGGACGGCGGATGGCTGGCGACGCACGAAGACATCACCGAGCGCCGGCGCGCCGAGGAGCGTATCACCCATCTCGCCCATTACGACGCGCTGACCAACCTGCCGAACCGCACCCTGTTCCACGAACAGCTCAAGCGCGAATTGTCTCACGCCGCGCCGAACCGGCAACTGGCGGTGCTCTATATCGACATCGACGAATTCAAGAGCGTCAACGATTCGCTCGGACACATGATCGGCGACGAGCTCTTGAAATCGGTCGCGGCGAGCCTCGCCGCCTGCGCGCGGAAATCCGATTTCGTGGCCCGGCTCGGCGGCGACGAGTTCGCCATCGTTCAGACCGGCATCGAGGATACCGACGACGTGATGATGCTAGTCAGCCGCATTTTCGAGGCGATCCGCATCCCCTATCAATGCCTCGGCCATCAGGTGACCACCGATGCCAGCATCGGCATCGCGCTGGCGCCGCGCGACGGTTCGGATATCGACCAGATCCTCAAGAATGCAGATCTGGCGATGTACGCCGCCAAGGCCGCCGGCCGCCGTACCTACCGCTTCTTCGAAGCGGACATGGAGGCCGAGGTGCGCGCCCGCCGAAGCCTGGAAATGGACCTGCGCCAGGCGCTGGTCGACGGCGGCTTCGAGGTCTACTACCAGCCCTGCCTCAGCCTGCAGACCAACGCGATCACCGGCTGCGAGGCGCTGGTACGCTGGCGTCATCCGCAGCGCGGCATGATCTCGCCCGCCGAGTTCGTGCCGCTTGCCGAGGACACCGGCCTGATCAACCAGCTCGGCGAGTGGGTGCTGACCACCGCCTGCAAGGAAGCGGCGAATTGGCCCGGCAATATCAGGCTCGCGGTCAACGTCTCGCCGGTTCAATTCAGGAGCGGCACGCTGGCGCTGAAGGTGATGGCGGCACTGGCCGCATCCGGCCTCGCCGCGGACCGGCTCGAGCTCGAGATCACCGAGGCCGTGCTGATCCGCGACGACGAGACAGCGCTCGCCGTTCTGCACGATCTTCGCGCCATCGGCGTCCGCATCGCGCTGGACGATTTCGGCACCGGCTATTCCTCGCTGAGCTACCTGCAGCGCTTTCCGTTCGACAAGATCAAGATCGACCGCTGCTTTATCACCGACATCGCCGAGCCGGAGGGCTCGTCCAGCATCGTGCAGGCGGTGGTGAACATCGCCGCCGATCGCCGCATGACGACGACGGCCGAAGGCGTCGAAACCGCTCAGCAGCGCGAATTGCTGCGCGAACTCGGCTGTTCGGAAATGCAGGGCTACCTGTTCAGCCCGCCAAAGCCGGCGGCCGATATCAGGCCGCTGCTGTCGGCGCACCGGCAGGGGCCCGACGCGGCGCGGGCGAACCGGCCGCGCCGGCGCAAGCCGATTGTGCGGACGGCGTAGGCGATCGCTGCGTTTTCGCGTGACGCTCCCTGCAGCTATTATTGCGAGAGAAGCTGCCTCCTCCTCGTCGTCCCTGCGAACGCAGGGACCCATAACCACCGGCGCTAGTTGTTGAAAGAAAGCCGTCGACCATCGCGGCAAGACAACATCCGCCGCGGCGTATGGGTCCCGGATCGCGCTGCGCTTGTCCGGGACGACGGACTGGAGTAGTCGCGATACAAATATGACCCCGCGATCTCGCGACATGAACTGCCCGAGGTTTGCTTGAAAAACTTCCCGCCCTCTCCAATCAGAGGGCGCAGGGAATGCCGGGTGCCGGCTAAGCACCCGCGGTCTCGTGTGCAAGATGCACTCAAGAATGCGCACACGAGCATACAGGTACAGCCGGAGCAGCCCGGCATTCCCTGCGCAGTGGTCTTACGGCTTATGCCGTGCTCTCCCCGGAGACGAATTCGTCTTGCCTCCGTCGCCGGCGAATTGACGGCTCGCATTGCCCGGTTGAGCTTTGCAAACCTCCGCCGACTTGACACCAGCCACGGGTGCCAGGACCACACGGTTTTGCCGTACGCAGCTTCCTCCGCCAAAAACTTCAACCAGCCAAGTGCCGGCCAACCGAAGATCTGGCGGAAGCGTTTAAGCGCCGTTCGTCTGCGCGCGATGTTCGCTCACGGAAGCCCGCCCTGCGAACACCTCTCGCGCCTGACGCTGCCGCGTCCACCGCAACCCGCCCCAACGTTCGTGACGATGGCCAACGCCCCTCTTCTTCGGGACGGGATGGCGGGAGTTTTAGAGGTGATTTGGGGTTCGCGCGAAGCGGAATATTCTTGCGTGCGGGACTGGACGGGGCAAATCAGCTTGAAGTTGCTGCAGAAAATCGCGCAAACGCGCACGCCCAATTACCCTTAACCGTCCGCCCATCGGGTCCCATGCAGTCGTTCAATGACCCTGCGCGCATCGAACCGGACGAGAGTTAAGTGCACTGTCATCGTAATTCGATAAAACTTTATCGATGGGTATCCCCCGAAGCTAAAATGTCGGTGAAGAAATATTTGGTGCTGTGAAAGTTTGCAGCCTAAAGATGTCATAGCGTTTAGGAAAGCAAAGTCATGTGGCGGTCCCTTGCAAGAAGCTTTGTATTTGTCGGAATTGTAGGGCTGTTGTTCTTACAAGAGGGCACGCACTTAATGGCAGACACCGGTGTGTCCACGGTCGAGAAATTTATCGCAAGCATTAGTGCGGCGGTGCAGCGCGAAAGAAAAGCTAATATGGATTTTGGCGCGGACGCCGCGACCGTTTTCCGGCCGGGTCGTCCTGTTGCGGAATACGATCCCGACTTGCGTCGGCTGGGGTTCACTCGGAAGGACATTATCTTTAGAGGCCGGAATGTCGCGATCTACTCCAAAGTCACCGACGCGATAGGAGTTCTTGGAAATCACGAAACGAGGGTTATCCTCTATCTCAGTCGTGACGGCGAAATAGAATCCGTGGAAGCCAAATATTTCTTCCATACTCTTTGAACTTACTCATCGTTTTCGCCGTGGGTAGAATTACGGTGAGCACTGGCACCGTAATTCCCCGTCAGCGGGTTGCGGCAAAAAATTCGTCTGGCGTGGAGCCGAATTGGATGAGGTCCGTTATCGGCGGGAATCTCTTGCGGCCTGTGCTCTCTTGTTCGCCTGTGATACCCGCCCAATTGTCGACCGCGGGAGCTTGATATTTCGTCGGCGATTAGGAATCGCCTTCATGCCTTCGTGGGAAGTTGGCTGATTTGTCGGGCGGGAGAATTGCTGTGCTCTGCGAAGAGAAAGCGCTCGCCGAGCCGCTTCTCCCAGCTCCCTCCTCGCCTCAAATTTTTGAAGGCGTGCGAGCTCCTTGTTGACCCGCTTCAGGGCAGCCACGAAAACCTGCTTACGATGAAGAGCATGCTCGGCAGTCCCCGAAACGCTTTGGCCGCGCGGCTCGGCGGTGCCTTTGCTGATCCGGCGCCGCTGGAAGGCGAGCGTACGCTCCTTGTCGCGGAATTTCCTGAGCGATGATTTCAGGTTTTCAAGTGTCGCGCGATCCGCGTCACCAATTTCGGGGTGATGAGAGGTCCGTATGAGCGTTTTCTCATCATGATTCAGGATACTCAGCTCGAACTTGCAGGGTGCAGACATATGACACCTCATACATGCAAATTTGTTGCCTTGCCGTCGCTGCGCTAGCCAACTTTGCCAATCATATCCACGGTGCGTTTCCGGGGCTCTCACGATAGCTTGATGAAATCACGGAATTACGGTGACAGTCGTGGATTGCACCCCTGGAATGAGACACGCAAATTTCTGTGACAGTAAGTTAGCCTGCATGAGCGCAACGGGGATAAACCAAAACCCGGATGCCGCTTCCGCCTACGCTTGCTAGAGCCGCGCCTTCAGCGGCACCCGAAACGTCCTGAAGCCTTCGATATCGGGAAACCGCTCTGCGGCTTCGCGCGAGGCCAGCGTCAGAACCGCGGCCGGGACTTCGCCGCTGATCAGCCGATCGATCGCGCCGGCTTTTGCTTCGCTGAACTGGACTTCCGCGGCGCCCGCCGCCATGAATGCGGAGCTGACACGTCCGCTCGATGCGGATTGCTTCTCCTCGATCGCAATGTTCTTGTTGTTCAGGTCGGATAACGAACTGATCTCCGGACGTGCCAGGACAAGCGCTACCAGATTGTCCTCGTCTGGCGATGCGGATGCCGTCTTGTCGGTATCGCTGGCCTCACCGGGCCCCACTGCCGGATTGTCCGATTTGTTGGCCGGCTCCCGCCCCGCCCCGATTGCCGTGACGAAATCGGCCATGCCCGTCGCTTCCACAACCTGCTGCTGTATTGTCCGGGGGGCCGAAGCGGGAGCGCCGGCGGCTGTGGCGGGCGCAGCGGCGATCTCGGACGTGGCCGGCGGCGCGGCAATCTCGAGCGTGGCTGGCGGCGGCAGGGCGACGTCGGACTTGACCTCGGATTTCGGGGCTTCCGCGGGCGGTGCTGCGGCTATGGAGGCTGCCTGAGCCGGCTCCGGCCTGTCGGAGCTTTCCAATTTGCGCTCCGGCACCTCTCCTCCCGCGACGGCCTTTTCCCGCGCCGCTGTCACCGTCGCCGTTGGAATATCCTTCCCGGTTGCTGCGAGCTTGGGGACGACGGCCTTTTTGGTGTTAGCCGCCTTGTGCGGCGCCGCCGTGCCGGCACGCGACGAGGTGCGGGAAACTGGCGCTGGTTGCCTCGACACGCGTGGACGAACCGCTGGTTCAACTCTTTCTATTTCCGCCTCGGCTGGTACCACGACCTTCGTCTCGCGTTCCCCGCGATGCCGGGCAGACAATGCCTGATCAGACCAGGCCATGTAGGATTGGCAGGCGCTGTTGCACGGCAGCCCATCGATATAAACGACGCCGGGTGAATCCAGCGGACTCGCCTGCAGGGCTGCACTCGAACCGAGGGACAAGATCAGGGTCAGCAAAATCCGTTGTTTCGACATGACTACTCCGTCTGAACGCGCATGGTGTCCGGCCCGAGTTACGCTTGGATGGAGATGAGGTTTCAAAAAAAGAGGTCTTGATCCGGACCGCTGCAATTGCGTTAGATCGGCTATGTTGAAGGAATTCGGCCAACAGATCTGGACTGCGGATGGAGCCGAAGTAGCAGTGGCCGGATTTCATTACCCCACTCGGATGGCTATAATCGGTCTATCGGACGACAGCCTCTTCATCTGGTCGCCGATACAGCTCACGGATGGCCTGCGCGCAGAGGTGGATGCCATCGGTCAAGTACGGCACATTGTTGCTCCCAATTCACTTCATCACTTGTTTCTTCAAGAGTGGAAGCGCGCCTACCCCGCCGCCAAAGTCTACGCCCCGCCGGGATTGCGAAGGAAACGAGCGGACATAATATTCGACGCTGACCTGGGAAGTGCGCCCAGCGCGGATTGGATCGAGGAGATCGATCAGGTCCCGATGCACGGCAACCTGATCACTACCGAGGTCGTATTCTTTCACGTCAAGAGCGCGACCGTGCTCTTTACCGACCTGATCCAGCAGATCCCTGCCGACCGGATCCCCGGCTGGCGAGCCATCGTAGCGAAACTGGATCTCATGACAGGACCTGAGCCGTCGGTGCCGCGTAAGTTTCGCGTCGCCTTTGCCAACCGCCGCGCCGCGCGGGACTCTCTGCAACGCATTCTCGCTTGGCCCGCCGAAAAGGTGCTGATGGCCCACGGAACACCAATAGAAGAGAATGCCCGGGCATACCTGCGCCGTGCCTTTGGCTGGTTGATCGCGTGATTCGGCACGTAACCCGGATGGAGCGAAGCCAGCCGGGGATTCCCCGTCTGTTGGTGGCCGCCCCGGATTTCGCTTCGCTCCATCCGGGCTACAACGCTCGCTGTCACCAAAATAATCCAGCCATGAATTAACCGTCCGGAACGCCATAACATAAGATGTGTTCTTGACTTGGGCGTGTCGCCGTCGCCTGCAAGAGGGGGCATCGCATGGATGAATTGTCGCGTCGCAATTTGGTGACGGTCGCCGCGATCACCGTGGCATCGACCGTTGCGTTCGCAGGCGCCTCGCTTATGTCGACTGCCCGTGCTGCTGACTTTCCGACGCGCTCCATCACGCTGGTCGTGCCGTACCCGGCCGGCGGCGGCGTCGATGCGATGGCGCGCGTGGTGGCGCAAAAGCTGTCGGACGCTTTCCGCCAGACCGTGACCGTCGACAACCGCGGCGGTGGCGGGGGCACCATCGGCACGCGCGCGGTTGCGCGCGCCGCGCCGGACGGCTACACGCTGCTGCTCGGCCACACCGGGACGCTGTCGATCAACCCAAGCCTCTACACCAGGCTCGGCATGGATCCGCGCAAGGATTTCGCGCCGATCGGCCTCGTCGCCTCGATGCCGGTGGCCCTGCTCGCCCATCCGTCGTTTCCTGCGAAGACGGCCGCAGAATTGATCGCGCTTGCGCGGAAGGCGCCGGGCACGCTCAATATCGGCACGTCGCCTGTCGGCACCGGCGGCTACATGTGCGCCGAACTGTTCAAGGCCGAGGCCGGGATCGACATCGCGATCATCCCCTACAAGGGCACGGCACCGGTCATGAACGATCTGCTCGGCGGCCACGTGCCGGTCGCGTTCGGCGTGCTGCCGCCGGCACTGGGCAATATCGCGGCCGGCCAACTGCGCGCCATCGCCGTCACCAGCAAGACGCGCTTCTCGCTATTGCCCGATGTGCCGACTTTCGACGAGTCGGGACTGCCCGGCTTCGAAGCCGTGTTGCATTACGGGCTGCTTGCGCCGCACGGCACGCCACCTGAGATCATAGACATCCTCAGCGCCGAGTTGCGCAAACTCGGCAACGATCTGGAGGTGCAGAAACGCATTCGTCTCGAAGGCGGCGATCCTCTCAGCTCGACGCCGGCCGAATATGCCGACGACATCGATCGGGAAGAAAAGAAGTGGAGCAAGCTCGTCCATCAGCTCGGGCTGAAGGTGGAATAGCCGGCCTCTAGGCTGCAAGCGACCGCTAGTTCGGCACCGCCCGCTTCGCCGCCGTCGCCGCATTCGCATTCGCATTCACCGTGCCGCCGCGCAGCAGGTTGAACGCCGCGTTCAGCGCCTTGTCATCCTTGTCGTTCGGCGGAACGTAGGATTGTGAGCCGGCCTGCTCGGCGCCGTCGGCGGCCAGGTGGCCGCGCATCGAGGCTTCGCCCTTGAGTTCGGAGCGGCTCTTGAGTTCGTCCGGCACGTCCTGCAGCACCTCGACGTCGGGCGCGATGCCCTGGGCCTGGATCGAGCGGCCTGATGGGGTGAAGTAGCGCGCCGTGGTCAGCGCCAGCGCGCCATTGCCTGATCCGAGCGGGATAATGGTCTGCACCGAGCCCTTGCCGAAGGTGCGCGTGCCGATCAGGGTGGCGCGCTTGTGGTCGCGCAGCGCGCCGGCCACGAT
This sequence comes from Bradyrhizobium valentinum, assembly GCF_001440405.1. Lineage (GTDB taxonomy): Bacteria > Pseudomonadota > Alphaproteobacteria > Rhizobiales > Xanthobacteraceae > Bradyrhizobium > Bradyrhizobium valentinum. The sequence continues at coordinate 69,940 of NZ_LLXX01000024.1, forward strand.
CTCGGACGCGGAAGCTGAGCCGCCGTTGATCAGCACCACCAGCGGCTTGCCCTTGGTGATGTCGCCGCCGCGCGCGCTGAAGCGCTGGGTTTCCTCCGCGGTGCGGCCGCGCGTCGAGACGACCTCGCCGCGCGTCATGAAGGCGCTCGACACGGATACCGCCTGGTCAAGCAATCCGCCGGGATTGTTGCGGAGGTCGACGACATAGCCGGCGAGCTTGTCCGCAGGGATCTCCTTGGCGATGCTGGCAATGGCCTTTTTCAAGCCGTCGGTGGTCTGCTCGTTGAAGCGGGTGATCCTGATGTAGCCGATATCGCCGCCGTCGGTCTTGTGGCGGACCGGCCGCACCCGGATGATTTCGCGCACGATGGCAATATCGACCGGCGCGACGGAACCCTTGCGCACGACTTTGAGCCGGATCTTGCTGCTGGCGGGGCCCTTCATACGGCTCACCGCCTGTTCGAGGGACAGGCCCTGAATGGCCTCGTCGTCGATCTGGGTGATGATATCGCCCGACAATATGCCGGCCTTTGCCGCGGGCGTATCGTCAATCGGCGTCACCACCTTGACGAGGCCGTCTTCCATCGTGACCTCGATGCCGAGCCCGCCGAACTCGCCATGCGTGGTCTCCTGCATGTCGCTCCAACCCTTCTCATTCATATAGCGCGAATGAGGATCGAGCGCGGAGATCATGCCGTTGATGGCGCCTTCCATCAGCTTGGAATCGTCGGGCTTTTCGACATAGCTGGTCTTGATCCGCTCGAACACGCTGCCGAACAGATTGAGCTGGGTATAGGTGTCGGAACGGGCCGCGGCCTTTGCCGCCGCCACCAGATGCGCCCCCTGCGGTCCCGCCACGAGAACGGTCAGACACGCACCCGTCACCGCGCCGAGAAGAAAGGCAAAATTCCTGCGCATCGTGGGGCGTCCCTTTCGGCTTACGGACGCCCGCGATTCCCGTGAATCGGCGCCCCTGTCCCAGTCCCGCCAACTCACAATGGCTTTTTGGTCGGATCAAGGCATGAAGACCCGCGCCATTACGGCTTTCAGACGGCCTCATCGGCTCCGAAATGATCTGAGCCACTTGAAACAGGAACATTTTCTTACTGGGGAGAGGGCGGCTTTTGCTGAATTCCCGTCGCGTGCAATGCAGGATGGGCCGAGCCGGGTTCCGCGGGGTTCGATTGGGGCACCATGCGGCATGGAATGGCCTTCACGAACATCATCGTCCCGGCGTGGCGCCGGGAAGTGTCTTACTTTGCAGCGCCTTCGGTTACTTTGCGGCGCCTTCGGCGGATGTGGCCTTCGGCCTGGCGGGCGGCGCCTTGGCGGTATCTTTGGCCGCCGCCTTCGGCGCGCCGTCGCCGCGCATCGTTCCCCAGGGGTCGGTGCTCTTCTGTTCGGGTATGTTGCCCAGCGATCTCCGGTAGGACTGCTCGGCCTCCTTCTCGGCCCGGATTTCCGCAGGAGTCTTCACTTTGTCAGGGTCCCCGTATTTCTGCATAGGCTGCGACTGGGCCCAGGCCGGCCCGGCCAGCAGCAGCATCACAGCCACCATGCCAACGATTTTCATGCGACCCCTCCAAAATTTTTCGGGCCAAGGCTTAGCACAGCTCTCGCACCGGCTTAAGCGCCGGATTGCGTGAGGGGAGCGAATCCCCGTGGCCGTTGCCGAGACCGGGCGAGTTTTGTAAACGACTGCCATGAATTCGCCGCTCGCCCCCCACGCCGCCGACGCCTTGCTGTTCGATCTCGGCCGGGTCGTGCTCGATATCGACTTCAACAGGGTGGTGGCGAGCTGGGCCGGCCATGCAGGCTGCAAGCCCGCCGATCTCGTCAGCCGTTTTTCACCCGATGAGGCCTGGCGGCGGCACGAGCGCGGCGAGATCAGCGACGCCGCGTTTTTCGAAAGCCTGCGCGCCTCGCTCGGGATCGGCATCACCGATCTCCAGTTCCTCGAAGGCTGGAACGCGATCTTCACCGGCGAAATGCCTGGCATTGCCGCGATGCTCGCGCGCGCCGGAACCCGGCTGCCGCTCTACGCCTTCTCAAACACCAACAGCGCGCATGTCGACCATTTCTCGAAAGCCTATGCCGGGGTGCTCGGCCATTTCCGCGAAATCTACCTGTCGCCCGTGATCGGGCTTCGGAAACCGGACGCTGCGGCCTATGATCACGTGGTGAAAGCGATCGGCGTCCCCGCGTCTCGCATCGTGTTCTTCGACGATTCCGCCGAGAATATTGCGGGCGCACGCGCGCGAGGCTTGACCGCGGTGCATGTGACATCGCCGGATGACGTCGCAACGGCGCTTGCCGCGCTTGGTATTTGAGGGGTCTGCCCGTGGCGTTGATGCCTGTCGCCGATGCGCTTGCAGCGATCCTTGCCGGTGCAGCCCCCCTGCCCGAAGAAATGATCGCGCTCGAGGCCGCCTGGCATCGCGTACTGGCGCGCGATGTCGCAGCAAAGCGGACGCAGCCGCCGCAGGCGATGTCGGCGATGGACGGCTATGCGGTGCGCGCGGCAGATGCCGCCGATCCCTCCGTGCAGCTGAAGGTGATCGGCGAGGTCGCAGCCGGCCGGCCGTTCGAGCGCAAGGTGGGCCAAGGCGAAGCGGTAAGGATCTTCACCGGCGGCGTGATCCCTGACGGCGCCGATGCCGTCATCATCCAGGAAAATACGACGATCGACGGCGATTCCCTCACCATCACGGAAGCCGCCGTTCCGGGGCGGCATATCCGCGCCGCCGGCGTCGATTTTCGCGAGGGCGATGTCTTGCTCACGCGCGGGCGCCGCCTCGCCGACCGCGACCTGTCGCTCGCCGCCGGCATGAACTATCCGGAGCTTGCGGTGCACCGCCGCCCGAAAGTCGCTGTCCTCGCCACCGGCGACGAGCTGGTGATGCCCGGCGCAAGCCCCGGCCCCGGCCAGATTGTCTATTCCAACGGCTATGGCTTGCGGGCGCTGGCGCGGGCGGAAGGCGCCGAGGTTGTCGATCTCGGCATCGCCGCCGACACGGTCGCCGCCACCACGCAAGGCATCCGGCGGGCCCGCGAGGCCGGCGCGGACATTTTGCTCACCGTGGGGGGCGCCTCGGTCGGCGACCACGACCTCGTCAAGCAGT
>NZ_LLXX01000024.1:73127-77810 GCF_001440405.1 Bradyrhizobium valentinum
CCGAGGGCGTCGGCATGACGTTCTGGCGTATAGCGATGCGGCCGGGCAAGCCGATGATGCATGGAATGCTCGGCGCGATGCGGGTGATCGGCCTGCCGGGCAATCCCGTCTCCTCCTATGTCTGCGGCTTCCTGTTTCTGGTGCCCTTGATTCGCGCGCTATCGGGCCGCGATCACATCCATCATCCACGCGAAAGCGCCCTGCTGGGCCGCGATCTCGCCGCCAACGACCAGCGCGAAGACTATCTTCGCGCACGCCTCGAAGAGCACGCGGACGGCACGCTGATCGCTATGCCGGTGAGCCACCAGGACTCATCGCTATTGGGGAATCTCGCTGCGGCGCAGGCACTTGTGATACGCCCGCCGTTCGCGCCGGCAGCCACGAAGGGTTCGTCTTGCGAGCTGCTGCGGCTGCCAGAATGACGCCCTAGACGGCGCTTTTGGCCGCAGCCGCAATGCGTTCACCTGAAATTAAGTGGTTGCGGAACACATATCGAACATATAGTGTCCGTTCATGATTTGTTTCGACTGCTAGTGTCTACTTGGGGAGTTTGGGGACTCCCGCAATCTAGGCCCTGACCAATCGGAACCGACGACGCCAACCGGGGGATTGCTCGCGATGCTTACGCGCAAACAGTATGAACTTCTGCGTTTCATCAATGAACGGCTGAAAGAGGCCGGCGTACCGCCCTCCTTCGACGAGATGAAGGACGCGCTCGATCTGCGCTCGAAATCCGGAATCCACCGCCTCATTACGGCGCTGGAGGAGCGCGGCTTCATCCGGCGCCTGCCCAATCGCGCCCGCGCCATTGAAGTCATCAAGCTGCCGGAGCTCGCCGCCGCCGGTAACGGCCGCCGCGGCTTCACGCCGAGCGTCATCGAAGGCACGCTCGGCAAACGCACCTCGAGCGCGCCCGCCGTCGAGGACGATGGCAATCGCCCGGTCGCCGTCCCCGTGATGGGCCGGATCGCCGCCGGTACGCCGATCGAGGCGCTGCAGACCCGCAGCCACACCATCAGCGTGCCGCCTGACATGCTCGGCTCCGGCGAACATTACGCGCTCGAAGTGCGCGGCGATTCCATGGTGGACGCCGGCATTCTCGACGGCGACGTGGCGCTGATCCAACGCAACGAGACCGCCGATACCGGCGACATCGTGGTGGCGCTGATCGACGAGGAGGAAGCCACCCTGAAGCGCTTCCGCCGCCGCGGCGCCTCGATTGCGCTGGAGCCCGCCAATGCTGCCTATGAAGTCCGCATTCTGCCGCCGAACCGGGTCCGGATACAGGGCAAACTGATCGGGCTGTACCGCAAATACTGACCGGCCGGTTTTGCGGACATGACTGCGACGGCACCCCACCCCCGGCCTTTGGCCGGGGTTTTTTGTGGCGCGCGGGGAACCAAGCTGCGCTATCGCGTTTGTGATTTAGGCGCCGTGCGCCAGTCGCAGAATTGCCCAGAAACAAGAAAAGGCTCTGCGCCAAGTCCACTCTGATAGAGGCCTGTGCCTCCTTCGAGACACGGGTCAGCTATCTCAAACGAGGGAGCCATCCGATGTGTGACTATAGCCTGCATGCTGTAGCGACGCGGCCCGCCCAGGTCGGCGAGACGCTGATCACCACGACGTTCCGCGGTACATCTACCCGCGGCTTTGCGTCAGAACGCGAGCCTGCAGTGGCGGTCTGCATGCTTCCCGGCACCGAATTGGCGTTCGCCGAGGACGTCAGATACGACAACCGTTGGATCTGGACGCGAACCACCGACTGGCGGGTCGGCAAGTTCAACCAGATCGAGCCCGAAGTGTCCGATCGTCACCATGACGCGATCGAATTTCCTGACGGAAGCCATGTGCTGGTGACGCAGCTTTGCGAAGGCCAGCGCGCGACTGTGCTGCAACTGCCGGTGGTTCAGACCGGCGGCGAGCGTGCTCCGAAGGTCACGGAAGCGCCTCCGGCCGCATCCATCGTGACCGGATAGATAAGCGCCAAGCCTATGCGATCCGCCGGCTCCGGCCGGCGGATCATTGTGATACATTTTTTTAAACTCGGCGCCGAGGGGGCAATCGGTGGTCAACAAGGTCACATGGCAAAAAGCCGGACGCGTCACTGAGCCCGGACGGTACATGTTCAGGTACGGCTGGCTCACCATCACGGCCGAAGACCTCGCGATCTGGCGGCAATTTCCAGAGGCGTCGTTCACGCTGGTCAACCTGCCGTCGGAGCCCGATGCGCCCGAGGAATTCCACCTCGGCGCGTTCGAAATACCAGCCAGTCCCTCGCTTGACGAGCACTGACGTTCGCCTAGAGCCCTGGGGCTCTAGATTTTTGATTTGACGCGTTTTCTTGACGCGAACCGGTCTCCACTTCGCTGGAAAACGCTCTACTCCTCCGCCTGAAGGTCCGCCTCGGCCGGCGTGGCATCGACGGCGCGCGGTGGCACGACACGCGGCGCGAGAACCGTGGCGTCTGCCTCGCTCTCGTCAGCGATCGCCGGCGACCACGGGCGGTCGATCCCGCGGGATTTGGCCGCCTCGACGACAAATCCGTCCCGGCCTCGCCGCAACGCCAGCGCGCCCTGCCGCCGTAGCCTCTCGGCATCGATGACGGAAGCCGCGCATGCCGCGGGCGCTTGCCGCAATGTCACGATGAGCGCCGCGCGCTCGCAATCGTCCGAAAGCGCCTCGGGCTTGAACGCGTGCGCGACAAAGCCGCCGCCGGCCACTTGCATCACGCAGCCAAAGTCGTCGCATGAGACGCCAGCCGTCAGCGACACGTCGGCCGCCGTTCGCGCGTCCGCGTCCGCCGCCAGCCACTCCTTCAGGAGGAAGGCATCCCGGGAGCCCTTGGCCGCATGCATCAGGCGCAGCTTTCCATCCTGGCCGCGGACCCCGACATTGCGACCGTCGGCGGAGATCAGAATGTCCGGCTGCGGTACCCTCGCTGCCCATAGCGCCGCCACCAGCACCAGCACCGCACCCGACCAGCGCAGCGGCGTGCGCAACAGCCCGAGCAGGATGATGCCAAGGCTGGCCGCGATCACCGGGCCGATGCCGAACGCCGGCACCCGCCCGACCGCGCCGGGCAACGCCGCGACCCACTGCGTTACCGCAATCATCCAGTCAATGCCGGCGCCCATGATTGCCCAGAACACACCATCGAAGCCGAAAGGCATCGCGACGAGCCCAAGGAGGCCCATCGGCATCACGACCGCGGAGACCACCGGCATTGCCGCGAGATTGGCAAGCACGCCGTAAGGCGTGATCCGGTGGAAGTGAAAGGCCGCGTAAGGCGTGGTCGCGAGCCCTGCAACCAATGAGGCCAGCAGCAGCATGGTGACCTCGCGGCCACCCCACAGCGCCGCACGCGCGGTCGCGGTATGGTCTGCTGTCGCGAACAGGCGCGGCATGCCAATCTGCACCAGCGCCACCAGTCCTAAAGTGGCAGCAAACGACATCTGAAAACTCGGATGCACCAAAGCTTCCGGCGCGACCGTCAGCACAATCATGGCCGCGACCGCGAGTGTGCGAAACGTGATGGCACGGCGATCGACCATGACCGCGATCAGCACAACGGCCGTCATGAAGAACGAGCGCTGCGTTGCGACCTCGGCGCCCGACAGCAACAGATAAAACGCAGCGGCGACGAGAGCGGCCGCCGCCGACCATTTCTTGATGGCGTAGCCGACCGTGAGCGTTGGAAACAACGCCAGCAGCGCCCGCACCGCAAAGAACACGACACCGGCAACGACGGCCATGTGGTAGCCCGAGATCGAAAGCACATGCCCCAGGCCGGAGATGAACATCGCATCGTTCACCGGCGGCGAGATCGCGTCACGCCGCCCGGTCAACAGCGCGGTCGCAATCGCGCGCTTGTCACCTTCCAGCGTGGTCCTGATCCGCGCATCGATCGTATCGCGCAGCTCCTGCATGAACGCTGAATAGCGCAGGCGGAGTCCTGCCCCCTCCGGCGGCTTCGCGGTCTTGATCGCGCCCATCACGAAGCCGGAGGCGCCGATGCCGGCAAAGAACATGTCGCGGCTGAAATCGTAGCTGCCCGGCCGCACCGGCGAAAGCGGCGGCAACAGCCGCGCCTTCAGTTCGACGAAGCTGCCGACCAGTGGGGCCGTGCCCTTCTTCACCGATAGCCGCACGCGCTCGAGCTTGGTCGCCCCCCGCGCGCTTTCCATGGTGGCGACGCGGAGGACAAAACGATCGGTGCGCTCGCGAATGTCGCGCGTCTCGACAAAGCCGGTCAGCGACACCGAAAACATCGGCCGCGCCAGCACGCCATGCGCGACCCGCGCCGTCTTCCAGGTCGCCACCGCAAAGCCTGCAGCAACGGCTGCAATCATGACAGCTATGGGAAAGAATTTTTGCCGCCGCAGCAGGATCGCGACCGCGCCAAGCATGATCGCCACAATAGCCGCCACCGACAACACCGGCTCATGATCGGCGGCAAAGTAAAAGGCAATACCGGTCCCGAACGCCACCGGCACCCACGGCAGCAGGCGCCCTGCGCCGGCCTCCGCGCGGGCCCATGTGCGCAGGGTCTCGATCAACGGCGGCCAGAAAGCGGGCCGCGATGGCGCATAGCCACCGATCGGCGCGGCCGCGCGCGGCGGCCAGGTCCCGGCGTAGCCCCGCTTCCGGCCCGACGTGTCGCCGCTCCGTCACCCCGGTTTACAC
>NZ_LLXX01000024.1:77891-87901 GCF_001440405.1 Bradyrhizobium valentinum
GCCGCAAGACTACCGGACGCTGCATTCGGACCGCTAGCGGAACGGATGCAGAAACCTGAAGAAACAGGCCGCGACACCCGCCGGATTTCCCCCGACTGACTTTCGCCAAAAGGATAATTCATGCGCGTGGAAAACTGCCGCTAGGTCAGCCCAACTGCATTTTCCGAATCGGCAAAGCGTGCTCGTTCTCTGAAATTCGAGGCTGGTTGCGGAGCACGACGTGAGCCAGTTTTCCTGCACGCTTCTGCTTGTGACGGCTCTGATGCTTACGGCATGCTTCGGAGTAGCAGCTTGGCGCATCTCCGGTGACACATCGGAGGTTACGGGAAGCATCCCGCCGCCGTTGATTGATCTGCGGTAAAGAACCCGCCACTAGACCGTATACCTCTCAGAAACCTGGAGAAATGCACGTCGGCCAGGTTATAGTTGCGCGCGCTGAATCGAAAATCAGGACAAGTGATATGAAACGTGCGGCTTGGCTCTTATTTGCGGTGGTCCTGATCTCCTCTCCCGCCAACGCCGCCACTTCAGAGCAATGCCGCTTCATCGAAGCGCGGGCCGAACGCGAGGCGTGCTACCAGCGCCAGGAGATCGCACGGGCCGCCCGGCAAAAGGCGAACGAGGCCCGGCAGGCCGAGCAGCAAAAGCCCTACGAGCCCATGACGGCGGAGGACGCCCAGCTCGCAAAGTCCCTGCGCAGTATTTGCCGGGGTTGCTAGGCGCCCGGCGTCACGTTCCAATCCCGCCACCCCACCTCCCGGGGAAACCGCTCTTGCAAGTGCGCCGCAGCAGGATGCACACTGTGCGCGCATGACCAGGTGTCAACGTCTACGGCTCTCAGCTCGACTGGAATTCACAGTTGCGCTCAGAACGAGAGGAGCATGACCCCATGCGAGAAATCGAAATCCACGACTATGCACGGCAGTTGCTGGAAGCGCATGGCCCCAAGGCCATTGCGGAAGCGGCCCAGAACGCCATCGAACTCGAGGCAAAAGGCGAGGCCGAACTGGCCAGAACCTGGCGGCATATCGAAGACGCGATGAAGCTCATGCGCGGGCCGCACCAAAGCTGAGGCTGCCGGCGCGGCAACGCAGAACGTGGTCCAAGACCCGTCGCAAGCCGTTCGCCACGGCTGAATGGCGGCACGACCTCCACGATGCGCCTCTCCATGACAGGAGTGAAGCCATGTTTCCGAAGTGTGCGACAGCCGAAGATCTCGTGAAAGCGATCAGCGACGAGAAGGTGCAGATGATCGATCTGCGCTTCACCGACTTGCCTGGGGTATGGCAGCATTTTTCCATCCCGCCGGGTGCGGCGAGCGTCGACGCTCTCAGCGAAGGCATTGGATTCGACGGCTCATCCATCCGCGGCTTCCAGGAAATCCAGGAAAGCGACATGCTGGTCGTGCCGGACCCGACCACGGCCTTCCTCGACCCGTATTCCCCTTCATCGACCCTGGTCCTGATCTGCAACATCCGCGACCCCGTGACCGGTCAGCCCTATAGCCGTGACGCCCGTTACATCGCCCAGAAAGCCGAAACCAACCTGAAGGGCACCGGCCACGCCGATACGAGTTACTTCGGCCCGGAGGCGGAGTTCTTCGTGTTCGACGACGTGCGCTACGGACAGGGGATCAACTACGCCTTCCACGAAGTCGATTCCAGCGAAGGCAGTTGGAATACCGGCAAGGAGGAAGCGCCGAATCTGGGCCACAAGCCGCGCCCGAAGGAGGGATATTTTCCCGTTCCCCCGACCGACAGCATGCAGGCTCTCCGCACGGACATGGTGCTGACGATGGAACAGCTCGGCATCCAGATCGAAGCCCATCACCATGAAGTCGCGACCGGCGGCCAGAACGAGATCGACATGCGCTTCACTACACTCACCCGCATGGCCGACAATCTGATGATCTACAAATACGTGGTGAAGAACACCGCCCGCGAGCACGGCATGACCGCAACGTTCATGCCGAAGCCGCTGTTCGAGGACAACGCCTCGGGGATGCACGTTCACCAGTCCCTGTGGAAGGGCGAGACCAATCTCTTCTACGACAAGGGCGACTATGCCGAATTGAGCCAGCTCGGCCGCTACTACATCGGCGGTCTGTTGACCCACGCCTGGGCGCTGTGCGCACTTTGCGCCCCCACCACGAACTCCTATCGTCGCCTGGTGCCTGGCTATGAGGCTCCGATCAATCTGGTCTATTCCCAGCGCAACCGGTCAGCCTGCTGCCGGATCCCGATGTATTCGCCGAACCCGCGGGCAAAGCGGGTTGAGTTTCGCTCGCCGGACCCCTCCTGCAATCCCTATCTGGCTTTTGCCGCGATGTTGATGGCCGGCCTCGACGGCATCAACAGCCGGATCGATCCGGGCAGCCCGATCGACAAGAACCTTTATGACCTGCCGCCCGCCGAGGCGAAGGACGTGAAGTCGACACCGGGATCGCTGGATCAGGCGCTTGACGCGCTCGAGCGCGATCACGCCTTCCTGCTCCGCGGCGACGTGTTCACCACCGACGTGATCGAGACCTGGCTCGACTACAAGCGCAAGAAAGAGATCGATCCTATCCGGCTGCGGCCTCATCCATACGAGTTCCATTTGTATTACGATATCTAGAACGGGATAACGCAGGGACCGCGTCCTGACGCGCAACAGGCCTACGGCTCAATTAGCGGCGTCTTCGACGAGACGTGGTGGCTGACGATCTTCCATTCGCCGGCTTCGCGGACGATCACCCAGGTGATTTTCACCACCAGCGGCTCGGCATCCTTCTCGACGGTGAAAGACGCCGTGCCCGCGACGTTGATCAGGTCGGCCGCGGCATGCACGGTCCTGACGTCGGTGAATTGAACTGATGGCGAAGACCAGCGCGGCAGCGCATCGAAATAGGCGGCCACGCCATCGTTGCCGCGATACAGATTCGAGTTGGAACCGAAAAAGAACGCGTTCCGTGAGTACAGCGATGCAAGCGCTTCGGCGTCCAGTCTGCTGAACGCCACCGCCCATCTGCCCATGATGCCGGAGACGATGTCGTCGGTCGGGCTTTGCATCGATGATCCAATCTGAAATCGCTAACCCTCATGGTGAGGAGGCGCGCAGCGGCGTCTCGAACCATGAGGCCACAGGCGGGCCTGCATCCTTCGAGACGCGCGCAAGAGCGCGCTCCTCAGGATGAGGTCTGGCACTGCTTCACCCCTTCCCGCCGACTTCCTTCGCAAACGTGTCGCGCAGGCCGATGGTGCGGTTGAATACCGGCTTGCCCGGCGCGGAATCCTTGTCGCGCACGAAATAGCCCTGCCGTTCGAACTGCATTACCTCGCCCGAATTGTCTGATGCAACCGAAGGCTCGATCCGGGCGTCGGGCAATACTTCGAGCGACTCCGGATTGAGGTCGGCGGCGAAATTTGCAGCGCTCGGGCTCGGGTTCGAGAAGAGCTGATTGTAGACGCGGACTTCCGCCGGCACCGAATCCTTCGCGGACAGCCAGTGCATGGTGGCCTTGACCTTGCGACCGTCAGGCGCGTTGCCGCCCTTGGTCGCGGGATCATAGGTGCAGCGAAGCTCGACGACTTCGCCGGCGTCGTTCTTGATAACGCCGGTGCATTTGATGAAATAGGCGTAGCGCAGCCGCACCTCGTTGCCCGGCGACAGGCGGAAGAATTTCTTCGGCGGGTTCTCCATGAAATCGTCGCGCTCGATATAGAGCTCGCGGCCGAACAAAATTTTTCGTGTGCCGGCCGAGGGGTCGTCAGGATGGTTGACGGCCTCGAGCTCCTCGACCTGGCCTTCCGGATAATTCTCGATCACGACCTTCAGGGGCCGCAGCACCGCCATTCGCCGCTGCGCTGATTTGTTGAGATGCTCGCGAATGCAGAATTCCAGCATGCCGACGTCGACCACGCTGTTGGCTTTTGCGACGCCGATGCGCTTGACGAATTCGCGCACCGCCGCCGGCGGCACGCCGCGCCGCTTCAGGCCGGCAATGGTCGGCATGCGCGGATCGTCCCAGCCGGAGACGTGGCCGTCGCGGACGAGCTGGGTCAGCACGCGCTTCGACAGCAGCGTGTAGGTCAAATTGAGGCGGGCGAATTCGTACTGCCGCGGTTTTGAGGGCACCGGCAGCTTGTCGAGCAGCCAATCATAGAGCGGCCGGTGGTCCTCGAACTCCAGCGTGCAGATCGAATGCGTGATGCCTTCGATGGCGTCCGACTGGCCGTGGGCGTAGTCGTAGCTCGGATAGATCGACCATTTGTCGCCGGTGCGCGGATGCTCGGCATGCAGGATGCGGTAGAGCACGGGATCGCGCAGGTTAATATTGCCGGCGGCCATGTCGATCTTGGCGCGCAGCACGCGCGTGCCGTTCGGGAATTCACCCGCTTTCATCCGCCTGAAGAGGTCGAGATTTTCCTCCACGGTGCGGTCACGGAACGGCGAGTTCTTGCCGGGTTCCGTCAGCGTGCCGCGGTTGATCCGAATCTCCTCCTGCGACTGATCGTCGACATAGGCATAGCCGGCCTCGATCAGACCCTCTGCCCAGTCATACAGGCGATCGAAATAGTCGGAGGCGTAATAGAGATCGGTTCCCCAGTCATAGCCGAGCCAGTGCACGTCGGCCTGAATGGAATCGATATATTCCTGCTCTTCCTTTGTGGGGTTGGTGTCGTCGAAGCGCAGATGGCACTTACCGGCAAACTCCTGCGCGATGCCGAAATTCAGGGCAATCGACTTGGCATGGCCAATATGCAGATAGCCGTTCGGCTCCGGCGGAAATCGGGTCACGATCCGGCTGTGCTTTTTGGAAGAAAGATCGGCCTGGACGATGTCGCGGATGAAATCGCGTCCCGCCTCTGCCGCTACCGGTTCTGTGGTCATTCTAAGTTCCTGTTAGGGATTGGCGAACCTTCTGCCAAATTCGCCCCCGCGAGCCAAGCCTACTTTGTCCATGGCTAAGGCTTTAGTTATGTACCGTTCCTGATATACACCACCGCAATTCACCCTCAGCCCGCCTCTGGTAAATGACCGATTCCGTCGTCACACGCTTTGCCCCTTCGCCCACCGGCTTCCTCCATATCGGAGGAGCCCGGACTGCGCTGTTCAACTGGCTCTATGCCAAAAAGCGCGGCGGCAAGATGCTGCTGCGGATCGAGGACACCGATCGCGAACGCTCCACGGAGCCCGCCATTGCCGCCATTCTCGACGGGCTGAAGTGGCTGGAGCTCGATTGGGACGGCGACGTCATCTACCAGTTCAGCCGCGCTGCCCGCCACCGCGAGGTCGCCGAGCAATTGCTGGCCAGCGGCAGGGCTTACCGCTGCTACGCCACCGCGGAGGAACTGACGGCGATGCGCGAGAAGGCGCGCGCCGAGGGCCGCACCCGCCTCTATGATGGGATGTGGCGGGACCGCGATCCCTCCGAGACGCCGGCCGGCATGAAGCCCACCATCCGCCTGAAGGCGCCGCAAACCGGCGAGACCGTAATCGAGGACCAGGTTCAGGGCCGCGTGGTCTGGCAGAACGAGAACCTCGACGATCTCGTGCTGCTGCGTGGTGACGGCAACCCGACCTACATGCTGGCTGTCGTGGTCGACGACCATGACATGGGCGTCACCCACGTCATCCGCGGCGACGACCATCTGATCAACGCCGCACGCCAGAAGCAGATCTACGATGCACTCGGCTGGGACATCCCGAACATGTCTCACATCCCCCTGATCCACGGACCAGATGGTTCGAAGCTCTCGAAGCGCCATGGCGCGCTCGGCGTCGATGCCTACCGCGCGATGGGCTATTTGCCGGCGGCGCTGCGCAATTACCTGGTCCGGCTCGGCTGGAGCCATGGCGACCAGGAAATCTTCTCGACGCAGGAAATGATCGATGCATTTGATCTGCCAGCCATCGGCCGCTCCGCGGCGCGGTTCGATTTCGCCAAGCTGGAAAACCTTAACGGCCACTACATCCGCCAGGCGGATGACGGCGAACTGGTGGCGAAGTTCGAGAGCGTGCTCGATTACGTGCCCGAAGGCGCCGATCTCAAGGCGAAGCTCAACGATACCACCCGCGCGCAATTGTTGCGGGCGATGCCAAGCCTGAAGGAGCGCGCCAAGACGCTGATCGAGCTGATATCGGGTGCCTATTTTATCTTTGCCGACCGTCCGCTTCAGATCGAGCCGAAGGCCGCCGCCCTGCTGACGCCGGAGACCCGCATCCTGGTCGGCCAACTCCAGATAGCGCTGGAAGCCGTCACCGACTGGCGCGCCGAGACCACGGAAGCCGCCATGCGGAATTTCGCAGAGCAGAACAATCTCAAGCTCGGCGCCGTTGCCCAGCCACTCCGGGTGGCGCTGACCGGACGCACGACTTCGCCGGGCATTTTCGACGTTTTGGCGGTACTGGGGCGGGAGGAATGCCTGGCTCGTCTGGGCGATCAGGCGGCCAGATAAGCCCCTACCATATGGGGGCCGCGGCCATCTTGCAGTGCACAGGGCAATAAGCTACGCCTTTGGCGCCGCTTCTAGACAACCCGGCCTCCCTTGCTGCGCCTCGATAATGGCACCAGGGTCGGCGCGGTTTTTCGTAACGATTTCATCGGGGATTCACGATGGACGCAAAATCCAGCAAAACTGCAACGCTCACGGTAGGCAACAAGACCTACGATTTCCCGATCCTCAGCGGCACGGTGGGGCCGGATGTCATCGACATCGCCAAGCTCTACGCGCAGGCTGGGATGTTCACCTACGACCCCGGTTTCACCTCCACCGGTAGCTGCCAGTCGAAGATCACCTATATCGACGGCGACGCCGGCGTGCTGGAATACCGCGGTTACCCGATCGAGCAGCTCGCCGAACAGGGCGACTTCCTCGAAACCTGCTACCTCCTGCTTTACGGGGAGCTTCCGACCCCGGCCCAGAAACAGGATTTTGACCACCGCGTGATCCATCACACCATGGTTCACGAGCAGATGGCCCGCTTCTTCCAGGGTTTTCGCCGCGACGCCCACCCGATGGCGATCATGGTCGCCGCCGTCGGCGCACTGGCCGCGTTCTATCACGATAGCACCGACATCAACGATCCGCGGCAGCGCATGATCGCTTCGATGCGCATGATCGCGAAGGTCCCGACGCTGGCCGCGATGGCCTACAAATACACCGTCGGCCAGCCCTTCATGTATCCGAAGAACTCGCTCTCCTTTGCCGAGAACTTCCTGCACATGTGCTTCGCGGTGCCCTGCGAGGAGTACAAGATCAATCCGGTGCTGGCTGACGCGCTTGACAAGATCTTCATCCTGCACGCCGACCACGAGCAGAACGCCTCGACCTCGACGGTGCGTATCGCCGGCTCCTCCGGCGCCAATCCGTTCGCCTGCATCGCCGCCGGCATCGCCTGCCTTTGGGGCCCGGCGCATGGCGGCGCCAACGAAGCCGCGCTCGCGATGCTCGCGGAAATTGGCACGGTCGACAAGATTCCGGAATTCATCGCCAAGGTGAAGGACAAGAACAGCGAGGTCCGTCTGATGGGCTTCGGTCATCGCGTCTACAAGAACTACGATCCGCGCGCCAAGATCATGCAGAAGATGTGTCACGCCGTGCTGGCCGAGACCGGCCATGGCGACGATCCGATGCTGAACGTCGCGATGGAGCTGGAAAGGATCGCGCTCTCCGACCAGTACTTCATCGACCGCAAGCTCTACCCGAACGTCGACTTCTATTCGGGCATCACGCTGAAGGCGATGGGCTTCCCGACCTCGATGTTCACCGTGCTGTTCGCGGTCGCCCGCACCGTCGGCTGGATCAGCCAGTGGAGCGAGATGATCGAGGACCCGCAGCAGAAGATCGGCCGTCCGCGCCAGCTCTACACCGGCGTCGGCCGCCGCGATTATGTGCCGATGGACAAGCGGAAGTAAGCGACGGCCAAACATTAGTTGTTCTGAAGCCGGGCGCGATTATCGCGTCCGGCTTTTCCAATTGATCGGCGGGGCAGCGCGCATCCGCGTCGACAAAATCAAGGTTAGGCTCGGCCTGCGTGAGATGCCCGAGACCATCGTGGTCGACGAAACTACCGGCCGTCTCTACAACGAACACTTATCGGCATTTGTTTGCGGAGATCGGCACGCTGGCGATCAAGGGACATGGCAGTACCCCGCCATGCCCGTCGCTCGCCTTCATCAACGAGAATAACGGCGCGACGGACTTCAAGCACAATCAGGACCTGCGTGATCATGCTCGATCGCGCCGGTAATGATCTGCTGTCGATCTGCGACGTTACCGGGCGCTCTTATCAATCGGCACAACTGATCATGAAGCACTACCGCGCCCGCAACAGCGCCCGCGCCGACGCCGCAATCGACCGCCTGGTGGACTTCATCGGTAGGGGCGGCGGCGTCTGATCCCGTCCGTCCGCAGTGGATGCCTCACCATGACGCTGCTGGGCAATGATCTTTTGTACTAGTGGCAATTTCTCTCACAATCGTTCAATAGTTGTGGTTGGTGAACCGAGGAAGGAACCGGCTTGTCTGGACAGCTAAACCGTCAATTCTTTCTGGCGATCATGGTTTCGTCAGGCGCGGTCCTAGTGCTGCTCCGAGGCGCTGGATTGGGCAGCTCGATGGTCACCGGACTATTCCTCGCCGGATCGACCGCTGTCCTCTTTGCTTTTAGCAACTGGCGTCGGTTCCTGTTCAATGAACTGGATGCCCTGTTCGTACTATTAGCCGCCAGCGCTGCGATCTCCTTTGCGCTTCACGGCCGGACGGCAACAGCTCAGGACACCGAACTGCTTCTCCTGTCTCTCGCGACATACCCGGCTGGGCGGCTATTGCAGAAGGGCGATTTTGGGCGGTCATTCGTCTGGACCACATCGATCATCGTGGCGTTCGGCATGCTGGCAACGGTTTATGCGCTGGTCACCCAATGGGGCGACTATCTGAGCAAGCCTGTCGTGTTCGGGTATGGCCACGCAGCGACCGTGTTTCTGCTGTCTCTCGGTTTTGCCCTGATCGCGATCGCCGCTCAACTGCCCGACATTCGACGGGCAAGGATTGTCTGCGCCATCTTCGCGCTGCCCACCTTCGTCTTCAGCGTGTCGTTGGTGCGATTTATTTTCGTCGCCTTGATGGCGAGCCTGTACGTAGCTGCAAGGAAGGCCCCCGCCAGCCATCGACGTTCCATCTTAACACTGATGATGATGGTGGCGCTGGCGACCTCGGCAGGCATCCTGGTTCGCTACGACACCTGGGAGATCCTCGGCAAATATATCATCTCGGATGCGGTCTCCGCCGAAGAGCCGGTTTGGACACCGGAAGTAAGGTGCGGCGTCACCATCAACAATTCAATCGGCGTTCGGACCGTCTTGAAAGGACGCGGTCAAGGCAATCCCGCAAGCCGGATTTTTCGGGCTGGGACTTGGCCGATATGACGATGTCGCCTGCTTCAAGGGAACGACGCCCCACAATGTGGTGCTGCAGGCTTTTGTAGAGTTGGGCTGGATCGGCGGCTGGGCGCTGGCTGCCATGATCCTCTTAGCCATCATCCAGCTATGGAGGCCGAGTCGTCATTCAAGCGAGGAGCGCTTTGTCCTGTGCAGTCTCGTGTATGTCGTGATGATCCAGATGGCGCATGGCAGTCTGTCGCACTCGGCTCTTTTGTTTCTTTTTCTCGGATATGCCGGCCGGATCTACGAAGACAGTTTCTATCATGGGTAACGTCCTAGTTAGCGTGCATATTTGTGGGCGATCTGCTGCCACCACGGTTGAAACCCGTTAGGCTCTCGAAAGAAGCCGCGCCATGCGCAAGTAGGAATGGCGTGATAGGTGATCAAATCGCGCTGACCGATTTGGTTGAGCGTGTAGTCTTACTAGGCAATGTTGTATATCGCGTCCGGCCTTTTCCGTTTGTAGGGTGGGCAAAGCGAAGCGTGCCCACCATTTTGCAGCAATGTATGAGGAGGGTGGGCACGCTTCGCTTTGCCCACCCTTGTATTAGCGCGAAGGATTAAAGTGGCCTTGTTCCGTGAGG
>NZ_LLXX01000025.1:0-44119 GCF_001440405.1 Bradyrhizobium valentinum
CGGCAGCGGGCGGCGTGGCAGGCGGCTGGGCGGCGGGCGGGGGATCGGCGGCCTGTTGGGCAGCGGCATTTAGCACGAAGGCACTCAAGAATGCGCCTGATAGCAACAGGCTGCGCGGCACCGACAAATAGCTCATCATGGGCGTTCTCCCTGGCGGAAGCCTTTCTCTTCGCGCGGGCTGATATGCAGGCTAATATACTGCCGCGCCGGAGGCTTTCCCGGCCGGCACTCTCCGATATTTACCTGCTGGTGCGCAATCGGAAACATGCCGCTCGAAGTTGCACTGCGGAAACGGTACGTGAAGCTTTAACGCCTGTCGGCTCCGCGCGGTTTCAGTGCCTGGTGATCGGACCGCCGGGCGCGTCGAGAATCGCTTCGGCGAACGGAAACTCCAGCACGATCTCGCCATCGTCGTCGGTGACTTCGATGGTGGCGCTGAGAAGCGCACCATCAGCGCCGTCGGTCTTGAGCAGCTCCCGGATCATGGCACGCGCCATTTCCCAGGCGCGGTCAGGATCCCTGAGCACCTCGCCATCAGGATCGGAAATCAGCTCATCGCCGATACGGGTGTTGAAATAATATCGCGGCATCGGCGGAAACTTCACTCTTGTTAGGGTCCCACAATTGGAGACCGCATTCCTCACAGGTTAGCGGGCGTGCAGCACCGCAAACCCAGCATCGTCATTCACAACGGCTCGAACAACCGGGAAACGCCTGATCCCACGTTGTTTTGACCAGCGGTTCCCTGCACAGCTCCGTGAGCCCTTTCGCAGCGCAGCATAACTCTCTCAATTTTCCTGCAAAGATTTAACTGGCGAACTTTTCGATCCGCGCTACCTTAACTCCCCAGGGCGGAGTTCGTCCGGTAGCAAAAGGAGAGCCAAAATGGCCTGGAAAGCGCCGAAAATCGTCGAAGTGCCGGTGGGCATGGAAATCAACATGTATATGTGCGCCGCCCGCAAGTAAGCGGTAGCGCAATTTCACTTCTCACGTAGGTGGACCACCGGGCAGATACGTTCCCGAACGGGGAGACGTGTCGCAAAATCGGGGTCCACCTCGTGCTGTTTGTTCTCGGGGCTTAGCGCCCGGGTTTGTATCGGCAGTTTTTTTTGAGTTTCCAGGAGACGGATCATGCTTCGCGTCGTCGTCCTGGGCGCCGCGGCAGGCGGTGGCGTTCCGCAGTGGAACTGCGGATGTCCGGTGTGCCGGAAAGCACGAAGCGAAAATCAGGAATTGCAGAGCACCCAGGCCTCGATCGCGGTCAGCGCCGACGGCGAGCACTGGTACCTCGTCAACGCCTCTCCCGACGTCCGCCAGCAGCTCATTGCGACACCGCAGCTTCACCCCAGGGCAGGCCAGGTCAGGCACAGCCCGATCGCCGGCGTCATCCTGACCAACGGCGAAATCGATGCGGTCGCAGGGCTGTTGTCGATGCGCGAGGGTTCGCCCTTCACGCTCTATGCGCACGAGCGGGTCCTTGCGATTTTGCGATCCAACAGCATCTTTAACGTGCTGGGCGAAAACAACGTGAAGCGGCGGCCGATCGAGGTCGACAGGGCGTTCGAGCCGGCCCTGCCCGACGGCTCGCCATCCGGCATGGAGATCCTCCCCTTCGCGGTTCCCGGCAAGGGCGCGTGGTATCTCGAAGGCAAGGCGCATCCGACCGGCGGCGACAGCGCGGGCGACACGCTCGGACTTCGCATTCTGGACAAGGGAAGCGGCAAGTATTTTTATTTCCTGGCCGCCTGCGCGCGGGTGACCGACGATCTCAAATCGCGCCTGGCGGGCGCCGCGCTGGTCTTCTTCGACGGCACGGTGTGGCGCGACGACGAATTGATCGCAGCCGGCCTGGGCACCAAGACGGGACAGAGCATGGGCCACATTTCGATGTCGGGCGATCAGGGTGCGATCGCGAGCCTTGCCGGCCTCGACATCGGCCGCAAGGTGTTCTTGCATA
Source organism: Bradyrhizobium valentinum (assembly GCF_001440405.1). Classification (GTDB taxonomy): domain Bacteria; phylum Pseudomonadota; class Alphaproteobacteria; order Rhizobiales; family Xanthobacteraceae; genus Bradyrhizobium; species Bradyrhizobium valentinum. The sequence goes on from NZ_LLXX01000025.1 coordinate 1,958, forward strand.
TCAACAACTCCAACCCCGCTTTGCTCTCCGGCTCGGAAGAGCGAAAGGCACTGGAGCAGGCGGGCTGGCAGATTCCGGCCGATGGAATGGAGATCACGCTGTGAATGTCGTGCCTACCAGCGGAATGACCGCGCACTCGATCGGCAAGGGCATCACGCTCAACAGTGCCGATGAGCTGGAAGCGATGCTCCGTCACATCGGCGCGACGCGCTATCACAATCTGCATCCGTTCCACCGGCTGCTGCACGGCGGCAAGCTCAACAAGGGACAAGTGCAGGCCTGGGCGCTGAACCGCTATTTTTACCAGAGCACGATCCCGCTGAAGGACGCGATGGTGATCTCGCGGTTCCGCGACCGCGCCACAAGGATCGAATGGCGGCACCGCATCGAGGATCATGACGGCGATATCGGCTCCGAAGGCGGTATCGAGCGCTGGCTGAAGCTGACCGAGGGCCTCGGGCTCGACAGCGCCTATGTGGAATCGACCGAAGGCATCCTGCCCGCGACGCGATTTGCGGTGGAAGCCTACGTGCATTTCTGCCGCGACAGAACGCCGTTGGAAGCCATCGCCTCCTCGCTCACGGAACTGTTCGCGCCGAACCTGCATGAGGAGCGCATCTCGGGGATGCTGCAGCACTATGATTTCGTCAATCCTGATATCATGAGCTATTTCAGCCGCCGCCTGACGCAGGCCCCGCGCGACGCGGGCTTCGCGCTGCAATACGTCAAGGCCAATGCAAGGACGCCGGCGGAGCGCGAGGCGGTCTGCAACGCGCTGATCTTCAAGACCAATGTGCTATGGGTTCAGCTCGACGCGCTGTATCATGCCTATGTCGAGGGCCACATTCCGCCCGGCGCGTTCGTGCCCAAAGGAGACTAGCGATCGATGGCTTTGAGCCGCAACATCAGTGTCAGCGAGGCGAGCCGGCCGAAATTGCCGCGGCACGCCCGGCTGAAATTCGATGAGACGCGGCAGGTGTGGGTGATCCTGGCGCCGGAGCGCGTGCTGGCGCCGGACGAGATCGCGGTCGAGGTGCTGCAGCTTTGCGACGGCGTGCGCAGCGTTGCCGACATGATCGACCAACTCGCCGTCAAATACGCGGCACCGCGCGAGGCGATCGCCACCGACGTGGTCGCCATGCTGCAGGACCTCGCAGACAAGGGTTTTCTGACCGAAGCGCGGGAGAAGACGTCATGAGCGACCTCCTCGCCGATGGCAAGACAGCCAGCACCGTTCCCAGTGACGGGCTCGCGGTTCTGGAATCGCAGCGTTCGACGGCGGAGACGTTCGGCATTCCGCTCGCGGTGCTCGCCGAACTAACGCACCGCTGCCCGCTGCAATGCCCCTATTGCTCCAACCCGATCGAGCTCGACCGCGGCAGCAGCGAACTCACGACCGAAGAATGGAAGAAGGTGCTCAGCGAGCTCGCCGAAATCGGCGTGCTGCAGATCCATTTCTCCGGCGGCGAGCCGACCGCGCGCAAGGATCTGGTCGAACTGGTCCAGCACGCGACCGATGTCGGGCTCTACTCCAATCTCATCACGTCGGCGGTCCTCCTGACTAAAGACAAACTTTCGGCGCTGGCCGATGCCGGCCTCTGCCATGTGCAGATCAGTTTCCAGGGCAACGAGCCCGTGGTGGCCGATCGCGTCGCCGGGCTGAAAAACGCGCATGAGAAAAAGATCGAAGCCGCGAAATGGACGCGCGAGCTCGACCTGCCGCTGACGGTGAACGCGGTCATGCACCGCCAAAACCTGCATCAGCTCCAGGATATTATCCAGATGGCGGTCGATCTCGACGCCGACCGGCTCGAGGTCGCCAACGTCCAGTATTACGGCTGGGCCTTGAAGAACCGCGCCGCCTTGATGCCGGCGCTCGAGCAGATCGAGGAGACCAGCCGCATCGTCGAGGAGGCCGCGACACGCCTGAAGGGCATTCTCGCGATCGACTATGTGGTGCCGGACTATTACGCGCTGCGACCGAAGAAATGCATGGGCGGCTGGGGCCGGCAGTTCTTCAATATCTCGCCCGCCGGCAAGGTCCTGCCCTGCCACGCGGCGGAAAGCATCACCGGGCTCGAATTCGAATCCGTGCGCTCCAATCATTCGATCGCCTGGATCTGGCAAAATTCCGAAGCCTTCAACCGCTATCGCGGCACCGGCTGGATGAAGGAGCCGTGCAAGAGTTGCGAGTTCCGGGAAATCGATTTCGGCGGCTGCCGCTGCCAGGCTTTTGCGCTGACCGGCGACGCCGGCAATACCGATCCGGCCTGCACGCTGTCGCCGCGGCATGAAGAGATTTTCAAGCAGGCCGAGCGCGAGGCCGCCGCGCACCAGGACCGCTTCCTCTATCGCAATTTCGCCGGCGGCACGCTGGAGACGGAAGGCGAGCATGGCGCCTGACGCCGACGCCGGCAAATCCATCAAACCCGCAGATCCGTTTGCGCCGCTGACGTCGGAGCAGTTCGCGGTCGGCGACGGTCACGATATCTACGTCGAAAGCGTCGGCCGGCCAGACGGCATTCCCGCGGTCTATCTGCATGGCGGGCCCGGCAGCGGCTGCCAGCCGGACCATCGCCGATTGTTCGATCCCGAACGCTTCCATGCTGTGCTGTTCGACCAGCGCGGCGCGGGGCGCAGCCGCCCCAAGGGCGGCCGCGAAGCCAACACGCTGCCGCATCTGATCGCGGACATGGAAGCGATCCGCGAAAAATTCGGCTTTCCGCGCTGGATGATCGTCGGCGGCTCCTGGGGCGCGACGCTGGCGCTGGCGTATGCAGAGACCCACCCCAACCGCGTCACCGGCATCGTGCTGCGCGCCACTTTCCTCGGTACATCAGAGGAAATTGAAAACGGTTTTCTCAGGGTGTTGCCGCGATTTTATCCCGGTCTTTACGATGACTTCCTGAGCGTGTTGCCGGAAGACGAACGCGGGCAACCGATCCAGGCCTATTTCCGCAGGATCCTCGATCCCGATACCGCCGTGCATATTCCTGCCGCGCGGGCCTGGGGCGAAACCGAACGTATCCTTTCCGAACACACGCCAAATCGCACACGCCTCGATCTGGCTACACTCAATTCATCGCGGGGCCTGCCGACGACGCCGTTCATGGAAGCGCACTACTTCGCCAATGACTGCTTCATGGAGCCGAACCAGTTGTTGCGCGAAGCGGGCAAGCTCAAAGGCATCCCCGGCATCATCGTGCAGGGCCGCTATGACCTGCTGTGCCCGCCTGCGACCTCGCATGCGCTTGCTGCCGTGTGGCAGGAAGCCGAAATCCGCTTTGTCGAGGGCGCCGGCCATACGCTGTACGATCCCGGCGTCCGCGACGCCGTGATGAAGGCAATCGCGGACATGGCTTCCAGAACTGGCAAATAGGAAACAAGAAAATGCCGATGGCCGGAAAGGGCATGCTGCTGACGTCGATGAACATCGACGCCGCGCACGAAGCTGAATTCAATCGCTGGTACGACCGCGAACATCTCGAAGAGCGCGTCGCGATCGACGGCTTCCTCGAAGCCCGCCGCTATGTCGCGCATGACGGCAATCCGAAATATCTCAGCCTCTACTCCACCGAGACCTTCGAGGTACTGGACAGCCCGGCCTATCGCGCCGCGCTGGCGAACCAGACGGCGTGGTCGATGGCCAACATTGCGCGCTTCCAGAACATGATCCGGGCGGTTGCGCGCATCACGGTCAGCCGCGGCACCGGCCGCGGTGCAGCGCTCGGAATTGTCAGGCTGCGTCCCGCGCCCGGCGGCGAGGATAAATTGCGCGCTGCACTCGCCGAGCAACTCGATCCCGCCCAGCTCGACGGCATCATCTCCCTGCATTTGATCGAGAGTGACCCGGCGCTGTCAAAGCCGATCACCGACGATCCTTCCGCGCCCAATCCCGGCGCCGGCGACTGGTTCGTGCTGATCGATGCGACCGATGTCGGCGCGTTGCCCGCGGCAATGCTGCGCTTCAGCGGTAACATCGCATTGAAGCCGCTGACGGTCTCAAGCGGCGTCTATCGGCTGATGTGGGACCTGGCGAAGAGCGATATCGGCTAGGCGCTTTCCCCGCTGCCGAGGGTCGCGCGCAGGTTCGTGAACCCGGTTGGTGGCTTGATCGCGGCGTTCCGAAACGGTAACTAGCGATGTCGCTCCGTAAAAACCCGGTGAAGGCGTTGTTAACGCGATGTCGAGTAAACCGGTGGCCAAGATTGCTTTCTGGCATGAATTGCCTGGTCCGGAGCGGGTCCGCACGATTGGTGCTTGCGCCAGGCGGCTTCAATTCTTCTTCTCGTAACGGTCGAATGCCTTGATAAGGCAGGTGAGAACTTCTGCCAAAGTCTCTAATATCGCTTTCAATTACCCTGCTGATGTTATCTCTCAGATGTGCGATGGTTGCGTGGAAGCGCTCCTTCTTGCGGGTGCTGGAGCGATCGATCGGCTGAAGATGCCACATGCATCTACTTTTCAGCCCACACTGGAGTTGAGATGCATGGCGGAAAAGTCCGCGCGCAGTATCGCCGAGATTTTCGCCGCCTTCCTCAAACTCGGCCTCACATCGTTCGGCGGGCCGATCGCGCATCTCGGTTACTTCAGGGCAGAATTTGTCGAGCGGCGGAAATGGCTGAGCGAAAGCAGCTACGCCGATATCGTTGCGCTCTGCCAGTTCCTGCCGGGGCCGGCATCCAGCCAAGTGGGTTTCACGCTCGGCATCCTGCGCGGCAACGGCCTGATTGGCGGATTGGCGGCGTGGTTCGCCTTCACCATGCCCTCCGCCCTCATCATGTTCGCCTTTGCACTCGGCGCAACCGCCCTCACCGGCCCGTTCGCCGAGGGGATTCTTCACGGCCTGAAGCTGGTCGCGGTTGCCGTGGTCGCGCAAGCGATCTGGGGCATGGCAAACAGCCTGACGCCGGATCGGGCGCGGGCTGCGATCGCGCTTGCGGCGGTTGCGATCGTGGTTTTCGTCGGCGGATCGTTCGGGCAGATCGGCGCCATCGCGCTTGGGGCGGTGGCCGGGCTGTGGCTGTGCCGCGGCGACGGGCCGGCGCTGACCGGCCAACTCGGCTTTTCGGTGTCGCGTCAACACGGCGTAGTCGCACTCGCACTTTTCGCAGTGCTGTTCCTGGTCACGCCACTGGTGGCCGTAAGGACCGGCTCGCAGGGCCTTGCCCTGTTCGACGCGTTTTATCGTTCCGGCTCCCTCGTGTTCGGCGGCGGCCATGTCGTGTTGCCGCTGTTGCAGGCGGAAGTCGTGACGCCAGGCTGGGTCAGCAATGCTGATTTCCTCGCCGGCTACGGCATGGCGCAAGCCGTGCCCGGACCGCTATTCACCTTTGCGGCCTATCTCGGCGCCGTCACCGGCCCCGCTCCCAATGGCCTCGCCGGAGCGGTGATTGCGCTCATCGCGCTGTCTCTGCCGGGACTATTGCTGGTCTACGGCATGCTGCCGTTCTGGGACGCGCTACGCCTGCGCCCCATGGCGCAAGCCGCCATGCGCGGCACCAATGCGGCCGTCGTCGGCATACTTGGGGCGGCGCTGTACAACCCGGTATGGACCAGCGCCGTGTTCACGCCGCGTGATTTCGCCGTGGCGCTCGCCGGCTTCCTGCTGCTGACGGTTTGGAAACTGGCACCATGGATCGTCGTCGTCCTGTTGGGGACGACCGGCGCAATTCTGCGGCTGATCTGAGCACACCACCTCACCTGCATACATTTCTCCGCGCGACGCGCTCGAACGCATCGCGTTTGCAGGCGGAACCGCTCAAGCTGCACTGCACATGCTGCACCGCCACATTAACGCTGCGACGCTAAGTCCAAGCTCCCATGCAGTGAAAGCTGGTGATCTCGCAAAATTGGCTTGTGTGCCGCGTCTGGAATGGCTCTAATAAGATAACCCTATGATCCAATTCAAAAACCACAAGAACGCTCGTTAAGCGTTCGCAGGCAAAAATAAGGCCGCGTTTCCTAAGCTTGCGCGGACAAGGTAGGAATGAAACCGACTGATATCTCGGCGCCAGACTACTTTCACAAAGTGGTCGATTGCCAATGGGCCTGCCCCGCACACACACCGGTTCCCGAGTACATCCGACTGATTGCCGAGGGGCGTTACAGCGACGCCTACATGATCAATTGGAAATCGAACGTGTTTCCCGGAATCCTGGGACGCACCTGCGATCGTCCGTGCGAACCGGCGTGCCGCCGCGGCCGCGTCGAGGAAAACCCGGTTGCGATCTGCCGCCTGAAGCGCGTCGCCGCCGACTTCAAGGACGACGTCAAGCACCGGATGCCGAAGCCCTCGGCGAAGAACGGCAAGCGCGTTGCGCTGGTCGGCGGCGGTCCCGCCTCGCTGACGGTGGCGCGCGACCTCGCGCCGCTCGGCTATCACTGCACCGTGTTCGATGCCGATCCCAAGGCGGGCGGCATGATGCGGAGCCAGATTCCCAAGTTCCGCCTGCCGGACACCGTCATCGACGAGGAGACCGATTACATCTTAGGCCTCGGCGTCGAGTTCAAGGGCGGGCATCGCATCGATAGCCTGAAAAAGCTGCTCAACGAAAATTACGACGCGATCTTCATCGGCTCCGGCGCGCCGCGCGGCCGCGAGCTCGACATCCCCGGCCGCAAGGAAGCAGCCAGCAACATCCATATCGGCATCGAATGGCTGGCATCGGTCTCATTCGGCCATGTCGAGAAAATTGGCCGCCGCGTCATCGTGCTCGGCGGCGGCAACACGGCGATGGATTGCTGCCGCACCGCGCGCCGCCTCGGCGGCCAAGATGTGAAAGTGATCGTGCGTTCCGGCTTCGAGGAAATGAAGGCGAGCCCCTGGGAAAAGGAAGACGCCCTTCACGAGGATATTCCGATCCTCAACTACATGGTGCCGGTGGCATTCAAGCATGTCGGCGGCAAGCTCATCGGCGTCACCTTCCAGAAGGTGAAGGCCGAATACGACGCCAATGGCCGTCGCAATCTGGTGCCCTCGGGCGAACCGGACCAGACCATCCCCTGCGACGACGTGCTGGTCGCGGTCGGCCAGGAGAACGCGTTCCCGTGGATCGAGCGCGACTGCGGCATCGAATTCGACAAGTGGAACATGCCGCAGGTCGATACGAAAACCTTTGTCTCGACCAATCCAAAAGTGTTCTTCGGCGGCGACGCGGCGTTCGGCCCGAAGAACATCATCTGGGCGGTGGCGCATGGCCACGACGCCGCGCTGTCGATCCACAAGATGATCTCGGGCGAAGACATCACCGAGCGCCCGCTGCCCGAAGTGCAAGTCTTTTCGCAGAAGATGGGCATCCACGAGTGGAGCTACGACAACGACATCTCCGGCGACAAGCGCTACAAGGTGCCGCATCGCGACAAGGTGATCGCGCTGAAGGACATCAAGGCCGAGGTCGAGCTCGGCTATGACGTCAAGCTCGCGCTCGGCGAGGCGCAGCGCTGCCTGAACTGCGACGTGCAGACCGTGTTCTCGGCGCCCGCCTGCATCGAATGCGACGCCTGCGTCGACATCTGCCCGATGGACTGCATCACGTTCACAGAGAATGGCGAGGAAGAGGACCTCAGGCAGAGGCTGAAGGCGCCCTCGCCGCGCCCCGACCAGGCGCTCTATGTCGCCGAGGGCCTCAAGACCGGCCGTGTCATGGTGAAGGACGAGGACGTCTGCCTGCATTGCGGGCTGTGCGCCGAGCGTTGTCCGACCGGCGCCTGGGACATGCAGAAGTACCTCATCGATATGACTTACGCGGGATCAACATGTCAGTCCAAAGCCCGATCAGCAGCGTAAACGACTTCGTCGTCCGCTTCGCCAACGTCAACGGCTCGGGTTCGGCCAGCGCCAACGAACTGTTCGCGCGCTCGATCCTGCGCCACGGCGTGCCGGTGTCGCCGCGCAATATCTTCCCCTCCAACATCCAGGGCCTTCCGACCTGGTACGAGGTGCGGGTGACGGAAGACGGCCATCTCGGCGCCCGCGGCGGCGTCGACTTGATGGTGGCGATGAATCCCCAGACATGGGACAAGGACGTCGCCTCGATCGAGCCCGGCGGCTATCTGTTCTACGATTCGACCAAGCCGATGCCGACGTCGAAATTCCGCGCCGACATCACCGTAATCGGCGTGCCGCTGACCGCGATCACCAACTCGACCTACACCGATCCGCGCCAGCGCCAGTTGTTCAAGAACATCATCTATCTCGGCGCGCTCTGCGCCCTGCTCGATATGGACCCGAAGCTGGTCGAGCAGCTCATCGGCGAACAGTACAAGGGCAAGGAAAAGCTCCTGTCGTCGAACGTCCATGCGCTGCATCTCGGCCGCGACTGGGCGCTGCAGAACCTGAAATGCCCGATCGGTCTGCATGTGAAGAAATCCGACAAGGTTGGCGACCGCATCTTCATGGAAGGCAACAGCGCGGCCGCGCTCGGTGCTGTCTATGGCGGCGCCACCGTCTGCGCCTGGTATCCGATCACCCCGTCGTCGTCGGTGGCGGAAGCCTTCACAAGTCACTGCAAGAAGCTGCGGCACGACCCCGAGACCGGCAAGGCGAGATACGCGATCGTACAAGGCGAAGATGAGCTTGCATCGATCGGCATTGTGATCGGCGCTTCCTGGAATGGCGCGCGGGCCTTCACCGCAACCTCCGGTCCCGGCATTTCGCTGATGACAGAGTTTATCGGCCTGTCCTATTTCGCGGAAATTCCGGCCGTGATCATGAACATTCAGCGCGCCGGCCCCTCCACGGGCATGCCGACGCGCACCCAGCAATGCGATATCATCGCCTGCGCCTATGCTTCGCATGGCGACACCAAGCACGTCCTGTTGTTCCCGGAAGATCCGGCCGAAGCGTTCGAGTTCGCGGCGCAGTCGTTCGACCTCGCCGATCGGCTGCAGACCATGATCTTCCTGATGCTTGACCTCGATATCGGCATGAACCACCGCCTCTGCCGCCCGCTGAAGTGGGACGACGCCCGGCAATACGACCGCGGCAAGGTGATGACCGCCCAAATGCTCGACGAACCCGGCCGCGATTTCGGCCGCTATCTCGATGTCGACGGCGACGGCATTCCCTATCGCACCTATCCGGGCACGCACCCGACCAAGGGCTCGTTCTTCACCCGCGGGACCTCGCGCGACCGTTACGCGCGCTATTCGGAAGAAGGCGCCATCTACGCCGACAACATGCAGCGGCTGGTGCGCAAGTTCGAGACGGCGCAGGACATGGTGCCGCGTCCGTTGCAGGCCAACGCCGCCAAGCCGACCAAATACGGCGTGATCTATTTCGGCTCAACCGCGCCGGCGATGGACGAGGCGATCGGCTTGCTGGAAGCGCGCGGGCATCAGCTCGACCGCATGCGCATCCGCGCCTTCCCGTTCCACTCCAGCGTGGCGAGCTTCATCGCCGACCATGATTTCGTTTACGTGGTCGAGCAGAACCGCGACGGCCAGCTACGCCAGTTGATCGTCAACGAGAACGGCATCGATCCGGTCCGGCTGGTGCCGATCCTGCACTATGACGGCACCCCGATCACCGCCCGCTTCATCGCCAACGCCATCGGCGACCACCAGGACCATCTCAAGGTGACCCCTCTCCGCAAGGCCGTGTCATGACCTACATTGCAAAGCCAAAATTCCACCATCCCGGCCTGCCGAAGAACGAGCTCGGCTACACCCACCGGGACTACGAGGGGAAAATCTCGACCCTGTGCGCCGGCTGCGGCCACGACTCGATCACCGCTTCGATCATCGAGGCCTGCTACGAGCTCTCGATCGAGCCGCATCGCGTCGCCAAAATCTCCGGCATCGGCTGCTCATCGAAGACGCCGGACTATTTCCTCGGCAATTCGCACGGCTTCAACTCGGTGCACGGCCGCATGCCGTCGGTGCTGACCGGCGCCAACCTCGCCAATCGCGACCTGATCTATCTCGGCGTCTCCGGCGACGGCGACAGTGCCTCGATCGGCTTCGGCCAGTTCGCGCACTCGATCCGGCGCGGCGTCAACATGACCTACATCGTCGAAAACAATGGCGTGTACGGCCTGACCAAGGGCCAGTTCTCGGCCACCGCCGACCGCGGCTCGAAGTCCAAGAAGGGCGTGATGAACACCGACAACGCCATCGACCTGGTGGCGATCGCGCTGCAGCTCGGCGCCAGCTACGTGGCGCGCAGCTTTTCCGGCGACAAGACCCAGCTTGTGCCGTTGATCGCAGCCGCCATCCGGCACAAGGGCGCGGCGTTCATCGACGTCGTCAGCCCCTGCATCGCCTTCAACAACCACGCCGGCTCGACCAAGAGTTTCGATTATGTCCGTGAGCATAACGACGCGGTGAACCGTCTCGACGTGCTCACCGGCCGCGACCCGATCACCGTCGATTACGCGCCGGGCACGGTGCAAATGGTCGAGCAGCATGACGGCACAAGGCTGGCGCTGCGCAAGATCGACGCCGACTATGACGCCAATGACCGGCTGGCCGCGATGACCTTCCTGCAGAAGCACGCCGCCAAGGGCCAGGTGGTCACCGGGCTGCTCTATGTCGATCCGGATGCCGAGGATCTGCACGCCCATCTCGACACCGTCGAGACGCCGCTCAATTCGCTGGAGGCCAAGGATCTGTGCCCCGGCTCGGTGGCGCTGGAAAAAATCAACGCCAGCTTGCGGTAGCTCTACTGCGTTAAAGCTGCTCAAAACCCTCATCCTGAGGAGCCCGCAGAGCGGGCGTCTCGAAGGATGTAGGCCACAGGCGGGGCCTCATGGTTCGAGACGCGCTTTGCGCTCCTCACCATGAGGGGTTAATTACGCGGTAAACCTGGTTATGCCGCCACGGCGATGTTCCGCGGGTGTGCGACGTACTCCTTCAAGACCTTGTCGGACCCATCGACCTCGACGAGCGACACGTCGTAGCTCCAGAGGTCGGCAAGGTGCTGCACCACGCGCTTGGTGTCGGCTTCGCTGAGCTGGGCGCCCTTTACCACGGTATGGCGCAACATCAGGCGACGATCGCCGGCAAGGTCGACATCGACGACTTCGATGTTCGCGTCGATGAAGCCGACATCGTACTGCCGCGACAGCTCGCGCCGCAGCCGGCGGTAACCGCGCTCGTCGTGGATCGCGTCGACCCGGATGCCGGCCCGCTCCTCCGGATCGTCATGCAGGTGGAACAAGCGGAAGTGCCGCATCAGCCGCGGGCTCATGAACTGGCTGATGAAGCTCTCATCGCGATAATTGGCCCAGATGTCGCGCAACACGCCCATCGTATCGCCGGTCCCGGCGATATCCGGGAACCACTCGCGATCCTCGGCTTCGGGATTGGTGACGATGCGCTCGATGTCCTGCATCATCGCAAATCCCAGCGCATACGGGTTGAAGCCGGAATAGCGCGGGTCGTCGAACTCGGGCTGGAACACGACGTTGGTGTGCGACTGCAGGAATTCGAGGAAATTGCCGTCCGTCAGCCGCCCCTGCTGGTGCAACCGGTTCAGGATGCGATAGTGAACGTAGGTCGCCGTGCCCTCGTTCATCACCTTGGTCTGGCTCTGCGGATAGAAATATTGCGCGATGTGCCGCACGATCCGCAGTATCTCGCGTTGCCAGGGCTTCAGCCGCGGCGCCGTCTTCTCGAGAAAATACAGCAGGTTTTCCTGCGGCAGACCGAGCATCTGGCGGCGGCGCTCGACGTCCAGTACCGCGCCGCTCTTGGCCGGACCGGTCGGAACGGTGCGCCACAAATCGTTGAATGCGCTCTCCTCGTGGGCACGGCGCCTGCCCGCCCGCTTTTCCTCGGCGCGAAGATCGAGACTCTTCTTGCCGGGATAGCGATCGATGCCGTGCGACATCAACGCGTGCGCGGCATCGAGCGTGTGCTCGACCGCCAGCCGGCCATGGCGTTCCTCGCAATGCGCCACGTAGCGCTTGGCGAATTCGAGATAATCGAGAATGCCGTCGGCGTCCGTCCATTGCTTGAACAGATAGTTGTTCTTGAAGAAATGGTTATGACCGAAAGCGGCATGCGCGATGACGAGCGTCTGCATCGTCGCCGTATTCTCTTCCATCAGATAGGAAATGCACGGCGACGAATTGATGACGATCTCGTAAGCCAGCCCCATCAGCCCCTTGCGATAGGACGCCTCCTGGAAGGCAAAGTGCTTACCGAACGACCAATGCTTGTAGAACAGCGGCATGCCGACCGACGAATAGGCGTCCAGCATCTGCTCGGCCGTGATGACCTCGATCTGGTTGGGATAGACGTCGAGCTTCAATTCGTCCCGCGCAACCTGCTCGCAGGCGTCGCAGACCCGCTGCAGCGTCCGGAAGTCCCAGTCGGCCCCCTCAAACAGCAATTCGCCGGTCGCGGTCATGGCGCGGTCCTCTCCTGCGGGCCCCGACGCTGGAAGAGGTCGTGAAACACCGGGAAGATCTCGCTGCGTTCGTTGACCTTGCGCATCGATAGCGGCGCGCCGCTCGCGCGCAGGCCCTCGTAAAGGGTCCAGAGCGCTGAATTGGGCATTTCGTAGCTCAAGCCGTTTTCCTGGCCGACTTCCAGATAGGCAAAAAACTGGGTGACCGGCAGGATCATGTCGGTCAGCAGCCGGCCCGTGACCTCGCCGTCCGCGTAGGAATTGTCGCCGTCGGAAGCCTGCGCGGCATAGATGTTCCAGTCCGCCGGCCGGAACCGCGACCGCACGATGTCGTGCATCGCCTGCAACGCGCTCGACACCAGCGTGCCGCCGGAAGCCGGTCCGTAAAAGAACGTCTGCTCGTCGACCTCCTCGGCCCGGTCGGTATGTCGGATGAAAACGATCTCGACGTGGCGATAGCGCCGCTTCAGGAACACGTAGAGCAGCATATAGAAGCGCTTGGCGAGATCCTTCATATGCTCGGTCATCGAGCCGGAGACGTCCATCAGGCAAAACATGACGGCCTGCGCCACGGGCTTCGGCACCGTCTCGAAACGCCGATAGCGGATGTCGATTGGATCGATGAACGGGATCCGGCGCATCTTCGTCTTCAGGGCTTCGATCTCGGCCACGAGCTCGGTGCGACGCGCCTCGTCGCTGCAATCCGCCAACTCCGCCTCGATGGCCGCCAGCACCTCCGGCCTCGGCCGCCGCAGCGCGACACGCCGCGCCAGGGCGCGACTTACGGTTCGGCTGACGGAAATGTTGGCGGGCGAGCCGGAGGTTGTGTAACCCGCCCGGCGAATGCCCTCGCTTTCGACCTCGGCCAGCTTTCGCTTGGCGAGATCGGGCAGTTCCAGGTCGTCCAGGAACAGGTCGACAAACTCGTCACGGCTAAGAACGAAGCGGAACGTATCTTCGCTGTCGCCCTCGCCCGCCTCCCTTCCTCCCTTGCCACCGCCCTGGTTCGGTCGCGGAAGGATGTCGCCTTCGACGAACTTCTTGTTTCCAGGCAGCACCATGTCGCGCGTGCCGCCTTCGCGGCGAAAGCGCGGCTCATCCATGCCATCGATGGGGACGCTGACCACGCCGCCTTCCAGGACATCCTTGATGTCCCGGTCCTGCGACGATTTCTTCACCGCCCCCTGAACCAGCGCCTTGGCCCGGCGCAGAAAGCGCTGCCGATTCTCGAGACTCTTGCTACCCGGATTCAGGCGCCGGTCGACAATGTGAATGGCCACGTTTCATCCGCCTCAGCCAGCCTGTTTTACGCGCATGTACCACTCGACCAACCGGCGGACTTGCCGCTCGGTGTAGCCGCGCTCGACCATGCGCGCGACAAAGTCGTCATGCTTCTTCTCGGTCTCGCCGTCCTTCTTCGAGCCGAAGGATATCACGGGCAGCAGATCCTCGACCTGGGAGAATATCCGCTTCTCGATCACTTCCCGGATCTTCTCATAGCTGGTCCACGCCGGATTCTTGCCGCTGTTCTGGGCCCGCGACCGCAGCGAGAACTTCACCACCTCATTGCGGAAGTCCTTGGGATTGGCGATGCCGGCCGGCTTTTCGATCTTGGTCAGCTCCTGATTGAGCAGATCGCGATCGAGCAGTTGTCCGGTGTCGGGATCCTTGAAATCCTGATCCTCGATCCAGGCATCGGCATAGTCGACGTAGCGATCGAACAGGTTCTGGCCGTAGTCCGAATAGGATTCGAGATAGGCCTTCTGGATCTCATGCCCGATGAATTCGGCATAGCGCGGCGCCAGTTCGGCCTTGATGAACTCGAGGTAACGCTTCTCGACCTCGTCGGGAAGCTGCTCGCGCCGGATCGCCTGCTCCAGCGTGTACATCAGATGGACCGCGTCGGCACCGACCTCATTGGTGTCATGGTTGAAGGTCGCAGCGAGTACCTTGAATGCGAAGCGGGTCGAAGCGCCGTCCATGCCTTCATCGACGCCGGCCGCATCCCTGTATTCCTGAACGCTGCGCGCCTTCGGATCGGATTCCTTCAGGCTTTCACCGTCGTAGATCCGCATCTTGGCGAACACGGTCGAATTCTCATGCTTGCGCAACCGCGACATCACCGAGAAGCGCGCCAGCGTTTCCAGCGTGGCCGGGGCGCACGGTGCGTTGGCCAGTTCGGAGCCCTGGATCAGCTTCTCGTAAATCTTCTGCTCTTCAGTGACGCGCAGGCAATACGGCACCTTGATGACGCAGATACGGTCGATAAAGGCTTCATTGTTCTTGTTGGCCTTGAAGCTTTGCCATTCGGCCTCGTTGGAGTGCGCGAGAACGACGCCGGTGAACGGGATCGCGCCGATGTTCTCGGTCCCGATATAGTTGCCCTCCTGCGTCGCCGTCAGCAGAGGATGCAGCATCTTGATCGGCGCCTTGAACATTTCGACGAATTCGAGAATGCCCTGGTTCGCGCGATTGAGGCCGCCCGAATAGCTGTAGGCGTCGGGATCGTTCTGGGCGAAGGTCTCCAGCTTGCGGATGTCGACCTTGCCGACCAGTGACGAGATGTCCTGGTTGTTTTCGTCGCCGGGCTCGGTCTTTGCGACCGCGATCTGGCGCAACCGCGACGGCTGGATCTTGGCGACGCGAAATTGCGAAATGTCGCCGCCGAAGGATTCGAGGCGCTTATAGCACCACGGGCTCATCAGTCCGCTGAGGCGGCGGCGCGGAATGCCGTACTTCTCCTCGAGCATCGGCCCGAGCGAATCCGGATCGAACAGGCCGAGCGGGCTTTCGAACACGGGACTGAGTTCATCGCCCGCCTTCAGCACGTAGATCGGATGCACTTCCATCAACGACTTGAGGCGCTCGGCAAGCGATGACTTTCCGCCACCGACTGGGCCAAGCAGATAGAGTATCTGCTTGCGCTCTTCGAGACCCTGAGCCGCATGGCGGAAGAACCCGACGAGGCGCTCGATCGTGTCTTCCATGCCATAGAAGCCGGCGAAGGCCGGATAGAGCCGCATCGTGCGGTTCAAGAAGATACGGCCAAGGCGAGGGTCCTTGGCCGTGTCAATCATCTGGGGCTCACCGATGGCAGCTAGCAATCGTTCGGCTGCATTGGCATATCGCATCGGATCGCTTCGACACGAGTCCAGATATTCCGCCATCGACATATCGGTCTGGCTTCGTGCTTCGAAGGACCGGGCGAAAGCATTGAACAGAGAATCGTTGTACATGATCCGTCTCTCCATGGTCACCTGTAAATGCCGGACGCACCACTAGAGTTCCAGTGTCGGAGCGTCACAGCTTCCGTTCGCGAATCACAATCAGCACATGCACTGATTGGACACGCGAGCGACTTCACAATGCAATGCAATAGTCGTGCTAAGGGCCTTCACCTCGTAAAGATACGGTGCCATTTCGCCAGCGTTGTAGCCGTGCTGCAACATTTTCACCGGGCAACTACTGAGTAGCATGTAGGGGATTTTTCGGGGAATCCGAGTAGGGGCGCGCCTCCAATCTGCGTCGGGGCTGGCTAGCCCGAGGCGGCAAAGGCAGCAATCCGGGGCTCTGAACCGGGGATAAACGCCGCCTTTATCGCGCATTCAGGCCCTTGAGCGGGCCGCGCTGACGCAAAATGGCCAAATATCCGTCAGGGCAGCGGCAGACTGCGCGTTTGAACGCACCCGGCGCCACCTGCAACTAAAGTTACATGCCGCGCGTTTAATCCGAGTCTGCCATGAAATCTGTCTGGATCGTCGCCGCCATTGCCTCCGTCGTCGGAGCCAATGCCTGCCACGCCGAGGGCATCGACAAAGCCAAAACCACCGCCTTCGATGCCCGAATGTTCGGCGGCCCGCTCAGCCAAAAGACCTATGCCTGCTTCGTGCGTCGTTATGACGCCAACCACCTTGCACAGCATCCGAAGCAGAAAGTCAGCACGATGAAGCTGCTGGTGACGGCGGAGGACGCGCCGGAAGACAAGACCGTCAATTATTCGTTCCGCCTCGGCTTCAAATATCGCCACCGCGCGGGCAATTTCGATTCCAGCGGCTACTGCAGTCACATTGTCGCCGAAAACACCGGTGGCGAAATTCGGCTAGGCTGCAGCATCGATTGCGAAGGCGGCGGCATTGAAGTGGCGATGAAGGGCGACAAATCCGCGCTGATCCGGCTGGAGCGGATCAGGATCTGGGAGCGCAACAAGGCCGACGAGGATGCCAGCAATGATCTGGTTGCCGGCGCCGACGACAAGATCTTCCGCGTCGACCGCGCGGACTTGCGCGAATGCGCCGAGCTTGTGACCGATCGCAAGAAGCTTGCCGCACTCAGGCGCAAGTGAGCCACACTATTCAGCCACACTATTCAGCCTGGGAGAACGCCATGCATCGACGCAATATCCTGTGGGGCGCGATTTCGGCGCTCAGTGCAGCACTTGCCGCCTCTCGCGCCAGCGCGGCAGCGCCTCCGGCAAAATTGAAAGTGGTCTATCACCTCAACGACCTCGACAGGGTCAGCTTCGTCCTCGGCAACATCCAGAACCATCTCGACGGCGTCGGCGGTCCCGACCATGTCACGATCGCGCTGGTGGTGCACGGCCAGGCGTTGCGGGCGTTTCATTCGGCTTCCGCCAATCCCGATCTTTCCCGGCGCGTCGGTCAATTCTCCAAAGCCGGCCTGGAGTTCGCCGCCTGCGGCAACACCATGAAGTCGCAGAATGTCACGCTGAAGGATTTGCTGCCGGGCTTCATTGCTGCCGACAAGGGCGGCGTGGTGCGAATCGCCGAGTTGCAATCGCAGGGCTATCTTTACCTGCGGCCTTGAGGCCCTCCCGATCGACGTGAACATTTCACGTCGATCCCTCATTTGAGCGACCTGGTCGCCGTACTTTCGCCCGCTCCCACGCCGACATGCGGGTCGTGTCCCCCTGCAACCGCTCGCGGAATGCTTTGCGCAAGAACCCTCAAATGCACGCCGATGCCGGCCGCTTCTGCCGTGGCCGAGCCAAGGACGATCAGGCCGCACAAAGCGCGAAGCAGCCCGGGGCGGGAAACGACGGCGCATCACGGACCCCTTCACGACTTCGTGCTTGCGCCCGTTGGCGTCGCCATTCCGAAATCCGGTTCGAGCGATCCGGCAGTATCAAGCAAGCCCGGCAAGACCAGCCATTTTCGGGATCGAACCGGTGCTAATGGCGTTATCGTCCCGGCCAGCCTCATTCCATCCGGCTGCGCGCCCAACCAAATATTGACTTTCCGGCCCTGCCCCCGAAAGCTGCCGGAAACCCAGAAATCGACCGATCGAACAGAACAGGCATCATGAATCCCGTCAAAGCACTCGAAAACCACGGCCAGGCGGTCTGGCTGGACTTCCTCGCCCGCGGCTTCGTCGCCAAGGGCGACCTCAAGGCGCTGATCGACACCGACGGCGTCAAAGGCGTGACGTCGAACCCCTCGATTTTCGAAAAGGCGATCGGCAGTTCGGACGAATATGACCGCGCGATCGGCCACGCCCTGCAAGGCGGCGACCGGCCCGTCGCGGACCTGTTCGAGACGCTCGCCGTCGAGGACATCCAGAACGCCGCCGACGTGCTGCGCCCGGTTTACGACCGCTTGAACGGCGGCGACGGTTTCGTCAGCCTCGAGGTCTCGCCCTATCTGGCGATGGACGCCAAGGGGACCATCGCGGAAGCCGAACGGCTCTGGAAGGACGTCAAGCGGCAGAATTTGATGGTGAAGGTACCGGCCACGCCGGAGGGCCTGCCCGCGATCGAACATCTGATCGGCGAAGGCATCAGCATCAACATCACGCTGCTGTTCTCGCAAGACGTCTACCGTGAGGTGGCGGAGGCCTATATCGCCGGCCTTGAAAAATACGTCGCCGAGGGCGGCGATCCCGCGCCTGTCGCCAGCGTCGCGTCTTTCTTCGTCAGCCGCATCGATACCGCGGTCGACAAGCAGCTCGACGAGAAGATCGCAAAAGCCAATGACCCCAGCGAGAAGGAGCGGCTCAGCGCGCTGAAGGGCAAGGTCGCCATCGCCAACGCCAAGCTTGCCTATCAGGACTACAAGCGGCTGTTCGCAGGGCCCCGCTGGGAAAAGCTCGCGGCCAAGGGCGCCAAGCCGCAGCGGCTGTTGTGGGCATCCAC
This sequence comes from Bradyrhizobium valentinum, assembly GCF_001440405.1. Taxonomy (GTDB): domain Bacteria; phylum Pseudomonadota; class Alphaproteobacteria; order Rhizobiales; family Xanthobacteraceae; genus Bradyrhizobium; species Bradyrhizobium valentinum. The sequence goes on from NZ_LLXX01000025.1 coordinate 20,461, forward strand.
CGGCACCAAGAACAAGGACTACAGCGATGTGCTGTATGTCGAGGAGTTGATCGGCCCCAACACCGTCAACACCATGCCGCCGGCCACGCTCGATGCATTCCGCGACCATGGCAAAATGAGGGACAGCCTCGAGGAGAATATCGAGGACGCAAGGCGTCTGCTGGAAGAGCTCGAAAAATCCGGCATCTCGCTCGACGCCATCACCACCGAGCTGGTCAGGGACGGCGTCAAGCTGTTTGCGGATGCCGCCGACAAGCTCTACGGCGCAGTCGCGCAGAAGCGTGCGACCTCGCTTATAGGCGGCATCGACCGGCAGCAACTCTCGCTTGGCGAGGGTATCGGGAAGGCCGTCGAGAAAACCACCGAGGACTGGCGCGCTTCCGCCAGGATCCGCCGCCTGTGGCAAAAGGACAAATCGATCTGGACCAATGACGACGAGAACAAATGGCTGGGCTGGCTGAACAGCCCGGCCGCCGCAGATATCGGCAATTACGAGGATTTTGCCCAGCGCGTGAAGGGGCAGAATTTCAGCGACGCCGTCGTGCTCGGCATGGGCGGATCGAGCCTCGGGCCGGAGGTACTGGCGGAAACCTTTGCCAAGAAATCCGGTTTCCCGAAGTTGCATGTGCTGGATTCCACCGATCCCGCGCAGGTGCGCGCGATGGAGGATACGGTCGATCTCGCCCGCACGCTGTTCATTGTCTCCAGCAAATCGGGCGGCACCACCGAGCCGAACGTGATGAAGGATTACTTCTTCGATCGCGTCTCCAAGACCATCGGTGAGCACAAGGCCGGTCATCGCTTCATCGCGGTCACCGATCCCGGCTCGTCGCTGGAGAAGACGGCGATCAGCCAAGGCTTTGCCCGCATCTTCCATGGCGATCCCACGATCGGCGGACGCTATTCCGTGCTGTCGCCGTTCGGACTGGTGCCGGCGGCTGCCGCCGGTATCGACGTTCGCACCCTGCTCACCCACACACTGGCGATGGTGCGCTCCTGCGGCGCCGACGTGCCGCCGCATGAAAACCCGGGCGTGCAGCTTGGGCTGGCGATGGGACTCGCCGGCCTCGAAGGCCGCGACAAGGTAACGATTACCTCGTCGGAGAAGGTCGCCGATTTCGGTGCCTGGGCCGAACAACTGATTGCCGAATCCACCGGCAAGGAGGGCAAGGGCCTGATCCCGATCGACGGCGAGCCTCTCGGCGATCCGTCGCTCTATGGCAACGACCGCTTCTTCATCGACATCCGGACCGAAGGCGAAGACGATGCCTCGCATGACGACAGGCTCAAAGCGCTCGAGGCGGCCGGACATCCCGTCGCCCGGATCGTCATGAAGTCGATCGACCATATCGGTCAGGAGTTTTTCCGGTTCGAGATGGCTACCGCCGTGGCGGGCGCGATGCTCGGCATCAATCCGTTCAACCAGCCGGACGTGGAAGCGGCCAAGATCAAGACCCGCGAACTAACCGGCGCGTTTGAGAAGACCGGCTCGCTGCCTGCGGAAACGCCGGTGGTCTCGACCGACGAGGCCGATCTCTACACCGATGAGCACAACGCGGCCGAGCTGCGCAAGGCCGGCGCCGACGGCACGCTCGGCTCCTGGATCAAAGCGCATCTTTCGCGCTCGGACAGCGGCGATTACGTCGCCCTGCTCGCCTATATCGCACGCAATCCCGGCACGATCGGCTCGCTGCAAAAAATGCGGCTTGCGGTGCGCGACAAGCATCATCTCGCGACCTGCGCCGAATTTGGCCCGCGTTTCCTGCACTCCACCGGCCAGGCCTACAAGGGCGGTCCCGACAGCGGCGTGTTCCTGCAGATCACGGCCGACGATGCCGAGGATCTGCCGGTGCCGGGCCAGACGGCGAGTTTTGGTATCATCAAGGCGGCGCAGGCGCGCGGCGATTTCGACGTGCTCACCGAACGTGGGCGGCGCGCGCTGCGCATCCATCTCAAGGGCGACCTCGGATCGGGATTGTCTGCGCTGGATGCCGCGATCACGGAAGCGCTCAGTTAGGAAGTCAGGCTATGCAACTCGGCATGATCGGCCTCGGCCGGATGGGCGGCAACATCGTCCGCCGGCTGATGAGGAACGGCCACACCGCCGTGGTCTATGACAGGGACGCCAAGGCGGTCGCCACGCTTGCGGCGGAAGGTGCAGCGGCTGCGAATTCGCTGGAAGATTTCGTGGCGAAACTCGAAAAGCCGCGTATCGCCTGGGTGATGCTGCCGGCAGGCCCGATTACCGAGGCGACCATCGAGGCGCTGGCAAAGCTGATGCAAGCCGGCGACGTCATCATCGATGGCGGCAATACGTTCTGGCAGGACGACGTCCGACGTGGGGCGGCGTTGAAAGCAAAAGGGCTGCACTACCTCGATGTCGGCACCAGCGGCGGCGTCTGGGGCATCGAGCGCGGCTATTGCATGATGATCGGCGGCGACAAGCCGGTGGTCGACCGGCTCGATCCCATCTTCAAGACTTTGGCTCCGGGCGTTGGCGATATCCCGCGCACGTCCGGACGTGAAGGCCGCGACCTGCGCGTTGAGCAGGGCTACATCCACGCCGGTCCATCCGGCGCCGGACACTTCGTCAAGATGATCCACAACGGCATCGAATACGGCCTGATGCAGGCCTATGCCGAAGGTTTTGACATCCTGAAGAATGCCAACATCGAAGCGCTGCCGCCACAACATCGCTTCGAGTTCGATATCGCCGATATCGCCGAGGTGTGGCGGCGCGGCAGCGTGATCCCGTCCTGGCTGCTCGACCTCACCGCATCCGCGCTCGCCGAGAACCAGACGCTCGATAATTACTCCGGCTTTGTGGAGGATTCCGGCGAAGGCCGCTGGACCGTCAACGCCGCGATCGACGAAGCCGTGCCGGCGGAAGTGCTGACGGCGGCGCTCTACGCACGCTTCCGTTCGCGCAAGGATCACACCTTTGCGGAAAAGATCCTGTCCGCGATGCGGGCCGGCTTCGGCGGCCACAAGGAGCCGCCGAAAAAACCTGACACGAAGGCCTGAGCAGCCATGGCAGTCGGTCAAACAGCACAGAAGAAACCCGATCCCTGCTCCTTCGTCATTTTCGGCGTGACCGGCGATCTCGCGCACCGCCTGGTCGTCCCTGCCCTCTATAACCTCGCGGCGGCCGATCTGTTACCGGACAACTTCTGCGTGGTCGGTATCACGCGCGAAGGGATGGCGAGCGACGCGCTTCGCGACAATCTGATGAAAGGCCTGCGAGAGTTTGCGACCCGCCCAGTGGACGATAAGATCGCGCGGCGCCTGCTCGAATGCGTCACCTGCATCGAGGCCGACCCAAAGCGTCCAACGTCGTTCGATGCAATGAGCAAGCAGCTCGGCGAACTTGAAGCTGCGCGAAACACCGGTGGCAACAGGCTGTTCTATCTGGCGACCCCGCCCAACGCATTCCTGCCGATCAGCCGCGAGCTTGGCCGCACCGGCATGCTCGCCGAGAACGGCGCGTGGCGGCGGCTGGTGGTGGAAAAACCGTTCGGCACCGATCTCGCCTCCGCAAAGGCGTTGAACGGCGAATTGCTCAAACTCGTCGATGAGCACGAGATCTACCGGATCGATCACTATCTCGGCAAGGAGACGGTGCAGAACATTCTGGTGCTGCGCTTCGCCAACGGGATGTTCGAGCCTATCTGGAACCGCAACCACATCGACCACGTACAAATCACGGTCAACGAACAGCTCGGCGTCGGTCATCGCGGCAGCTTCTACGACCAGACCGGCGCGCTGCGCGACATGGTGCCGAACCATCTGTTCCAGCTTTTATCGCTGGTCGCGATGGAGCCGCCGATCCGATTCGACGCGCATTCGGTGCGCACGGAAAAGGCCGACGTGCTCGCCGCGATCCAGGCCCAGAGCGAGACCGAGGCGTTGCGCAATTCGGTGCGCGGCCAGTATCTGGCTGGCCGGATCGGAAATACCGAAATCGCGGACTATCGCAACATTGAAGATGTCACATCCGGCAGCACGACCGAAACCTATGTGGCGCTGAAGCTGGTCATCGACAACTGGCGCTGGGCCGGCGTTCCCTTTTACCTGCGCACCGGCAAGGCGCTCGGCGTCAAGCGCACGGAAGTCGCGATCAAGTTCAAGCAGGCGCCGTTCGCGATGTTCAACTGCACGCCGGTGGAACGGCTGGCGCAAAACTACCTCGTGATTGGTGTCGCCCCCAACGAGGGCATCGCGCTGCAGTTCAACACCAAGGTACCCGGCCCCTCGATCCTGATCGACGGCGTCGAAATGAAGTTTCGCTACAAGGATTATTTCAAGGCGGAGCCCTCGACCGGCTACGAGACGTTGATCTATGACTGCATGATCGGCGACAACATCCTGTTCCAGCGCGCCGACAGCGTCGAGGCCGGCTGGAAGGCGGTGCAACCGTTTATCGATGCCTGGAGGAAGGCGGGAGCCGACGGCTTGAAGACCTACACGGCCGGCAGCGAAGGCCCGGGGGAAGCGAACGAACTGCTGACCCGCGACGGCCGAAGCTGGCGAAAGCTCGGGTGAGCGATGGCAGCGAATGACAATCGCCATGTGATTGCGGTCACCGATGGGGCGGCGATGGCGGCGACCGCCGCCGAGCATTTGCTGGCCAGAACGGCTGCCAACAGCGGCCGCGTGGCGATCTGCCTGACCGGCGGATCGAGCCCGAAGCTGCTTTATCAACTGCTCGCAACCGAGGCCTATCGGAGCCGGATCCCCTGGGAGCGCGTGCACTGGTTCATCGGCGACGAACGCTTCGTGCCGGCGGACGATCCGCTCAACAACATGGGCATGGCGCAAACGATTTTCCTCAATCAATGCGCGCCGACAGCGAACATCCATCCGATTCCGACCGCGACCGCCGACCCCGCCGATCCCGACCGGGGCGCCGCGCTTTACGAACGGGAATTGCAGTCGTTTTACGGGGCAGACACGCTCGACCAAGCGAGGCCCCTGTTCGACCTCGTGCTGATGGGCGTCGGTCCCGACGGCCATACGGCCTCGCTGTTTCCCGGCGATCCCGCGCTCGACGAGAATGCGCGCTGGGTCGTCGGCGTGCCACGGGCGAATGTCGTGCCGTTCGTTCCGCGGATTACTCTCACGCTGCCCACCCTCGCCTCCTGCCACGAAATGCTGTTCGAGGTTTCTGGCCGGGACAAGCGGGCGATCTTGACGCGCCTGTTCGCAGGCGAGAACCTGCCCGCCAACCGCGCGCAGTCCTCCGGCGAGACGACCTGGCTGGTCGACCGGGAAGCGCTTCCGGGGGATTTTGGTGGGCAGTAAGACTCCTTGTGCGCTGGTGGTGATGGGCGTTTCCGGCTCGGGCAAGAGCACCATCGCCGATCATCTCGCCGGACGACTCGGCTGGCGCTACGAGGACGGCGACAGGTTTCACCCGCCGGGCAACGTTGCGAAGATGAGCGCCGGCCATCCGCTCACCGACGAGGACCGCTGGCCATGGCTGCAGGCGATTGCCGACGAGATCGACCGCGTCTGCACATCCGGCGCGCACGTCGTGATCGCCTGCTCGGCGCTGAAGCGCGCCTATCGTGACGTCCTCGTGCACGGCCGCGACGATGTCAGGATCGTTTTTCTCGACGGCATGCAGGATCTGATCGCGGCCCGCCTTGCGGCACGCAAGGGCCATTTCATGCCGCCCGGCTTGCTCGCCAGCCAGTTCGGGACGCTGGAGCGGCCCGGCTCGAACGAGCGGCCGATCATTGTATCGATCGATGCGCCGGTTGAGGCGATCGTAGACGACATCGTCAGCCAATTGAACCTGGTTCCCCAATGACCCGTATTGCGCTTGTTGTTTCCGACGTCGACGGCACCCTGTTGACGAAAGACAAGATCCTGACCGACGGCGCGAAGGCAGCCGTGCGCAAGCTGCATGCGGCCGGCATCGGCTTCACCATCGTTTCCAGCCGGCCGACCATCGGCATGGGTTTTCTGATCGAATCGCTTGCGATCACGCTTCCGGTCGGCGCCTTCAACGGCAGCTCGATCGTCGACGCCGGGCTCAAGCCGATCGAGCAGCATTTGATCGGACCGAGCGTAGCCCAGCGCAGCCTCGACGTGCTCAATGCGTTCGGCGTCGATATCTGGCTGTTCACGAACGATCGCTGGTACACGCGCAATCCCGACGGCGAGTACGTCCCGCACGAGAAGCGCGCGATCAAGGCCGATCCGACCATCATCGACGATTTCACGCCGCATCTCGCAGAGACCTGCAAGATCGTGGGCGCCAGTTCGGACGCGGCGCTGTTGCAGCGCTGCGAGGCGGCGATGGGGGAAGCCGTCGGCGCGGAGGCGACCGCGGTCCGCTCGCAGACCTATTATCTCGACGTCACGCCGCCCGGTCACGACAAGGGCACCTTCGTGGACACGATGACCACGCAGCTCGGCATTTCTGCCGAAGCGGTGGCGACCATCGGCGACATGGAGAATGATCTTCCGATGTTTGCCCGAAGCGGCGTTTCGTTTGCGATGGGAAATGCCGCCGACGGCATCAAGCAGCGTGCGACGCATGTGACCGACAGCAACGAGCGCGATGGATTTGCGCGCGCGATCGATGCGATTCTGAAGAACTGACGACGCCTCGACCGTCGGTCGTCGAAGCACGAGGTCGCCAAGCGGCGCGCCGGAATGACGGCGAGTTTATTTCGATCGCTGCATCGCCGGCTTCTCGGTCGGTTTCTCTGCCGCGCTGAGATTATGCGCGGTGTTGATCAGCGCGATGTGCGTCAGCGCCTGCGGGAAATTGCCGGTCTGGCGGCCGGCGGCCGTATCGTACTCCTCGGCCAAGAGGCCAAGGTCGTTGGCGATCGCAACAACGCGGGCGAACAGCTCTTGCGCCTTGCCAAGCTCGCCCGCCAGCACATAGGCGTCGGCGAGCCAGAGCGTACAGGCCAGGAACGCGCCTTCGGCAGGTTGCTTCTCCACCTCGCGGGGATCATGCCGCAGCACAAAGCCGTCGCGCATCAGATGCCGTTCGACCGCTGCAACCGTGCCGCGGACGCGCGGGTCTTCGGGCGGCAGAAACCCTACCGACGGCAGCAGCAGGATGCTGGCATCGAGCATTTTTGAGCCGTAAGATTCGACGAAGGCGTTCAGCCCGGGGTCGAAGCCTTTCGAGCAAACGTCGAGGTGAATGGCGTCGCGCAGCACGCGCCATTTCTCGAGCGGCGCCTTGAGGCCGAACGTCTCGGCGCTCTTGATGCCGCGGTCGAACGCGACCCAAGTCATCACTTTCGACGAAACATAGTGCCTGCCCGCGCCGCGGCGCTCCCAAATGCCGTGATCCGGCTGGTCCCATCGTTCGGCAAGGTGCTGCAGCACGGCGCATTCCAGCGACCAACTGGTTTCATCCAGTTCGAGCTTGGCGGTGCGCCACTGATGAAAGGCGTCGATCAATTCGCCGTAGACGTCGAGCTGCAATTGCGCGTGCGCAGCGTTGCCGACCCGCACCGGCCTTGCGCCTTCGTAGCCGGGCAGCCATACGGCCTCCCATTCCAGGAGACGCCGCTGGCCCATGATGCCGTACATGATCTGCATGTTGGCCGGCGAGCCCGCCGCCGCCCGCAACAGCCATTGGTGCCAGGCGAACGCTTCCCCGGTATAGCCCGAATTCATCAGCGCCAGCAGCGTGAAGGTGGCGTCGCGCAGCCAGCAGAAGCGATAGTCCCAGTTTCGGGCGCCGCCGAGCTTCTCCGGCAGCGAGGTCGTTGGCGCGGCGACGATGCCGCCGGTCGGCGCATAGGTCTGCGCCTTCAGCGTGATCAGCGAGCGCATCACGAGGTCGCGGTACTCGCCCCGATAGGTGCAACGGCTGCACCATTCGGTCCAGAACGCTTCGGTATCCTTCAACGCATATGAAGGATCGATCGGCTTGGGCACGGGCAGATGCGAGGGGCTGTAGGTGAGCACGAAAGGAACGTTGTCGCCTTCGCCGACCTCGAAATCGGCAACCGTCGTCAGGTCCTCGCCGCGGGTCTCAACCGGCGTCCGCAACACCGTCATGTCCTGCCCGCAGATCGCGAGCAGCGCCGAACCGTCCTCGTTTCTCTTGACCCAGGGAGTATCGATGCCGAAGCCGAAGCGGATCACCAGTTGCATGTGCATCCTGACCCGGCCGCGAACGCCGCGCACCAGCCGCACCACGTCGGAGGCGTTGCCGCGCGGTGGCATGAAATCGATCAGGTCGACCGCGCCGCCGGCCGTCTCGAACCGGGTCTGAAGGATCAGGGTGTCGTCCCAATAGCGGCGCGAAGTGGTGGTCACCTCCTCAACCGGCGCGATCAGCCAGCGGCCGTGCCTTTCGGTGCCGAGAAGCGCGGCAAAGCAGGCGTCGGAATCGAAGGCCGGCCAGCACAGCCAGTCAATCGAACCGTTCCGGCCGACCAGCGCCGCGGTCTCACAATCGCCGATCAGCCCATAATCTTCGATACGGCACGGCAAGATGCTTCACCATTGTAGCGGGATGGCATTTCTTCGAACCGTCATCCCGCTCTACCTTTATCCTGGAGCATGATCTCGGGACAAACGCTTCGCGTTTGTCCCGAGGGAAAACCGGCAACCACTTTTCCGGATCATATCAGAGCGCGGCGCGCGATCGCTCGTGGGTTGCCGCCTTGAGCGCGACGACGTCGACCTTGGATGTCATTTCCTCGATCAGTACCGGAAGCCGTCGCCGCCAGTTCGGATGCTCGTCGACAGTACCGGGGATATTGGGCTGATCGACTACATCGAGCAGATCTTCCAGCGAGATCGCGAGCAGCCGGGATTTGGTCCGCGCCAGGAAATTCGCTACCGAATAGAGATCGTTGCGATCGATGGCGTGATGACGCAGCACGTCGTCCAGCATGGCAAGTGCGTGCCAGCGCGCATCGTCGCTCTCGCCGGGATCGATCCCGAGCGAGCGCTTCAGCGTGAGATCGCCGAACGAGCGCCATCCGGCATAGGTCGAGAGATCGTGGGTGTTGAAGGTGACGAGCGCGTTGGTCAGGTAATGATCGATGTTGCGGAAGGAGCCCTGGTCGTCGCGCTCGAACATCATCACGAGATACGACCAGATGCCCCAATCGGCCATCTGGTCGCGAAACCCTTCCGGGACGGTGCCGAGGTCTTCGCCGATCACGACGCAGCGATTCGCAACGCTTTCCTGCGCGGTCACCGCGAGAAGCGCCTCGAACGGCATCTGAACATAGACGCCGTCGCGCGCACTGAAGCCCTGTGGCACCAGATAAAGCCGCTTCAGCCCGAGCACATGGTCGAGCCGGATGGCGCCGGCATGCCGCATCGAAGCGCGCAGCATGTCGCGATACGGCGCAAAGGATTGCTGCTCGAGGCCAACGGCATTGAAGCCGGCGAGGCCCCAGGTCTGGCCGGCGGTGTTGAGCGGATCGGGCGGCGCACCGACGCCGAGATGGCGGGAGATCGCGACCTGCTCGTTCCAGGCGTCGAAGCCGTCGGCCTGCACCCCGACCGCGACGTCGAGATAGAGCCCGACCTTCATGCCGAGCTTCTTCGCCAGATCGGCCGCGGCGCCCAACTGCCGGTCGGCGGTCCATTGCACGAATTCGACGAACTCGATCTCGTCGGCCTCCTCGCCCTCGCGCAACGCGGCGCATTTGGCATCGTCCGCCTGCCGCCACTCTTCCGGCCATTCCCACCACGGCTTGCCGAATTTGTGCCGCAGCACTTCGAAGCAGGCAAAGTGCGACAGCAGGGTGCCGCGCTCGGCGCGGAATTTGTCAAAATCCTGTTGGCGGCCCGGCTTGGCGTTGGCCTTGAAAGCAGCAAAGGCCCTGCGGAGCGCCCGCCACTTCAGAGCAGCGACGCCGACGTAATCGACGACATCGCCCGCCCGCAACGGTGCCAGCGCCTCGCGGGTTTCGGAATCGGGCTGAAATTCGGGAAGCTTTTCGACGTCGATATAGAGCGCGTTGAGAAACAGCCGGCTGTTCGGCGAATAGGGGCTGCAATCGCCCGGGCGATCGTCGAACAGGGTATGCAGCGGATTGAGGCCGACGCCATCGGCGCCGAGATGATCGGCGAGTTCGATCAGGCTGGCGAGATCGGTGAAGTCGCCCATGCCCCAGTTGCGCGCGGAGCGAACGCCGTAAAGCTGGGCCGCGAGCAGCCAGCAACGGTCGAACTCGCCACTAAACGCCCTTTCCGGCGCCGAGATCAGCGGTACGTCCTCGGCGGTCGTGGCGTCGCTCACCTGAAGCCGGTAGACGCCAAGCGGCACGTCCTTGGGCCAGTCGATGGCATGATCCGAACTTTTGCCCTTGGCGATAAGGCCCGAGTCCGCAACGATTTTCCACTCCGCCGGAAGCCTGACTGTTGCCGGGAGCTCGGTTCGCGACGGCCGCCCAGAACGGACCACAATCGGGTGGCCTATCAGCGGCCCCGGGGCCTGCGGCGGCAGGGCATCCAGGATAATTTTGAGAGCGGCGGCATCCGTCACACGGCGGTGACCCTGGCCGTCCAGGAACTCGGTCTGAATTCCCTGGGCTTTGGCTTGAGCAAAAAGGTCCATTCGGCACGTACTTTGCACGCAAACATCAAACCGATGTCGCGAAATTGTCCAATTACGGGAAGGAGATAGACGGTGTGTAACGCTCGGACCCACCAACGGTTCCAATGGAACCAAAGCCAGCCGAGCGGATTCTATCTCTGTCCGGAACGTCTCCCTTTCTGCAAACGAAACGGGAGCGTCATTTCCATGGCAATGGCATCACCGTGAACAAAAAAGCGCAAACCGCCGAGAGCTCCAACCCCGGCGTCTCCCTTCCTATCGATATCGGTGGTGCCTATCCGCTGGATAAGGGCAGCAGCCTGTTGCTCGATACCAAGGAGGCGCCCGCCGCCGGACCCGTCACCGACGAACTCTGGTATAAAGATGCCATCATCTATCAGCTCCACGTCAAGGCCTTCGCCGACAGCAACAATGACGGCATCGGAGACTTCGCAGGCCTGACCGAGAAGCTGGGATATCTGCAGGATCTCGGCGTCACCACGCTGTGGCTGTTGCCGTTTTACCCCTCCCCCGGCCGCGACGACGGCTACGACATCGCCGATTACGGCGACATCAACCCCGATTTCGGGACAATGAAGGATTTCAGGCGCTTCATCCAGGAAGCCAAGAAGCGCGGCCTGCGGGTCATCACCGAACTCGTCGTCAACCACACGTCCGACCAGCACGACTGGTTCAAACGCGCCCGCCGCTCGGACCCGAATTCCAGCGCGCGCAACTGGTATGTCTGGAGCGATACCGACCAGAAATATCTGGGCACGCGGATCATCTTCACCGATACCGAGAAGTCGAACTGGACCTGGGACCCGGAAGCCGGCCAGTTCTACTGGCACCGCTTCTTCTCGCACCAGCCGGACCTCAATTTCGACAATCCGCGCGTGGTGAGCGCGCTGGTGCAGGTGATGAAGCGCTGGCTCGACACCGGCGTCGACGGCTTCCGTCTCGACGCGATCCCCTATCTCTGCGAGCGCGACGGTACCAACAACGAGAACCTGCCCGAGACGCACACCATCATCAAGCGGCTGCGCTCCGAGCTCGATGCCTACGCCAAGGGCAAGGTGCTGCTGGCCGAAGCCAATCAATGGCCGGAGGACGTGCAGGAATATTTCGGCCGCGGCGACGAATGCCACATGGCCTATCATTTCCCGCTGATGCCGCGCATCTACATGGCGATCGCGCAGGAAGACCGCTTTCCGATCACCGACATCCTGCGCCAGACGCCGGACATTCCAGGCAACTGCCAGTGGGCGCTGTTCCTGCGCAATCACGACGAGCTGACGCTGGAAATGGTCACCGACGTCGAGCGCGATTACCTGTGGTCGACCTACGCCAACGATCCGCGGGCGCGCATCAATGTCGGCATCCGCCGGCGGCTCGCGCCGCTGATGGACAATGACCGGCGCAAGATCGAGCTGATGAACTCGCTCTTGTTCTCGTTCCCGGGCACGCCGATCATCTATTACGGCGACGAGATCGGCATGGGCGACAATATCTATCTCGGCGACCGCAACGGCGTCCGCACCCCGATGCAGTGGACGCCGGACCGCAATGGCGGCTTCTCCCGCGCCGACCCGGCCAGGCTCTACGCGCCGACCATCATGGACCCCGTCTACGGCTATGAAGCCGTCAATGTCGAGGCGCAGTCACGCAGCCTCTCCTCGCTGCTCTCGGCCACCAAGCGGCTCATCGCGGTCCGCAAATCGACGATCGCCTTCGGCCGCGGCACCATGACGTTCATCCGCCCGGAAAACCGCTCGGTGCTGTGCTACGTGCGCCAATATCAGGGCGAGGTCATTTTGTGCGTCGCCAACCTGTCGCGGTCGGCGCAGGCGACCGAACTCGACCTTTCCGCCTTCAAGGACCGCATCCCGCTGGAAATGCTCGGCCGCACCCGCTTCCCGGCGATCGGCGAATTGCCCTACATGATCACGCTCGCGCCTTACGGCTTCTACTGGTTCGAGCTGCAGGAGCGCGACAAGTCGGCGCCGCCGCCGCAGCGCGCGGTGCCCGAGTTCGAAACGCTAGTGGTGCCGCTGAACGCGACCTGGGTGTCGCTGGCGCGCGAACGCGGCGTGTTCGAGCGCGACGTGCTTCCGGGACATCTGGCGCGCAGCCGCTGGTTTCCGGAACGGTCGGCCAAGGCGATAAAGCCGACCCTGACGTCGGCGATCCCGTTCTGTGACATCGGCGACAACCGGCCGTGGCTCGCCTTCTTTGAAACGACCGAACGCGGCATCACGACGCGCTACGTGCTGCCGATGCAGATCGAGTGGGTACGCTTCGACCGCGAGCGCTACAATCCGCATGCGCTGGCCGCCGTTCGCCAGGGCGCGCGCGAAGGAACCCTGCTCGACGTCGCCACCGACCAGATCTTCATTTCACTGCTGTTGCGCAATCTGCAACAATCGCTAACGGTCGACGAGAGCGAACAGGGCCTGCGGCTTGAATTCCGGCCGACCGGCCGCTTCGGCGACAAGCCGATCCGGCAGCCCGAGCACATCCGCACCGTCGATTCCGAACTGCCCCGCAGCACCGCGCTCGTGGATAATGACTGCGTCGTCAAAATCTACCGGACGCTGCAGCCGGGCCTCAATCCCGAGATCGAGATGGGGCGCTTCCTCACCGATGTCGCCAACTTTGCCAACACGCCGGCGCTGCTCGGCAGCGTCGAACTGGTCGAGGGCAACGAGAAGAGCGCGGTCGGCGTCGTTCACGCCTTCGTCGCCAATCAGGGCGACCTCTGGACCGTGAGTGCGGCGTATCTCGACCGCTTCGTCGAGGAGCAGCGCCTGCTGGCAGCGAGCATCCATCCCGGCGAGCGCGAAGAAGAGATCCCCTATCTGCGTTACATTTCGCAGGCTGGGCGCCGCGTGGCCGAACTTCATGCAGCGCTCGCCAGCCACAACGAGCTTGCCGAATTCGCGCCGGAGCCGACCGGCCGCGACGACGTGCAGGGCTGGATCGACGATTTGATGCTCTGCGCCGGGCGCGTTTTCGATGCGCTCCGGCAGCGGCGGGATACGCTAAAGGAAGCCGACCGCGCGCTGGCCGACCAGGTGCTGGCGTTGCAGCCGGCCCTGCCGGATTGGCTGGAAACGCTGCTCTTGCGCGAGGCCGATGTCGCCAACATCCGCTGCCATGGCGATCTCGATCTCAGTCAGTTGCTGATCGTCAAGGACGACATCTTCATCGTCGACTTCGAAGGCGCGCCGCGGCGCAGTATCGCCGAACGCCGGCGCAAGGCGCCCGCGGCGCGCGACGTTGCCAGCCTGATCCGCTCGATCGATTATTCGGCAACCGCGGCTCTTGAGCGCGCGCTCAAAGTGGCCCACGATGAGCACGGCAAGCTCGGCGCGGCGCTTGGCGAGTGGCGCGACCGGGCGACAGCCGCATTTCTCGCCGCCTACCACGAGGCCATGACCGATCAGCGGCTGTGGCCGGCCGATCCGAAAGCGGCAGGCGGCCTGCTGACCTTCTTCCTGTTCGAGAAGGCCTTGAACGAGATCGAACACGAACTGTCATTCCGACCGGAATGGCTGCGCGTGCCGCTGGCCGGAATCATCCAAGTGTTGTCGCAACCATCCATCGAGGCCTCATGACCAAGCTCCCCGCCGAGGCCTATGCCATCATCGAAGGCAAGCATTCCGATCCGTTTCATTACCTCGGTTTGCACAGCGAAGGCGGCCGCAGCGTGGTGCGCGCTTTCATCCCCGAAGCGTCCAACGTGGAGGCGATCGGCGAGCAAGGCGAGACGGCGCCGCTTGAGCGCATTCACGATGCCGGGCTGTTCGCTGGCGCGCTGCCGAACGGATCGAAACGCTACCAGCTCCGCGCCCGTTTCGGCGAGAACGTTGTCGATCTCGACGACCCCTACCGCTTTCCGCCCGTGCTCAGCGACTTCGACCTCTATCTCCTGGGCGAAGGTACCCACCGGCGGATCTACGACAAGCTCGGCGCCCATCCGATGATACTCGATGGCGTCGACGGCGTGGCGTTCGTGGTGCTGGCGCCGAACGCCAAGGCGGTCAGCGTGGTCGGCGATTTCAATTTCTGGAATGCGCGGCGGCATCCGATGCGGGTGCGCGGCGTCGGCTATTGGGAACTGTTCGTGCCCCACGCCCGCGCCGGCGACCGCTACAAGTTCGACATCACCGGCTCCGACGGGCGGCATCTGCCGCTGAAATCCGATCCGGTGGCCTTTGCCGCGGAGATCCGGCCCTCGACGGCCTCGATCGTGGTCGACCAAAGCAGAATCCCGCAACCGCGACCGGCGCCATCGGGCATCAACGCGGTGGGCGCGCCGATCTCGATCTACGAGGTTCATCTCGGCTCCTGGCGGCGCAAGAACGGCAACGAATGGCTGACCTATCGCGAGCTCGCCGAGCAGCTTCCGGCCTATGCGAAGGATATGGGCTTTACCCATATCGAGTTTCTGCCCGTCAGCGAGCATCCGTTCGACGGCTCATGGGGCTATCAGCCGACCGGCCTGTACGCGCCAACCAGCCGGTTCGGCACGCCGGAAGATTTTTCCGCTCTCGTCGATGCCTGCCATCGCGAGGGGCTCGGCGTGTGGCTCGACTGGGTGCCGGGACATTTTCCCGACGATCCCCACGGTCTCGGTTATTTCGACGGCACCGCGCTCTACGAGCACGCCAATCCCCTGCAGGGCCGCCACCTCGACTGGGGTACGCTGATCTACAATTACGGCCGCACCGAAATAGTCAATTTCCTGGTCTCCAACGCGCTGTTCTGGCTCGACCGCTACGGCATCGACGGCCTGCGCGTCGATGCCGTCGCCTCGATGCTCTATCTCGACTACAGCCGGCCCGCCGGCGAATGGATTCCGAACCGGCATGGCGGCCGGGAAAACCTCGAAGCCATCGAGTTCCTGCGCCGCTTCAACATCGAACTGTTCGGACATTTTCCGGAGGCCACCACGGCTGCGGAAGAATCCACCGCGTGGCCGCAAGTCTCGCGGCCGGTCGAATATGGCGGGCTCGGCTTCGGCTTCAAATGGAACATGGGCTGGATGCACGACACGCTGAAATATGTGGGCAAGGACCCGGTGTACCGGAAGCACCATCACGGCGACGTCCTGTTCGGGCTGCATTACGCGTTTTCGGAGAATTTCATTCTGCCGCTGTCGCATGACGAAGTCGTGCACGGCAAGCGGTCGATCCTCGGCCGCATGCCGGGCGACGAATGGCAGCGCTTTGCGAACCTGCGCGCCTATTACAGTTTCATGTTCGGCCATCCCGGCAAGAAGCTCTTGTTCATGGGCTGCGAATTCGGCCAGGAGCGCGAATGGAATCACGATCATTCGCTCGACTGGCACCTCCTGGCGCAGCACCGCCATACCGGTATCCAGAACCTGATCCGCGACCTCAACCGGCTCTATCGCAGCGTACCGGCGCTGCACGAGATGGACTGCAACCAGGCGGGATTCGAATGGGTCATCACCCACGATTCCGGCGGCAACGTCTTTGCCTGGCTACGCAAGGGATTCGACGCCCATGCGCGCTGTCTCGTGGTCGTGAACTTCTCGCCGAACGTCTATCACAATTATCGCGTCCGGGTGCCGTTCGGCGGCAAGTGGAAGGAAGCGCTCAACTCCGACTCCGCGCATTACGGCGGCAGCAATGTCGGCAATGTCGGCGAAGTCCACACCCTGGAAGGCAGCATCCCCGAGCTCAGCCTGACCATCCCGCCGCTGGCCGCGATCTTTCTCGTTCCGGAAAGCTGACGCATGCGATTGTCCGCGGGAAGCCCCGCCCGCCTCGGAGCAAGCTGGGACGGCAGGGGCACCAACTTTGCGTTGTTTTCGGCCAATGCGGAGAAAGTCGAGCTTTGCCTGTTCGACGGCCAGGGCCGCCGCGAGCTCGAGCGCATCGAACTGCCCGAGCGCAACGAGGATGTCTGGCACGGCTATCTCAATGACGTCTCGCCCGGGCAGCTCTATGGCTATCGCGTCCATGGCCCCTATGCGCCCGAGCGCGGGCACCGCTTCAACGCCAACAAGCTGCTGCTCGATCCCTATGCCAAGCGGATCGCCGGCCGGCTGGTGTGGAGCGATGCGCATTTCGGCTATCGCACCGGCAGCGCGCGCGAGGATCTTTCCTTTGACCGCCGCGACAATGCCCGCGGCATGCCGAAAGCGGTGGTGGTCGACGAGACCTTCAACTGGGGCCGCCGCGAGATACGGCCGAACATCGCCTGGGAGGACACCATTATCTACGAGGCCCACGTCAAGGGCCTGACGCAAAGGCGCGTCGATGTCGGTCCGGGCTGGCGCGGCACCTATGGCGGGCTGTGCTCGCCGACGATGATCGATCATCTCAAGCGGCTCGGCGTCACCACCATCGAACTGCTGCCGATCCACGGGCTGATCGACGACCGGGTGCTGGTGGAACGGAAGCTGGCAAACTACTGGGGTTACAACACGCTGGCGTTCTTCGCGCCGGAGCCGCGCTATGCGCAGGACAACGCGCTCGACGCGTTCCGCACCACGGTGGCGCGGCTGCACGACGCCGGCATCGAGGTGATGCTCGACGTGGTCTATAACCACACCGCCGAGGGCAATCATCTCGGCCCGACGCTGTGTTTCCGCGGCATCGACAACGCGTCCTACTACTGGCTCAGCAAGGACAACCCGCGCTACTACGACGACTTCACCGGCTGCGGCAGCTCGGTCAACCTCACCCATCCACGCGTGCTGCAGATGGTGATGGATTCGCTGCGCTACTGGGTCGAGGTCTGCCACGTCGACGGTTTCCGCTTCGACCTCGCGACCACGCTGGCGCGGGGGCCGAACGGCTTCGACCGCAATTCCTCGTTTCTGACCGCGGTGCGGCAGGACCCGGTGCTGGCAACGGTCAAGCTCGTCGCCGAGCCGTGGGACCTCGGCATGGGCGGCTATCAGGTCGGCGCGTTTCCGTCGCAATGGTCAGAATGGAACGACCGTTATCGCAGCGCCATGCGGCGCTACTGGAGCGGCGAAGGCAGCCTGATCGGCGAAGTATCGCGTCGCATGACCGCCTCGTCCGACCTGTTTCATCACGACAACCGCGCGACGCGCGCGAGCATCAATCACATCACCGTTCATGACGGTTTCACGCTGGCCGACCTGTTCAGCTTCAACGAGAAGCACAACGAGGCGAACGGGGAGGACAATCGCGACGGCTCCAACGACAACCACAGCAACAATTGCGGCCATGAAGGCCCGACCACTGACGCCGCGATCGTCGCGCTGCGCCGGCAGCTCCGCAAGAACCAGCTCGCCTGCCTGTTCCTCGCGCAAGGAACGCCCTTGCTGCTGGCCGGTGACGAGGTCGGCAATTCGCAGAACGGCAACAACAACGCCTATTGCCAGGACAACGAAATCGGCTGGGTGAATTGGGACAATCTCGGCAAGCCGGGCGACGACCTCACCGATTTCATCGGCCACATGACCGCGCTGCGACGGCGCTTCGCCCAACTCCGCTACCAGCGCTGGCTCTCCGGACGACGCAAGGATGGCTCCTATGGCGTGCTGTGGCTGACGCCGGCAGCCGAGGAGATGCAGGAAGCCGACTGGAATTTTCCGGAGGGACGATTCCTCGCCTATGTGCTGGGGCCGTTGGAACAAGGTCAGCCGCCGATCTTTATCGTCCTGAATGCCGCGCCCGAAGAGATCGCTTTCACATTGCCCAAGATGACCGAGTACAAAAACTGGCAGCAGGTGCTGAACACGACCGACGCCGGGCAGAGTCCCACCGGTTACGCGTCGGGCGCCAAGACCAGCGCGCCGCCGCGGTCAGTGCTTGCCTTTGCGGGCGCGGCATGAATGACCGACACGGCCCATTTCTGACAAACTACGGCACGCGGTTTCGGCTGTGGGCGCCGGCGGCGAAACGCGTCGAGGTGATGCTGGAGCGGCCTCACGCGATGAAGCGCGGCGAGGATGGCTGGTTCACGGCCGACATCGCCGGCGTGAAGGCCGGCGCACGCTATAAATTCCGCATCGATGACGAGATCGACGTGCCGGATCCGGCGTCGGCGTTTCAGCCCGATGACGTCTTTGGCCCGAGCGAGGTGATCGATCATGAGGCCTATCCATGGCGTGCAACGAACTGGCGCGGACGGCTGTGGCAGGAGGCGATCGTCATCGAGGCCCATGTCGGGACTTTCACCAAAGAAGGCAGCTATCGCGCGATGATCGACAGGCTCGATCATCTCGTTGAGACCGGTATCACCGCGCTGGAATTGATGCCGCTGGCGGATTTCGCCGGCTTGCGCAACTGGGGGTATGACGGCGTGTTGTGGTACGCGCCCGACAGCGCCTATGGGCGGCCCGAAGATCTCAAGGCGCTGATCGACGAGGCGCATCTGCGCGGGCTGATGGTGATGCTCGACGTGGTCTACAACCATTTCGGCCCGGAAGGAAATTATCTCGGCCGCTATGCGCCGACGTTCTTCACCGAAGCGCAGACGCCGTGGGGCAGCGCGATCGATTATCGCGTGAAAGAAGTCCGTGCCTTCGCGATCGAGAACGCGCTGCACTGGCTGCGCGACTATCGCTTCGATGGCTTGCGGCTCGATGCCGTCAACAGCATCGTCGAGCCGGGCGGGCTGTCGCTGCTGCACGATCTCAGCGCCGCCGCCGGCAAACTCGCCGCAGAAACCGGCCGTCACATTCACCTGGTGCTGGAAAACGGCGACAACCGCGCCAGTATTCTGGACGCCGCTGAAGACCCGCCGCGCGGAAAGTATCGCGCGCAATGGAACGACGACTATCATCACGCCTGGCGCGTGCTGATGACCGGCGAGAAGCAGGGCTATTATGGCGATTACCAGCGCTCGCCGAGGTCTGACATCGCGCGCTCGCTGTCCTCCGGCTTCGTCTACCAGGGCGAGGTATCTACGTTCCGGCGCGGCAAGCGCGGCGAGCCGAGCGGGCATCTGGCGCCGACCGCCTTCATCAACTTCGTGCAGAACCACGACCAGATCGGCAATCGCGCGTTGGGCGACCGGCTCGAAGGCAATGCCGACGCGCGGATGATCGAGGCGGCGCTTCAGGTCCTGCTGATCGCGCCTCACATTCCCATGCTATTCATGGGCGAGGAATGGGGCTCAACCGTCCCCTTCCCGTTCTTCTGCGACTTCGGCGGCGATCTTGCCGACGCCGTCCGCAAGGGCCGCCGCGTTGAACTGGCCTGGGCCTATGCGGAATATGGCGATGAGGTCCCCGACGCGCTTGCAGCTTCGACGAGGGACTCCGCGGTGCTCGACTGGGACGGACGCGAGACGCCTGCGGGACGAAAGCGCCTGACGCTCGTGCGCGAACTGCTGCGAACCCGGAAGCAGCAGATTATCCCCCGTCTGGCCGGCGCAGCCTTCGGGAACGCACAGGCAGCAGACGATGGTTTGCTCACGGCCCATTGGCGGATGGGCGACGGCGCAACGCTTCGTCTCCTCGCCAACCTGTCGGATCAAGCCATCAGCCATGCGCCCGGTGGGCCTGCGGGAACCCTGATCTGGGGCAGCGAGTTGGGCGACAGTGTCCCGCCATGGACGGTGCTCTGGCGCATCGGATAGGAAAATGCCCCCGGCGATCCCGATCGCGACCTACCGCCTGCAATTGTCGGCGGATTTCGATTTCGACGCCGCTGCTTCCGTGGTGCCCTACCTCAAGGCGCTCGGCATCACGCATCTCTATGCCTCGCCCTTCATGCGCGCCCGCAAGGGCAGCACGCATGGCTACGACGTCACCGACCACGCCCATTTCAATCCGGAGCTCGGCGGCGAAGCCGGCTTCGAGCGGTTGAGCGCCGTGCTGCGGCAACACGATCTCGGGCTGATCCTGGATTTCGTGCCGAACCATGTCGGTGTGCATTTTGCCGACAATCCATGGTGGCTCGACGTGCTGGAATGGGGCCCCGCCTCGCCGCACGCCGCCTCCTTCGACATCGACTGGGAGCAGTTACCATACCGCGCACGCGGCGGCGTGCTGCTGCCGATCATCGGCTCGTCCTACGGTCAGGCGCTGGAAAATGGCGAGATCGAACTGCGCTATGACGCCGGCGAAGGCAGCTTTTCGGCCTGGTATTTCGAGCATCGGCTGCCGATCGCGCCGGAGCGCTATGGCGAAATCCTGCGCGTGATCGTCAAAGAGGCGGGCGCGGAGGATAGCGCGCCCGGCAAGGCGATGCTTGCGCTGGCTCTCCGTTATCAAGGGTTGCGGCGTCCCAACCGCAAGGAAGCACCTGCCTTCAAGGCCGAACTGAAAGGCATCACAGGGGCTGCCGACATCATCGTGCATGGCCTGGAAGCCTATCGCGCCGGAGCGGATCGGGCCGCCCAGACGCTTTCGCTGCACCATCTGCTCGAACGTCAGCACTACAAGCTCGGTCACTGGCGGCTTGCTTCCAGCGATATCAACTACCGGCGGTTCTTCGACATCAATACGCTGGCGGGGCTGCGCGTCGAAGACGCCGGCACCTTCGAGGCGATCCATCGCCTGGTCAAACGGTTGATTGCGGAGGAAAAGCTGCAGGGGCTGCGGCTCGACCACATCGATGGTCTGCGCGATCCCGTCCAGTATTTCCAGCGCCTGCGCCGGCTGGTCCGCGAGGCGCATGGCGGCCGTAACAGGCCCTTCTATGTGTTGGTCGAGAAGATTCTCGGCGAACAGGAAAAGCTGCCGTCATTCGCCGGCCTTCATGGCACCACCGGCTATGAGTGGATGAACGCAATCACCCATGTGCTGATTGACGGCCGCGGCCTGGAGCCGCTCGACGAGATCTGGCGGCAGATCAGCAACCGTTCACCGCAGATCGAACCGATCCTGAAGGAGGCTAAGCGCCGCGTGCTGGAAACGTTGCTGACCAGCGAGTTCACGGTGCTGACGCGCCTGCTGGCACGGATTGCCAGCGGACACTACTCCACCCGCGACTACTCCGCCGACAGCCTGCGGCAGGCGCTCGAACTCTACGTGCTGCATTTCCCGGTCTACCGCACCTACCTGACATCGTCAGGGCCGTCAGCGCATGACCGCCAGTTGATCTCCAACACGATCGAACGGGCGCGCGCCGACTGGTATGCCGCCGACGACGGCATTTTCGATTTCCTGCGCCACACGCTGACGATGGACCTGATCAGGCCCGGCCGCGCACACCACAGCGCGCCGCGCGTCCGCCGGTTCGCATTGAAGGTGCAGCAGTTCACCGGGCCCATGATGGCGAAGTCGCTCGAGGACACCACGTTCTACCGCTACCACCGCCTGCTCGCCCTCAATGAGGTCGGCGGCGATCCGGCCGCAAAGGCGCTTTCGATCGACGAATTCCACGGGATGATGCGGTCCCGTGCCAGCGAATGGCCGCATGGCATGACGGCGACCGCGACGCATGACACCAAGCGCGGCGAGGATGCGCGTGCGCGCATCATGGCGCTGGCGGAAATTCCGGGCGAATGGACCAGCGCCGTGGCCCGATGGAAGCTGCTCAACGCGCCGCATCTCTTGGTCGATGGCGATCTTCGCGCGCCGTCGGCTGTGTTCGAATACATGCTGTATCAGGCGCTGCTCGGAGCATGGCAGCCGGACGATGCCTCGTTTCTGGAGCGAATGCAGGAATATGCGCTAAAGGCCGCGCGCGAGGGCAAGCAGGAAACAAGCTGGCTCAATCCCCACGCGGCCTACGAGGCGGGCGTAGAGAGCTTCATTACGAAAATCCTCGATCCCTCGCTCTCGGGCGAATTCCTGAACTCCCTTCAAACGCTGGCGCAGCGGCTGTCGCTGCTGGGCAGCTTGAATTCGCTCAGCCAGATCACGCTGAAGACGACGATGCCGGGCGTGCCGGATTTCTATCAGGGCACGGAGCTTTGGGATTTCTCACTGGTCGATCCCGACAATCGGCGACCGGTCGACTTTGCCGAACGCGCCGGACGGCTCGACGCGCCGGAGAATGCGGATTGGGACCGGCTGGTCGAGAAGTGGCCGAGCGGTCATCTGAAGCTGGCCTGGACCAAGCATCTGCTCAAGCTGCGGACCGAACTCGCCGACATATTCACGGACGGCGATTACGAGCCCTTGGAAGCGAGCGGACCGCATCGCGACCATTTTATCGCGTTCGCGCGGCGGCGCGGCCGCGAAGCCGCGATCACCGTGGTCACGCGTTGGTTTGCGCCGTTTACCGACAGCGGCAGACATTGGCCTGGTCCGGAGAATTATGACGCCGCACTGAATGTCGGCGGCTATGCGGTGGAAGGCTTTGCCGACGCCGATGCTGCGCAATTGCGCCTGTCCGACCTGCTGACGCATCTACCGGTCGCCGTGCTGAAAGCAAGATTCACCGGCGCGGTAAAGCCGGCGCGCAAACGCACGCGCGCCTAGCGCCTTCGGTTCTGCGTCAGCTCTTCTTGGTCAGCAGCAGCTTGCCGCGGTTCTGAATCG
Organism: Bradyrhizobium valentinum; assembly: GCF_001440405.1. Classification (GTDB taxonomy): domain Bacteria; phylum Pseudomonadota; class Alphaproteobacteria; order Rhizobiales; family Xanthobacteraceae; genus Bradyrhizobium; species Bradyrhizobium valentinum. The sequence continues at coordinate 43,446 of NZ_LLXX01000025.1, forward strand.
CGGCCTGGGCCACTTCGGCAAAGCGCTGCAGCAGCCATGGCAGCATGACTTCCACCTGCACATGATCCTCGGCGACGTCGACATGGCCGGCGGCCGCCTGGCCTAGCGCGCGAACGCGAAAAATCATGCGGTTGTCTTCCCATCGCTCCTCATCGACGCTCAGCACCGGCACGCCGGAAGCGGCGCGCGACAGCCCGGTCTTCAGGCGGCGCATCGCCTCTTCGCGTCCCAAGCTGTGCGGGATGGAAACCACCAGCGGTTTGGTCATCGCAGAAATCCCTCTCTCGTCCAACCGGATGTAATTGCACCTGCTTCGAAAGGAAGGGCTGCGCGCATTATCGCAACGCAAACCGGAACTTAGATGACTCCCGGCTGTTGATCCACGCGAAGGGCAGAGCATACAGAACGCCCTTTTGGGCTGAGGAGAAGTTTATGTCTATCGGCACCATCCTTCTGATCATTCTGATCATCGCCTTGCTCGGCGGATTCAGCGGCATCGGCGGCGGTCCGTTCTACGGCACCGGATATTACGGTGGCGGCGGGCTCGGCCTGGTGATCGTGATCCTGCTGATCCTGCTGCTGCTCGGGAAGATTTGAGCGGATTGTAGATCGTAGGGGGGGCAAAGGCGCAGCCGTGCCCACCTTCTTTAGCGCAATCAACATGGTGGGCACGC
>NZ_LLXX01000025.1:44129-72816 GCF_001440405.1 Bradyrhizobium valentinum
TGGGCAAAGGCGCAGCCGTGCCCACCTTCTTTAGCGCAATCAACATGGTGGGCACGCCGCGCACAACTGTCATCACCCGCGAAGGGTGATCCAGTATTCCAGAGATACCCGTGATTGAGCCGATAAGCCGCGGCGTACTGGATACCCCGCTTTCGCGGGGTATGACAGCATAGGGTTACGGCTACGTCTTCCCAGCCAACTTCTTCATCGCTGGCTTGATCGAGCCCGCCGCATCGTCGTAGCCGTCCCAGGCTTTTGTCTTGGCCAGCAGCGAGGGAACGGTGCGCACCGTGTACTTCTTCGGATCGAGATCGCCGCGCACCTGCGCCCAGGTCAGCGGCATCGAGACGGTGGCGCCTCCGCGCGCGCGCGGCGACAGCACCGCGACCGCCGTCGACATCCGGTCGTTGCGCAGATAGTCGAGGAAGATCTTTCCCTTGCGCAGCTTCTTCGACATGTTGAGCAGATAGCGCTCGGAATCATCATTCGCCATCCACTGGCAGATGCCTTGCGCGAACGCCTTGGCCTCCTTCCACGAGACCTTTTCCCTTGCGCCGTGGAGCAGCGGCGCCACCACGTGCAGCCCCTTGCCGCCGGTGGTCTTGCAGAAGCTCTCGAGGCCGACGGCGGTCAGCCGCTGGCGCATGTCTTTGGCCGCTTCGATGACTTCGGAGAATTCAACTTCCGGCGCGGGATCGAGGTCGAACACCAACCGGCCCGGCGTATCATAGGCATCGGGCGCGCAGTTCCAGGGATGCAGCTCCAGTCCGCCGATCTGCGCCACCGCCGCCAATCCCTCGATCCTGTCGATCTGGAGATAAGGTTTGCGGTCGCCCGAAACCTTGGCCAATTCGAACAGGTTGGACGCGCCCTGCATGGCGTGGCGCTGAAAGAATTGTTCGCCGCGGATGCCATCAGGCGCGCGGACGATCGAGCATGGCCGGCCCTTGAGGTGGGCAATCATCCATTCGCCGACGGCCTCGAAATATTGCGCAAGATCGAGCTTGGTGACGCCCTCGCCGTCGCCGGCATCGGGCCATAGCTCCTTGTCAGGCTTCGAGATCCCGACGCCCATGACCTCGGCCGCCTTGTTCGTCGCGGGCTTCGTGCGCGACGCCACTCTCTTGCCCTTGCCCGGTCTGGGCTGGGCGACATCAGCTTTGGATGGCATTTCCGCCTCCACTTCCTTGGCCGGCTTGTCCTGCCGCAGGCCCTTGAACGCAGCCTGACGGATATTGCCATCGGCGGTGAAGCCCGCGAATTCGATCTCGGCGACGAGTTCCGGTTTCAGCCAGTGCACGTCGCGGGTTTTCTTCGGCGCGTTCTTGCCCCCGAACGGGCTCTTGTCGGAGGCCGCCGCCTTCAGCGCCGGCATGATGCGGCGGACCTTGTCCTGCCCGAAACCGGTGCCGACGATACCGACAAAGGCGAGATGATCGCCGCGGTAGACGCCCGCCATCAACGACCGGAATTTGCCGCTGGTGGTTTTCCAGCCGCCCAGCACCACCTCGTGCCCGGCCCGGCATTTCGCCTTGGTCCAGCTCTCCGAACGGCCGGAGCGATAAGGTGCGTCGAGCTTCTTGGAAACGATGCCTTCCAATTCCAGCTTGCAGGCCGATTGCAAAACAGCATCGCCGCCGCTTTCGAAATGCTCGACATAGCGGATTTGCTTCTCCTTGCCCTTACGCGCCTCCAACAGCTTCTTCAGCCGCGCCTTGCGGTCGTCGAGCGGCAGGCCGCGAAGATCCTCGCCGTCGGCGAACAGCAGATCGAACGCATAGAAGATCAGGCTTTCGCTGTCGCCGTCCGACAACGCCGCCTGCAGTGTCGAGAAATTAGGCGCGCCGTCATGATCGAGCGCGACAATTTCGCCGTCAATCAGCACGTCGGAAAGCGATGTCGCTTCCTTCGCGATCGCCCTGAATTTGTCGGTCCAGTCGAGGCCCTTGCGGGTGTTGAGCACGGCGTCGCCATCCTCGACCCGCAATTGCACGCGGTAGCCGTCGAACTTGATCTCATGGCACCAGCCCTCGCCGCCAGGCGGCCGCTCGACCACCGTGCAGAGTTGCGGCGCGACAAAGTCGGGCATGGCGGCAACTTTCTTCGGTCGCGCTATTTGCGCCGGTGCCCGCGTTTTCGTTTCCGGGGTAGCCCGCAATGCGGCGGTCTTCCTGTTGGCACGCGCTTCGGCGGCATCGCCGCGGTTCGACTGCCAGACCGCGTCGGCTTGCGTTCTCCTGGCAAGCATGAACGGCTTTGGCGCCCTGCCCTTGCCTTGCGCGATCTGTGCCATGGTTCGCCCCGAAGCTGCGGAACGATCCTCTTCCAGGATGTCGTTGGCCTCGCCTTCCCTGGCGAATTCGTCGCGGTGCTTGATCAGGAGCCAATTGGTGCGCTTGCCGCCGTAGCGGTCGCCCCTCATCCGCACCAGGACCCAGCTTCCATGCAGCTTGTCGCCGCGCAACGTGAATTTCAGGTCGCCCTTCTTGAAGCCGCGCTCGGGATCATCCGATTCCCAATAGCCGCGATCCCACAGCATCACGGTGCCGCCGCCATACTGGTCTTCGGGAATGGTGCCTTCGAAATCGCCATAGTCGAGCGGATGATCCTCGACCTCGACCGCCAGCCGCTTGTCGTGCGGATCGAGCGAAGGTCCCTTGGTGACCGCCCAGGATTTGAAGACGCCATCGAATTCCAGCCGGAGATCATAATGCAGGCGCGTTGCGTCATGCTTCTGGATCACGAACCGCCGCTGCTTGGCAGGCGCGACCTTGACGTCGCCGGAGGGCTCCGCCGTCTTGCCGAAATCGCGCTTCTTCCGGTACGTGCTGAGTCTTTTCAACGCCACGGCAAACCTCGACGATTACGACCGCTCGCACGGCGGCATCCGGAACGAAAACCCATACTAACCGTTGAAGTTCCCAAACCCAACCGTGCCGGAGACTGCAATGGCCCCCCGCGCCTATTGGAAAGGCTCGCTAAAACTCTCCCTGGTGTCCTGCCCGGTGGTGCTGTATCCGGCCTCGACATCGGTCGAGAAAACCCGCTTTCACATGATCAACAAGGAAACCGGCAACCGGCTGAAGCAGCAGATGATCGATGCCGAGACCGGCGATGTCGTGGAGAGCGACCAGAAGGGCCGCGGCTATGAGCTGAAAAAGGGCCAGTATGTCGAGATCGAAAAGGACGAACTCGAGGCCGTCCAGATCGAGAGCAATCACACCATCGAGATCGACAGTTTCGTGCCGCGGGAGGAGATCGACAAGCGGTATTACAACCACCCCTATTACATCGCGCCTGACGGCAAGGCCGCGGTGGACGCCTTCGCAGTGATCCGCGACGCCATGAAGGATGAAGAGCGGGTCGCGCTGGCGCGTATCGTGCTGACCAACCGCGAGCACGTCATGGCGATCGAACCGCTCGGCAAAGGCCTGCTCGGCACCACGCTGCGATATCCTTACGAGCTGCGCGATGAGGACGACTTTTTCGAGGACATCAAGACCCCGAAGATCACCAAGGACATGGTCGAACTCGCGGGCCACATCCTGCACAAGATGGCCGCGCATTTCGATCCCTCGAAGTTCAAGGACGAATATGAAGACGCGCTTAAGGCGCTGGTGCGCCGCAAGGCCTCCGGCAAGACGATCAAGGTCCCTGAGCCCGAGGAAAAGCCAGATAACGTCATCAACCTGATGGATGCGCTGAAGGCGAGCCTGAAGGGAAAATCGGCGGCGAAACGGCGGGCGCACGGCTCGACCGCGCGGCGGGCGCCGGCGCGCCGGACAGCCAAGAAGGCGCACCGGTCCGCGGCCAGGCACCGCAAGGCGGGGTGACGTCCGTCGCCCGTCATGGCCGGGCTTGACCCGGCCATCCACGACTTGCTTTTCTTTCCACGCACAAGGCATCAAGATCAGTCCAGGCCTGCGTGGCGGGTCAAGCCCGGCCATGACGAGCGAGTTACCGCCTGGACTTCTTCGCCTTCCGCTTCGACTTCTTCGCTGTCTCTTTCTTCGACGTCTTGCGTTTCTTCGAGGCCTTCTTCGGCACCTTCTTGCCCTTGGCCCTCGCCTCCGACAGCCCGATCGCAATCGCCTGCTTGCGGCTCTTGACTTTCCTGCCTGAGCGGCCGCTCTTCAATGTACCAGACTTGCGCTTCTTCATCGCGCGCCCGACGTCGGTCGACGCCTTCTTCGAGTATCTTCGTGCCATCACTTTTCTCCGGCTTTCCTCCGTTTGGCGAAAATGTAATCATCGGTGGCATTCAAAGTTCCGCGCACGTCACAGTCCGCTTGCATTGACCGGCGACGGAAGGCATTTTCGGCCTTAGGGGGACATCTGAAACGCCGGCAAGAACAACGGCAGCATTCCCCCCGTGAGGACGCCGGATCGGGAGGGATTGAATGACATTGACGAAGTCGCACGTCGCAGGACCGACCATACCTGCGGTGCGGGAGATGACGTTCGGCGATCTCTTGCGCAAGGCTGCCGAGGCGGCGCCCGATCGCCTGGCCCTGATTGCCGGCGTCCCCGATCCAAAGCTGCGGCGGCAATGGACCTACGCGCAGTTTTATCGCGAAGCCCAGCGCACCGCCCGCGCGCTGCTGTCGCGCTTCAAACCGGGCGAGCGTATTGCCGTCTGGGCGCAGAACGTCCCGGAATGGGTGATGCTCGAGTTCGGCGCCGGCATGGCGGGCATGATCCTCGTTACCGTGAATCCGGCCTTTCGCGCCCGCGAAGTCGAGTACGTATTGAAGCAATCGCGCTCGGCCGGCGTCTTCGTCGTCAGCGGTTTCCGCGGCAACCCGATGCTCGAGACGGTGCAGGCGGTGGCGCCGAACTGCCCCGAGCTGCGCGAGATCATCTGCTTCGACGACTGGAATGCCTTCATCGCCGCAGGCGACGACGAGAACATCGAGCTGCCGGCCGTCAGTCCCGACGATCCCGTCATGATCCAGTACACCTCCGGCACCACAGGCTTTCCGAAGGGCGCCCTGCTCCGTCATCGCGGGTTGCTCAACAATGGCGCCGACACCGCCGACCGGATGGGCGTCGATCCCGGCGACGTCTTCGTTACCACGATGCCGCTGTTTCATACCGGCGGCTGCGTCTGTTGCGTGATCGGCGCGGTATCGAAAGCCGCAACGCAAGTGCTGGTCGAGGCTTTCGAGCCTGGACTGGTGCTGGAAATGCTCGGGACCTATCGCGGCAATGCGATGCTCGGCGTTCCCACCATGCTGGTCGCGATGCTGGAACACGCGACATTTCCGACCACCGACCTTTCGTCGGTCAAGGCGATCTGCTCGGGCGGCTCCACGGTGCCGGCCGCGCTGGTGCGGCGGCTGGAGGAGAAGCTCGGCGCCCCCTTCACCATCGTGTTCGGCCAGACCGAGTGCTCGCCGGTCGCGGCGCAAACCCGCACCACCGACAGCGTCGAGGACAAGGCCAACACGATCGGCCTGCCACTGCCCAATATGGAAACCAAGATCATCGATCCCGATACCGGCGAGACCGTTCCGATCGGCACGATCGGCGAGTTCTGCACCCGCGGCTATCACGTGATGCTCGGTTACTTTGAAATGCCTGATGCGACCGCGGCCGCGATCGATGCCGACGGCTGGCTGCATACCGGCGATCTCTGCGCAATGGACGAACGCGGCTATTGCACGGTGGAAGGCCGCCTTAAGGATATGATCATCCGCGGCGGCGAGAACATCTATCCGCGCGAGCTGGAGGAGCTCTTGTTCAAGCATCCCAACGTCGGCGAAGTCGCCGTCATCGGCATTCCCCACGAGAAGTGGGGCGAAGAGGTCGCGGCCTTCATCCGCCCGGCGCCCGGCGCAACAATCGAAAAGGAAGAACTGATCGACTATATGCGCGCCTCGCTTGCCCCGCACAAGACGCCGAAGCATTGGTTCGTGGTGGACGCATTCCCGCTGACGGGATCGGGCAAGATCCAGAAATTCAAGCTGCGGGAAGCCTGGACCAAGGGCGAGATGACAGCGATTTAGGGAAGCTGTTCATTGCAAAGACTTTCGCCGTCGTCCCTGCGAACGCAGGGACCCATACGCCGCGGCTTATCTGCGGCGCGATGGGGCCAATTGCCTTCGCTGCAATCCCGGCCGGTGGTTATGGGTCCCTGCGTTCGCAGGGACGACGAGGGTGCGGGCTGCAATCACCCCCTCACCCCTTGAACGTCGGCTGCCGCGGGTGGATGCAGTCCTTGAAGTCGGAAAATCCCTTCCACGCCGGCTCCGGCGCGTCCTGTCCGGCGATCGGCACGTAGATCGAGAGCTCGATCGCCCCCATCGTCGGAATATAGCGCGGACAGTTGGGAAAGATCGCCCGCGCGGTCACGCGAACGATGAGCTGCGCGCCGACGGTCTCGGCTAGCAGCGGATCGTTGTCGCTCACCCTGGCGCTGCCGTTGACCCGCAGACGCCGTGGCTTGTCGTGCAGGGCAATGAAGAGCAGGCCGACATCAGCATTGACAACGATGTTGCCGAGGCTCTTGAACATGCCGTTCCCGTCATAGTCGGGGAATGCGATCTCGGAAGGCCCGGTGATGCGCACAAAGCCGGGCGCGCCGCCCTTGAACGAGCAATCGGGCCGGCCCTTGGCGTCCGCCGTCGCCAGGAAGAAGTAAGGAAGGCTTTCGATGAACTGCTTGTCGTCAGCCGAAAATTCCCTGCGCATCAGCTTCTCTTCCAGCCGGTCCGAAATCCGGCGGCTGTCGAACTGATCCTGCAATTGCCTGTTACCTTCGTGATACATGACGCTCTCAGCCATGGCGTTGCGTCCTCTTGGTATGATCAATCCGGTGCCCGCAACCTATACCCGATCCCCGTCTCGGTCAGCACGAATTGCGGGCGCTCGGGATCGGCTTCGATCTTCTGCCGGAGCTGGCGGACATAGACGCGCAGATACTGCGCATCCGTCAGCTCGTCCCAAAGCTCCTTCAAGAGGAAGCGATGAGTCAGCACCTTGCCGGCGTGCTGCACCAAGACACGCAGTAATTCGTATTCCTTCGGCGAGAGTTTTACTTCGCGCTCGCCGGTCTTGACGATGCGGCGCACCAGGTCGACGGAGAGATCGCCTGCGCGAAACACCGGCCGCTCGCCCTGCACTTGCAACTGGTGCCGTAGCGCTGCGCGCATCCGCGCCAGCAGTTCATCCATCCCGAACGGCTTCGTCAGGTAGTCGTCGGCGCCGAGGTCGAGCGCCTGCACTTTGCCGGCCTCGTCGCCGCGGCTCGACAGCACCACGATCGGCACGCTCTCGTTGCGGCCGCGGATCATGCGCAGGAGGTCATGGCCCTGGATGTCGGGCAGGCCGAGATCGAGGATAATCAGCGCCGGGCCTTCCGCGAGCTTCTCCAGCGCGATCTTGCCGTTGGACGCTTCGAGGATGTCGTAGCCCTGCGTGCTCAGGCCCATCCGCAGGAGCTTGCGGATCGGCGGCTCGTCGTCGATCACCAGAACCTTGATCGGGGCGGCGCTCATGCGGCGGTGTCCAGCGTATCCGCCGCGGCCGGGACCGGCAGGCGTATGGTGATGATGGCGCCGGAACGGTCGGCGCGGTTGGCGGCCGAGATCGTGCCGTGCATCGCCTCGACGAAGCCGCGCGAAATCGCAAGCCCAAGGCCGGTGCCGGGACGGACGTGATCGCCTTTCTGCGCGCGATAAAACTTGTCGAACACGCTTTCCAGTTCCGCGGGCGGGATACCGTTACCCTCGTCCACGATCTGCAGCAGCACCGACTTCCTATCGCGCACGCCCCTGATCGATATCGTGGTATCGGCAGGCGCGTACTTGGCGGCGTTGTCAAGTAGATTGAACAGCACCTGCTCGAACAGCACGGCATCCAGCTCCAGCATCGGCAGATCGGCCGCGAGTTCGAGCGACACCTTGTGATGCACGAGGATCTTGCCGGCGCGCCGCAGTGCGCTGCCGACGATCTCGCCGACATCGTGCCGCGCGGCATTCGGTACGATGGCGCCGGATTCGAGCTTCGTCATGTCGAGCAGATTGGCGATGAAGCGGTTGAGCCGTTCGGATTCGTCGATCACGGTGGCGAGCAGGTCGCGCTTCTGGGCGTCGTCAAGATCGGAGCCGAGATCGCGCAGGGTGCTGGCGGCGCCCAGCACCGAGGCCAGCGGCGTTTTCAGATCGTGCGAAATCGAGGTCAGGAGCGCGCCGCGCAAGCGATTGGATTCCACCGTCCGCTTCACGCGGTCCATGTCCTCAACCAGCAGCACGCGCTCGATCGCGAGCGCACCCTGATCGACCAGCGCGTCCAAAAGGCGGCGCTGATCCGGCGTCAACAAGGGGCCCGTCCGGTCATCGTCGATGCCGATGACGCCGATCGCGCCGCGCCCGGTTCGCATCGGCAGGAACAGCCGCTTGGCACCCGGCAAGGTGTCCGAGCCGCGCCCGGCGGGACGATCGTTGCTCCAGGCCCAGTTGGCGGCGGCGAGATCGGCCTGGTCGAGCTGGTCCTCCGGCGGATAGCCCGACTTAACGGTGAGCACGCCGTCCTCCGGCAGCAGCAATACTACCCGCACTTTGAGCATCAACGCGGTCTGGTAGGCGGTCGCCCACAGCACGTCGTCGAGCGTTGCCGTACCTGCCAGCTTGCGGCTGAAAGCGTAGAGCGATTCGGTGGTGCGAACCCGGCCGATCGCCGAATCGGCCTGTACGCGAACCCGCGCTGCGACATTGGAGACCAACAGCGCAATCAGCATGAAGAAGAAGAACGCCGCAACGTTGGTCGGATCGGTGATGGTGAAGGTGTGGACCGGTGGCAGGAAAAAGAAATTATAGCACAGCGACGCCGCGACACTCGCCAGCAGCGAGGGAAACAGCCCGTAGCGAACGGCCACACTCACGACCGCGGTGAGGAACACCAGATCGACATTCTCGATGCCGCCGAACATAGGTCGGATCAGTGCAGCGGCAGCTAGGCCGACCGCGACGAACAACAGCGCCATCAGATATGGCCGCGCCTCGAACGGCTCCTGCCGCGCCGCGGTCTGTACCGCCGCCTTGGCCACGCCCTGATCGTCGCCGGCGATCACGTGCACGCTGATGTTGCCGGCGCGCCGCACCAGATCGTGCACCACCGAGCCACGCGTCAGTTCGAACCACCAGGAGCGCGTCGATTTGCCGATGATGATCTGGGTCACGTTATTGGCGTGCGCGAAATTGATGACGTCGTCGGCGATGCGGCGGCCGACGCCGGGAATGGTCAGTGCCTCGCCGCCAAGCGCTTCCGCCAGCCGCATGGTATCGGCCAGCCGGTCGCGCTGCTCGTCGGTTAGTTGCAGGCTGCGCCGCGTCTCGATGCTGATCGCGGTCCATTGCGCGTGCAGCCGGTCCGCCAGCCGCCTGGTGTAGCGCACGAGGCCGGCCGCGCGCGGATCTTCGCTGACGCAAACCAGAATGCGTTCGCCTGCGGCCCAAGGCCCCGCGATGGCGTTGGCCTGCATGTGGGTGAGCAGCTGCTCGTCGACGCGTTCGGCGGTGCGCCGCAACGCCAGCTCGCGCAGCGCGGTCAGGTTGCCCGGCGAGAAATAATGCTCCAGCGCGCGCTCGGCCTGCTTGGGCACATAGACCTTGCCCTCCTTCAGCCGCTGGATCAGGTCGTCCGGCGTAAGGTCGATCAGTTCGATGGCGTCGGCGCGGTCGAATATCTTGTCCGGCACGGTCTCGCGCACCCGCACATGCGTGATCTGCGCAACCACGTCGTTGAGGCTTTCGATGTGCTGGATGTTGACCGCCGTGTAGACGTCGATGCCGTGGGACAGCAGCTCCTCGACGTCGAAATACCGCTTGGGATGGCGGCTGCCCGGCGCGTTGGTGTGAGCGAGTTCGTCGACGAGGGCAATCTGCGGCCGCCGCGCAATCAGCGCATCGAGGTCCAGCTCTTCGAGGGTCTGCTCCTTATAGGCGAGCCGCTTGCGCGGCAGCACCTCGAGACCCTTCAACAGCACTTCGGTTTCCGCCCGGCCATGGGTTTCGACGATCCCGACCACGACATCGGCGCCGGCCTTCTTCTTGGCATGGGCGCTCTGCAGCATCTCGTAGGTCTTGCCGACGCCGGGAGCGGCGCCGACGAAGATCTTGAGCCGGCCCGCGCGGCTGTCCTCGCGCCGGGCCGCTTCCAGGAGGGCTTCCGGCGAGGGACGCTGTTCGGGGTCGCGGCGGATTTGAACCATGCGGCAATATAGTCCTCACCCCTCGGCGGGCCTAGCGGCTCTCATTTGGCGGCCTCGTCCAATGCCAGATTCAACGCCAATACGTTAACGCTGATCTCGCCGAGCAATCCAGCCATGCGGCCCTGGATGTGCTCCGTAACCAGTTGGCGTACCCGGGCCTCCGGCAGGTTGCGGGCCTTTGCCACCCGCGGCACCTGAAACAACGCGCCTTCAGGCGAAATGTTGGGATCGAGCCCGCTGGCGGAGGTCGTGACGAGATCAACTGGCACTGGGGCGGAAGGATTTTCGGCCTTCAGCTTCTCGACATCTTCCTTGATCCGGTCAGCCATCGCCCTGCTGGTTGGCCCGAGATTCGAGCCGCCGGAATTGGCGGCATTGTACGGCGCGGATACCGTCTTGGTGGTGTCAGCCGGATCCGGCGCCGAGGTCGCGGACGGGCGGCCGTGGAAATATTTGTCGCCCTTGAATTCCTGCCCGATCAAGGCGGAGCCGATGATCTTGCCGTCCTTCTCGATCAGGCTGCCCTGCGCCTGCTTCGGAAAGATCGCGCCGGCAATTGCGGTCATGGCGAGGGGATAGGCAAGGCCGGTGATCGCGGTGAGCAGGAGCAGGATGAGGATGGCGGGGCGGATTTCTCTGAGCATGGTGTGTCTCCATTAGTTCGTCATTGCGAGGAGCGAAGCGACGAAGCAATCCAGCTTTTCTTCGTGTGGTGAGATGGATTGCTTCGCTGCGCTCGCAATGACGGCTAGGCCAATCCCAAGGCCGCAACGGCGAGGTCGATGGCCTTGATGCCGATAAAGGGAACGATGATGCCGCCGAGGCCGTAGATCAGCAGGTTACGGCGCAATAACGCCCCTGCTCCCACGGCCCGATAGGCGACGCCTTTCAGCGCCAGCGGGATCAGCGCGATGATGATCAGCGCGTTGAAGATGATCGCCGACAGGATCGCGCTTTGCGGGCTCGCCAGATGCATGACGTTGAGCACCTCGAGCTGCGGGTAGAACGCCAGGAACATCGCCGGGATGATGGCGAAATATTTCGCGACGTCGTTGGCGATCGAGAACGTCGTCAGCGCGCCGCGGGTCATCAGGAGCTGCTTGCCGATCTCGACCACCTCGATCAGCTTGGTCGGATTGGAGTCGAGGTCGACCATGTTGCCGGCCTCGCGCGCGGCCTGCGTGCCCGTGTTCATGGCAACGCCGACGTCGGCCTGCGCCAGCGCCGGCGCGTCGTTGGTGCCGTCGCCGCACATCGCCACCAGCTTGCCCTTGGCCTGCTCGTCGCGGATCAGCTTCAGCTTGTCCTCCGGCGTTGCCTGCGCCAGGAAATCGTCGACACCGGCTTCGGCGGCGATGGCAGCGGCCGTCATCGGGTTGTCGCCTGTGATCATGACGGTGCGGATGCCCATCCGGCGCAGCTCCGCAAAGCGCTCACGGATGCCGCCCTTGACGATATCTTTCAGGTGCACGACGCCGAGCAGCTTGCCGTCGCGGGCGACGGCAAGCGGCGTGCCGCCGGCCTTGGCGATCTCATCCGAGATCGCCTGGATCTCGCGCCCCGCCTCCGACATGACGCCCGATTGCAGCGCACGCACGGCACTGCCCGAGGCGACCGTGCGAACGGCGCCGCCGCCGTCGACATGGGTCAGGATCGCATCCACCGCGCCCTTGCGGACCGATAGCGAGCCGGCATCGATTCCGCTCATGCGCGTCTGCGCGGTGAACGGAATGAAGGTGGCGTTCAGCTCCTTCATGTCGCGGCCACGGATGCCGTACTTCTCCTTCGCCAGCACGACGATTGAGCGGCCCTCCGGGGTCTCGTCGGCGAGCGACGCCAATTGGGCGGCATCCGCAAGCTCCTGCTCGGTGACGCCGCGCACGGGACGGAAGGCCGTCGCCTGCCGGTTGCCGAGCGTGATGGTGCCGGTCTTGTCCAGCAGCAGCGTGTCGACGTCGCCGGCGGCCTCGACCGCGCGGCCGGACATGGCGAGCACGTTGAAGCGCACCAGGCGGTCCATGCCGGCAATGCCAATCGCCGACAACAGCGCGCCAATAGTGGTCGGGATCAGCGTCACGAACAAAGCCACCAGCACGACGACCGAGATCGAGCCGCCGGCATAGGCCGCGTAGCTCGGGATCGTCACGGTGGCAAACACGAAGATGATAGTGAGCCCCGCGAGCAGGATATTGAGTGCGATCTCGTTCGGCGTCTTCTGTCGCTCGGCGCCCTCCACCAGCCTGATCATGCGGTCGATGAAGGTAGAGCCTTGCGCGGCCGTAATGCGGACGCGGATCCAATCGGACAGCACCTGCGTGCCCCCGGTCACCGCCGAGCGGTCGCCGCCGGATTCGCGGATCACGGGCGCGGACTCGCCGGTGATGGCCGCCTCGTTCACCGACGCCACGCCTTCGATCACCTCACCGTCGGAGGGGATGTTGTCGCCTGCCTCGACCAGGACGATATCGCCGACCTTCAGGGTGGTCCCGGAAACCAGGCGATAGGACTTGCCGGGACCTTCCAGCAGCTTCGCCTTGCTCTCGGTGCGGGTCTTCTTCAGCGATTCGGCCTGCGCCTTGCCGCGGCCTTCGGCGACGGCTTCGGCGAAATTGGCGAACAGCACCGTGAACCACAGCCACAAGATGATCTGAAAGGTGAAGGCGAGGCCCTCGCCGCCCATCGCGAGGTTGCGCAGGAAGATCACGGTGGTGAGGGCGGCAACGACCTCGATCACGAACATCACGGGATTCTTGATCATCAGCCGCGGATCAAGTTTTGCAACAGCCGCACGGATCGCGGGCAGCACGATTTTCGGATCGAGCATCGCCGAGGTCTTGACCTGTTTCTGCAGTTTCATGGTTTCCATGGACGTAGACTCCGGATGGCGTTCGATCAGAACAGGGTGTTGGCATTCATCGCGAGGTGCTCAACAATCGGGCCGAGCGCCAGCGCCGGGAAGAACGTCAGCCCGCCGATGATCAGGATGACGCCGACGACGAGACCGACGAACAGGCCACCGGTGGTCGGCAGCGTGCCGGCCGAGGGCGGGATCGATTTCTTGGCGGCGAGCGAACCCGCCAGCGCCATCGCCGGCACGATCATGAAGAAGCGGCCGACGAACATCGAACTGGCGAGCGTCAGATTGTAGAAGAAGGTGTTGCCGGTCAGGCCTCCGAAGGCCGAGCCGTTATTGCCGGTCGCCGACGTAAAGGCATAGAGCACCTCGCTGAAGCCGTGCGGGCCCGCATTGGCCATCGACGCCACCGCCGACGGCAGCACCACGGCGACCGCCGTCCAGCCGAGATACATCAGCGGCAGCACCAGGATCGCCAGCATGGCCATCTTGACCTCGCGCGCCTCGATCTTCTTGCCGACATATTCCGGCGTGCGGCCGACCATCAGGCCTGCGACGAAGATCGCCAGCACGACGAACAGCAGCATGCCATACAACCCGGCACCGACGCCGCCGACGATGATTTCGCCGAGCTGCATGTTGATCAGCGGGATCATGCCGCCGAGCGCGGTGAAGCTGTCATGCATGGCGTTGACTGCGCCGCAGGACGCTGCGGTGGTGATGACCGCAAAGAGTGAGGACGCGACGATGCCGAAGCGGACTTCCTTGCCCTCCATGTTGCCGCCGGTTAGCCCTAGCGCATTGAGTGTCGCGGTGCCGTTGGCTTCAGCCCAATAGGTAACGGCGACGCCGGCAATGAAGAGCACGCCCATCACGGCCAGAATCGCCCAGCCCTGGCGCTGGTTGCCGACCATGCGGCCAAATACGTTGGTAAGCGCCGCGCCAAGCGCGAAGATCGAGATCATCTGCACGAAGTTCGACAGCGCGGTGGGATTCTCAAAGGGATGCGCGGCGTTGGCGTTGAAGAAGCCGCCGCCATTGGTACCGAGCATCTTGATGGCGACCTGCGAGGCGACAGGTCCGACCGCGATGGTCTGCTTGGCGCCTTCCAGCGTGGTGGCTTCAACATAGGCGCCGAGATTCTGCGGCATGCCCTGCCAGACGAGAAACAGCGTGTAAACGATGCAGATCGGCAGCAGCACATAGAGGGTGCACCTGACCACATCGACCCAGAAATTGCCGATGGTGCGCATCGAGGAACGGGAGAAGCCGCGGATCATCGCCACTGCAAGCGCAATGCCGGTCGCGGCCGACAGGAAATTCTGGTGCGTCAGGCCGACCATCTGCGTCAGATAGGACAGCGTGCTCTCGCCGCCGTAGTTCTGCCAGTTGGTGTTGGTGAGGAAGGAGATCGCCGTATTGAAGGACAGATCCGGGGCGACGGCAGATTGCTCTGCCGGATTGAGCGGCAACAGCGCCTGCAGCCGCATCAGGCCGTAGATGATGAGGAAGCCGCCGACATGGAACAGCAGCATCGCGACCGTATAGGTCAGCCAGTGCTGCTCGCGCTTCTCGTCGACGCCGCCGACCCGGTATAGCGCCGTTTCGACCGGCCGCAGGATCGGGGACATGAACGTTCGCTCGCCGCTGAACACGCGCGTCATGTACCAGCCGAGCGGCTTGACCAGCGCAACCACGATGGCGCAGTACAGCAGAATCTGGAACCAGCCGATAAGTGTCATGGGAATATCCTCTATTACCTTGCGGGCGTCAGCAGGCGCAGAAGCACGACAAGCAGCGCCGCAGTTGCAAGGAGCGCCAGCACGATGGCGGCGAGCGCGGTCATGGCGAGATCAGAACCGCTCGGGACGCAGCAGCGCGTAGGTCAGGTAGAACAAGAGGCCGAGCGAAACGATGCCGGCGAGCGAATAATCGAAGATCATGATTAGCTCCCTTACAGCCGCTCGCAGACATAGGCGTAACCGATCCCCGCCACGAAGAAGGCCAAGGCAAGGGCCAGCATGAGAATGTCCAGCATGGGAATGTTCCTGTGCGACGTGAACCGCGGGCCGAACGATGGGATCGCGTTTGCTGGGGCTGAGGTGCCACCGGCCGCATAGGTTTTCGAGACGGGAGAGATGGCGACGTTATAGGAATCTCATAAAGACGCACCGCTGTCGTCCCTGCGAACGCAGGGACCCATAGCCACCGAAGCCAGTTTTGCGAAGGTCGTCAGCCGTCCCCGCCTATTGAGAGAGCAACGCGGTATCGCGATGAGCGCAGTGCGCTCACGCGGGCGTCCCTGCGTTCGCAGGGACGACAGCTCCCCTATGAAATCCCTATATCTCCGTCCCTCGCCTCCTCTCGTTTTCCAATGGCGTACTGGCCAGTTTGTGTAGCGCGGTTGCCGTGACAGCCGCGCCATAGCGAGGTAACGCCATGTCGCTTCTTTCGGAACAGCAAGCTCCCGCCGACCTCGGCGATCGGCTGCGCAACGCCTGTGGCATCACGGCTGAATTTATGTCCGATATCATCCACGCCACCTGCCGGCGCTTTCCTTCGGCGGATCAGAATTTCAGGAGCGCGCGCATTGAGCGGCTGATCTGGTCGCAGGCCTGGACCGACGCCGTGCTGGCGCTGATCGATCTTGAACTGCCGCAATGGCGGGTCCGCCGCCTTGCCTATGACGACGGCGAGTGGCATTGCGCATTGTCGCGCCAGCGCGAATTGCCGGATTGGCTGGATCAGGCGGTCGAAGGCCGTCACGCGGATCTGGCACTGGCGATCCTGGATGCGTTCGTGGAGGCGCAACGCGTCAGTGCACCATCGAGCCGGACGAGCGTTCCGGCCGTGCCGCAGAATGTCGATTGGCTTTACGAGCCGGTCTGCAGCGATAGTTTTGCGTGAATATTTGTAGCCGTCATTGCGAGCGAAGCGAAGCAATCCATGTCACGGCAAAGAAAGAATGGATTGCTTCGTCGCGGAGCCTGTCATCGGGCGCGCATTCGCGCGACCCGGTGGCTCCTCGCAATGACGAGAAGCGCCATCTTCATTCCGCCGCGGACTGCAGCGCCACCTTTTCCGCGCGCACGGCGCAGAACTTGAATTCGGGGATCTTGCCGAACGGATCGAGCGCCGGGTTGGTCAAGAGGTTCGCCGCCGCTTCGGCGTAGCAGAACGGCATGAACACCATGTTCTCCGGCACGTCGCGATCGGAGCGCACCTTGACCTCGACGGCGCCGCGGCGGGTTTCCAGGCGGATGAAATCGCCGGGCCAGACGCTGAGCTTGCGCATGTCCTTCGGCGACATGAACGCCACCGCCTCCGGCTCGATCTGGTCGAGCACGGATGCGCGGCGGGTCATCGATCCGGTGTGCCAGTGTTCGAGCACGCGCCCCGTGGACAGCACCATCGGATATTCGGCATCGGGGATCTCGTCCGGCGCGACCACCTTCGCCGGCACGATCTTGCCGCGGCCGCTCGCGGTTGGGAAACCCGTGGTGAAGATGATCTCGTTGCCGGGCTTGTTCGGGTCGTCGACCGGATAGGTCACCGCGCCCTCGCGCACCAAGCGATCCCAGGTGATGTTGTTCAGCGACGGCATCACCTGCGTCATTTCGGTGAACACATCGGCCGGTCCGTTGTAGTTCCAGGGCAGGCCCATGCGTTTGCCGATCTCCTGGATGATCCAGAGATCCTGCCGCGCGTCGCCCGGCGGCCGGATCACCTCGCGCGCGAGCTGCACGCGGCGATCGGTATTGGTGAAGGTGCCGCTCTTTTCAGCAAATGCCGAGGCCGGCAGGATCACGTCGGCATGAAACGCGGTTTCGGTGACGAAGAGATCCTGCACCACCAGGTGGTCGAGCATGGCCAGCGCGTGGCGCGCGTGCTGCAAATCGGGGTCCGACATTGCAGGGTTTTCGCCCTCGATGTACATGCCCGTAATCTCGCCGGCGTGGATCGCGTTCATGATCTCGACGACGGTGAGGCCACGCACTGGATCGAGATCCTGATGCCAGAGCTTTTCAAAAGGCTCGCGCAGATCGGTACGTCCGACCGGCTGGTAGTCCGGCAGGAACATCGGGATCAGGCCGGCGTCGGAGGCGCCCTGCACGTTGTTCTGGCCGCGCAGCGGATGCAGGCCGGTGCCGGGACGGCCGACCTGGCCGGTGGTCAGCGCCAGCGCGATCAGGCAGCGCGCGTTGTCGGTGCCGTGGATGTGCTGGCTGATGCCCATGCCCCAGAAGATGATCGAGGCCTGCGAGCGCGCGTAAGTTCGCGCCACCTCCTTCAGCGTCTCGGCCGGAATGCCGCAGATCGCTTCCATCTTTTCCGGCGGGAATTCTTTGATGCGCTCGGCGAGCTCATCGAAGCCTTCCGTGTAGCCCGCGATGTATTGCTGGTCGGTCAGCCCTTCGGTGATGATGGTGTGGAGCATCGCGTTCAGCATCGCGACGTCGCTGCCGGGCTTGAACGCGAGATGCTTCCAGGCGTGGCGCGACAGCGACTGCGTGCGCGGATCCATCACGATCAGCTTGGCGCCGCGCTTGGCCGCGTTCTTGAGGTAGGTGGCGGCCACCGGATGGTTCACGGTCGGATTGGCGCCGATCACGATGATCACTTCAGCGTCCATCGCAGCCGCAAACGGCGCCGACACCGCGCCTGAATTCAGGCCTTCCATCAGCGCCGCCACCGACGAGGCGTGGCACAGCCGCGTGCAGTGGTCGACATTGTTGGAGCCGAAGCCGGTGCGCACCAGCTTCTGGAACAGGTACGCCTCCTCGTTGGAGCCCTTGGCCGAGCCGAAGCCGGCCAGCGCCTTGACGCCCTTTTCATCACGAATCTTCACGAGCCCCTTGGCCGCGATATCCAGCGCTTCTTCCCACGATGCTTCACGGAAATGCGTGAACGGGTTGGCCGGATCGACCTGGTCGTTGGCGTCCTTCTTCGCATTCGGCAGCCGCACCAGCGGCTTTGTGAGGCGATGCGGGTGATGGATGTAATCGAAACCAAAGCGACCCTTGACGCAGAGGCGGTTATGGTTGGCAGGGCCATCGCGGCCCTCGGCGTAAATGACCTTCTCGTCCTTGACCTGATAGGTGACCTGACAGCCGACGCCGCAGAACGGGCACAGCGAATCCACCTTCTTGTCAGCATAGGTGACGCGGGTCTGGTTCTCGTCCAGCATTACCGAAGGCATCAGGGCGCCGGTCGGGCAGGCCTGCACGCATTCGCCGCAGGCGACGCAGGTCGATTCCCCCATCGGATCGTCGAAGTCGAACACGATCTTGGCGCCTGCGTTGCGATAGGCCATGCCGATGACGTCGTTGACCTGCACCTCGCGGCAGGCGCGCACGCAGAGGCCGCACTGGATGCAGGCATCGAGATTGACGCTCATCGCGGGATGGCTGGTGTCGCTCTGCCATCGCTCGGCGGCCGGGAAGCGGCTCTCGGTCACCTCGACCTTCTCGGCCCAATGCCAGAATTTCGAATCGGGATCGTGCGAGGTCTCGCGCGCCGGCTGGTCGGCGACCAAGAGTTCCATCACCATCTTCTGCGCGGCGACCGCGCGGGCACTCTCGGTCTTCACCTTCATGCCGACGCTCGGCGTGCGCTTGCAGGACGCGGCCAGCACGCGCTCGCCCTCGATCTCGACCATGCAGGCGCGGCAATTGCCGTCGGGCCGGTAGTCCGGCTCCGGTGAATAGCACAGATGCGGGATTTCCTTCTGGTGGCGCTTGGCGACCTGCCAGATGGTCTCGCCCGCGTTGGCCTCGACCTGTTGGCCGTCGAGTTCGAATCGAACCTTGGTCATTCCGCAGCCTCTTTCGGCACGAATTCTTCCGGAAAATATTTAATCACTGACGTCAGCGGATTCGAGGCGGCTTGGCCGAGTCCGCAGATCGAGGCGTCGCGCATTGCCTGGCTCAATTGATCGAGCAGTTCGCGGTTCCAGACCGGCCGCTGCATCAATAGCGCCGCCTTCTGGGTGCCGACGCGGCACGGCGTACACTGGCCGCAGCTTTCATCCTCGAAGAATTTCATCAGGTTCAGCGCCGCGCCCTTCACGCTGTCCTGCTCGGACATGATGACGACCGCGGCCGAGCCGATAAAGCAGCCGTATTTTTCCAGCGTGCCGAAATCCAGCGGGATGTTGTCCATCGAGGCCGGCAGGATGCCGCCGGACGCGCCGCCGGGCAGGTAGGCATGGAAGGTGTGGCCGTCAGCCATGCCGCCGCAGAACTCGTCGATCAGTTCACGCACGGTGACGCCTGCCGGCGCCAGCTTCATGCCAGGATTTTTCACGCGGCCCGAGACCGAATAGCTGCGCAGGCCGTGACGGTCGTTGCGGCCGTGGTTCTTCCACCAGTCGGCGCCCTTCTCGACGATGTCGCGCACCCACCACAGCGTCTCGATATTGTTGATCAGCGTCGGCATGCCGAACAGCCCGACCTGGAACGGATAAGGCGGCTTGTGCCTGGGCAGGCCGCGCTTGCCCTCGATCGATTCGAGCAGCGAGGATTCCTCGCCGCAGATATAGGCGCCGGCGCCGCGGCGCATGTGCAAGACGGGGCCGCCCGGCGGCAGCTTTGCGATTTCGCGCATGAGGATTTCGCGCGAGGCCGGATATTCGTCGCGGATGTAGATGTAGACGTCGCTCGCTTCGACGACGTGCGCGCCGATCAGCATGCCCTCGATAAAGCGATGCGGATCGGTCTCGAGATAGTAGCGATCCTTGAAGGTGCCGGGCTCGCCCTCGTCACCATTGATCGCCATCAGCCGCGGGCCGGGCTCACCCAGCACCGCGCGCCATTTGCGTCCCGTCGGAAAGCCGGCGCCGCCGAGCCCGCGCAGCGAGGCGTCGTCGAGCGACTTCAAGAGATCTTCTCTGGTCATGGCGCCGGAGCGCAGGCGCTTCAGCAGCTTGTAGCCGCCGCCGGCGACATAGGCGTCGTAGTCGACATAATCGGGCAGATGCGTATGGGTCTCGCCGGCCTTGGCGGCGGCAAGCACGTTCGTCACCGTGGCATGGTCGACGAAGTGATGGCCGACTTCGGCCGCGGGCGCCGTGTCGCAGCGACCGACGCAGGGCGCACGCACCACGCGGATGCCGGGACCGGCACTGTCCTGCAATTCGCTTAGCAGCTTTTCCGCGCCCATCATGGCGCAGGTGAGCGAATCGCAGACGCGAATGGTCAGCGGCGCGATGTCGGGCGCGCCTTCCTTCACCACGTCGAAATGCGCATAGAAGGTGGCGGTCTCGAACACTTCCGCAAACGACAGCTTCATCTCGTCGGCAAGCGCCGCAAGATGCGCCGCCGAGATCTGGTGATACTTGTCCTGGATCAGGTGCAGATGCTCGATCAGGAGATCGCGGCGCCGCGGCCGGTCGCCGAGCAGCAGCTCGATCTCGTGGGCGGCGGTGGGGTCAACCTGGCGGCCCTTCGGGGTCGCCTTGGCCCGCTTCCGTCCCGCGCCGGGATGGTCGAACGCGCGAACTTTTTGTACGTCGTGTACGTCGTGATCCATCGAAACGTCTCGTTCCTGCCAATCTGCCAAGCAACCCTAATTCGTGGCATGCCAGATGCCAAGAGATTTATCAGATATTTAAGGCAACACAGGCAGCGAGCTTTCGATCCTGTGCCCGAGCGACCACGTTTGGTCTGCCTTGCCTGATGAGTGGATGAGAACGCGAATTTGGTCGCGAGATCAATAAAGCCGTCTCATGCTGCGATTGCGAATGCGCATTGATCTCGATTTCCAATCGCCGGATTTGAATTCGACATTGAGAGGAAGATGGCACCCGAAATGGCGTCGCCGGACCCTCGCCCTGCGACGCCATGAGGGATCAAAGGATCTTGACGGCGCTTTCCAGCGTCTTCCACACGCCCCAGGCCAGGGGAATGCCGACGAAGGCCCAGAACAGCGCGGCCTTGGCGTCGAGCCCGCCGAAGCCGATGCCATAAGAGCCTGACGGTCCCGATGCTCCGGCATTCACCGTCGCCGCCTGCAGCTTGGCGACTTCGGCCTCGCTCATGTGCCACTTCGCATCGACCGGCTTGATCAGGTAGTTGCAGATCAGGCCCGCGATCAGCATCGCACACAGGATATACATTGTGGTGTTGTAGAGCTGGTCGCGCGGAACGCCGGCGGCAAGCTGGAACTCGCGGATGTAGTTCACGACTACGGGACCTATGATGCCCGCGGTGGACCACGCCGTCAGCAGACGGCCATGGATGGCGCCGACGAACTGTGTGCCGAACATGTCGGCGAGATAGGCCGGCACGGTCGCGAAGCCGCCGCCATACATCGACAGGATGATTCCGAAGCCGAGCACGAACAGCAGCTTCGAGCCCATCGCCGCGAATGTCGGCGCCAGTGCGTAAAGCACGATGCCCAGGATGAAGAAGGTGTAATAGGTGTTCTTGCGGCCCATCTTGTCCGACAGCGACGCCCAGAAGAAGCGGCCGCCGATGTTGAACAGCGAGAGCAGTCCGGCGAAGCCGGCCGCGATGCCCGCAATGGTCGCCTTCTGCGCCGCATCGAGCTGGTTGAAGCCGACGTCAGGCAATCCGATCAGCTTGCCGGCGAAGATTTCCTGCAGCATCGGCGAAGCCATGCCGATCACACCGATGCCCGCCGACACGTTGAGGCAGAGCACCCACCAGATCAGCCAGAACTGCGGCGTCTTGTGCGCGTCCTTCAGATGAACGTGGTTCTGCGAAATCATCGCATTGGCTTTGGTCGGCGGCGTCCAGCCTTCAGGCCGCCAGCCCGCGGGCGGAATGCGATAGCGGAAAGCGCCGATCATCATGAACACGAAGTAGATGGCGCCCATCGCGATGAAGGTTTCCCAGGCGCCGACCGAAGTCGGCGACTTGAAATAGTTCATCAGCAGGTTCGCCAGCGGGGCACCGATCATGGCGCCGCCGCCAAAACCCATGATGGCCATGCCGGTCGCCATGCCGCGGCGGTCCGGAAACCATTTCACCAGCGTCGACACCGGCGAGATGTAGCCCAGCCCGAGCCCGATGCCGCCGATGACGCCGCTTCCTAGCCACAACAGCCACAGTTGATGGGTGATGATGCCGATCGCGCCGAGCACGAGACCGCCGCACCAGCACAGCGCAGACACGAAGCCCGCCTTGCGCGGTCCGACGCGCTCCAGCCAGCCGCCCCAGATCGCGGCGGAAACGCCGAGCAGCACGAAAAACAGCGTGTACATCCAGCCCATGCTGGCGACTTTCCAGTCACAGGTGGTGGTGAACAGTTCCTGCACCAGCGTCATGTCCGGGCATGCCTTCGGCGCGGTCACGCCGAGCGCGCGCGACAGCGGCAGCCAGAACACGCTGAAGCCATAGGCCATGCCGATGCACAGATGAATGCAAAGCGCCGCGGGCGGCACCAGCCAGCGGTTGAAGCCGGCGGTCGCGACCGTTCGCTCCTTGTCAAGGAATCCCGTTCCTGCACCGGGGATGCTCCCGGCGCTGCTGATTGTTGTCATCGCTATTTTCCCCTGCGGCCCACTCTTGAACTGGGCGTTTGTTTTACCGTCTTCGATCCGTCATCTTCAGCTATGCTGTGGAGCAGACCCATCCTTCTGCTCCATGCGATTCCGGAATGCGCGGAATCGACACGCGCATTCGAGAACATCCACCCTGATGCTTTTGAGGTGAGGTTTTGCCGGCATGATTGCGCGGGCGACAGCTCAACTCGACTGTGCACCGCTGGTTGTCGTCCCTCCCTTTCATGTGTTGAAAAGGAGTGAGCAATCCGTGTGCCAAATCGCACGATGCCAAAAATCAATGACTTGAGAGGGACCATCCTGCAACTCAGGACAAATTGTCCTGATATGCTGGACAAAATGTCCAATCAGCCTGTGTCAGTCGGCCTCCGGAAGCCAGACGCGGAATGTGCTTCCCCGGCCGACTTCGCTTTCAACTGTAATCTGGCCGCGCTGGCGCTTGATCAAGGTCTGGCTGATTGAAAGGCCAAGCCCGGTGCCGTCCCGCCGCTTGGTCGTAAAGAAGGGGTCGAAGACTTTCTCGACAACGTCTACGTCCATGCCGATTCCGGTGTCGGCAACTTCGATCAGGATACCGGACACGCCGTCGCGGTCGGCGTCGTATGAACGAAGCGTCAGGGTGCCGCCATCAGGCATGGCGTGGATCGCGTTGACGATCAGGTTGATCAGCACCTGCTGCAGCTCGGTGCGGTTCATCAGGACCAGGCGGCTTGCCCGGTCTTCGCGCACGATCCTGATTTCCGTCTTGTTCAGGAGATGCTGCACCAGCGGCAGGCAGTCCGCCACGACGCTTCCGGGCGTATGGCGCTCGACATAGCCGGCATACTCTTCCGGGCGCGCAAACTGCAAAAGCTTGGTGACGATCTGGCTGATGCGGTGGATCTGCTCGTCGACCAGACGGAATTCGACCTTGGCTTTTTCGGCATCGGCGCCGATCACGCTGCGGATGACGTCGAGATTGCCCTGCATCACCGCGATCGGATTGTTGATCTCATGCGCGACGCCGGCGGTAATTTCGCCGATCGCGGCAAGCTTTTCCGACATGATGAGCTGCTTGGTGGTCGCCTCAAGCTTCAGATTGGCGAGTTCGAGATCGCGTGTTCGCTCGCGCACCCGCGTGTTCAACTCCTCGTTCCACTCGCGCAACTGGCGGTCGCGCTCCTGAATCTGATCGAGCAGGGTATCGAGGTGAACCGCCACGCGGCCGATCTCGTCGCCCGACGCCGGCAATTTGGTGCGCGCGGAGAGATTGCCGCTCTCGACTTCGCCGATTGTCGCCGTAACGCGTTCGAGCGGCATGAAAATCGACTGCGCCCAGCGCAGGAAGATCGGCACGGTTGCCGCCGTGATCGCGATGAACGCGAGCGCGATGATCAAGAGCGTCTCGAGCTTCGCATCGTTGAACGGCTTCTGCAGAAATCCGACATAGAGCATGCCGACACGCTTGCCATAGGTATCGACGAGCGGCTCGTAAGCCGAGATGTACCAGTCGTTGACGACGAAGGCGCTGTCCAGCCAGGTCCGCCCCTCGCCCATCACCGCCGAGCGAACCGCCGCCGACACCCGCGTTCCCAGCGCGCGCCGCCCTTCGAACAGGCGGACGTTGGTCGAAATCCGCACGTCGTCGAGGAACAGCGTCGCCGTTCCCTGGCTACCCTCCGGGAGGCTCGCCTCGCGATAGACGAGGTCGTTGATCGTATCGATGAATTCGAGATTCTGGTTGAGCAATATTCCGCCGACGAGCGCAGCCGGCCCTCCTCCAGGAGCCGTTGCGCGGCTAGCGGCATGCACCACCATGCCACTGGTTTCCGTACTGCGATCGGTCGGCACTGCGTTCGGCGTCGGCACCAGATCGAGACGCGCGCGGTCGGCAAGAACAGGCGAAATCGCCGCAAGTTCGTCATTGGTGAAGATGTCGATGCCCGTCGACGGGGATTCGCCTGACAACACCGAAGTGATGATCGGCCAGTCGGCCCTTGGCGCTCCCTTAAGCGCTGGTGACGAGGCGATGACCTTTCCGCCGGCGTCCACCAAATAGAGAAAGTCGAGGCCTATCTCTTTGCGGGACTGTTCGAGCAAGTCCGCCACGGCGGAGAGCGTTTCCTGCTCTTCCACCTCCCGGAAGCGAAACGAGAGGCTCAGCCCGCGGACCTGAACACCGGTTTTTTCCAGAATGCGGGCCAGATATTGGTGGGCGATGGTGAGATCGCCGTTCACCTTCGAAATCAGCGTGGCGTCAAATCTTGCATTCCAGCGATAGATGGCCACGCCGAGCAGGAGCGGCAGGATGACGAGCATGGGCAGCAGCGCAATCGCGAGCAGCCGAAAGCGGACGGACCGCCCGCGCACCGGCCCGTCGATGCTGCCTGCCCGGTCACCCATTCCATAACGCGAGTTTGCGATCGATGGTCTTGCGCGAGATCCCGAGCCGTCGCGCCGCCTCCTCGCGGCTGCCGCCGGTCTCCTTCAGCACCGAAAGAATGTGCCGGCGCTCCATATCCGCCAGACTGTCGGCAGTGGCGGCCTGCCCGTCGTTCCGCGGCCCGGCGAAATCGTCCGGAAACGCGCCGAGGATCAACGTCCGCTCGATCAGGTTGCGCAACTCGCGCACGTTGCCGGGCCAGTCGTAACTCGCGAGCGCGGCGCGCACCGAACTGTCGATTGGAACCGGCGGCATGCCGAGTTGTACCGAGAGTTTGTTCATGAAGATTGTGGCAAGCTCCTGCACGTCGTCGCCGCGGTCCTTCAGCAGCGGCAGATGAATCTGCATGACGTTGAGGCGATAATACAGGTCGGCGCGAAAACGACCCCTCTCGACTTGCTTCTGCAGGTCGGCATTGGTCGCAAAGATGAAGCGAAGGTCGACCGGCACTTCACGCTCGGCGCCGACGGGACGGACGCGGCGGTCCTCCAGAACGCGGAGAAGCTTGCTCTGCATCGCCAGCGGCAGTTCGCCGATTTCGTCCAGGAACAGCGTCCCGCCATGCGCATGGAGGAACAGACCCTCGCGCCCGCTGTCTGCGCCGGTGAAGGCGCCCTTGATGTGGCCGAACAACTCGGCCTCGATCATCTCGGGCGGAATCGCAGCACAGTTCACCGGCACGAAGGGCTTGTCGGCGCGGTCGGACAGGGAATGAATCGAGCGCGCCGCGACTTCCTTGCCGGTGCCGGATTCACCGGTGAGCAGGATCGAGGTCGGCAGGCGGGCGACGCGGGCAATGGTTTCCCGTACGCTTCGGGCGGCCGGCGATTCCCCGATCAGATTGTCGCGCAGGAACGTACGATCGGATGATGCGCGCAGCGCATAGCGCAGCACATAATTCTCGCGCTGCAGCCGGACCCGGTCGAGACAACGCGCCACCGCGTTCAATATCTGGTTGGAGCGGAACGGTTTCAGCACGAAATCGGCCGCGCCGGCGCGCAGCGCCTGAATTGCGGTGTCGAGATCGGCATAGGCCGTAATGAGGATGGCGTCGGCGAAGAAGCCGACAGCCCGCTGCTCTGCCAGCCAGTCGACGCCATTCTTGCCCGGCATGATGTTGTCGAGGATGACGACATCGAACCGGCTCTTATCGAGCATGCGCGAGGCTTCATCCGTATCAGCCGCCTCCTCCACGTGCTTGCAGCGCGGCCCCAGCGTGCGCACCAGAAAATTGCGCATCCCGGGCTCGTCATCGACGATCAGGATCGACGCCTGCGCGAGCGCGCCGAACTCGGGCCCGCCGGCCGATTTGCCGAGTTTTGCCGCCGGTTCGTTGCCCGTGGCAAGGGACGCCGCTGCGCTCGCCTTCGATGTCGGGAAGTTCATGCCGGGTTTTGTAGGGCCGATCGTCGCACCCGGCAATCGTGCGTTCTAATGAAGTCGTCTAACTGACGCGCGGGAGCTCCGGCCTGCCCGGATAGCTCAAACATTTGCCTTTTCTATCGATCCATTTGCTTTTTCTATCAAAAATACGATGCGGTTTTCGTTGCGCTCGGTGATTTCGACCTTGTCGCCGGTCTCGCGAATGAGGTTCGGGATGTCGATCACCGAGAGCGGATCGGTACACAGCACTTCCAGCCTATCGCCGGGCGGCAAGGTCTTCAGCGCCTTGCGCGTCTTCAACGCCGGCAGGGGGCATTTCAGCCCGGCAAGATCAAGCTTTGTCGTCGTCATGTTCCGAACATGGCGAAGCGGGACCACATCGTCAACGGACATCAATTGATCAGGCTTGCATAGGACAGGAACCCGACCATCTGGCCGGGCGCGACCTGCGTGACGTCTTCACCAAGCTCGACCAGGCCGTCGGTGTCCGCCAGCGAGGACAACAGGCCGGCGCCTTCGCGCGGAAACTTCACCGCTTCGAGCGCGCCATCCGCGGCGTTACGCAGGGTGACGCGGACATACTCGCGGCGCGAAATCTTCTTCTTGTAGCTGAAGGCGGCGCGAACCGGCATCGGCGTCAGCGGCTCCGGCCGCGCACCTGACAGCGCGAGAATGGTCGGCCGCACCACATGAACGAAGGTGACGAAACTCGCCACCGGATTGCCCGGCAAACCGATGAACGGCGTGCCGCCGATGATGCCCATCGCGACGGGGCGTCCCGGCTTGATCGCCATCCGCCACAGCACCAGCCTGCCGACACTTTCGACACTCGCCTTGACGTGATCCTCCTCGCCGGTCGAAACGCCGCCGGTGGTGAGAATCAGGTCATGGCTGCCGGCCACCTCCTGCAGGGCGCTTGCGAGCGCGGCGCGGTCATCCCTGATGATGCCGAGATCGCTCACCTCGCAGCCGAGCCGGCCCAGCATCGCCATCAGCATGAAGCGGTTGGAATCGAACAATTGCGCCGCGGCGCGCGCTTCGCCGGGCGAGGCCAGCTCGTTGCCGGTGGAGAACACCGCGACGCGAATACGCCTGGCGACATCGAGCTCTGTCAGGCCGAACGCCGACGCGAGCGCGACATCCTGCGGCCGCAGCCGCTGGCCGGCTTTCAGCGCCGCAAAGCCTGCGGGAATATCCTCACCCGCAGGGCGCACATTGGCGCCGGGCTTGAGACCTGCGGGGAGCACGACCTTGTCGCCCTCGACGCGGACGTCTTCCTGCATGAACACGGTATCGGCGCCGTCGGGCATCGGCGCGCCGGTAAAGATGCGCACCGCCCGCCCCGGCTGGAGCGGTGCAGACGCGAGGCTACCCGCCTGAACGCGGCCGATCACTGGAAATGCCTGTTCTTCCTGCTGCGGCAGATCGCGGCTCGAAACCGCATAGCCATCGACGGCGGAATTGGTGAAGGGCGGCAGCGGCAGCGGCGCCAAAATGTCGTGCGCGAGAATGCGGCCATCGGCGCGGGCGAGCGTCACCGTCTCGACATCCACGACCGGCGTCACGCGCGTGGCAATGAGACCCACGGCCTCATCGACCGACATCATCGGGCCGCCGAAGGCAAAGCAATCGTCGGACAATTGCGCCATGTGCTTGATCAGCCCTCAGCTTCGCATCTGGCCAGCACGTCTTCGAGCGAAATCGCCGATTTCAGCATCATCGCCGCGACGGCCTCGATATCGTCGAGATGGGCGGTCGGCAGCGTGGTTTCAACCGCCGTATCGGTCGCGATGCCGACAATGCCGGGATCGTCGGGGAACAGCAACGGCTTGCCGTTGGCGGCGCGATAAACCTCGATCTTGCGGTGCGGCTCGCGCTTGAAACCCTCGACGACGACAAGATCGACCGGAGACATCTTCGCCAGCAGTTCCGGCAATCGCGGCTCGGCGGCGCCGCGCAGCTCATGCATCAGGGCCCAGCGCTGGCTGGAGGATACCAGCACTTCGGCTGCGCCGGCTTCGCGGTGCCGCCAGGAATCCTTGCCGGGCACGTCGACATCGAAGGCGTGATGGGCGTGCTTGATGACGGAGACGCAGAGGCCCTGTTTTAAGAATTGCGGGATCGCCCGCGTCAGCAAGGTCGTCTTGCCGGCGCCGCTCCATCCCGCGAGGCCTATCACTTTCATTTCGTTCTCCGGCGGCGGCGTTGTTATCTTCGTCATGCCCGGGCTCGTCCCGGGCATCCACGTCTTCACGCTAGAGCCGAAAGAAAGACGTGGATGGGCGGGGG
>NZ_LLXX01000025.1:72874-73928 GCF_001440405.1 Bradyrhizobium valentinum
CCCGGCCATGACGGGTAGACCGTGACTTGTTCACTCCGGTGCTTATATCAGCCCCGGGACAAAGTCATGCTAACCTGCGGATATGATGAAAATCGACAAAGCCCCCGCCCCCCTGATCGTGCCTAACCCTGAGGATCCGCGGCTGACCGAGCGCGTCGCCGGGACCGACCAGACGGGTGCGGCGGTCGAAATCCGGGTGCCGGTGGAGCGGCCGCTGACGCTGTATCTGAACGCCCAGGAGATCGTCACCATGATGACGATCGGCGATTACCCGGAATATCTGGCGCTCGGCTATCTCCTCAACCAGAACATGCTGAAATACGACGACGTCGTCACCGAGGTCGAATATCACGACGACCTTCAGGTGGTGGTGGTGCGCACCGAGCACCACACCAACTTTGAGGCCAAACTGAAGAAACGCACGCAGACCTCCGGCTGCGCGCAGGGCACCGCATTCGGAGACCTGTTGGAAGCCGTAGAAAGCGTCGCGCTGCCGAAGGCGGAATTGCGCACTTCCTGGCTCTACCAGATGACGCGCGCGATCAACACCATGCCCTCGCTCTATCTGGAAGCCGGAGCGATCCATGGCTGCGTGCTGTGCAAGGAAGGCACACCCGTGTGCTACACCGAGGACGTCGGCCGCCATAACGCCGTCGACAAGATCGCGGGCTGGATCTATCGCCATGGCGTCGATCCCGGCGACAAGATTCTCTACACCACGGGCCGCCTCACCTCGGAAATGGTGATCAAGACGGTGCGGATGGGAATTCCCATTCTCGTCTCGCGCTCGGGCTTCACCGCGTGGGGCGTCGAACTGGCGCGGCAGGTCGGACTGACGCTGGTCGGTCGCACGCGCGGCAAGCGCTTCATCGCGCTATCAGGACAAGAGCGGATCGTGTTCGACCAGAACCTCGACTATGTCGAGGAAGAATCCGCGCGGCACAAGCGCAAGGGCGAAAGCGATGACTGACATTCCCGGCGTACTGCTCGCCGGCGGCCTCGCACGCCGGATGGGCGGCGGCGACAAGCCGATGCGCATGATCGGCGGGCGCCC
>NZ_LLXX01000025.1:74002-96448 GCF_001440405.1 Bradyrhizobium valentinum
CGCGCGGCTGAAGCCGCAATGCGACGGCCTCGTTCTGAACGCCAATGGCGATCCCGCGCGGTTCGCGGCGTTTGGACTACCGGTTATTGCCGACGGCGTCGCCGATTTCCCCGG
Source organism: Bradyrhizobium valentinum (assembly GCF_001440405.1). Lineage (GTDB taxonomy): Bacteria > Pseudomonadota > Alphaproteobacteria > Rhizobiales > Xanthobacteraceae > Bradyrhizobium > Bradyrhizobium valentinum. Next base: position 74,117 of record NZ_LLXX01000025.1, read on the forward strand.
ACCGCTCGCCGGCATTCTGGCGGCGCTCGATTGGGCCGCGGCCAGCCGGCCCGACGTAAAGCTTGTTCTCAGCGCCGCCGCCGACTGCCCGTTCCTGCCGCGCGATCTGGTGTCGCGGCTCTATGGTGCGCTCGAATCGGAGAAAGCCGAGCTTGCGGTCGCCGCTTCCGACGGGCAATCGCATCCGGTGATCGGGCTGTGGAGCGTGCGCCTGCGCGAACAGCTCCGTCACGCGCTTGTGGTCGAAGATATCAGGAAGATCGACCGCTGGACCGCGCGATTCAAGCTCGCCACGGTATCCTGGCCGACCACGCCGCTCGATCCGTTTTTCAATGCCAATACCATGGATGACATCGCGAAGGCGGAACGGCTGGCGGCGCTGGATGCGGGGTTAGGTTAGTCTCTCCGTCGTCGTCCCGGCGAACGCCGGGACCCATAACCACAAGCTTCTCGATTTAGAGACGCTGGGGCCACAGCCGTGCGCAACAAGAACGCCCTGTGGTTATGGGTCCCCGCGTTCGCGGGGACGACTAAGGAGAAAACGGCTAGCCCGCCAGCGGCACCGTCCAGGCGTCGTAGCCATAGACCCAATCCGTATCGGTCTTCCCGCTGAGCCAGGTATTGGCGCGCGAGGTTTGCTGGATGCGCTCCGTCCGCTCCTTGCGCGTCGCCTCGAAGCGGCGAAACGCATTCGCAACACCGTCACGCTCAACGCCATCGAGGCAGCGCGACAGCACTGCGGCGTCCTCGATCGCCATCGCCGCGCCCTGCGCCATGTAGGGCGTCATCGGATGGCAGGCATCGCCGAGCAGCGTGACGTTGCGGTCCGCCCATCGCTCCAGCGAATTGCGATCGACGATCGCCCATTTGTGCACATCGGGGCACGCAGCCAACACCTGCTCGACCTGGCGGTCGAAACCGGCAAACGCCTTGCGCAATTCCTTCACATCGCCCTTTGCCGACCATGATTCGATCCGGAAATCCGGCTCCGGCTGGCTGGTGACGAGGTAGATCTCGCAGCGGTCCGGCTTGACGTAATAGATGACGATGTGGCGGTCCTCGCCCCACCATTTGGTGCAATCGTCGATCTTTGCACCATCGAGCAGCGCGGCCGGATAGGTGGTGCGGTAGGCGATCCGCCCGGTGAAGTTCACCGGTGAGACACCGAACAGGATATCTCGCACGACCGAGTGAACGCCGTCGGCGCCGATCACGGCGTCGGCGATCACGCTTGCGCCGTTGGCAAAGGCGAGCCGGACGCCCTCGCCGGTCTCCTCGAGCCCGACCAGTTTGTGGTTGAGCCTGATGCGAGCATCGGGAACGGCGCTGGCGAGCGCCGCATGCAGATCGCCGCGATGCGCCAGCAGATAAGGCGCGCCGAACTTCTGCTCGGCGCTCTCGCCGAAGATCATGTCGAACTTGACTTCGCCGGTGCGCCAGTCGCGGTTATTCCAGGAGCGTGGATAGAACGCCTGCGCACGTAGCCTCGCTTCCAGCCCCAGCCCGCGCAGCATCTTCATGGCGTTGCAGCCGATCTGAATGCCGGCGCCGATGCGCGCGAATTGCGTGGCCTGTTCGTAGACGGTGACGTCGATACCTACCCGTCGCAGCGCCGCGGCGGTCGCGAGCCCACCCATGCCGGCGCCAACAATCGCAATCGACAGCGGTCTTGCCATTCCCATCCTGCCCGAGCCGCTTCTGTTGACGGCTTCTTGCATTTCGCCCGAACCGCTTCAGGCCGGCCGAAATCCCGCCTGCTCCAGCGCCGCGCGGCCCGCTTCCGATGCCAGCGCGTCGAGAAAGGCCTGCACCGCCGGCCGTTGCTTGCGCGCTTTCACCAGCGCAAAGTCATAATGCTCTTCGGCAAAGGGAATGAAACCTAGGTTTGACGCATGCGCGACCGGCGCAATGGTCATGCCCCAGTCGGCGCGGTGCTGCGCGACGGCTGCAGCCACCGCATTGTGCGAGCGCGGCTGATTCCAGTAACCGTCCGGGCGCGCGCCGCCGAGCAGCCGGTCGATCAGGATGCGCGTGCCGGCGCCCTGGTTGCGGTTGACCATGATGCAGGCCGGATCGGCGAGCGCGGCGCGCACCGCCTCCTCCGCACTCAATCCCTCGAAGCGTCGGTCACCCTTGCGGAACACGATGCCCTGCATGCGCCGCCAGCCCGACACCAGTTCGAGCCCATCGCTGAGATAGGGCGTGTTGTATGTCCCGGTTTTCTCGTCGAACAAATGGATCGGCGCAAAATCGCATTCGCCACGCTTCGCAGACGCGAGCCCGCCAAGGCTGCCGACGGCGATCGAACGCACGACGAGTCCGGCATGCGCCAGCGGCGCGGTGACGAGATCGAGCCCGGTGCAGTGGCTGCCGACGATGACGAGATCCGGCACCCGCACGTGCGGCGTGAACAGCGTCACCTCGGCCTCGCTGCCGGCCGGCATCTGATCGGCCAGCGCATCGATGCGCAGAAAGCCGTCGGCCTGCGCGAAGGAGGTGATGGCCCCGGAGCCTTTACCCGTGGGGTAGGCGATCAATCCGTCCGCGCCTTCGACCAGCGACACCATCACGAATTCGGTGCGGCCGAGTTCGGATGCGATCCGCACCGGTACGCGTGCATTGACCTTGGCGTCCGAGCGCGGCGGCAAGCCCGCCATCCGCCGCAGCACCGGCACGATCATGTCGTGGAAGGTGAACATCGCCGAGGTCGGAAAGCCCGGCAGGATGATCACAGGCTTGCCATCGCACACTGCAAGGCACAGCGGCTTGCCGGGCTTCAGCGCCACACCATGGGCGATGATGCCGGGCTTGCCGAGCCGCCCGATGATGCGGTGGGACACGTCGCCCGCACCTTTTGAGGTGCCGCCTGACAGTACCAGCACATCGCTGGCCTCAAGCGCCTTACGCATTACAGCTTCGAGCTGTTCCTCGTCATCGGCAACGGCGCCGAGAAACACCGCTTCGCCGCCATTTTCGTTCACCGCCGCTGCGACGATCGCACCATTGGTGTCATAGATTGCGGCGGGAGGCAGCGGCTGACCCGGCTGCACCAGTTCATCGCCGGTAGAGATCACTGCGACGCGCGGCCGGCGCGCGACGGTCACCTGCGCGATACCGCAAGCCGCCAGCATCCCGATCTCGCGCGACCCAATGACAGTCCCGGCACGCAGCAGCGCCTCGCCGCGGGCGATATCGGAACCGGCATAGGACACAAACTGCCCGGGAGAAGCGGCGCGGCGGATTTCGACCGCGCGCGGTCCCGCCGGCTGCGTACGCTCGACCATGACGATGGCGTCTGCGCCGCGCGGCACCGGACCGCCGGTCGCGATGGGCGTGGCTGTTCCCGACAATACCGGCCGCGTCGGCGCGGTGCCGCAGGCGACCACCTCGTCGTTCAGCATCACACGAACCGGCGAAGCCTCACCGGCGGAAGCAAGATCGGCCGAACGCACCGCAAAGCCGTCGACATTGGAGCGGTCGAACGGCGGCACGTCGATCGGCGCCACCACGTCTTTAGCAAGCGCACAGCCGAGCGCCTCGGCAAGCGGGCGCGTTTCGCTTGCGATCGCGCGCGGAAACAAGCCGGCTTCAAAACGCGCCAGCGCATCCTCGCGCGACAGGATCGTCAGGAACTGGTCCTGCTCGTTAGTGTCGCCATCTCTGGGCGAGGGCGTATTGGTCATTCCTGAACTCATATCAGTCCCGCAATATATAGGCATCGAGCGGGCTGCCTGCCGCAAATCCTTCCGAGCCGCCGGGCACTGTGAGCCAGGCTTCGGCGCGGACGATTGCGTCGAGCGACAATTCGCCCACCGCCAGCGGGACCCACATATCCTGCTTCCGTTCCAGCAACACGATTTCGGCGATACCGATGCTGGATGCAATCTTGCGCGCCAGCGGCAAATTGACTGTCTTGCGTAGCGCCCGGCCCGAGAGGCGATCGACCGCAGGAAGCGCCAGCGTCCACCACGCCGCGAGGGCCTGATCCGGCGCGCCCGGCAACACCACGACGGGCGTGTTGCCGATGCGTCCGGCGGCCGAGGTGCGGCCGGGCTGCAGGGCAATGCCGTGGGCGAGAATTTTGCCACGCGCAGCCAATGCTGTCACCGCCGCGTCGGTGCGCCCGACGCCGGAGCCGCCGACGATGAGGAGCAGATCGCACGCGCCGTCATCGAGTGCCGCGGCAATCGACCCGGCATCGCGGCCCGCGGCGGTGAAGGACACGGTTTCGGCACCGGTAGCCTGCGCGCTCTCCGCGATCAGGTCTGCCGTCATGCTGCCACCGGGGACATTGACGATGCGCAGCCGCGGACGGCGGACGTTCAAGCGCGCTATTCCAGCGGCACGCGCCATCAGGAGATCGCGCGGCAGCACGCGCCGCCCGGCTTCCACGAGGAGACTGCCCGCGGCGATATCGCTACCCGCCCGGCGCACGCCCTGCCCTGGGATCGCCTCCGCCAGCACCTGCGGCAGCGGGCCAGATAGGTCGACAGAATCGGAATCCAGCACGCAGTCGCTAGCCTCAGGGAGGGCCTCGCCGGCCTCGACCCAAATCGGTGGCGCCGTCAGCGGCAGCGGCGAATAGGAGGATGCGCCGACGAGATCGCGGGCGCAAAAGGCGTAACCGTCCACCGCGGCGGTGTCGCGCGGCGGATGAGCCGGCAGCGGCGGCGTCCCGGCCGCGATGCAACGCAGCGCTTCCTTGGGCGTTACTTCCATGGGCGCGACCGGTTCCAGACCGCCTAACAGGGCGTCGAGCGCCATATCGAGCGGTGTCAACGAGGTCGGCAGGCGCTGGGGCGATGTCATGGCCCGGCTATGCCCTGAATCGGGCCGGAAATAAACAGAACCGGGAGCTGTCCGTCGTCGGGCCCTCCACGGGACCACGTTGACGCCGCCCGAAAATAGTTGCAAATGAGACCAATTGGCGGACCAAACCGCCTGCGAAAATCAACGGCCAACGTGCCGATTCCAGGGAGGAGAAGACAGGATGTTCGCCAAGAGCCTATCCAGGCTGGGAATACTCGCAGCAGCGATGCTGGCGCCGACCGCCGCGCTCGCGCAAGTTTCAGACGATGTGGTCAAGATCGGCGTTCTCACCGACATGAACGGTCCGGCGGCGACGCCGACCGGCCAGGGCTCGGTCACGTCAGCACAAATGGCGATCGATGATTTCGGCGGCAAGGTGCTGGGCAAGCCGATCACCATCATCGTCGGCGACCATCAGCTCAAGCCGGATATCGGCGGCGCAATTGCGCGGCGCTGGTATGACGTCGATCAGGTCGACCTGATCGTCGACGTTCCGGTCTCCGCGGTCGGTCTTGCGGTGCAGAACATCGCCAATGACAAGAAGAAGCTGTTCATCACACATTCGACGCTGGCCGCGGACTTCCATGGCAAATTCTGCTCGCCTTACGCGATGCAGTGGGTGATCGACACCCGTTCGCTCGCCGCAGGCACCGCGCAGGCAGTGGTGAAGCGCGGCGGCGACAGCTGGTTCTTCATCACCGACGACTATGCATTCGGCCACTCGCTCGAGCGCGACGCCTCCAGCGTCGTCACCGCCAATGGCGGCAAGGTGCTGGGCTCGGTGCGGCCGCCGCTGGCAACGCCTGATCTGTCATCCTTCGTGCTGCAGGCGCAGGCTTCCAAGGCCAAGATCATCGGCATCGCGGCGGGTCCGCCCAACAACATGAACGAGATCAAGACCGCCGCCGAGTTCGGGGTGCTCAAGGGTGGCCAGCAGATGGCAGCGTTGCTCGCGCTGATCACCGACATCCATTCGCTGGGATTGCCGGCAGCGCAAGGCCTGTTGCTGACGACCTCGTTCTACTGGGACATGGACGACAAGACCCGCGAATGGTCGAAGCGATACTTCGCCAAGATGAACCGGATGCCGACGATGTGGCAGGCCGGCGTCTATTCCTCGACCATGAGCTATCTCAACGCCATCAAGGAAGCCGGCACCGACGAACCGCTGAAAGTGGCGGCGAAGATGCGCGAGAAGCCGATCGAGGATTTCTTCTCCCGCAACGGCAAGCTGCGCGAGGACAATCTGATGGTGCATGACCTGTGGCTGGTGCAGGTCAAGAAGCCCGAGGAATCGAAATATCCGTGGGACTACTATCAGATCCTCGCGAAGATTCCCGGCGACGAAGCGTTCGGACCGCCCGATCCGGCATGCGCGATGGCGAAGAAGTGACGACCGAAGGTCGTCATTCCGGGATGGTCTGAAGGACCAGACCTCAGATGCGCAATTGCGCATCGGGGAATCTCGAGATTCCGCGTTCGCGCGACGCGCGCCCCGGAATGACCTCTGCCGATAGAAGCCAGCTTCTATCTGCAGAAGTCACTTCACCACGCCCGTCTCCCTGAAATACTTCATCACCCCGGGATGGATCAGCGCTGCATTCGGCGCGGCCGCGACCGTGTTCGCAGCCGTGGTCTCGCAGGCCTGCGGCAGCTTCTTGCAGAGCACAGCCTCGGCCCCGTGCAGCGTGCGCGCCAGCCGGTAGGCGACATCCTCAGGCAGGCTTTCGCGTGCGAGCACAAAACTCCATGAGCCGACGGAATCGATCGCTGCCGGCTGGTTCGGATAGCTGTTGGCGGGGACTGTCAGCGGCTTCAGGAACGTGTGCTTGGCGCGGATGCGCGCGATCTCGCTGGCGTCGGGCGCGATGAACCGTGCGCCGCCCGGCGCCTGCACCATCGCGGCAAAACCCGGCCAGCCGACGCCCGCGCCCCACAGCGCCGCGGCACGGCCGTCCTGCACCATGGCGGGGCCATCGCCGGCGCGGTCGAGATAGATCGACTTGAAGTCCTCGTCCTGCTTCAGCCCGATGCCGTCGAGGATGTAGCGCGACAGGATCGGCAGGCCGGAGCCTTTCGCGCCAAAGGCAACCGGCTGGCCGACCAGATCCCTGATCGTCTTGTAGGGACTGTCCGCCCGCACCACGAACATGCCGGGGCTGGAATACATCGCGGTGAGGATTTTCAGTTTGGTTGCCGTCCGCCCGATGCCCATGAAGGCTTCGTAGGACGGCTCGCCGGCCACCAGCGCGATGTCGAGCTGGTCGGATTCCAGGAGCGGGATGTTTTCGTTGGAGCCCTTGGTGTTGCGCGGCTCGATCGAGAGCGCCGGATCGGCGGCGTTCATGACTTCCGTGAAGGCATTGCCATAGACCGGAAAGCCGCCGCCCGGCGTCGCGGTTCCCAGGCTGATTGTGGTCTTGGTAATGGCCTTGCCTCCCTCCTGCGCCGCGGCGCCGTCCGCGAGCAAAAGCAAACCGGCACAGGCGATTCCAGCGAGTTTCATTGTTGGCCTCAAGCGTTCGGTGACGAATGATGCAACGGAGGTTGTAGGCAAGCGCGAGGCCTGATGAAAGCCCGTTCTTGGCCGCCAAGGCGGCATTGCCGTATCGCTGTCATGCCTGTAAACGATGGCGGCACCGTTGCCGGCCGCCCTCCTCGCGGCCGCTCCGCGGCGGGGCCTGTAGCTCAATGGTTAGAGCCGGCCGCTCATAACGGTCTGGTTGCAGGTTCGAGTCCTGCCGGGCCCACCAGCCTTCGCTCGCGAAGCGAAGCGAGTGAAGGCTGCCGCGCCGTAGCCCAAAGGGCGAAGGCGGGCGGTGCGGCTCTCTAGCTACGGGCACCTCACGATCAACACCAGCAAAGACGACGGCCGCACGACCGGTCCGAGCCCGCTCCCACCAAAATATCGAAAACAACCCCATACAAAGTAGCCGCGCGGTCTATGCCTCGAGCGATTCCGTGAAAGCATTTTTGACACGTCGGGCAAATCGGCGGCGACTAATCGTATTGCTCGGCGTCAGCGACCGTCACACTACCGCTCCATCCGCGATCCGCCACGGTCTCTCTACAACAATCGTAGATTCGGATGCGTTATCGCAGAAAAGGCGAAACAGAGGTTTGTGCATCTCTCGCAAACGGCAACTAAGGTCCACTCGTTTCGTACGAAACCGTAGCAACGCAATTGTCCGTCCGGTTATCATTCGCGTAGTTCATTACAGGGTGGTGGGCGAGTTGGTTTCTTATTTTGGATAGACGTTCCAGGTGGCCTTAAGCGGTTCCCATGCATCGACATGCGTGAAGCTCTGTCATTCACTCAGGACCGGTTTGCGGCCACGAGCGGATCTTATTGCATGCGCAACTAGTGTCATGTTGCTGGGCTCCCCAGCCCTTCCACCAGCGTGCTCAAGGCCGCATCCAAGGGGGCCGATCCCACCTTCTCGGGCACCAAGAGCCCATCGATCGCAAGCATGGTCATGCCGTGGACGAGCCCCCAGCCGGCTGCCGCCTGACCTTCTATCGGCCGCTTGCGAATCCTCCCCGCGGCCTGGCCGCGCCGGAGGATTTCGAGGAGAACATCGAACACCGCCAGCGCCCGCTCATTAAGATGCATTCCAACCGATTTCCCCTCCTCCGCGCTAAACATCAGGCGGTAGAGAGCCGGGTTGTCCGTTCCGAACGCGACGTAGGCACGAGCTATCGTGGTAATTTCGTCGCGCAGGGATTTGGGCGCTTTGGGCTTCGCGGCCGATAAAGACTCCCGCAGCCGGTCGAACCCAATCATGGCGAGTTCTGCAAGCAGCGCGGCCTTGTCCGGAAAGTGCTTGTAGGGGGCCGCGTGGCTTACGCCAGCCCGGCGGGCGACTTCCCGCAGCGTGAACTGCCAGCCCTTCTCCTCCCGAAGCATATCCAACGCCGTCTCGATAACCGCGCGACGGAGATCACCGTGGTGATAGGGGCGGTTGGGTGCGTCCTGCATCGTACCTCAAAGTTTCTTATGTATACATTGTTGACAGTGGCTACTTATGCGCCTATGTCGAGGGCGTAAGTTTCTCCTGTCTACATCGGAGTGGACCATGAGCGCCATCGGAAAAATCACCGACGCTGATCGGCTTGGCGGCCTCCTCGCCAGCCAACGTGCTGCCTTCCTGCGTGAGGGAGCCCCTTCGCTGGTGCAGCGGCGCGCCGATCTGACCAAGTTCCGAGCCGTGATCATCGAGCATCGCAAGGCGATCGAAGACGCCATCAATGCCGATTTCGGGCATCGCTCGAGGTATGAGACGGCGATCATGGAGGTTGGAGGGGTCGCGGAGGGCACAAAGTATCTGATCCGCAACCTTCGCAAATTCATGGCGCCGACCCGCCGACACGTTGCGCTACACATGCAGGCTGGCAAGGCTCGCGTCGAATATCAGCCACTTGGTGTCGTCGGCGTCATGTCGCCGTGGAACTATCCGGTAAACCTCGCGCTGATGCCGGTCGTCACGGCCATGGCCGCCGGGAACCGAGTTATGCTGAAGCCCTCGGAGTTCACGCCCGTCACGAATTCACTACTCGCGAAGATGCTGGGCGAGATCTTCCCCGAGGACCAGTTCGCGATCGTGACCGGCGATGCGGCCGTAGGGGCGGCTTTCTCGGCCTTGCCGTTCGACCACTTGGTCTTCACCGGGAGCACTGCAGTAGGGCGGTCGGTGATGAAGGCCGCAAGCGACAACCTCGTTCCGGTTACCCTCGAACTCGGGGGCAAGTCGCCTAGCATCGTTGCCAAGGGCCACGCCCTCGACCAAGCGGCGGCGTCAATTGTCTACGGAAAGCTGCTCAGCGCCGGCCAGACCTGCATCGCCCCGGACTACGCACTCGTCCACGAAAGCGACATTGACTCGTTCGTGAAGGCGTATGACCGGAAGGTGGCGTCCTTTTATGCGGACGGTCCGACGAGCGAACACTACACCTCAATCATCAACGAGCGGCACCATGCCCGGCTTCAGAGCCTGATCGACGATGCTCGCTCCAAGGGAGCGCGGATCATCGAGGTCGGCAACCGGCCCGGTGAGGCGTCTCTGCGCCCCAACACGCTGGCGCCAACGGTCGTCCTCGGCGTCACAGACGAGATGCGCATCGCTCATGAGGAGATCTTTGGCCCGGTCCTGCCGATTTTTCCCTACCGCGACATCGGCGATGCGATTGCCTATGTGAACGCCCGGCCTCGGCCGCTCGCGCTCTACTATTTCGGTGCCGATGATGAAGACCGACGCAGGGTGCTGAGCCGAACAACCTCAGGCAACGTCACTATCAATGGGACGATCATGCACATCGCCCAGGATGACTTGCCCTTCGGCGGCGTCGGGCCCAGCGGCATGGGCGCTTACCATGGCATCGAGGGCTTCCGTACCCTCAGCCATGCCAAGGGGATCTATGAGCAGGGTCGCTGGAACCTCTCCAATCTTCTGCGCGCGCCCTTCAGACAGCCGATCGATACCATCCTCAACATGATGCTCCGGTGACCCGCACGCCGTCATCAAATCAAGCTCAGGAGTATCAGCACATGACCACCGACACATCGTTGCCGCTACGCGGCTCCTGCGAATGCGGCGCCTGCTCGTTCGAGGTGCATAGGTCGCCGAAAGCCAGGTTCCGGTGCCACTGTCTGATCTGCCAGGCGTTCAACGGCAAACCGTTCGCGGATGTGGTCGCCGTTCGCGCCAAGGATGTCGTGCTGAACAACGCCGGCAATATCTCATTCAGGAAATACCGTCCGCCGCCGAACTTCAATCGCGGGGCCTGCCGGACTTGCGGCAAGCCGGTTGTGGAGGTTGCGGGCGTCGGGCCGTTCAAGGTGATGTTCATCCCGGCCAGCAACTTCGAGCCAGAGGCCCGGCTGCCGCCGGTTCGGATGGATATATTCTATCACCGCCGTGTGCGGGACATGCCCGATAGCTTGCCCAAATACAGCGGCTACTTCGCGAGCGAGTGGGCGGTCGGGAAAATGATCATGAGTGGCTTGTGAAATGGCGAGTCGATCTAATTGGCGAGCGTAAGCCGAAGATCGGATAGCGAGCAGACTCGTCTTTCGGGCCCCCGACCACTTCTCAGGGACACGATGTACGGCCGTATTGGTTTGGACGCCGTAGAGGCTGGTAGTTCCAATGAACACGAGATCTGCAGAACGCACGATCGCATGGCCGCCATTGAGGAAGCGATGATGTTCGGAAGCGATTGATACTGCGGCCTGAGCTCAAGAGCGCCTTCAGGGGCTCGCGGCCAGCATGGCCCACCAAATCCGTCCAGAAGCACCTACCGCCATCCACCGAGCGCACCGAAAGTGGTGAGCCCGCATTAGTTTATGCAACTTGTTGCAAAAGACAAATTTAAGCGCTATTGTTTTGCAACTGGTTGCACAAATGCACACTATCGAGTTTGGCTATCCCGAATTGTTGGGACCGCTCGAACTCGGCTTCGCCGCGCCGAAACCGAGTTCTGACGTCAACTAAGCAACGAAATCGGCGCAAGGAGGATTGCATCATGTTCAGCGACGGGCTTCTCATGGGCCGCAATATCCTGGTGACCGGCGGTGGCACCGGGCTCGGCAAGGCCATGGCAGCGAAATTTCTCAGCCTCGGCGCGGACATTCACATTTGCGGACGCCGCAAAGGCGTTTGCGAGGAGACCGCCGCCGAGTTGATGAAACTTCATGGCGGCAAGGTCACCGCCCACGGCGTGGACATTCGCGACGCCGCGGCGGTCGACGCCATGGTCGAGTCCACTTTCAAGGACCGTCCCCTTACCGATCTCATCAACAACGCGGCTGGCAATTTCATTGCCCGCACGCAGGATCTCTCGCCGCGCGGGTTCGATGCCATCGCCAATATCGTGATGCACGGCACGTTCTACGTGACCCACGCTGTCGGCAAACGCTGGATCGCCGGCGGACATCGCGGCAACGTTGTCTCCATTACCGTGACATGGGTACGTAATGGCGGCCCGTACGTGGTGCCGTCCGCCATGAGCAAATCCGCGATACACGCCATGACCATGTCGCTGGCCACGGAGTGGGGTCGCTACGGCATCCGCCTCAACACCATCGCGCCGGGAGAAATTCCGACCGAAGGCATGAGCAAGCGTATCAAGCCCGGCGACGAGGCCGGTGCGAGGACCGTCGCTGCGAATCCGATGGGCCGCCTTGGGGAAATGAGCGAGTTGCAAAATCTCGCGACGTTCCTGATCTCCGGCGGCTGCGACTGGATCAACGGCGAGACCATCGTGATGGACGGTGCCCAGGCGCTGGCGATGGGCGGCAACTTCTACGAAGTGCGCGACTGGAAGGATTCAGACTGGGCCGCAGCGCGCGACGCCATCATGGCTCAGAACGAGAAGGACAAGGCAAAGCGTGGTTAGCGGTCGAACTGGACGCAAAGCGCGCCATCAATCAGGGAACACGGCTTGCCGCGTCCCTCTGAGCACGCAATCCGGAATTCCAAAGGCGAGGAAGTCACAATGACTGGACTGCCCCATCTTCACCCGGCCGCCGCAGCATCTCTGGAGAAGTGGCACGCTATGATCGCAAGGAAAGATCTTGGCGACCTTCCCTCGATCACTCATCCGGAAGTGGTCTTCCGCTTCCCGATCGCATTCAATCCCTACCACAGCGTCGAAGCGTTGGTTCTCGTCATGAGCAACGCGGTTCAGATTTTTGAGGATTTCAACTACCATCGTCAGGCCGCGACTGCCGACGGCCGGAATATCGTTCTCGAATTCAGCGCCAAGGTTGGCGGCAAGATGGCCAAGGGAATCGATTTCATTCGCTTTGACGACGACGGCAAGATCGTCGAGTTCGACGTGATGATGCGGCCGCTCAATGCAGCGCAGGCGCTTGCCGCGGAAATGGCGAAGCGCGTCTCCGGCGCGCTCCCTTCGTTCAAGTGAGGTGAGATGAGATGCGTGTTCATCTGGTCCATGCGCACCCCGAGCCGAACTCCTTTGTGAGCGCGATGCGCGATGTTGTTATCGACGAACTGAAGGCCGCAGGTGCGATTGTCACCATTTGCGATCTCTACCACGACGATTTCAACCCTGTTCTCTCCGGGAACGATTTCACTTCAAGAAGCCGACCCGATTACTTGGTATACACTCTCGAACAACGCCACGGCTACACTACTTCGACGCTGGCTTTCGATGTTGCCCGCGAAGTAGAGAATGTACTGACGGCGGACCTCATCGTCTTCACTTTTCCAGTATTCTGGTTCAGCGTTCCGGCAATTCTTAAAGGCTGGATCGACCGTGTCTTGCTGTGCGGCCCGATGCATAGTGGCAACCGCGGGTTTTACGATCTGGGTGGTCTCAGGGGTAAGAGAACATTTACTGCAATGGCTCTCGGCGGGCGCCGAAATATGTTCGGACCAGACGCCCTCCACGGAGAGCTCGAGACTGGGATGATGCGTCATTTCTTTCAGGGGACGTTGGGCTATGTCGGACTGACCGTACACAAGCCATTCGTCGCCTATCATGTTCCATATGTTACGGACCACGAGAGGCAGGCACAGCTGCAGGACCTGCGAGTTTATCTGCGTGAACTCGACCGCCAACCCACCCTTAAGTTTCCCGAGCTTAGAGATTTCGACGAGGTGCTTAGGCCAATGCGCGACCGTGCTCGTTAGCGGGTAGTCGGACCGGTTGAGGCTCAGGATGCTTTCAGGACTGAAATTGCCTGCTCGCAAATGGCGATACGCTGGGTCTCGAAGTCGATTCCCGCCTTGAGCACGAGATGACGTAGCTTTTCATCCCTCGTCATTCTCTTTTGCGGGAAATCCCTGGCCTCGATTTCCCGGTAGATGTTGAGCTTTTCGCGGTGTTGTCCGGCAAGGCTCTCCAGCTCTTCGATGATGCGTGTGGGACCGATGACGGCTTCCGCCCGAAGCCGAACCATCAGCTCATCGCGAATCGGAGACGGAGCTTGCCTCTCCCTAAGCCAACGCCGCAGTTCCTTGAGTCCGGCCGGCAACACAAGATAAGTCTTCTTGCCGCCTCGCGCGCCGTCGACGAGAGAGCCTTGAACGAAGCCGGCGGCTTCGAGACGGGCAAGCTCCCGGTAGATCTGCTGATGAGTCGCTTGCCAAAAATAGCCGATGGAACGGTCGAAGCGTTCGGCCAGTTCGGAGCCGGAACAGCGTCGTTCGATCAATGCGGTCAACAGTGCGTGGGGCAAGGACATCGACGAAAAAGTCTCAACATGGCAGTAGAGCTTGTCGCATCAGCTATGGACGAACTCAATGGCGAAGTGGCCGAACTTCTCGGCCGCGATTGGCTTCAAATTGAGGCCTGTACGCTGCATAATCTCGCCTCTGTCCGCGACCGTCTTGTGATCGGGGGCGAGCCAACCCAGCAGCCACATGACCTCGACATTGCGTCCGGCCTCTCGTTCGAACCGCCGGCTCGACTGCACCCGATGAAGATAGCCGTAGGGAGCTTGAGGAGCACCGACGGATCGTACGACGGCCGGCCGGTCGCCGCCGGGTCCATCCCTTCGAAGCTCATCTCGGCCAAGTCGAGCGCCTCGACAAACGCGTCGATCACCCGAACGGGGTTGCTCTCACCAATGAAATTATCGAGGCATTCGGGCAGAGGCGCGACTGGCGTAACTACAAGGCCAGCAGCAATCCAGAAAATAGCAACATGGTGAGGATGATCCGCCGGAACGACGCTTCATTGACACAGCGGAAAGCGAAAATCCCTAGCGCCGCGCCGGCAAGCAGTGCCGGAATACTGGCAACGAACTGAACCAAGACCTTCGAAGACAAATCATTTTGCAACAGCAACAGCACGAGCGCGAAGATCTGCATGGCAGCAATGAAAGGCTGAACCAGCCCGCGCTGCTCAGTTTTTGGCACGCCGTGGATGTCACACTTCGCTCGTGCGGCGACCTCGTCGGCTCCATCCGTGATCTGCGAGACATGATTGTCCCTTTCAACGTCGATCGCATCATCGGACAGGCCGGCCGCAACGAGAGCCGCAGAAAAATCTTCGCCGGCAACGCTGGCGACATCGAGCAGACGTCGTTCGTTGTCGGTGAGGCGGTCGAGCTCATGGCCGATCATGTTCTACTTGCAGGTTGACGACTTTACGCAGGCTCAGAGCTGTGCACGCCAGCTCCACGACTATGTGGCATCGGCTCCAGATCTCAATCACCTGGCCCAGGCCCACGGACTGCTCGCGCGTACGGCGCTTGGCTTGGGCGATTCAGCGGAGGCTCAGTTGCACCTGTCCCGTGCGCTGGAGATCGTCGACAATGCCGACTTCCCGATCGCTTCTTGGCAGGTGTACCGAACGGCCGCCGAGATCTTCGCGAAGTACGGAGACGTCGACAGGGCAGCGACGTATCGCTTGCGATTTGTCGAGACCGTCCGAAGGCTCGCGCAAAATTTCGAACCCGAGGATCGCCTGCACAAGAGCTTGCTCGCTGTGTTAGCAACGCGAACAGCGCAACTGGAAGCGATGACCTCGCTGCCTTCGCGGCCCGCTTAGCCGACGGGGCTTGCCGTGCGCGTTTGAGACTGACGTCCTCGATACCGGTGCAAGCGCCACGCCAGCGTCCGGTTTTCCGCCTCAACGCATGTCATCCTTACCTTCCGGTACATAAATCATGCGGCCATCCGGCAGCCGGTAGGTGATGCCGGCGCGGATGCCCTCGCCCTCGCCGATGGAGCCGTTGGTTTGGTAGCGGATCAGCTCGCGGCCCTCCTTCACAGTTATCTTCATGTCGGCCTTGCCAGGGTTCTCGACGACAACGACGCTCTGGTTCGAGAACGGATTGAGCGGATTGCGGACGATGATAATCATCAGCATCGCCACGACGACGAGAAAGACGTCGATCAGGTTGACCAGCGAGAGGATCGGATCGTCACTTTCGCCCTCTTCAAGGAAACGCATTAAGACGTTCCCTTCCCGCGCTCGAAAGCACGCAACTCCTCCAGCAGCCAGCGGCGGCGCACCGTCAGGATAAAATAGGTTATGGAGGCGCTGATGAGCGCCAGGATGACCGCAGAGAAGGCCACCACGAAATTCTCGCCGACGCTGCGCGCATCGTTGTGCGTCAGGGCGAGCAATGCCGGCCCCATCGGGATCATGGTCGCGACAAGTCCGAGCATGGGCGCACTTCGGGACACCACGCGCAGCCATTCCAGCCGCCGGAGAATCCAGATTTCGAGATCGTCGCTGACGGCGTTCGTCTTGCTCTGGTGCGCCGCAAGCTGCGACCGGTAAGTGCCGCGCCACCGTTGCCATGCTTCCATGACGAACGCGCCCAGCGCGACAAAGGCGTAAAGCAGCGCGCTGACGATCAAGACCAAAACAGGAAAGAGGAAGAGCTTCGCGATCTCATAAAGAGCGGATTCAAACGTCGACATTAGGCATTTCCTAAAGCTGCCAAGCTGTTCCGGCGCCATTGCACGTAGAGGCCTGCGCCGAAGCAAGCCAGCATCGTGAGAAGCGCCATAGCACTGTGCCACCATGATCGGCTCTCCCCGGCCCCGGCGACGACCGGCTCAAGTACAGGACCGGTCACGGTCTGTGGGGGATTGATCTCGGCCTGCTTGGCAGCGGCCGGCGGCGGCTGTTGTGACGGGGGCGCGATACCAAACCCGGCCCCCATCTGGTCGACGAAGGCTTTTGTCAGCTTCTCGCCCATGAGGACATTTTTTTGGGCCAACTCGTCGACGCGCGCGACCAACTCGCGGCGAATGTGTTCCGGTGCATCCCAATAGCCTTTCCGAATAGCTTCGATCATGCGTTCTATGATCTGGAGCTGCGCCGTCGGATTGTGTTGTTCAAACCACGCTCCTAGCTTGAGATCGCGAATGTCGCGTATGAACGTGTCGTGCACGGTTTGCCATTGGTCCGCACGCACCATATTGGGATCGACGACTTGCCAACCCCAAAGATTGTTCACGGCATTGAGGATTTCCAGCGTTCCGGCATAGCCTTCTTTCTGCATCGTCGAGATCCAGTGCGGGTTGAAATACCGCGAACGGGTTTCATCGGAGAGAAAACGCGCCGCCGATGTGATGCGCGCGGTATTTTCGCGAAGGTCCGCGATGTAGAGCGACGGTGAAGCGCCATCGAGGTGCCGGATCGCCAGCGACAAGCCACCGAGAAATTCGAACGGATGGTCTGTCGAGAGAATGCCGTGCAGTTTGGAGGAACGCGACAGAACGGCGGCCTGGACGCCTTTGAGCTGCTCGGCGAACAGGTTGGTTTCCCCATCTCCACGGATGCCCCAGAGCTTCGAGCCGTAGGCGTATTGCGTGCGGCCAAGGAACGCTTCGGCGAGGCTTGAATCCTTCTCCCACGACGCCGATTTCAACACGGCCTCCGGCAGGCCCGTGCCGTAGTCGCCCATGGCGTTGCTGAACATGCGCAGCCTGGCCAGTTGAAGCGCCCGTTCCCTGGGCTGGCCTTGAGCGACCAGGCGCTCAGCCGATGCGCGGGTGTTCTGGAACAAGGGATTGTCGCCCTCGTCGAGTTGCGCGAGCTGTTCGATCGCATCCGCCAGCTTCCGCATGAAGCCGTCGAACTGGTCGCGATAGACGCTGGTGATCTGCATCACGACGTCAATGCGCGGACGTCCGAGTTCCTGCCGCGGGATGATGGCGAGCGCCGTCAGGCGGCCACCGCTATTCCAGACCGGCCTGAGCCCAAGCGCGTGAAGTATCTGGCTCTCGACGATGCCGAGATGCCGCATCGTCTCGGAGCCCCACATGCTGAAGGCGAGTTTGCGCGGTGTCTCGCCTTGGTGATCCTTGCGATAGGCATCGATTAGCTGCTGCAAGGCTTTCGCCCCGGCTTCGTGGGCCACACGGGTCGGCACCTTGTCAGGCTCGAAGGCAAACAGGTTGCGTCCGCTTGCCATATCGGGATTGCGGATTGGGTCGCCGCCCGCACCGGGAGGAACAAAGCCGCCGCCAAGCGCCAGGAGGAGTCCTTCGATCTCCGCGGGATGCTGAAGATTGAGATCAAGTCCGATCGCTCGTTTGATGGCGTCGGCAAGTTCAGGGTCGGCGAGGGTTTCGACCGGCACCCCTTCGCGAAGGTGGCGGCGGAGGAGCTTGTAAGGCGCGCTATCTTGCAGCGCCTTGAAGTCGACGGCGAAGAACTCCTCAGGCTCCGTGCCGAGCTTTTTGTAGAAGGGCTGCCCGAGTTGCTGCATGACCGTCGAAAGACGCTCATCCGGTGAAGACGGCTCACCGAAGGTGTGAAGCCCGAGCGGCATGGCGTGTTGGGCCAATTCGTGTAGGTGATCGTGTAGTTCCGACAGGAATTTCGGCAAGTCGCCGTCGACGGCTTTCTCGTCCCAGCCCATGTCGCGATGATAGTTATGCTTGATGACGGCCTTTCGGATGTCATCGCCGGTCTGTTCTTTCACCGGGCCGTTCTCGAGTTGCATGAATTCGTGGATCTTCGCATGCAGGTCGCGCAGCTCGTCATAGAGCCCAGCCGGCGCGAAGGCCGGCGTCTGGTGACTGACCGTGACGGCGCGGCCGCGGCGTTTGGCCTGGATGGCTTCGGCAACATTGTCTTGAATGTAGGGATAGATCACCGGCATGTTGCCGACGGCCAGCATGGGATAATCGTGAACCGAAAGACCGCGATCTTTCCCGGGTGTCCATTCCTGCGTTCCGTGAGTACCGATATGGATAAGCGCGTCCGCGCCCAGCGTCTCTCGCACATAGAGATACGTCGCGAGATAGGCGTGATCGGGCGGCTGCTTCGTGTCGTGATAATTTTCGCCTGGCCTTCCGCCGCGTGGCGGCTGCGGCATGATGGCGAGCTTCCCCATCTCGAAGCGCGGAATGACGAACTGCCTTTCGCCTCCGATATCGCGCACGGCGGAGTGCTGCTCGGGCTCTCCCCATTTTGCCAAGAGCTCTGATTTCCGCTGTGCGGGCAGCGCGTCCAGCCACGAACGGTAGGCTCGAACGGGCAACGTTCCGGCCAACCCACGCTCGCGCAAGGCATCCAGGGTCTCGGGCCGGTAGTAGCCTGCCAGCATGGCTTGCCCGGCTTCGATCAAATCGGCCTCACTTGTCGGCTTGACGGCATAACCCGCCCCCGCAAGCGCAGCCGTTACCTTCTCAAGGCTCCTTGGAATATTGAGGTTGGAGGCGGAGAAGTTCTTCTCTCCCGGCGGGTAGTTCCAGAACATGGCCGCGAGCTTCTTTTGATCAGCCGGCGTGTGACGCAGGGCGACAAGCCGTTCGAGTTTGCCGAGAAGCGCTTCGATCTGCTTTTGAATGGGAGCGGGCTCGCCATTGTGTAGCGCGTCGACCACTAGCGGATCGCTCGCACCCCATCCTTCGGGAACGGCAAGGAACGCTGCAACGAGCGGCGCGGCCATGCCGCTTTCGGCCCGGTCCCACGCGTCAGCGTCGCCTTCGCGGTAGTTGACGACCTGGACGACCGGGATGCCGAGCTTGAGGAATTCCGCGCTGCGCGCTGAGCCGTTTTGCATGTGGGTTGCGATGACAAGCACGTCGGCCTTGGCGGGGACGAGCAGCTTTTCCAGCCCTTGCGGGTCGGCCGCCTCAAGCCAGAACGCCATCGGCAGCAATCCACGATTCTCACTTTGGCGGATCATCGCGTCGACGACTTTTGTTTCCATGTTCGCGATCAGGCCCGGATAGATCGCGATACCGATACGCCCTTTGGGTCTCGTGACCCGGCCTTCTGCCCAACGCAGGTAATCTGCGACGGACGTAAAGGCCGTAGGCGCGTCAGGGTGATAAATGCCGGTCGAAGGAAGAGGGGTCGGCGATGCAATATGCGCAGGATCGCGGCCATCGCGTAAGGCGGCCCAGAATTCGAAAAGCGCTTTGAGATTGTCCTCCCCGCCGTGGCCGTAATAGGCCATCAGGCGACGCGCGATCAGCGGGGGGAGATTGCCGAAGGCCGGAGGTCCTCCACCGACCTGTATCCACGGTACCGTCGTATCTTTCAATGCTGAGCCGACGCTTTCCTGGACGCGCGCCAGGTCCATCGGGCGCGGCGTGTCGAGAATGACCAGACCCGCGCCGCCGATCCAATCGGCGGGCGAGCCCGGTGTGCGGGCGACAAAGACACTTTCCAGCGCCAGTCCCCGCGCCCGCGCGAAACCCGCCAGCTTGTCGAGCTTTCCGGGAAGCACAAAGTCATCGGTGATGATTCGCACCACGTTCGTGCGTACTGAAGCGTTCGGACGTACATCCTGCGAAAAGGCCTCTCCCGCCCCGGCGACGAGGACAAAGGCCAGGAGCAACGCTGAAGCGAAATGGCGTCCCACGGGAATACCCTCAATAGAAACGCTTGGTGAAGCCTGCGTAGAAGGCGCGACCGGTGCCCGGATAAACCGACGGTGTTCCGGCGGCGATGTCTGCTGCCCGCAAGCTCGGCGTGAAGTCGCCCACATAGGCGACATCGGTGAGATTGCGTGCCTCGAACCATAGCGTGAGCGAATTATCGGGCGCTTTCCATCCCAGCTTCGCGCCATAGAGCGCATAAGCCGGCACGACGAAGGCATTGCCGCCCGAATTGTCGAAGGTGGTGTAGCGCTCACCGATGTAGCGGATGTTGCCCGATACATAGAATCCGGAGGGGTGACGGTAGCCTAATTCGCCGAAGGCCTGATGCTTCGGAATGACAGGAAGCGCGCTGCTTCCGAACAGCGCATCATTGTCGAAACGGAAGTGGTTGAAGTTGTAGACGGCATTCAGGAAGACGTGGTCGCCGGGATTGAAGACATCCACGAACGGGCGGGTGCGGAAAGCCGTCTCGATCCCGTCGTGGATGGTGCGGTCGGCGTTGAAGGCCGCCTGACTTCCCGAGAGGCCGCAAGAGTATTGTCCGTTCACTTGCGCTCGCTGGCCGGGGGTCAGGCGGGAAAGCGGGATGAGGCCAAGCGCGCATTGCGACAGAATCTCGTCGCGCAGCTGCATGTGATAGAGTGTTACGTCGTAATTGAAGCGGTCCCACCCGCCGCGCACACCGACCTCCGTCGTCCACGCTTTCTGCATGCGAAGCCGCTCTGTCAGGGCGAGTTGCACGTTCGGATTGTTGAATCCGTTCACGGTCTGCTCGATGCCGAGCAGCGAGAAGATGTCACCGCTGTTAGGCACCTCGGTGCTTCGCGAGATATTGCCGTAAAGGAAATGGTTGGAGAGGTACTCCCAGTTTGCGCCAAACTTCGGATTGACGGCCTCAAATTCGCGATCGTAGTTGCGGCGGCCATTCGAACTGCCCGGGCCAAACAGGCCACCGGCGATGACGGGACCGCTGTACTCGTCTTTCAGCGTGCGATTGGTCCAGAAGGCCTGCAAACCGGTGAAGAGGCGCACGCACGGCAAGACTTCGAGTGCTGCTTCCGCGTAACTTTCGTGCAGCCATGACGTGAAGGCGTCGTTGTAGACGAGCGCGGCCTTCTGATTGCCCGACGATCCGGGCACCCACTGGAAGTCGCGGTACCGCGCGGTTTCATAGGTCGGGCGGTAGCCGGCGACCAACTCCAGCGGCTTGCCGGCGATTTCCCCCTTCTGTTCCATGCGGAAGGAGACGCCATGATCCTTCCACGCCACATCGACGATGCCGGCGCGCGGCGAAGGCAGATGATCGAAGGCTGTTGCGATGTAGTATGGCGCGATCTCGAAGGACGTCGACCCGACCCGAAACACGGTCTTGTTGACTATGCGAGCGTAATCGAAATCAGCACGCAAATTGTAAGGGAACGACGTGTTGCCGGGGTCGTATCCGCTTTGGCGATAGGTCGACAGTTGATTAAGTGGAACGCTGGTAGGCAATTCCTGTTTGTTGCTTCCAATCGCAACATAGGTGCGGCTGTCGACGATGTCGTTGGGACGCCAGCCAATGTTGCCGCTGAAGCGCTTCGTATCGTTCTGAGAAAAGTACTCGTATCCCTTGTTGTGATAGGCGTTCGTCTGAAGATAATAGTCGAAATTGTCTTTGGCTCCGCCGTATTCGAGCTGGCCCTGCAGATTTCCGTAGCTTCCGAACGCCCCGGAGATTGCTGCACCTGGAGCAGTGAGTCCCGTCTTGGAGACGAGATTGATAGCGCCGCCGGTGGCGAGAGCGCCATAGCGCAGGCTGCTCGCGCCACGATAGACCTCGATGTAATCCACCGCCTTGAGATCGAAGATCGACGGCGTATTGCCGCTTTCGATGCGGCCTAGCGGTACACCGTCGATGAAGGCGCGCACGCCGCGACCGCTGCGCGGGCCCGTTTGCGACGAGTCACTGCCACGCATCGAAATCGTGCCTTGCCCGTTTTCGCCCTTGTCGGTGACGTAGACTCCAGGCGTTTGCTCGAGCGCTTCGCGAATGTTCGCCTGATTGCCCGGGTCCTGTCGTGTAACGGAAACCACCGCCTCGGCGCCCGGCCTGCGCAGGAAACGCTCGCGCTGGGCTTCGAAAGGGGCCGGATTGTTCGGGATCTCACCCCGCCGAATTGGCAGTGCAGAGCCAGCCGCGCGGCCGGCGGGGCGGCTG
>NZ_LLXX01000025.1:96495-150798 GCF_001440405.1 Bradyrhizobium valentinum
GGGGCGGCTGCGAGCCGCAGTCGTCCGGGGCGCGGGACGTCGAGCGGGCGCCTGTACGGTGATCGTCTCAAGAAGAACAGTATTTGCGGGGGGAGCGGCCGCCTCTTGTGCCTGAATGGAACCGGCACCAAAGCCCACCAAATGTGCAACCAAACCCGCGCTAAATCGACCCGCCCGCCCGTTTTTTGACCGACTCCCCCTCAAATCGCCCCACAACTTCACGACCAGTCCCCACTACTGTAATGTTATAACATAACGTTCCCGTATCGGGCGACGATGTCAAGGTCAACGTACATTGTTACACATGAGGGAGTGGACGATGGGCTATGAAGGTTTAAGAAGCATCGCGTGGTACGTGCGCAGACTGAGAAGGAGCCTCATTGCGGGCACGGCAGCATTGCTCGCTCTGGTCGATCCTGCCGACGCGCACCCGCACGTATGGGTGACGATGCAAAGCGAGATCGTTTACGCGGAAGACGGCACGGTAACGGAGATCCGCCACCGGTGGACCTTCGACGAGATGTTCTCGACCTTCGCAGTGCAAGGCCTCGATAAGCGCAAGAAGGGAGAGTTTTCTCGGGAGGATCTCGCCGGCCTTGCCCAAGTAAATGTAGAGTCTTTGCAGGAGTACCGTTACTTCACTTTCGTGCGCTCGTCGTCCAAGCGCGTCTTGCTTCAAAAGCCAACCAACTACTGGCTGGATTACAACGACGGCCTGCTGACGCTGAACTTCACCCTTCCATTGAAGACACCGGTAAGCGCGCAAACGCTCAGCCTTGAATTCTACGATCCCGTCGGCTTTGTCGATTTCACCCTCAGCGAGCGCAATGCGATGAAGCTCATCGGCGCGCCGGCCGCCTGTAAACTAAACATTCGCAAGCCGGCCGCGGGACCGTCGACATCGACCCTCAGCGAAGCATTCTTCAATTCGCTTACGGCATCGAGCAACTGGGGTGAGCAATTCGCCAGCAAGATTACGATTCAGTGCTGAGTATTTTGTCTTGCGACCTTAGCGCCGGAAGAAGTGATCGGCCGCCCAGTAAGGCATACGCCGCAACCGTGCCAGACGACTGCGCCGGCTTCGCCGCACCCAGCGAGGCGCCGGCTGCGGGAGAGGTTTTCGGGCGAACATCACGACGGTGTTTTGCATGCGATCGACCCTTGCTTCTTGATTGAAAAACAAACTGGTCGGCGTCACCTCGCGAGCTGACTCATTCGATCGAGTGCCGCGCCAAACCCGTTCAGCGACACATTGAAGGTGACGGCCTCTCCGCTCGAGAGGTTGAGCGATGCGACCGTAAGCTTGCCCGCTGTGCGCATGGCGTCGGTCGCAACCGTCGGGAAGCTCACCGGCAACAGGCAGCCCTGCGGCACGCAGGTCGAGAACCGCAGTCCCTTGCCGAGGTCCCTGTCGTCGAGCTTGAGCAGCGCGCCGGCATCGAGGTTCAGCCCGAACGGCATCAGGATGCTGCCTTCGGTCTTGCCGTCCTTGGGTGGGTGCAGTTCGATGGCGTAGACGCGCTGGCCGGTCTCGCGATTGCCCTGCGCCTGCGACAACAGACAAACCTTCTGCCGCTCGGCGATCCGGCAATCGACCGTCCAGTCGCCATAGGTCTCGTTGATCGCGGATGCTCCGTTCGGCAGCGTTGCGGCCGGCGCTGCCGGTTGCTGCGCGGACAGAGTCTGTCCCTGGCGCGGCGCAGGCTGTGCGACGGCGGCGTTCATTATCGCGACCAGCATGAGGGCAACGAAAGCAGCAATGCGCAACAAGGTCGGTTTGCAGGACATCATCGATTGAACCTGATGGGAACGGCGAGCGTGACGGAGCCGCCGCCGACATCGGGAGGCGGTGTGGGCACCGGGCTGGCGCGGCGCGGCAACGAGACCGCCTCCGCATCAAGCGCGGAATCGCCGGATGATCGAACCAGCCGTGACGAAAGCACCTGGCCCGAGCGATCGATGGTGAAGGCAACCATTGTGACGACGGTGCCGGCCGCGGCCGCCGGACGCTTGTGGCGATTGAGATGCGCCATCAGCGCACTGCGCCAGGACGCCGGTGACATCGACGGATCAAATGACGCACTGGCGTGTGCCGCGGCCGCGCGATCGGAGCGTTGAGCTTGCGATGTCGGCGGCGCGGTGGTCTGTGGTGCGCGGGTCTTCTTCG
The DNA here is from genome assembly GCF_001440405.1 of Bradyrhizobium valentinum. Taxonomy (GTDB): domain Bacteria; phylum Pseudomonadota; class Alphaproteobacteria; order Rhizobiales; family Xanthobacteraceae; genus Bradyrhizobium; species Bradyrhizobium valentinum. Next base: position 98,663 of record NZ_LLXX01000025.1, read on the forward strand.
GATCTATCGGCTTGTTCTTTTCGACCGTCTTCACCTTGGGCGGCGACTTCTTGACGGGTTCGGGTTTTGGCGGCTCCGGTGGCGGTGGGGTAAGTACCGCTTCCGCATTCTCGTTCTCCGGTAGCTTCTCGACCACTTCCTGCGGGACAGGCTCCTGCACCTCTTCGGGCTTTTCGACAGGTTTCTCCGGCTCGTCAGGCGTAGGCTCGGTTTGCGCCTCGGTCATCTGCAGCCCCGGCGCCACGTCCTGCGGCGGCGCTTCAGGCGAGACCGCCAGTGGTGCCAGTTCGATCATTACGGCGGACGGTGGCTCGCCCGCTGCCGTTGCCGGCTTCCAATTGAGCGCGAGCCAAGCGCCGCCGCCATGCGTGGCCACGACGACAATCACCGCAGCGGTCCAGCGCAGCGCCGACAGTGCGGTGAGGTTGCGCTCTGGCCGGCCATCGGGATCGCGCCAGTCGATCATGGCTGCGGCGATCCCCCGCTTTGCGGGGAACCCGGAGGCACGGCGGCCGGACCTGCGATCTGCCCGACGTCTTCGAGGCCGACCAGCGCGATCTTGAGATAGCCCGCCTGCCGGAGCAGGTTCATGACGTTCATCAGGTCGCGATAGGCGACGACGCCGTCTGCACGCAGGAAGATGCGCTGCTCTCGGTCATTGCTGGTTTGCTGGTCGAGCGTTGCCTGCAGCGCGCTGCGCGGGACGTTCTCGTTGCCGAGCGCCAATGTCAGGTCGGGCTTCACGGTCAGGAATACGGGCTTGTCCGGCCGCGGTTGCTGCTGCGCGTTTGACACCGGCAAGTCCACAGCGACGTCGACCGTTGAAAGAGGAGCCGCCACCATGAAGATGATGAGAAGGACTAGCATCACATCGATAAACGGCGTGACGTTGATATCGCTGACCTCGGTGAGGTCGCCGTCTTGCGGGTCCTTAAGCGTGACGGCCATGGTTTATTCCCAAGAACGGCGCGCCGTCGCAGCACGGGGCAGCTGATCGACCGGCGCCGCGCGCTCTTCGACAGAAAGATGCGAAGGCGTCGTTGACGGATGACCTGCAGCGCCGACGATGGCATTCCTTTCAAGATCGCGCGAGAGGTGCTGCAGGACCTCGCCCGAAGCGTCGGACAGGAGCGCGCGGTAGCCGGCAATGGCGCGCGCAAACACATTGTAGATGATCACCGCCGGGATCGCGGCGACGAGACCGATCGCGGTCGCCAGCAACGCTTCAGCGATACCAGGTGCGACGACCGCAAGATTGGTGGTCTTCGACTGCGAGATGCCGATGAACGAGTTCATGATGCCCCACACGGTGCCGAACAGGCCGACGAAGGGCGCGGTCGCGCCGATCGTCGCCAGGAGGCCGGTGCCGCGCGCCATGTTGCGGCCGGCGCTGGCTTCGATCCGCGACAGAGCGATGGCGAGGCGTTCCTTCACGCCTTCCGCCGACAGGTCGGGCGAGCGCCTCAGCTCCCGCGCGGCCGCATGCACAAGGTCGGCGACAGGCCCAGTGCGCGTCCATCCCGCTTCGATCTCACCCGTCGCCTCGACGAGACTGTCGGCGCGCTGGAGCTTCCGTGTCGCGCTCCGCGCCTTGCGCTTCGCGCCCGCGAGTTCGAGCCCCTTGCCGAGCCAGACCGTCCAGGTCACGAGCGAGGCGAAGGCGAGCCCCACCATCACCGCCTTCACGACGATGTCGGCCTGCATGAACATGCCCCAGGGCGACAGGTCGTGCGGCAATGTTGCTGCTGCGGCCGCTGACGGCGGGCTCGCGGCCGCAGGTTCTGCCGATGTGTCTGCGCGAGGTTCGCCCGTTGCGGGTGATGCTGGTGGTGCGGGTGCCGCAGGTGCGGGATCGACGGCTGGCGCGGACGGTGCCGGCGGCTGCGGCGCGACCACAGGGGGTGACTGTTGTGGTTGTTGGTCTTGCGCGCGCACGACGGCGGATGCATTTGACAGCAAAAGCAGGGACGCGAGCGCAAGGCGCGCGATCTTTTCGATTGTTATCCTTGCTGATGCTGGTTCAGAGATACGCTTCATTCCAGCTCTTTCGGTTGGGGATGTATCCGCTGGCTGGCTTGCTCTGGAGGTCCGGAGCTGGCTGGCTTGCGGCGCACTCCCCGGTCGGGAAGTTCGTTGTCGGTATGCCCTTTCGGCTTCGGCGCGCTGGCTGGACTCGTCCATGGTCACTCCGCCGCGATTGCGACTGGCTCGTGCGCCGTGTGGTCATCGCCCTTGCGGATGGACCAGATGCTATCGGCGGGGCCGTGCCTGACGCGCCGCGCGGTGGCGATCGCCATCCAGGCGAAGCAGAGCGCGCCGATGAAGGCGACGACATCGACGCCGATCGTCGCGGCGCTGCCATGTGCCCACATGCCGAGCGCCGGGAACAGCAGCGCCAGTACAGTCGTCAGCGGAATCGAAATTGTCGCGGCGGCACACAGCCACAGCAAATGCACGGCCGAGCGCGCCGCACCCCATGCAAAGGCCCATGCGACCGAACCGAGGAACACGGCGTAGTAGATATATGCGTGCCATGCATTGAGATCAGCGACGCTGCCGTGCAGCCACTTGGCGGCGACGATGGTGAGCGAGAGACCGGCGACGCACCCAAGGCAAACGCCTACGGTCGCGCTGCCCAAAAGGCGCGTCGAGCGCGGTTGCTCGTCCTCGCGGCCCTTGCGAGCCTTCTTCCGCCGCGTCTCTACCCACAGCAGGTTGCCCGAATAGAACAGCCATGCCCCGGAAAAACCGAGGAAGAAATAGGCCCATGTGATCGTGATCCCGCCATACTCCCCTGTATGGAGGGCGAAGATTGTTGTCGACGCTCGCCGGTCCGGGTCTTGGCGCGATGCACGATTATCCTTGATGAGATTGCCGGTCACGGCGCTGAGCATGACGCCTCCGAAGCTTGTATGCCCAACATAGCCGCGCTCGGCTCCTACGAATCTCACGGCAGCGGCTTTATCTCCGAAATTCTTGAAGATCATGACCTTAGGCTCAAAATCGGGCACCTGAGCGTGCAGGCGTTGAAGCAATTGCCCGGGCGACATCATTACATCCGCGTCCCCGGTGGGGTTAGGCGCGGTCCACCGCTCGAAATCGCGTTTCATCACGACCTTTTGCCTGCCACCGAAGATCACGCTCTCTTGCGCGGACCAGAGCGGGCCGCCGAAGCTCCATGCCGTTGCGGTCACCGCCATCACAAGGTGAAACGGGAGTGCTGTAACTCCGACGACGTTGTGCGCGTCCAGCCACATGCGCTTGAGGTTATGGCCGACACGCAGAGCCAGAAAATCTTTGGTGAGTGACGGCAGCAGCACGATCATGCCGGCGATCAGCGCCACACCGTAGAGGAGCGAGACCACCCCCATGAAATACGATCCCCACGGCTCTGGAATCCCGACGCGCATGTGGATTGCATTGATGAACTCCGCCAGTTCGGACGGCTCCTCCTGCTTCGACAGCAGCGTGCCATCAGGTTTTAGCGTCGCCCACCAATGGACGTGCTCGTGCGGCTGGCCTTCTTGATGCGCCGCGTCTTCTTCCCAAGTTACCCGCGCGGGTTCGTTCTCATGTCCCCGCAAATGCAGCGTGATGCCTTCCTTGCGCGCTTCAGGATGGGCGGCGACGACCAATTCGAGGAGACGGTCCGCGTCGTCCAAAGGAACCGCAGCGACACCTGCGGCAGGCGGCGATGCCCAGCGTGCTATCGGCTCCTGAAACATGGTGAGCGCGCCCGCATAAAAGGCGATGAACAGAGCTAAACCGCAACTGATGCCGGTCCATGTGTGGACTGTCTTATAGTGCTTGACGATATCGGCGCGGATCATGTTGCCCTCACGCGAAGAAATAGAAGCGGCAGGCAAACAGCGCCGCGAAGGCGATCAGGTTCGCCGCGCCGAGCCATGTCCAAGCCGCGCGACCGCTGCGAAACAGGAAGCAGAGGCCGAACACTGCGATCCAGACGAACGCTTCCAGGTGACGCATAAGCGAGTAGCGCCCAGTCGGAGCGTCTATGCCGCCCGGGCCCAGATAGGCGTAGAGGCCGACCAGCGAGAGCGCCAAGCCCAAACCAAGGATTGCGCCAGCGCTGGCCTTTGCCCAGTAGTCGGGACGAATATCTTCCGCCATGTCAGTTGCTCCGCCAGTCGCGAAGCGCGGCGGCATAGGGAAAGGCGAACAGGCAGACCATCGCCACGTGCAGCGTCACGAATATCCCGGACAGCGGAAGAAATGCCGCGATCCACGCGATGAGGCCGGCCACCAACAGCAGGCTTCCCGCCGCCAGAAGCGGCTTTCGCGGGAGATTTTGCGAAAGCCATTTCTGATTTGGGCTAGCAAGGTAGAGGCACGCACAGCCTAGAACGGTCAAAGTCAATGCTAGCACCACGATCATGGTTCAGAAATTGAACGTGGTTGAGAGGCGGAAAGTCCTCGGCTGACCTCGGTACACGAAGCCAGACGCATAAGTACCGGCCCAGTAGTCTTTGTCGAAGACATTATCGACATTGAAGCGGACAGTGACCGGCTTCTCGTTCAACGGAGAATTGAAGGTATAGCGTGCGCCAAGGTCTAGTGTGGTCCATGATGGAATAGTGACGCCGGAGGAGGTTGAGACAACCGCATCGCCAGTATAAGTCAGCCGGCCGGTGAGCGTCAGCCCTTCCACGAAGGGTGCGTCCCATTCCGCTCCAACCACCGCGCGGACTCTCGGAGCGGTATCGTTCCTTTTGCCGTCGAGAGTACCGCCTTCGGTCTTGGTCAGGCGGGCGTCGAGCAGGGTGAGCCCGCCCAACAGACGAACGCCGGGCATGAGTTCGCCATAGGCGTTCAGTTCGATGCCGCGATTGCGCTCTTCTCCGTTCTGCGACAATGTTGGGTCCCCGCCCGCGGGATCGTCTATCGAAATTGCAGCGGCCTTGGCGATCTGGAATACAGCCAACGTCGTCGTCACCTGACCCCAGTCGACTTTGACACCGGCCTCGTGCTGCTTGCTGACGTACGGCGGGAGTACCTCGCCAGCATTCGCGTACGTCGTGCCGACGATGGTTCCTGCTCTCAGATCTTCTATATAGTTGGCATAGAGCGAAACGTTTTCCCACGGCTTGACGACCAGCCCAAACGCAGGAGTCCAGGCATTGGCGTCGTATTTCGAGGACAGCAGCCCTGTTGTAGTATTGAAGTTGTCGATCCCCGCTTCCTGATAGCGAATTCCGGCCATAAATTGGATACGCTCGTCGAGTATAGATAAGGTGTCTGCAAAGCCAATGCTGGACGCCGCCGTCTGGGAGCTCTTCCTGGGATCTCCGGGATCAGCAACAGAGGGCAGGAGCGGAAATACAGGATTATACATCGACTCTATTATCGAAGCGGATCCTTCGGACTCTGCACGTTTGTACGTAAGTTCTGACCGAGAAAGGTTAAGGCTCAAAGCGTGATCCACTGGGCCAGTATTCGCTTTAGCCCGAACGCCGCCTTGCATAGAGAAGATATCCCGCGAATAATGTTGTATTTCTCGCGCGATACTGTATCGGCCGGCGCTGTCGAGCAGCCGGACCTTTTCGTAGCCATTCAAGTCGGCTTCTGAACTCTGCTTACCTATGGCGGCATAGGCTGTGACGTTCTCAAGTATATCGACTTCGCCTCGTATCATGCCCATGGTCGAGTTGGTTTTATATTCCGACCCGGGAGGAACGAGGCTCACTGTCGAGCTTGGTGCGCGAGGAAAGGATGATAGCGAGCCGGCCACAGACCGAGCCTGGATATATACCCCATTCGGATCCAAATTTTGGGATTGATGTGCAAAGTCTGCTGACAGTCGGACACGTTCGCCGGAATAGTCGAGGTTGAGCGCCGCTGTACCGAGTTTCGAGTGTTGTGTATCGATTGGCGTATGACCGCCGTCGATAGATCCGTTGAAACGGATACCGAACTTGTTGCTTGCTCCGAAACGACGGCCGACGTCAAGATGTGTACCAATTTGGGAGTTCGACACATAGCGCGTAGTCAGCTGCGTGATCGGTTCATTCGTTGCGCGCTTCGTGACTAGATTGACCGAGCCACCAATAGCGCCGGTGACCGCTGCGGACGCAAGCGTCATACCGTTCAGGAGTGCGCTTGGGCCTTTTAGAATCTCCACGCGTTCAATGTAGTCGGACGACGGGAAAAACAGGGGTGCCATACCCGCCAAACCATTGAGGGTGCGGGTTCCGTCGATTCCGTAACCCCCAAATCCCCGGATGACTTGGTAATCGTGGGGGGTACCGCTCGAAGTACTCGCTATAACAGAGGGATCATTGTTCAATACATCCTGAACAGTCCGCGCCTGCTGATCCTCGATGAGCTTGTTCGTGTAACTGGTGAGACTGAACGGCGTGTTCATCACACTGCGGTTGCCGAGCATGCCGACCTGCCCGCCGGTCGCCACCTGCCCTCCGGCATAAGCCGGCATCGGCGTCATTGTCGAATTCGGATTGGCCCCCTGCACATCAATGGTGTCGAGCGGGATCGCGTCGGCTGGCAGCGCGCCAGCGCTACCGGCCGCATTCGGCTGAGAGATCGCGACCGTTGTCGGGTTCGTAAAACTGTAAGTGAGCCCAGTGCCTTGCAGGATTCGCGCGAGTGCCTGCTCGCGCGACAGCGGCCCGGACACACCGGGCGAGTTCATACCGGCCGCGATGCTCGCCAGATAGGTGACTTGCAGGCCGGCTTGCCGACCGAAGGTCGTCAGCGCGCGATTGAGCGGGCCCGCGGGGACGTTGAACGAAGTCTGCGCCGCGTTCTGCGCATACGCGAAGCGGTCGACCGTGACGACGCCGGCGACAATCGCCGTGGTCATCATCAGCGCTGCGATCGGAGCCCTGCTTCGATTGGTCCTGTCAGCGAATGTCCGAGCCCCGCGCCCCATGTTAAAGCCACTCCAAGTTTCTCGTTGGGAGGGCTTGCGATGCCTGGGTGGTGCCAGCCCCTATAGCTGATACAATCGGGGCTCGGATTTTTTCAGTTTTTCGCGGAACTTTTTTAGAGGGGAGAAATCACCGTCACGAACGATGAGACCTGACGGACACGCGCGCCCGTCGGATGCACGACAGCTTCGAGCGCCTGTTTAGGATCGTTCAAATCAAAGATGCCACTCACCCGTTGTGCACCGATGAACGGGTCGGCCATCACGATGCGGCCCGGAATCCAGCGGCCGATACGCGCGACCAGCGTCGACACCGCCTCCTTTTCCGCGATGATGAAATTGTCGCGCCATGACGCGATCTGGCTCGCCTCGCGCGATCCACGCTCGATGCCGCGCGTCGAGCGGTCAAACGTCACCCAATCTCTGGCCCGAAGCTTTTCGCCCAACGCGAGCGGCGAGTCGGCCGCCCGTACCTCGACGAGGCCGTGGTCGACCGTGACGGTCAGCATGCCGGCATCGTTGGCAAGATCGAAGGCTGTCCCCAATGCGGTCACCGTAAGGTCGGCCGTCCTCACTGAGAACGGCCGCTGAGGCTCCCGCGCGACGTCGAAGAATGCCATGCCGGCGAGCAACTCGATGCGACGACTCTGGTTCATGAAATCCATGCCGATGGCGCTATCGGGTCCGAGCGTCGCCACGCTGCCGTCCGGCAGCGTGATGCTGCGGATCTCACCCGTGCCGGTGATGTGGTCGGCGCGGCCGCGGATCAGGACTTCCGGGAGGAATGAGTAAGTGGCGCCGATGGCGCCGAGACCGATCGCACCGCCTATGACAAAGTTTCGCCGCGTCAGTCCCAGGCTTTCGCGGCGCTCGGCCCTGCGACGGTCGGTGAGAATTTTGCCGGCTGCGCCGTGGACTTTCGCCACGCGCCCCCAGATCCTTTCGTGCTCCGGTCCGCGCGCCCGCCAAGCGCGCACCATCTCGATCGCGACCGGATTTTCAGGGTCATTCTGCAGCCGAATGACGAGATCAATAGCCTCGTTCGTCAGCCGATCCTGGTCTGGCCCCGCCTCGCTCATTCGTATTCCTTCGATAGGCCGCGACCATAGGTCGGAGAATCGCGCCTACCTTCTAATACAAGCGAGCAGCGGCAAATTTCACACTGGAGATGAAAAAAGTCAGAAGTCGTCGACCCGCGTCAAGAGATGCCGGTAGCCCTCCCGGATCAACCCCCAGGTCCGTCCGGTCGACAAGTTCAACTCCGCCGCCACTTCCTGGATTGTGCGCTCGCCGAGCCGGTGCATCTCAAAAGCCATGCGTGTGCGCTCGGGCAACTCGGCCAGTGCCTGCCGCGTCTGCGCCAGGCACTGGCGCGAACAGACAACGGCCTCGGCCGAGGGCGTCGGATCGGCGATCTTGGAGGCGTCATCGAGGTCGGTGGTCTGGATCAGGCTCTCGCGGCGCTGGTGGTTGGCGCTGAGATTGCGCGAGACTTGATACAGATAGGCCTTGGGATTGTGGTTGGAGCCAACCTCGGCCGGCGGCGACGCCAGCACCCGCAGGAAGGTGTCCTGGGTGATGTCGGCGGCCGTCTCGGCGCTATGGCCGCGCCGCCGCAGGAAGCGCTTCAGCTCCTGGCTATGCCGCCGAAACAGTTCTTGGATATCGAACGCCACTAAACACGTCCCCCCGGGTCGCAAGGATGCGTCGAAGCGCCTTCCTGCTTGCCAACCGCAGAGTCATTCCATATGGGAACGATAATTTCCTTGCAATCTCAGATATTTAGATCGCCTCTAAGTTGGAGGCACCAAGCAATTGAATTTCATCGATGCTCGACGGCTTTCCCCTTTATAGCGCTGGAATCCTGAGACATTTGTGAGTGTTGCTTTTCTGCGCCGGTGGCATGCGAAAGAACCTCAATGTGAGACAATCCGCATCCTTCCGATGGATGCAGATCCGCAGAGACACGGAGATCTCGGCCACTCTATCGCAACGGATCGGAACCTGATCCGCCGACGTCTTCCCCGATCTCCTGCCGCAGCTTCGGTCCAGCGGCGAGCCGGCGTCCCAGCGTTTCGAGGAAACTGCTGTAGTGCATCACGGGCTTTCGATCGCGTTTGAGGACACTGCTTTCAGGAAATGCAGGAAGCAAGGAGAGCGCCGGTCGTGGCCGCTCTCCTCATCAGTCCAATCAGAACAAGATTGGCGCCCCCCTCAGCCCCACTTCATTTCGCCCTTGGCAACCTTGGAGCCGATGTCGAGAGCAACGCCCATGCCAAGATTGGGGAACCTGGCCTCCATGGCGGCCTTCAGCGCCGCGGCATCCTTGGCCTTGGCCAATTCCTCCTCAAACGCGAGCAGATAAGCCTTCGTGTGCTGAATGCCCGAAAGATCGGTCGCCACACCCGGCGCCATATGGCCCGCGACCACGACAGCCGGAGTGCGGGCGACGATCTTGTCCAGGTTCGCGATCCACGCCGCGCGCTGTTCCTTCGCGGGAGTGTCGGCAGTCCAGACGTGAACGCCGGAGAACACCATGACGCCGCCGAAAACCCCCTTAAGCGAGGGCACCCAGAGATAGCGACGGTTTGCCAGGCCTTCAGCGGCGACGATCTCGACGGTCTCGCCGTCGACCGTCAAGGACGCGCCGTCGAACGGTTCAGGAAGCACGATGTCGGAGAGGGTCTGCGGACCGTTCTCCTTGAGCTGCGGTCCCCAAACGGCCAGCTTCTTCTCGACGTTGCCCTTGATCGCCTCGAGCGTCGCCGCTGCCGCGATCACCTTCACGCCCGGAAAGGCTTCACGAACCGGCTTCAGGCTGAAGTAGTAGTCCGGATCAGACTGGCTGATGTAAATTGCGGTGAGCTTCTTGCCCGTCGCGTTGATCGCATCGGCCAGCGCGCGTCCATCCGGATAGCTGAAGCCGCCATCGATCAAGAGAGCTTCGCTCGGCCCGGACAGTAGTACCGGGGCGCGGAAGAAACCGTTGGGACCAGCCGGAAAGTGCTTCCAGCTCAGTTTGGTTTCGGCAGCGTGACCGAACTCAGCAGGGGCGAACACGGCTGCTGCGCCAGCCGCCAGGGTCGTCTTCATGATATCTCTCCGTGTAGGCATGTTGGTCTCCGTTCAACTTTCGAAACAGGGCAATCTCCGCGTGAGAAGCTCGTCAGGACACCCCTCTCGGCGCGAAATCGGCATCAATGATGGGTGATGATCAGGCGGCCTTGAGCTGTGAAACGAGAAGATCGAAGCGGCCGAACAAGAGATTGCCGGGCAGCAAATGCCGGCTGGCACCTTCTCCCACCAGCATGGCGGGAACGCCGGAAATGCCGAACCGCCGCATGTCGAGCTGCGCGGCGTCGATCGACCGGCGATAATCCTGCATCAATTGTTCGTCCGGCGTCCGCACCCGCTCGGCTGCGGCTGGCAGGCCAATCGACTCGAGGATGTCGCTCACTCCGGCCAAGCTGACATTGTCCCGACCGTCCACGTAGCGGGCTCGCTGGAGCGCCTTGAGCGCATCGAGCTCCCTTGCGGGTTCAGTGACGCGCACGGCGATCACACCGAGCGTCGCCGGTGCGGAATCGAACATGCCGCCGCGCCCGCCGAGGACTTCGGTTCGATAGGCTTCTGAAAACGGCTGGCCCGTTAGCCGCGCGATCCGCTGGTCGTTCTGCCAAGCGTAGGCTGCGAACTGATCATTCATCGCGCGCGCTCCCTCGCCCGCGAACAGACCTGTCGGCATGAGTTCGAGCGTCACGTCGCCGAGCTGCGTAAGGCCATCGAGCGCGGGGGCGGCGCCGTAGCACCAGCCGCAAAGCGGATCAAAGAGATAGGTGATGCGCATGTCCGGCTCAGTTGATCGATTTCGGTGGCGGCGGACATAGGCCAATTTCATTCGTTGATAAATGACCACCAATGCGACAGACTGTATGCCAAATACATACAATAACGTTGGGCGCCAAAGCATGGAATCGATCAATCTCAACCGCCTGGCCTACTTTGCGGCCGTCGTCGATGCAGCGTCCTTTACCCGGGCAGCCGATCGGCTTGGCATCACAAAGACGGTCGTCAGCCAACAGGTGGCCCGGCTCGAGCAGGAGCTCAAGACCAGCCTGCTTGTGCGGACGACGCGACGGGTCGAGCCGACCGAGGCGGGTCGTCTGCTCCATGCGCGATGTGTCATGATCTTGCGTGAAGCCGAAAATGCGTTCGCAGAGCTCGCCCAGACGAATGCAGAGCCGATGGGGCTACTGCGGATCGCGGCGCCGAACGACTACGGGTCTTACATGCTGGCGCCGCTGGCGGCCGCATTCTCAAAAAAATTCCCCGCCTGCTGCGTCGACTTGATGCTGGCCGACTCCAGGATCGATCTTCTCGCGAACCAGATCGACCTTTCGATCCGCGTCGGCTGGCTCGATGATTCGGCCCTGCAGGCCAGGCGCATTGGGAGCTTTCGACAATTGTTAGTCGCCGCGCCAGGCGTCGTAAGGAGACGCGCGGTGGCACGGCCTGTCGATCTGGCACCCCTCCCGTTCATTGCAAATGGCGCACTGAAGGAGCCGCTGCAATGGCAATTCACCAAGAACGATTTCGAACGGCAGACCGTTCGCATGAACCAAACCCTGACCATCAATACAACGCCCGCAGTCCTTGCGGCGACCATCGCCGGCGCTGGTCTCTCGGTGCTGCCAGATTTTTTGGTTGTAAATGAAATCAAGGCCGGGCGGCTGGTTCATATCCTGCCCGCATGGATGCTCCCGGCCGGCGGTATTCACGCCGTTTATCCGGCCGCCCGCTTCCGCCCACCGAAAGTGACGGCGTTCGTTGCGATGCTGATGGAGGAACACAAGCGCACTTTGCCAACTATGGGAAGAAGGTAGTGCGAACACATCGTGCGTGATCGGTCTTGGCTAATCAGTCCTTTGTATGCTCCCCTTAACGGTGACCTCGTTCCATCGTCGGATCTCGGGCATGGCGAAGATCTTGATTTTTCCGCGGACAGCACCGAACGAAGAAGCAAATGGCTAAGGCAGGGAAAATCCGGTGAGCCGGCTTTCGACCGTCTGAAGCAGCTCAAGCAACCGTGCTACGCTCCCCTCGCCGATCCTCGCCTTGACGGCCTTCATGGCGCGTTCGATGTCGGCTGATGTCCGCGCGACGGCGCCGGCACCCTTGGCCGACAATACGACGCGCGACAGCCGCGGATTCCGGTCGGACGAAACCAGCCGGATCAGGTCCGCCTCCTCGAGGTCCTTCAGGATCCGAAGCAGACTGGGCATCAGCAAGGTGGCGCGGAAAGACAGCGTGGTCTTGTCGATTGGCACGGCGGGATCAAGCTTTCGCAGCACGCGCCACTGCTGTTCGGTAAATCCGTGCGCGCGCAGGATAGGCCGCATGTGAAACATGACGGCTTCGCGCGCGCGGAGAAGTGCAACAGGTAGCCCGGTCTCCACCTCCTGCGTCAGGCCGCCGCGCCGCGAGCCTTCTGCATGTCCCGGCGCCCTTCGTTTCTCCTTCTTCTGCGCAGCGCTCTTCCGCGCCGGACGACGATCATCCGCCTCGCCTGTCTTCAACCGGGTCCGCATCCGCCGCCGTCCTTGTTCCATCAGAATCGATTGTTGCCGGGGTCAGCATACCCCATTGCCTTGGGTTGACGCATCAACATAACATGTTAAGTTCATGATAAGTAAAAATGGCCCAAGGGGCCTGCAGATCATACCGGGAGGATCAATGGTCGGGCTTCGCTTGCGGGAGCCGGGCGTCCGATGACGGACCGCGCGATGGAGGGCCTTGCGCCTCGGCCTGCCGCCCGCCCGGCGGCAATCGGCGACATCGTAGCGATGAGCGTCGTCGTGATCGCCATCCTCGTCACGATGCATGTCGTCAGTGGCTTCGTGCCCGACTACATCATGCCCTCTCCCGCCGCTGTTGCGAAAGCAGGCTGGAAGATCCTGACGGGCGATATGCTGCACGTGATGGCGACCGTGGGACGCCTGATGCTCGCCCTGCTGTTCTCGATGGTCGCCGGGGTCCTGATCGGACTCATCATGGGCGTATCCGCATCCATACGCCCGTTCCTGCGCGCGCTCGTCGTGATCGACACCGGCATCCCGGCGCTGTCATGGATCCTGCTGGCCGTATTCTGGTTCAAGGATCCGGAGGTTCGAATCTTCTTCATCCTCACGATGATCCTTCTGCCCTTCTACGCGCTCAACACATACGACGGCATCCGCGCGCTGCCGAAGGATCTCGTCGACATGATCGAGAGCTTCCGGCCCTCGCGCTGGCAGATCGTGCGCTATCTGATCGCGCCGCACATCGTTCCCTATATTCTGCTGACGACAAAGACCGTCGTCGGCTATGCGACGCGAATGGTGATCTTCGCCGAGCTTGTCGCGGCAGCTGTCGGCATCGGCTCGCGCATGGGCCTGGCGCAATCCTCGTTCCACATCGACGAGGTGATGGCCTGGACCTTCCTGCTCGTCGTTCTCAACATGATTCTTCAGCTGATTGTGAGCGGAGTCGAGAAGATCGCGCTGAAGTGGCGGCCGGAGGCGTCAGTACGATGAGCGAACGGCCCACTTTCTCCAACTGCGCAGGCGTCGGGACCGAGCCGGTCATCGCGCTCGACGGCGTCGCCAAGAGCTTCGCCGGTTTCAGGGTGATCGAGGACCTAAGCTTTCGGGTGCGGCGCGGCGAGATCGTGACGCTGCTTGGCCGCACCGGCGCCGGAAAGACGACCGTGCTCAATCTCGTCATGGGGACTCTCCAGCCCGACGCCGGATCCGTACGCGTGGCCGGCCACGATCCGTTTCTCCAGTTCAAGGCCCTGCGCGGCCATATGGCCGTCAGCTTCCAGACCGACCGGCTGCTACCCTGGCGCACCGCGGTCGAGAACGCCGAGCTCGGTCTCCTCATCCTCGGCAGGCCGAAGCGCGAAGCGAGGGAAATCGCCGCGTCATGGCTTGATCGCGTGGGATTATCCGGTGCCGAGAACCGCTACGTTCATGAGCTTTCCGGAGGCATGCGCCAGCGCGTTTCTCTCGCGCGCGCACTCGCAGTCGACCCGGAACTCGTGCTTCTGGACGAATCCTTCAGCCAGCTGGATCACATCACCTCTTCCGCCTTGCGGCGGGACTTCTGCAACCTGGCACGACAATTCGAAAAGACCTGCCTGATGGTGACGCACCGCATCGATGATGCCATCGAGATGGCTGACCGCGTCATCGTGCTCGGCGCGAAGGCGCGCATTCGCCTGGAAGCGACCGTGCCGTCCGCAAGTGCCGTCGGGCAGACCAGGGACGGGCTGCGCCGCGACATCGAAATCGCGCTCGGTCCGGAAGCGGAGCAGGAATCCAGTCAGCAAGAGCGCGGGTGACAACGATGGCGCAGATTTCGAGACGCAATTTCATCACGCGAGCAGGCGGGCTTGCGATGGCGACGGCGCTTCCGGCACCTGCCGTTCTTCATGCGCAAGAACCGTTCACGGCAAAGTGGGCGACGGCGACGCCAGGGCTGACGGTCGCGTTCTACGACTACATCCGCGACAACAAGCTCGACCAGAAACACGGATTGCGTTTTCCGGAGCCGATCCTCAACACGTCAATCGCCGCGCTGTTCAACGACTTCGTGGCCGGCTCCTACGAACTGATGATCGCAAGCTGGGATCCTTTCCTGACCCGCTACCAGGGCGGCGTACCGTGTCAGCTGCTCTGCACGCTGATGACCGCCGACATGATCGGCCTCGTTGCCACCGAGAAGGGGCCGCGATCTGTTGCCGATCTCAAGGGAAAGACGGTCGCCGCGCCGCTGCAATCGGGCGTGTATCGGATGACGCGCGCACTGATCAAGGAATTCGACAAGATCGACATCGAAACCACCGCGCAGGTGCAGAACGCGGACAATCCGGCGCAAGGCGTCACGCTCACAATCGCCGACCGGGCTGATGCTGCGGTGGCCTGGGAGCCGATGATCAGCTCAGGGATCGCGCGGCGAGCCGACCTCGGCGTCATCTACAATGTGGGCGCGGTCTTCCGGGAAAAGACTTCGCTCGATCTGCCGTACTTCTGCGTCAACGCTCGCAAGGAGCTGCTTGATCGAACGCCCGGACTTTCGTCCCGGCTCAACGCGATGTTCGGGGAATGCGTTGCCGGGCTCGAAGCCAACTTCGATCAAATCGCCGACAAATATGCTCCCCGCACGCGTATCGAGGCCGAACCCCTGAAAGCGGCCAAGAAGGCCGGGCGTCTCCGTTTCAAGTTCGCTGCAGCATCAGATCCGGCGACGCAGAAGACCATCACGATGGCTTCCGAGATCCTGGCGCGGCAAGGTGTCCTGGCACGCCCGGCGGACCCGGGCTTTTTCGCAACCTGAACTGAGGAATGGACTGAACGGTGACGGCTGCAAACGAATTCACGACCGAAGTGCAACGCCCCGCAATTGTGGTGAAGCGCGATGTTCCCATCGCGTATGAAGCCGACGTCGTCGTGGTCGGCGCAGGCCCTGGCGGCTTCGCTGCCGCCCTTCAGGCGGCGCGCATGGGCGCGAGCGTGGTGCTCGTCGAGCGATTCGATATGCCTGGAGGCGTTCATACCTCGGGGCTGCAGGGCTCCGCCGACATCGGTGTCGGCGGCATCCACACCGAACTGATGCAGCGCTTTGCGGCAGACGGTTACATCTATACGGCCACCGAGCACACGCATCCCGGCTGGGCCGGCAATCCGCTCTCGCACTACGAACGCAACAAGGAGCCCGGCAGCGCCTTCACCCGCATGACGTTCAATCCCGAAGGCGCGGGCTGCGTGATGGCGAACATGCTACAGGAGGCGGGCGTCACGGCGCTCTACGGAACGAGCTTCGTCGATGCGATCGTCACTCGCGGCACGGGCAACGACAGCATCTCCGCCATCGTCGTCGAGAATGCGAGCGGTCTGCAGGGGATTGCGGGCAAGATCTTCATAGAGGGCTCAGGCACCAGCGAGCTCGTCGCGCGCGCCGGCGCGCCGTTCGTGCGCGGCGGCGGTGGACAGCCCGAGGGTACGGGCTGGGACGGGGTAGAGCGACCTATTCCCGGCGGACTGCTCTGGACAATGAGCGGGATCGACTTTCAGAAACTCGCTGCGCATCAGGAGTCCGCAAAGGATCCGCTGCTGCACAAGCTGATGGCCGAGGCAGCCGCCAGCGGCGACTTGCCCGAAGCAGTGTACCGGCCGCGCATGGCCGGAAAGAATGTTTATGGCGATGCCTATATCGGACATCCAACGCTCGACATGAGCCCGATTGCCGCCGACGGCACCTACGTGCTCTGGCAGAACGTGCCGTACGAGTGGGCCCTGCACATGGATGACGACGCCGCCGACCACGCAAAGGCCAAGCGGGCCTTGCGGGCCTTCATCAATGTCGAGGCGAAATTCCTGCGCAAGTATGTTCCCGGCTTTGAGAACGCGACGGTGTCGGGCATCGGCCGTTTCGTCGGCGTGCGCGACGGTCGCCATCCGATCGGCGAATACGTCGTCAATCTTGATGACGTGAAAGCCGGGCGCACCTTCCGCGACGCAGTGACGAAGCCAATGACCAAGACGTTCTTCTGGGGTGGGCACCGCAAATATACCTTCGAAGTGCCGTTCCGCTGCTTTCTGCCGAAGCGGATCGACAACATGATTCTGACCGGCGCGTCGCTGTCCTTCGAGTACAAGACGTTGTTCATGGTCATGCGCAATTTCCCCTGGTGCACGCAGACTGGCGAGATCGCTGGCTTCGCCGCGGCGCGCTGTATCGAGCGCAAGATCAAGCCGAAAGAATTCGAGTTCAACACACCATACTTCTGAACAGATTGCAGGAGGCCCCATGACGCTGCTGACCCGCCGCCGCTTCTCACGCCTTGCCGCGGCCTTGCCGCTTGCATTGTCTGCCCCCCACATCTCGCGTGCGGAACAGCCGCTGCGGATGATTGTCGTCGTGCCGGCCGGCGCGACGATGGATACCATCGTGCGGGTCGTGGCCGACAAGCTCTCTCCACTCATCGGCCGCAGCGTGGTCGTGGAGTATCGCGCCGGCGGAACGGGCCTTGTTGCCGGCTCTTTCATGAAGAACACCCCACCCGACGGCTCGCACATCATGTTCTCGCCCATTTCGGTTGTGGCTTTCTTTCCCTTTCTTTATGCCAGCCTTCCATATGATCCCGAGCGCGATCTGACGCCGGTGTGCGAGGGCGCGTTCGCTGCAAACGCGCTCGTCGCCAGCAAGGGCACCGGCGTCGCGACGCTGAAGGATTATGTCGAAGCAGTGCGGCGCGATCCGAACCTCGGCAGTGTCGGCACATCAAGCCTCGGCGGCATCGGTGCCTTCCTCGTCACGCTGTTGCGCAAGACCACAGGTGCCGATATCCGGCTCGTCGCCTATCGTGGCGGTCAGCCCCTTCTCACCGACCTGATCGGCAACCATGTGCCGGCTGGACAGTCGGT
This sequence comes from Bradyrhizobium valentinum, assembly GCF_001440405.1. GTDB lineage: Bacteria > Pseudomonadota > Alphaproteobacteria > Rhizobiales > Xanthobacteraceae > Bradyrhizobium > Bradyrhizobium valentinum. The sequence continues at coordinate 116,033 of NZ_LLXX01000025.1, forward strand.
GCTGTCCGACTACCTCGATTCGCATCGCTCCGGTCTCGTCAGCATTCTTGGTGTCACCACGGAACAGCGCAGCAAGCTTGCACCGGGCATCCCGACCTTCAAGGAACAGGGTTTTGCCGAGCTTTACGGACAAACCTACATGGGTTTCTTCGTTCGTGGCGGCACGGCGCAAGACCTGGTGGCGCAGTATTCCGCCGCCTTGAGCAAAGTGCTCGCCATGCCTGACGTGGCAAGCAGGCTTGCGACCCTCGGGGTCGAGGCGACGGGTGGCACACCGGAGCAGTTCGCGCAAACCTTGAAGCGCGAACGCGAGCGCTGGGAGCCCGTGGCGCGCGAAGCAGGCATCAAGCTGGGCTGATGCCGGTGCTCGGGCCGTGTCACGGATATAGCGGTCATGTGCGGCGAATAATCCGAGGTTGCGCTACGATCTGCCGCACAGGATCGCCGATCTTATTAGGTCCGCATGCAAAATCGTCCCTTAGGAGGGTGGCCCGGTCGAAAGGTCACGGAAGCGCGCGATACGGGCATCGAGAGTGATTGAGTCTGCCAATCAACGTGGGGTCCCGGCGCCGATCGGCGAGCTAAGCTATTGACCTACCTTGCGATGGAAGGGTCACTCTTGAACGCCTTTTCACCCCCCATCAAGTAGCCGAGTCGTTCTTTCGTGGTCCCCACATCGCGAAGCGCGTGAAGGCTGCCGCGCCGAAGCCCATCGGGCGAAGGCGGGCTCCCGGCCCGCGAGCTACGGCCTGGCGAGCCATCCTGCGATCGTTAACGGGAAAGACGGCCGCAAGGCCGACGCGGCTCTCACTTCCAAGCAAAATATCGAAAACAACCCCATGCAAAGTAGCACGGCAGTCGCCGGCAACGATCCTTTGATCCACGCCGCGAAGACATTTGACACGTCGGGCAAATCACCGGCACAAATCCATCATTGCCCCGCGGGAAGTCTTGCGCGCGGGACATAGTCCAGCGCCTAAGACTAGCGGTCCACATTCGATCTGACGATGGTCTCTCCTTCTTGATCGCAGATTCGGCGGTGTTATCACACGAGCCGGCAAACAACGCCCTGCGCTTCTTTGATCGAGCGGCCCATTAGCGGTCGACATGATTCCTGCCTACCCGATCTGCGGCAGAGCCATCTTAGCTTCACGCTCAAGGAACCTTCGGTTGCCCTCTCCACATCTGTGAAGCGGTATGATGGAACGTTCACCTTTGTGCAGGGTTGCCGGTCCATTGCAAACGAAGATGGACCTGGGTTGTGACTTTTCATATCAGTCTTGTTGGTCGAAGTGACCTCAGCGGAGAAATCTACCGTCAGATCCGGCAGGCAATTCTGGATGGGCGTCTTCGGCCTGGAGAGCGGTTGTCTCCCACGCGAGAACTGGCCGCCGCGCTGACGGTTTCACGATCGACGGTGACGGTCGCGTATGAAAGCCTGCTCGCGGAAGGCTTCGCAACGTCCCATACGGGCGCCGGGACGTTCGTCAGCCATCAGTTCGAGGCAAAACGTCCGGCATCGAAAACAAGGCGATCGACGGCCCGCGCTATTCGGGTGCGTCGAGTTTGGGAGACGATACCGCTCCCGAGGGCCTTTGACCGCGCGGCGCGTTTCGACTTCAGAACCGGGCTTCCAGACGCTTCGTTGTTTCCACACCGGGCCTGGCGGCGGGTCGTCGCCCGTGCGCTGCGCTCGCGCGAGATGGCGGCAGGCGTCTACGAGAATCCTGCGGGCAATCGGGACCTGCGCGCGGCGATCGCTCGCCACATCGGCATCTCACGTAGCGTTTCTGCATCGCCCGACGACGTCATCGTGACCAATGGCACCCAACAGGCAGTCGACATCGTCGCTCGCGTGCTTCTCGAGCCCGGCGATGTCGTTGCGATGGAGGATCCGGGCTATCGACCTCTAAAGGAGTTGCTCAAGGCGCTGGGCGCGCGCGTGATCGGTGTGCCGGTCGACAGCGAAGGCCTGGTCGTGCAGGCGCTGCCGGCCGGGGCCAGGGCGGTCTACGTGACGCCGTCGCATCAGTTTCCTCTCGGCGTGGCCATGAGCCTGTCGCGTCGACGTGCGCTGCTTGCCTGGGCCGAGCGCAACAACGCGGTTGTCGTCGAGGACGACTATGACAGCGAGTTTCGCTTCGGCGGACGTCCGCTCGAGCCGCTTCAGACCATCGATTCGGCCGGCCGCGTTGCGTATGTCGGCACGTTCTCAAAGACATTGCTGCCGGCTCTCCGGCTGGCCTTCATGGTCGTACCGCCGTCGCTGCGAGAGGCGGCGCACAAGGCGAAGTTCGTCACCGACTGGCATACAGCGACAATAGCGCAGAGCGCGCTAGCGCAGTTCATCGACGAGGGCGCGTTTGCGCGTCACATTCGCAGGGTGAGCCGCATTTATAGCGAACGGCATGCGATGCTGACCGCGGAGATCAAGAGGAACTTCGGCGATTACCTCGACCTTATTCCATCGAGCACCGGGCTGCATATCACCGCCTGCGCGCGAGGGGCGTCGGCTGATCATATCGATGCGATCGTATCACGAGCCTTTGAGCTCGGCGTTGCCATTGATACGATGTCGCCTTGCCGGGTGGACGGAAAGCCTCCGGCCGGCTTCGTTCTGGGATATGGGGCGATCGAGACGGCGCGGATTGCCGAAGGGCTGAAGCGGCTGCGCAGATGCTTCGATGAACGTGTGCCTCGACGCGAAGCGGCGTGACCGATGTCGCTAGAGGTGACGGCACGCACGCCCCTGAATTGGACTGATTGATTATCCGCAAATTGGACCTTCCGTCATACCGCTTCGCCTTTTAGTGTCGGGCCGTTGAAAAGGTCGACGGACCGATGCAGGGCGGGGCGCGTTCCATCTCGCACCCGCAACGCACTTTCCAAATCGCGGATCAATCAAGACCGCAAATCGCATTAAAGCGGACTTCCGCCGACTTGCAAAAATCGCGAACTCACAACTTGGAGACACGAGCGTGTGAGTTGTGAAGCAATTCACGGCCGCGGGTCGCAGCTCGACCTAATCAAGCTGCTGCAAGCTGACCTATCGAAATCGAGCAGGAGGTTTCACATGAAGCATCCGATGATTCTTGCAATCGCAGGCGTCAATTCGCTCACGAGCCGGAAAGCAGCCGCGGCGTCCAACCATCACGACGGCGCCGAGACATGTCGACCTGGATGGGGAACACGGTTCTTGAGCTGGTGTGTCCAGTGTTCGGAGCGGTCGCGGCAGCGACAAGCCCTGGCGGAGCTCGATGACCACCATCTCAAGGACATCGGCAAGACGCGGCCAGAGGCAATGGCCGAAGCAGCCAAGCCCTTTTGGAAATGACGCCGATCATCGCGCACTTGCTGCAGGCGATGTCCGTGCCTCGAGCGGAAATTCGCGTCTATCACTCGTCGAGAGTGCGACTACGTGGATTTGTGTTGAAGACCACCGCGCGGCTTAAGAGCTGCGAATTAACCGTCAACACCTGAGGAGAGCCCTATGCCCAACCATCAGCGCGCTGCTGCGCACAGGACAACGCTTGCCCGCCAGCCCGGTTCGATCTCGGGCGAGACAAGGCTGCGCGCGGCCGATCAACCGATCGTCACCACGCAGGAGCTTCCGTCCGCCGTCCCGCTAATGGCACTTTCGACCGGCTTCTGGGCTTTCAAGACCCTGGCCGCAGCACACGAGGAGGGCCTGTTCAGTCACCTTGCAGGCGGCGCCGGCACCACGGTTGCGGAGCTGGCGGAAGCGCTCGGTCTGCATCCACGCCCGGCCGAGATGCTGTTGACCGGCTGCGCTGCACTCGGGCTTCTGGAGAAAACGGACGGCCGTTATCGCAATACGCCCTTAAGCGAAGCCTATCTCGTGCGAGGGAAGCCGTATTACTTCGGTGGCTTCGTGCAGATGGCCGACAAGCGGCTGTACGCGGGCTGGGGCAAACTTACCGAAGCGCTGCGCACGAACCGACCAACCACGTGGGACCCGGCAGTGCAATCCTCGATATTCGACGGCGAGGATCCGACGATGCTGGCACTCTTCTGGGAGGCGATGCATTCGCTCTCCACGATGACCGCGCGCGAGCTCGGCGAAGCCGTGGATCTCAGTCATTTCCGCCGCCTTCTGGACATCGGCGGCGGATCGGGCGCGTACGACATCGAGCTTTGCAAACAGTATGGGGAGCTGCGCGCGACCGTATTTGATCTGCCGCATGTGGCCGCGATCGCCGCGGGAAAAATTGTCGAGGCCGGCTTGACCGACCGCATCGAGACCGCCGGCGGCAACTTCTTCGAACAGCTTCCCGAGGATCACGACGTGCATCTCCTGTCGATGATCCTGCACGATTGGGATGAGGCGAAGAACCGCGCCCTGCTGCGCCGGTCCTTCGAGGCTTTGCCGAGCGGCGGCGCAGTCGTCATCAGCGAGCTTCTCGTCAATGACGAAAAGACCGGGCCGGCGCCGGCCGCGCTGATGAGCCTCAACATGCTGATCGAGACGGAAGGACGAAACTACACGCCGGCAGAATATTCGGCGTGGCTCGAGGAAGCCGGCTTCCGGCACATCGAGACGGTCTGGTTCGACGCACCCGCCGCGAACGGCGCCGTGATCGGCCGCAAGCCGTAGGGCGTAAAGATGTTCGTTTGTTCCCAAGTCCTCGTCGCTTCTGCCCAAGAGTTCCCGCGCGGCCTCCACCTATCGTTCGAACCGCGGAGTTGGGCACGTGGCATCAGCCCTGTCTCCGCGCCCCTTTCGGCGTCAGCCGATTGTGAACTCAAGGGAGGCCTCATGCGGCGATGACGCGAACGCAGGTTGCCATCATCGGCGGCGGTCCCGCCGGTCTACTGCTCTCTCACATGCTCGCCCGCAACGGCGTCGACAGCATCGTGCTGGAGCGGCAGAGCCGCCGCCATGTGCTCGAGCGCATCCGCGCCGGGGTGCTGGAAGCGGGAACGATCGAACTCTTGCGCGAGGTCGGCCTCGGCGCGCGCATGGATCGGGAGGGACGTGTCCATGACGGCTCGGGCATCGCGTGGGAAGGCAAGCCGCACTTCTTCATCGACACCCGCAAGTTCACCGGCCGACCGATGATGTGCTATGGCCAGACCGCGATCACCGAGGATCTCTATGCCGCGCGCGACGCGGCTGGCGGCGTCGTGATCGATGACGCGGCAAACGTCGCGCTGCACGAGCTGACGTCGGACCGCCCGCACGTGACCTACGAAAAGGGCGGGCAGACCCGCCGGATCGATTGCGACTATGTCGCTGGCTGCGACGGTCACCATGGCGTGAGCCGGCAATCGATCCCGGCGTCGGCGCTGCGCACGTTCGAGCGCGGCTATCCGTTCGGCTGGCTCGGCATCATGTCGGAGACGCCGCCCTATCCGGAGATCTGCTATTGCTATCATTCGCGCGGCTTCGCGCTCGCCTCGCAGCGCAGCCCGATGCTGAGCCGCTACTACATCCAGTGCGATCTCGACGCCAGCATCGAGGACTGGCCGGACGACCGCTTCTGGGAGGAATTGAAGGCGCGCTGCCCGAAGGGCATGGCCGACAGCATCGTGACCGGTCCCTCGATCGAGAAATCGATCGCGCCGCTACGGAGCTTCGTCGCCGAGCCGATGCGCTATGGTCGCCTGTTTCTGGCGGGCGACGCAGCGCACATTGTCCCTCCCACAGGAGCGAAAGGTCTCAACCTCGCGGTCTCCGACGTGTTCTACCTCTCGCGCGCGTTGACCGAGGCCTTGAAGGCCGGCCGCACCCACTATCTCGACGGCTATTCCGATATGGCGCTGCGCCGGGTGTGGAGCGCCGAGCGCATGTCGTGGTGGCTGACCACGTTGATCCACCAGTTCCCTAATGAAGCGCCGTTCGACCGGCGCATGCGCGAGAACCAGTTCGATTACCTTCTTGTGTCGGAGCGTGCGCAGGCATCGCTCGCCGAGCAGTATGTCGGCCTGCCATTTGAGAGCTGATGCCGCGAGCGCTACGCTTCGCTGCCGCAATCGCTCGCAGCGCCTTATCGGCAGCGAGGCCCGCACGAACTCTGGAATCGAAGGACACGGCTTTTCTCCAAAGTTTGAACCCGGTCAGCAACCAGATTCCCGGTCCGTTCAAACCCGGGGAAAAGGTTTCGACCTTCATGTTCCGGATTGTGCCACCGGGTGAAACCGCAGCGGCTGCGGCCAAGTAGTCTGGGTCTGATCCAAACAATACTCCGCATTTGTCTAGCGTAAGCGGACGTCGCGGGTTCGTGCGCCAATGTCTGAGAATGACGCCGCACCAGTTTCGCACCAGAAACAACCTCATCAGAACGCAACGAACGCGATCGAAATCGAACAAAAACGCGGCAAAATCAACGAAGCTGATCAATACTCTGTCGCTCATAACGGTCTGGTTGTAGGTTTCGAGTCCTGCCGGGCCCACCAGAACAACGCGGTCTCTTACGCGGGAAGACCAGGAAGCCTTCCCGGGCGAGGTACGGGCGCTATCTAAGTTTTTTGACGGGCCTTCTGCGTAATAACCACGCGTTCTACTGCGTAGTAACCTGGTAGGCGCCCCTCGATCGCCCGCGTGGCGGCGCGCCAACTGGCCGATAGGCAGAGCAGTTATTCAATTCATTGGAGCACGCGCCTATGCCCAAGAATCCGTTTACCGATGTCTGGCAGTTCCTGACCGCGACTACCGCCGACTATCTTCAGCTCGGAAACTGGCGCTTTCTGATCCTGGCGCTGTTCTGGGCGCTGCTGCTCGCCGGCATTGCAGTGGCCTTCCAGAATTGGCGGGAGGATTCGGCGCAACGTAGCGGGCGACATCTTGGAATCTGGCTGGTCCGGGTCCTGATCGGCTGCATGTGGTTCGAAGGCATGTTGTGGAAACTCCCGCTGCCCGTGTCCGGCGGCCTGCAATTCTGGACCGAACAGGAAACGACCCGCGCAGCGTTCGAGTTTCACGGCACGTTCGTGAAGGATATCGTGCTGCCCAACATGAATTTCTTTGGGCCAATTGTTTTTCTTGCCGAGCTCGTGTTTGCCGCGTCGATGATCCTCGGGCTTGCGGTACGGTTCGTGGGCGTGCTGGCCCTCGCCTATACGCTGCAACTCTGGCTCGGCATTTATCGGCCGGGCGATCCGGCCGAGTGGCCGTGGTCGTACATGTTCCTGGCCATGCTGATGTTCCTGTTTGTGGTCGAGGGCGCCGGCCGCAGTCTCGGCCTTGATGCCTGGTTGCGCCGCAAAATCCCTGCCGTGCGCGATGGGAAGGGACCTATTGGCTGGTTCTTCAACATCGCCGGTTAGTCGGCGTCGTTCTACGTGGGGAGACGAGCATGATAGCACTGGTCCGCGTGGTGACGCTTCTTGTGGGCCTGGGCGCAAGTTGCGGACACGCCGCTGACATCGGCTATCTGGCTCCGCCGGGTGTCCCTGCAAAGGAGTTTCCCGCGCCTCAGCGCCCGGTTGCGCAGATCGTCAGCCCAGGCCGAGCCTCCGAGGAGCATCGCGATTCCCTGAATGAGGCCGGTGAGATCGCCCGCCTTCTCGAACTGAAGCCAGGCATGACCGTCGCCGACATTGGTGCAGGCAGCGGCTACCACACGGTGCGTCTCTCCCGTCTCGTCGGTCCCACCGGCGCCGTCATCGCCCAGGACGTCACGCGGAAATATCTCATCGCACTCGCCAGGCGAACGCAACGCCTGAGGTTGACAAATGTCACATTCGCGCTGGGCAAACCACACGACCCGCGCCTTCCCGCTTCCTCGCTCGACGCTGCCATCCTCGTGCACATGTATCACGAAGTAGCTCAGCCCTATGCCTTCCTCTACAATCTGGCGCCCGCCTTGAGGCCGGGCGCGCGGATCGGAATTGTCGACCTCGAGCGTCCGACATCGGAGCATGGCACGCCAATCGGGCTGTTGCGTTGCGAACTCACCGCCGTTGGCTATCGCGAGGTCGCCACACATCAGCTCGCAGGCGACGGCGGATACCTGGCGGTGTTTTCGCCACCGGAGCCAGGGGATCGAAAAGCCCCCCGGGACGTCGTTGCTTGTGGGCGTGTCGGCCCTCGCTGATCTGGGCCGTGTACTCATAAATCGGGGCGCTTGGGTCAGGCACCCTGATGTCCGCTTGTCCGCCAATAGCGGCGGAATAGCGGACGTCGCCGGAGGTCGCAGAAGGGCCAGAACCGGACATTTCGAATTTGATATATTTTTTCGTTGTTGAGCGCAGGTCACTGTTAGGGCGTTCACGATATTGGGACTGCTCTTTACCCTTCGGAACACCCAGATGGCTCATTCGATCCGAATAGATCTTGAGATACCATCAGCCTCAGGGTTGGAAAGAAATCTGGCAATTCATGATCTGCGCGACTTCGCTGAGGAGCTGAGCTTGACGCTGGGCGAATTAGGTTCACTGCCCATGGAGCAAGCCGACGCCTCAGTGGACCACGTTATAATCGGTGCTATCAAGACGAGGAATGTTCGCCGCTGTCGTGCTCACGTGGAAAAACTTAACGAAAAGAAGTATCGTCTTCGCGTTACGATCACCGAACAATCGTCCTCGAAATCCTGACACGGGCAGATGCCTGCTTTGGGTCAAAAGCGCCGCTTCGCCCGTGCGTAAATCACTTCCGGTCTACCCATACGAACGGACATTCTGTGAGTCCGTCGGCATGTCCTAAACGTGCCAATTGGCGACATCCGGTCGCTCATCCGAGGAGTTCGACGGCAACTTCTAGAGTTGGAATGGGTGGGCTGTCGAGACCCTCTGCCGGCGTGATCAGAATCAAGCGCTTGTCCTCATTGGGATGACGTGAGATGTGACCCTTTCCATGAGTATCTTCCGCCAACATAGAACCACCGGCCGAAACGTGCCGCACCTCTCCATCGCTCGTCCCGAACTTCACGATCCCGTCGAGCCACACCGTGAGCACCCTTCCCGGCGGAGCGTGCCGACCGATTTCGCCTATGCCGGCCGGCGTGCACGAAGCGGATACGTGACGCCGGATAGTGGGACAAAGCTCGAACGGCGCTTCGTTTGGGAAAAGCGGTATGTGGCTTATTGGGATATGACATCATCCGAAATGAGATTCTCGGTCTGGTGTGGCGTAGACGCGCAGAACCTCATCGCGACCTCCGAATAACCGAAGTCTCGAAAGAATCGGGCAAGGTAACGCTTCCTTCCTCCAGCGGTATCATCCGGGGAGCCCGGCTCGCCGCAATCCTTCTTCGTATCGCGAGATGTCTTCGGCACGCCGATAAGGTCCCAACACGTTTTTGAGGTTGGAAATCCGCAGTGTAGGATTGAGTTGGCGCAGGCGCAGGACCGCCTTCTGCGCTTGATCCAGCCGCCCCGCCATCGCATTGCTCGCAGCGCCAATACGAAGTAGAGGTTGAGAGTTTGGATTGTCCTGCAACGCCATTGCCGCCCACGATGCCGCTTCGTCATAGCGACTTAGGAAGAAATGTGCATGCGCAGTCCCAGCTCGCATCGGTGCGACCCACGGATCAAGTGGGCTCAGGCGTATGGCACGCGTGAAGCGCTTGATCGCTAGCTCGTACTCGCCGAGCCAATTCTTTACCCAGCCACCGCAATCCCACGCCTCGGCCACATTGGAATTGAGCGCAAGCGCGCGATCAATTAAAGCGGCGCCTCGATCGAGATCGCGAACAACATATGCCAATGCCCATCCGCTATCAGCGAGCGCGATTGCATCATCCCTACCTAGCTCAACCGCTCGCTGAGCGAGCCTCGATACCTCGGCAACCTCTTCCGGTGTGAGTGAAATCCAGCCAAAGGCCTTGGCATTGGCATAGCAAAAGGCAGCACGAGCGTAGGCTGTCGCAAAGTCTGGGTCGAGCTTGATCGCGCAGTTGAATAGGTGCAGTGCCTCGCTGCACGCTTGCTGACTGGCATCTTGATAAGACTTAGCTAAACCGCGCAAGTAGTGATCATAGGCGTCGAGACGCTCGGTCGGCTTGCGTCTGGCGCGCTCGATCTCGGCTTTTTCAACCGCCGGCGCGATTGCTCCGACAATGTTCTCCGTCACATGGTCCTGCAGATCGAAAATGTCGCCGAGCCCACCATCAAACCGGTTCGCCCAAAGATGCGCGCCAGTAGCGGTATCGACAAGCTGTCCCGTGATGCGCACCCGGTTTGCGGCCTTGCGAACGCTTCCTTCCAACACATAGCGCACTCCAAGCTCACGCCCGACTGCCTTCACGTCGACGGCGCGCCCCTTGTACGTGAAGCTGGAGTTGCGGGCGATGACAAACAGCGCCTTGAAATGAGATAGCGCCGTGATGATGTCCTCGACCATTCCATCGGCAAAGTAGTCCTGTTCTGGATCCCCGCTCATGTTGGTGAAAGGCAATACGGCAATCGACGGTTTGTCCGGTATCGCGAGTGCGGGGTTTGCCGATTGCGTCCGCAGTCCGATATCCGGTGTTGCAATCCGGAAGACGCGGACCGGCCGGGCGATGTTTTTGAGCTGCCGCTCGCCCAGATCCTCGAAGCCCAGACCCAGCTTGTCGCGCACCTGATCGTGTACGACTCTGCTTACGCAGATCCCATTGGCTTCGGCGAGGCCTTCGAGCCGTGCCGCAACGTTAACGCCATCGCCATAAATATCGTCGCCGTCAATGATGATGTCACCGAGGTTGATGCCCACGCGGAACTCGATGCGATGGTCCGCTGGCACGTCCGAATTACGCTCCTGCATCGCGCGCTGGACCTCGACCGCACATTGGACGGCTTCGATCACGCTCGGGAATTCGATCAGAAGGCCATCGCCAGTTGTCTTGACGATGCGGCCCTGGTGCTCGGCAATGTTCGGGTCGATCAAATCTCGTCGATGCGTCTTGAGCGCCGCCAAGGTCTCGGCCTCGTCGACACCCATCAGCCGGCTATAGCTGACAACGTCGGCGGCGATGATGGCGGCGAGCTTCCGGGCCATGCGCATACCCGTTCCCGTTCGGGCGCTTAGGCAACCAGTCTACCCGACGAGGTGCCGACGGTCATCCGGTCCGTAGCGCGGTTCCGGAATTCCGTTAGGGTCAATCGCGACGTTTCGACCGGAGGCCGACCACTTCCGCTCTTCCCCGACTAGTAGACTGGGCGAACCACTCAAGTTGAGTTTCGAAAAATTAATCGGTAAATCACCCTACGTGTGTGAAATCACTCACACCCATAGTTTTATTTTGACGTATCGACGAGGCCGCTTCATCTCTGTAGAGAGAGAATGTTTGCTTTGGGTCACCAGCAGCAATACTCTTGCCGATCAGAAGATTTCCGCTGGGCCGTCAGAAGCCGACGTCCCCTTTATGGGTACACGCCCTAGCCACGCCTCTCTACCCCACCCTTTGGTGTCGCAGCTCAATCGCGAGGCGAACAAATGTCGTCGAAATCGACCAAGCTGCCTTGATGCCGGCAATGAGATTGCCGGAGACCTTCGATACCCCACCGATCCGGCGCCGCTGCCCCACGGCGATCTCGAGCGCCGGCAAGCGGGCGGCCGCAACCCGCATCAGCATTTCCAGGTTCCAGCCATATGTCTCCTCCTTCATACCGAGATGTCTGAGCTCATCCCGCCGGATGGCGCGAAACGGCGACAGGTCGGTGAAGCCTGCGCCATAGACGAGGCGCAGGAGCAGCCTGCCGACATGGGCCGCGAGGAGCTGCTGCGGCGCGAGGCTGCCGGATTCGCGTGAACCGCGAACGCGCGAGCCGACAACGAAGACAGCCTGCCCAGCCACGATCGGCGACACGAGATCAGAGATGCGCTCTGCAGGATCACTGCCGTCGCCGTCGAGAAAGACCAAAATGTCGGCGTCGTCGCGCGCAGCGGCGATGCCTGCCTGGATGGCGCGACCGTAGCCACGTCGCGGCTCGACAATCACGCGAGCTCCGGCGGCCCGTGCCCGCTCGGCCGTGCGGTCCCGCGAGCCGCCATCGACAACGACGACTTCACTCACGTTCTGTGCCAGCACTGCAGCTACGACCTGGCCGATTGCCGTTTCCTCGTCGAGGCATGGAATGATCGCCGAAACGACCGGCGGTTGGCACAACACGGACCGCTTGCCACCGATCCCGTGGGTCACCTCGTTCATAGGCTCCAGCGCAGGCCGCAATTGGCGCAGCACTTAGGTGGTTTGTCCGATAGCAGGGCCGCACGAAACTCCCGATACGCGGACCCGTTCCAGATGTCGTGTAAGGACTGCTGACCTGCATGGCCAAGCGTGTAGTTCTCGTAGCCATGTTGCGAAAATGGCGCGATGCAGCATGGCAAGGCGCGGCCATTGGCCGTGAAATACATCAACGACCACGGCCGTCGGCAGAGCGACCACGGCGAACCGTCGCCACTGCCTTTCAGGCTTAGTCCCGGCTCGCTCGCCGCGCCCGACGCGCTGAAGGTCACGCCGAGCGAACGCGCCAGATCCTCGGCCTCTTTCAAGTAGGTCGCTTCTTCCTGCGTCAGGCGCTCGAACAGGGCCTGATCCGGTCGCGCCATGCCAATGGCGGATTCAGTGAAGAACACGAGCCGCTGCAGATAAACCTCTTTGACACCGATCTCCGCCGCAACTTTCACAAATGCCGGCAGTTGCTCGACAGTCTCTTTCAGGCCGGTGAGCCAAACGGAAACTTGCGGCCTTGCGTGCCCCTCCCGCTCCTGTAGCTCGCGAAATGCGCGAACATTGCGGACAATCCGACCGAAATAATCCCTGCCACGAATCGCCTTGAAGCTCTCGCGATTTGACGCGTCGAGCGATACACGCAGCTCATCAAGCCCGGCGTCGATCAGCGCACGGCCGTTGCGCTCACTGAGGACCGTTCCATTGGTGTTGAACAGGACGTAAACGCCGCGCTCTTTCAGGTATTTGACCATTCGCGGCAGGTTCGGGACCAGCATCGGCTCGCCAACGCCGTGCAGAACCACGCGCGCCAGATCGGGCAGCTGGTCGACAATCGACGTGAACAAATCCCAGCTCATGTCTGCCGGCGGCTCGAGCTCCTCGTAGGTGCGAGGACAGGTGGTGCACAGCAGATTGCAGCGGTTGGTCACCTCCAGATAGGCGCAGACCGGCGGACGCTGGGCGATCTCGGAGCGCTCGCCCGTGACCGTCTCGTGATAGCGGCGCGGATCGAACGGCGCGCGAGTGCCCTGCACTTCGCCGAAAACGTTCATTGCGATGCCCCCGAAACTGCAGTTCGCTGCATGCGGGCTCTCCACGCCGCAAAGGCGCAAGCCAGGAAAAGACCTCCGAACAGAATTGATTTGCTCACAATTCTCGGGATGTAGAAATCCCAGTCGAGCTGTTCGGACAGCAACAGCGCTCCGATCGAAACGGCCCACGTAGGCGCGGATCCACACAGGGCGACGAAGGGCATTATAATTAGAAAATGCCAGGGATAGTTGGGCGACAACAACAGGAGCGTCAGAAGTAACAGCATGTTGATGTCGGCAAGACGGGATGCGATGCTGTGATGAGCGCTGCGGGCCACGGAGAGCCCCTTGAACCAAAGCGCCAGCGCGGCCAGTGCGACGTAGGCGGCAACATCACCTTCATGATAGCCAAACACAAGGCGCCAAAGTGACAACAGCCAGAGATCGTTGCCGCCACTGATGCCCTGTTCTGTCAGATAGCCTTTGGTCAGGAATCCGAGAACTCCCGAGCCGACTGACAGGTAAGGAAGATAACAAAGCGCGACGGTAGCGATCACGACGAGCGGCACCTTGACGTCCCAGGGGCGCCAGATCCCGGCCAGCACCGGCGCCGCATAGGGCTTGACCAGCACTGAAAGAGTGATCACCACGGCTCCGCGGAGAGCACGGCCGGTCAGGGCAATCCACAGGCCCAGCAGCATCAGCGCAACCATCAGCGCGTCGACATGGCCGTTATTGGCAATCTCCCACACAGGCAACGGATGCCAGAGATAGGCAACTACGCGCGTCACCGGGCGGTCTATACGCCGCAGCAGGACCACGATCAGTATGACTGTGATTGACTCGCACGCCAGCAGCGCGAGACGCATCGTCGTCACGCTTTCGCCGATCCGCGTGACAATGAGGAAGAAGAATTGCGCCACGGGAGGATAGATGGTTACGGCCGTATCAGCCCGGTTGATGTGAGGAAAGACCATCCTGTCGCGCAGAAACGCCAGCGACTCATCGGCTGGCATAAAGCGATAAGGATTGATGCCTGCGGCCTGAACCCTGCCATCCCAGACGTAGCGATAGACGTCGCTGGACAGAAGTGGATCGAACAGCAGCACATAAGCTCTCAGCGCGATCCCAAGTCCAACGATAAGCCATAGTGCGCGACCAGTTGGCGAACGTTCCGCCAGACCTGTCGCTACGATCGTCAGCAGACCTGCAAGGATGCTCAGCGCAATGAAGGCATTGTCGCCAGCAGTCTCGAAGGCATAAGGAGTCACCAGGGTAAGACCGCTCAGGACAACACCGATGCCGGCCAACAGCCAAAGTGGAGATATCTTGTGGTCGGAACGCACCAGTCGACCGAATTGACTAGCGATCGCTCCTGGCAAGGGCTTCATTGGCTTACCTGCGGCGCGTCCTTCAAAAAGGCCCGGCTCGCCGCGGCAAATCCGCCGCCGCGAAAGCGGGTCGAATGCCCAGCCAGCTCGTCCTGCAGCCAGCGCAAGGTTTCGATATCGTCGACATCGTACCATTCCGGTAGCAGGATCGTAGCAAGTCCGACTTCGGCGGCGCGCTCGCGTGTACTGCGAGCTACGGTTTCCGTTCCCCATGCGATCTGCGTAAACAGGTGCTTGTGCGGATGCTTTAGGCCGATGAGATAGTAGCCACCGTCGCTTGCTGGCCCAAGCACCATCCGGTCTCCGGGCGCGCGCACGGCCTCAATAGCCTGTACCAGCAAATGGATTGGCAGCGTCGGGCTGTCGCCATTGACGAGCAGGACACAGTCATGTCCGGCGTCCAGGAGAGCGCGTGTCGCGCCCAACAACACATGCCCCAAATCGTCGCCAGCCTGTAGCAACAGTCCGAACCCTGCCGGAAGCAGCTGCCGCATGACGTCTTCGGTGCCCGCCGGCGCGTAGACGCCGTAGCCGCGCCTGCCGAGCGCCTCAGGGACCGCCTCGATTGCCGCGGCCACGTCGCGCAGAAAGCAGGCGGACAGCTCTGATGCGGCAACGTCGCCAATGACCGTCGCAAGTCGCGTCTTTGAGCGGCCGGGCAGCGGCGCCTTGCATATAATCCCGATCGCCGCGACGCTCATGGCAGCCGTGACCGCAGACGATCAGCGGCGATCGCGATCAACTGCAGTGCGTCATGGCTGCCGTCTGCTTCGCCCTTTTCAAAATCCCCGTCGACGCGCCCCATTTGATTTGTCACATGTGCAAAGCACAGGACGGGCTTTTGCCTGACTTGTGCGAACGCATAGAGCGCGGCTGCTTCCATTTCGACTGCCATCAGATTTCTTTTGACCATGGCATCGATCGCCGGCTGGGTCTCGCGGAACGGCGCGTCGGTTGTCCAGGTCGCGCCTGTGAGCACCGGCACGGGAAATTCACCGAATGCGCCTTCGACCGCCGCGATCAATCCGGCATCCGCATCCGAATAGTCGGACGGCGCCATGTAGTGATAGCTGGTGCCTTCGTCGCGCAGCGCGCGTTCGATGATGATGAAATAAGGCGGCGGGCGCATCGGCACGATCTGCCCCGAGGACGTGACGCTGATCAGGAGCTTGCAGCCCGATGCGAACAATTCCTCGGCGATCAGCACCGCGTACGAGGCGCCGACGGCGCAGCCGACAATTCCGAACTCAATCCCGTCGCGACTGAAGCTGTAGAGCTGCGTGTGATAGCAGGCCCATCCCGCTTCAAGCCGGGCCTCGCCGCGGGCGAGCAGGCTGCGCACGATGTCGCCGTCCGGATCGAGGATGCAGATGTTCGGGATGCCGGCGCCCGTAATCCGCTTTTGCCTGCGCGCTTCGCGCAGCAGATTTTCCGGCGTGAAGGCGGACGGCTGCGCATAGTGCTTTTGCGCGAGGATGGGCGGGACCCCGCCCTCATTGACTGCCATCACCAGACAAGCCTCGTCACCCGGTTGCCGGTCATTGGTAGCGTTCTCTCCGACAACGGGCAAGCTCTCCGCAACAGCGGGCAAGCGCCGCCAAGGTTTCAGCGACGTCAAAAAAAGATTTCAGGTGGTGTAACAAGATGGCCTTGAAGAACGTAATAACCGCGGCCCGTACTCGCTGCCGGCATGGCAAGGGCTTGCCATGCCCTAAGCCAGTCGTGTTGATCCGATGGTGCGCGTGGCGTAGCATTGGTCGCAAAGGTAGCGGATGCGATATTTTCGAACTTTGGTACGCAACACCTAAGCGTCGAGGGTCGCCATGAACCACGAGACCGCAGTTTCGAATGCCAAAGAAATCGCCGATCGCATTCTCGCACCGGCGGCCAGGCAAAACGACAAGGAAGCTCGATTTTCGTCCGAGGCAATCGCGGCGCTCGGTTCGGCCGGATTGCTGGGGGTGATGCTGCCCGCCGAGGTCGGCGGCTCGGCCCTGGGACCGCGGACGTTCGCTGCCGTCGTTGCGACGCTCGCAGAAGCGGACGCGTCCGCCGCGATGGTTTATTTGATGCACATGAGCGCTACCGCAACGATTGCGGAGGCCCGTCCGGGTGCCACGGTTGCGCAGACGCTAAAGGACATTTCAGCCGGAAAGCACCTAACTACCCTGGCATTCAGCGAAGCCGGATCGCGCAGCCACTTCTGGGCGCCCGTTTCGCGAGCGAAGCGCAACGCCGTCAACGTGCATCTCACGGCCAAGAAATCCTGGGTGACAAGCGCCGGTCACGCGCAAAGCTATGTAGTTTCGGCGCTCGCGCCTGAAGGCAAGAGCCCAACGGATTCGACCATTTATCTTGTCACCAGTGACACGCCCGGACTGTCGGTCGCCGGCCCGTGGGATGGTCTCGGGATGCGCGCTAACGCTTCCGCGCCGATGATCCTCGATGATTGCAAGATTGAAGCCGATCGCCAACTGACCGACGACGGCGCCGGGTTCAAGGCGATGCTGGAGGTCGTGCTTCCGCTATTCAACCTCGGAACATCGGCGGTCGCGCTTGGTCTTTGCCGGGCTGCGGTGTCGGGGACGGCAGCACATCTCAACGGCGCTCGCTTCGAGCATTTGGGGCAGACGCTCGGCGAGAGCCTGCCGACGCTCCGCGCACAGCTTGCAACGATGCAGATCGACACCGATGGGCTTGCAGCGCGCATCGACGATCTCGTTGATCATCTTGAGCGCCCCCGAGATACCACTATGCTGCGCGTGCTGGAGAGCAAGGCGGCGGCGGGTGATGTTGCCATCGCCGTCACTTCGGCGGCGATGCGGGCGTGCGGAGGCGCTGCGTTTTCCAAGCATCTGGCCATCGAGCGATTGTTCCGTGATGCACATGCAGGCGCCGTCATGGCGCCGACGGGCGATGTGCTGCGCGAGTTCATCGGCAAAGCCGTTTTGGGAATACCGCTGTTCTGAGCGCGAGAACTCTGCGCGGCTTGGCGGCGCTTGGATGGCGACAGACGCATTTCAATCTGGGCTTGAGAAGCGGAGTGCAATCATGAGCCAGACGATCTGGGTAGGTGCCGTTGCATATGATGCGAAGGTGGTCGGTATCTGGGAGGGCATGCGGCGCTACTTCCATGAAGAAGCGCATCTGCCCGTCGAGGTGGTGCTGTTTCAGAGCTACGAGGCGCAGGTCGCGGCCCTCCTAGCTTCACCCAGTGAGCGACTGCCGCGCATCGACATCGGATGGAATACGAACCTCGCCTATGTCCAGGCCGATGCCTGGAGCGACCATCGCTGCCGACCGATCGCGATGCGCGATACGGATGTGGGCTGGATGACCAAGATCGTCGCGGTAACCGGGGGGCCGGTCGCTGCGCTTGCCGATCTTAAGAGCCGCACCCTCGCTCTCGGCAGCCGCGACAGCGGCCATGCGGCAATCCTCCCGGTTTATTTTCTGCACCGCGAGGGACTGGTTGAGGGGAAGGACTACCAAACGCTGCGCTTCAACACCGACCTTGGCAAGCACGGTGACACGGGTACAAGCGAGTCCGAGGTCGTTCGCGCGGTTCTCGACGGCCGGGCCGATGCCGGCGCAATCGGCAGTCCATTCTGGAACGCGGTGCGTACCGAGCGTCTGGTGCCGCAAGGTGCGCTGACCGAGATCTGGACCTCGCAGCCCTATAACCACTGCATGTTCACTGCTCGGTCCGATCTGGACCCCGCGTTGGAGCAGCAGTTTGCCAAAGCATTATTTGGGATGAGCTACGATAACCCGGCCCATCGTCCTGTGCTAGAAGCGGAAGGGTTGCGCCAATGGATAGCACCGCAGCTTGAACCGTATGCGCAGTTACGGGAAGCGTCGACGCTGCAGGGTTTCCTAACGCGGCCTTTGGCCTAGCAGCCGAGCCAAAGCCCCGATCCGGCGTTGAGTGCGCCGCGCCTTTGTCAGGCGCAATTGAAAATCATCGCCAACCTGCGCTGATGCTCGGATTCGCGATCGAAGGCGCGGCGCACGGCTGCGAACGATTCGGCGAGCGGAAAGATTTCACGGCTGACCAGCAGGTCGTCATCCTCGGCTCCAACCGGGTGCCAAAACACGCCCTCCGCCGTAATCGTTATCTCGGGAACCAGATCCGCCCTTGCCAAAGCGATGCCCTGCGTGGCGGAGCCTCGCAGCGCAATCCGCCTGATCACCCGGTTCTCCTCGCTAATATGATGAGCGTCAAGGAAGCTGCGGAACTCATCGGCCTCCGCGTCAGTCGACACTGTAGCCGCCAAACGCACCCGGAATCCTTCAGCGCGGGCCCTTTCGATTCCCTTCCAGGCGCGTGCCCATGTCCCCTTTCCACGATGGCTGTCGTGGCGCTCCGGCGTGGGACTATCG
This sequence comes from Bradyrhizobium valentinum, assembly GCF_001440405.1. Classification (GTDB taxonomy): domain Bacteria; phylum Pseudomonadota; class Alphaproteobacteria; order Rhizobiales; family Xanthobacteraceae; genus Bradyrhizobium; species Bradyrhizobium valentinum. The sequence continues at coordinate 134,954 of NZ_LLXX01000025.1, forward strand.
AGGCTAATCTGGAAGGTTACGCGCTCGCGCGGTAGCGAGCGCAGCGTTGCGAGCCGACTTCCGGCAAACAGCATGCCGTTAGTGAGAACTGTCGTCGGCGCCGCCGCAGCGCACGCGGCAAGGATCTCGCCAATATTCGGCAGCATGAATGGCTCGCCGCCGGTCACAAAGATTTCACCTACGCCGAGTTCCGCTGCCTCGGTAGCGATCTGTCGCACCCGCTCGATACCGAGAGCCCGCCGCGGAGCTTTGGGTGACGAGCGTACGCAACAATAGTCGCAGCTCAGGTTGCAGTCGAAGTTGGTATAAAGCCACAGACGAGAGCCGACAAGCCGATCTTCTCCGACATTCTCGGGAGCCTCTCCGTACCGGAGCACCCAACGGGTGCGACCTTTTTCGACTGCTGCGTCAACCAAACTGTTGCGGGTGAAGCGACACCATGCCTCGAGCTCCGGTCCAACACTCGGATCGCCGCTGATCACGGCCACCAGATCGCCTTTACGGCTTCGGCGGAGCGCAGCTATCAAATCCGGCAAGAGGCCCGAGGCAAACGTCTTGGCGCCGGCGTCGAGCTCAACGTTTGCGTTCGCTCTCATGAAGAAACCCATGGTCATGGAGATGTTTCGCGCGGACCGCACCAGTTTCGCACCAGAAACGATCTGACCAAAACGCAATGAACAGGATCAATCTCCGCCGAAAATGCGGGAAAATCAACGATCGCGTGCGATATCCCGTCGCCCATAACGGTCTGATTGCAGGTTCGAGTCCTGCCGGGCCCACCAGCCTTCGCTCGCTGTCTCATCGCAAGTGAACTCCGCACCCCACGTAACGGCAACGACGGTGGTCGGTGCGTTCACAACTCAACCGGCATCCAGACCCCTCCGGCTGCGCTCGAGCGCAAGACGGCGTCCACCATCGCAACACCGGCAAAGCCATCCTCAATCGTCGGAAAGGTCAGCCCTGGATCGGCAAGGGAAGCGGTACGACTGGCCACAATAGCTGCGGCCACTTCGGTATAGATCGTCGCGAATGCTTCCAGGTATCCCTCGGGATGGCCGGGTGGAGTACGATTGACGCGCTGACCGGCGGCGTTCATGGACGTTGTGCCGCGGCGAATCAACCGTGGTGCTTCACCGAGCGGCGACCAGTTGAGAACGTTCGGCTCTTCCTGCCGCCAATCAAGACCACCCTTCTCGCCGAAGATCCGTAATCGCAGCCCGTTATCGTTTCCGGGTGCAACCTGGCTCGCCCACAATGCACCCCGCGCCCCGTTCCCGTAACGCAGCAGGATTTGCACGTTGTCATCGAGACGGCGGCCCGGCACGAAGATGGTCGTCTCGGCCAGAATCTGCTCAGGCATCATCCCGGTGACAAAGTGCGCGAGCTGATATGCATGGGTACCGATGTCGCCGACGCAGCCGCCGGCACCCGAGCGCGCCGGGTCAGTACGCCAGTCGGCCTGCTTCTGGCCGGTGGCCTCAAGCGGAGCGGCCAACCAATCCTGCGGGTATTCGACCTGCACGATCCTGATAGCGCCGAGTTCGCCGCCCTGAACCATGGAGCGTGCATGGCGCACAAGCGGATAACCGGAATAGTTATACGTGACGGCAAATATCAGTCGGCTCGTGCGCGCCTTGTCGCGCAAGCGGCGCGCCTCCTCAAGGGTTGTCGTCAACGGCTTGTCGCAGATGATGTGGACACCCGCATCCAGGAAGACGTCGGCGACGGGTGCATGCATATGGTTTGGAGTGACGATCGCAACCGCCTCGATCCCGTCGGTTCGCGCGGCCTCGGCCTGCGCCATGGTCCGAAAGTCGGGATAGGATCGATCGGACCCAAGGCCGATAGAAGCCGCCGATCGGATCGCTTTATCGGGCGAGGCCGAAAGCGCGCCAGCGACGAGTTCGTAACGATCGTCCAGGCGCGCAGCAATACGGTGAACGGCGCCGATGAAGGCGCCTTCCCCGCCGCCTACCATTCCAAGTCGAATGCGTGGCTCAGCCATGTCGCGCGCTCCTGTCGATTTATTCCGGCGCTCAGATGAGGCCCAACGTCCGTCGGATCTTCGTCTCGTCGCTGGTGCCGCCGGCGAAGTCGTCGAAGGCTCGCTCGGTGACGCGGATGATGTGGTCGCGGATAAAGGCGGCGCCTTCGCGCGCGCCGTCCTCCGCGTTCTTCAAACAACATTCCCACTCGAGCACCGCCCAGCGGTCGAATCCGATGGCAGCCAGCCGCGAGAAGATCGCCTTGAAGTCAACCTGTCCGTCGCCGAGCGAGCGAAAGCGGCCGGCGCGATTGATCCAGGGCTGGAAGCCCGAATAGACGCCCTGCCGCCCGGTCGGATTGAACTCCGCGTCCTTCACGTGGAAGGCGCGGATGCGCTCGGCGTAAATGTCGATGAAGGCCAGATAGTCCAATTGCTGCAGGACGAAATGGGACGGATCGTAGTTGATCGCGCAACGCGGGTGATTGCCGGTGCGCTCGTAGAACATCTCGAAGGTAATGCCGTCGCATACGTCCTCGCCTGGATGGACCTCGTAGCAGAGGTCGACGCCCGCTTCCTCATAGGCATCGAGGATCGGACGCCAGCGACGCGCGAGTTCGTCGAACGCCGTCTCGATCAGGCCCGGCGGCCGCTGCGGCCAGGGATAAAGGAACGGCCAGGCCAGCGCGCCGGTGAAGCTCACGCTGCCGGTGAGGCCGAGGCGGCGCGACGCCTGCGCGGCCTTCATCAGTTGATCTACCGCCCAGATCTGACGTTCGTTCGGCCTGCCCCTCACTGCCGGCGGTGCAAAAGCGTCGAAGGCTTCGTTGTAGGCCGGGTGAACTGCGACGAGTTGTCCCTGCAGGTGGGTGGACAATTCGGTGATCACCAGACCATGGCTCGCAGCCACGCCGGCAATTTCATCGCAATAGGTCTGAGACGCTGCGGCCTTGTCGAGATCGATCATGCGTGGATCGGAGGTCGGGACCTGAACGCCCTTGTACCCTAGTCCTGCCGCCCAGCCGCAGATGGCATCGAAGCTGTCAAACGGCGGCGCATCGCCGATGAACTGCGCCAGAAAAATTGCGGGCCCCTTCATGGTGGCCGGTCGAATGGTCGCTGACATTACATTTTCTCCGGTTCAGGCTTGGTGCTAGCGATCGCGTTTGCTCTTGGTTGTGGGCAATGGGCAATTCGTACAGACCCTATCGTCGCACATACGGCAGATCGTGAAGCGATCCAGCTCGGAGGTGTCCTGCCTTTCCAGCAACTCACGTATCAACATTCCAAGTCGCTTCGTTTCAGCCGGCGACAGCACATCCAGAAGTGACGCAACGGCTGAAATCCGGGAAACCAGCAGATCGTTCCGGGTCGCAGCGCCCTTGACCGTCAGGTACAAGGCAACCTCCCGGCCGTCCTTTCCCGGCCGGCGTTCGACAAGCTGATCCGAAACCAGACGGTCCACCAGCCGGACGGTTCCGGAATGCGACAGGCCAAGGATCCGCCGGAGCTTGTCGTTGGTCATGCCCTGGCCGTACCCAATGACGATGAGTGCTGCAGGTGTCTCGCCGCCACGGCCGACGACCTCGCGCGCTCCTTGCTCGATACGATCCATGACGGCGAGCGATAGCGCCCCCAGCAAATTCGCGATTCCGGTTTCCATGTGATGAATAATATGTGCGTAGCGCACAAAAAACAACTTGACCGAATATGTGCGCTCCGCACATATTCGGTCAAACGAGCGACGTGTCACGCCAGGGCAGCGCGAGGCCAACGGCGGTTCGCGACCATGCCTGTCATGCGCGACTGAACACGAAGAAACATGGAGAATAGCGATGAATACTCGAAGCGCCGCATTAGCATCCCCGAATGCCACCGGCAGCGACCCCGCCCTGAAATACGTGCAGGCCAATGGAGTGCGGTTTGCCTACCTCGAACAGGGGAGCGGACCCCTTGTCATGTTCATGCATGGCTTTCCCGACAACGCCTGGTCGTATCGAAAGCAACTGCAAGTCTTCGCGGATGCGGGGTATCGCGCGGTCTCGCCGTTCTTGCGTGGCTATGCGCCGACCGAGATCCCGGCGGACGGAATTTTCGATCCGATCGCACTGGGCAAGGATCTCGAAGCGCTCATCGCGGCGCTGAGCGACGACGGACAAGCATGCGTCGTTGGCATGGATTGGGGTGGCACGTCGACCTTTCAGGCGCTAGCCACGGCGCCATCGGCGATCAAGGCCGCCGTCGTCATGAACACCGCGCACCCCATCACGTTTTCGAGCATCCGGAAGGATCCCGAAGCCGTTCGATCCCTCTTCCATTTCTATTTTTTTCAGCTGCCTGGCGCTGAATCATCGGTGAATATCGAGGGACTTCCCTTCGTCGACTATCTTTGGAAGCTGTGGTCGCCGTCGTTCAAGAATGACGAACATCTCCGCTCGATCAAGGAGACGCTCAGCTCTCCCGGCACCATGACGGCGGCGCTCAAATACTATGGAGGCCTGTTCGATGCGGGACGCGCGGGCCGGCTGCCGATGAACGAGATGTATACGCCGACGCTGACGATTTATGGCAGCAACGATCCGACAGCGAGGTATTCGGTGAAGGAGGAGCCGTTCTTCAAGGGGCCGCATAGGCGGATTGTTCTGCCCGACGTCGGACACTTCCCGCACCTCGAGCGCGAGGCCGAAGTCACCGCTCTGATCATGGACTGGTTCAAGACGCACGCCCCCGACTGAATGAAATCGTTCCGTTGGCACGGGGTCCCGAACCAAGAGCGGGCGCCACAACATTTTTCAGGTTCTCTGACCAGGAGTGCGCGCAATGGACGCCAAGACGCAGCAGCAATACGCCGAGACGTTTCACGGTCTGCATAAGAAGGGAGATCCGCTCGTCCTGTTCAACGCGTGGGATGTCGCCACCGCCAAAGCCATCGCGAAGACTTCTCCGGCCGTCGCGACCAGTAGCGGGGCGGTCGCGGCCGCACTTGGGTACGCGGACGGAGAAGATGTCCCGTTCGATATGGTGACAGGTTTGGTGTCGCGGATATCAACGGCTGTGCCGGTTCCGGTATCAATCGATCTGGAGGCAGGATATGGCGACACGCCGGACGCCGCTGCGAACTCGGCGATCAAGATTCTGAAAGCCGGCGCCATAGGCATCAATATTGAAGACGGGTTATCCGGGGGAAAGCGGCAACTCGTCAGCCCGGAACAGCATGCAGCGAAGATCAAGGCAGTGCGGGACGCTGCGCAAAAAGTCGGAATTCATCTGTTCATCAATGCGAGAACTGATCCGTTTCTGCTGAAATTCGGATCGCCGGATGAATGCCTGAATGAAGCGGCAAGGCGTGCGGAGGCTTATGCCGATGCCGGCGCTGATGGAATTTTTGTACCCGGCCTCACCGACCTTGCTCTCATCGAAAAATTCGTTCAACTCACGCCTCTGCCGGTCAACATCATGGTGACGCAAGGTGTTCCCGAAATTCCTGACCTCGCCCGCGTCGGTGTTCGGCGCGTGAGTCTTGGGCCGTGGCCCATGATGGCGGCGATGCGTGTCATTGGACAGGCCGCCGCCGCGGTCGCCGCGAGCAAGCAATACGGCACGTTTCTGCAACCGAATGCCTGAGCGCGTAAATCACCAGCCCAAAGCAGGGTGAGTGGAGAGCGCGTCGCTGATCGATGCCGACTCGCACAGGTCGTCGGCCAAGTGGATCAGCAGCCGACCTATGTTTGCTGGACAAGCGAATGCAACGCCGTAACCGCGGCCTCCCGGTTCTCTACCGGGACAAACAGACTGACCGAATGCGGCGATAACACGTACTTGTCGGGGACAATCCCGTGATGTCCGAGAACCTGCAACGCCCTGAACGGCAATTCCGACGAAATGCCGCCGAAGCAGGTGAGAGTAACCGAGCTTGAAGCCTCGCGCTGCCTGCGCAGATCCGGGCATTGCTCCAGCGTGCGCAACAGGGCGTCGAGCCACTCTGAATCACAGGCCACTGTCATGCTGGTTTTTCCTAACGTGAAGCTCGAAGCGAGGAGCTGCGGCCAGGACAGGCTGTTTTGCTTGAGGTGCTGCGCGAATTTCTCGAAACCGTGATTGAGATCGTTGGAATCGATTTCCACATGCTCGATGCGAGCCATCGAGTTGACGGCCAGAACCCTTCCGTTTTCCATGCCTGCAACCTTTTTCATCACTTGCGTGCTGTGTTTAACGCCGCCCCACTGCTTGAGAACCAGAGGCACATCCTGACTTTGCGCCAGCTCTACGCTGCGAAAATGCAGGATCTTTGCACCCCAGAAGCACATTTCGGACAGGGATGCGAAGTCCACGCGTCGCAGGGGCCTTGCATCCGGCACGATGCGCGGATCGGCCGAACAGATTCCGTCGACCTCCTTGATGATTTCACAGCGTTCGGCCTTCAGCGCCGCGGCCATCGCAACGGCCGTGGTGTCGCTGCCGCCCCGGCCGAGCGTGGTGATTTCTCTGGTCACCGGGTTGACGCCCTGAAATCCTGCCAGCACCACAACGCGCCCACGATCAAGTTCCTCACGCACGCGAATGGGCCGTACATCCAGAATGCGTGCGGAGGAATGGGAGTCGTCGGTCATCACGCCGGCCTGGCTGCCGGTGAAGCTGATCGCGGGCACGCCGAGATCGGAAAGCGCCATGCTCATCAGGGACATGCTGATGCGCTCACCGGTCGTTAGCAGCATGTCGAGTTCACGGCGATTGGGATTAGGGCTCACCTGATAAGCCATCTGGATCAATTGGTCGGTGGTCTTGCCCATGGCGGAGACGATCGCCACGACACGACGGCCACGGCCATGCAGGTCGGCGAGACTGCGCGCAACCGCGCGAATTTTCGCCGGTGTTTCGAGACAGACACCGCCGTATTTTTGCACGATGATCGAATGGTTGCGCATCTAACCTCGACAAGAAGCCTCGCTCGCCTCGCCGATCGAACCGGCACCGCCTATCCATGTGCCGACAACTTCAAAGTTCGGATTGAAGGCGACAAGGTCCGCGCGGTATCCGGGCGCGATCCGTCCAAGCTCGGACTCAAGGCCCAGAAATACCGCTGATGTCCGCGAGGCCATGATGAGGGCATCGACAAGGGAGATTCCGAGCAGCGCAACAGCGTTGCGCACCGCCTCGATCATGGTGAGGTGAGCGCCCGCGAGCGTGCCATCGGGGCCAGTCAGGCGATTTTGGTGCAACGTGATCTGCCTTCCTTGCAGCATGAATTGCCGGTCGTTCGTGCCCGCCAATGGCATGGCATCGGTGACCAGCATCAATCGATCGCGTCCCTTGCAGCGGAAGGCAATACGCAAACCGGCGCGGTCAACGTGGATGCCGTCGCAGATAATCCCTGCAAACAGCCGGTCATCCCCCAGCGCGGCGCCCACCAAGCCCGGCTCCCGTGCGTTCAACTGCGACATGGCATTGAACAGATGGGTCACCCCCGAGACACCGCGATCGACCGCCTGCCCGATCTCGGCTGCGGTGGCGTCGCTGTGGCCGGCCGCGATACGCAATCCGGCGCCGATCAGTTCATCGATCATGGACGCGGGCACACACTCCGGGGCCAGCGTCACAATGGAGCGGCCGCGGCCCCCAAAACTTTTGATCGCGGCGAGATCGCGCCGATCGGGCACGCGGATCTCGGCTTCCGGATGAATGCCCTTGCGCGACCTGTTGAGGGCCGGTCCTTCCAGATGAAAGCCGAGAACGCCGGGAATCTTCAGACAATCCTGCGCGACTGCAGCCAATCGCTCGATGACCTCGCTGCGATCGGTGATGAGGGTCGGCAAGCAGCCCGTGGTTCCCTCCTTGCGGTGCGCCTCAACGATGCGTCGAACGCCAGCCTCCGTTGGCTGGTCGTTGAGAAGAACGCCCCCGCCTCCGTTCACCTGGATGTCGATGAATCCGGGTGCAAGGATCGCGTCTGCGGGAAGTTGGATTGAGCCGCGTGCCTCCGCCTCGCCGAAGGTGACGCTTTCAATCCGCCCCAGCGAGATCCTGACCGACCCCGGCCCGCGCATGTCGGCACCATCAAAGAGGTGCTGCGCGGCAATCGTAAGAGAGGAAGAACCAGCATGGTCCATCTGTATTGATCCGAGAATGGCAGTCACGGACTCGTGAGGCGAGTCCCCTACAAGACTTCATATGTACATCAGGGAGCTTTGGAAGGACCCGGAGCGAAACCTTTGCGTTAACTTTCCATGGCAACAAAGGGTACCACGTATCTCGGCATCGATGGCGGCGGAACCCGCTGCCGCGCCCGGATCGAGGACGAAAACGGCAGCGTACTCGGTGCAGCGAGCTCAGGGCCTGCCACGACGCGGATTGGCTTGGAGAAGGCCTGGCGGTCCATGATGGAGGCCACTGAAGCGGCAGCCGCACAGGCCGGACTGACGCGCGAGGATTTCGCGCGGATGCACGCCGGAATTGGCCTTGCCGGGCTTGGTCGCCGGGGCGCGGAAGCGGCGCTCAACGAGATCGCGCATCCCTTTGCGTCCGTCATCTTCATCAGCGACGGCCTGGCGGCCTGTCTCGGCGCCCATAGCGGCGCGGACGGGGCCATCGTGGTAGCCGGCACAGGCTCGGTGGGTGTCGGCCTGATCGACGGCCGCGAAATCCGTCTCGCCGGTTACGGCTTTCCCGTGTCGGACGAAGGCAGCGGTGCCGACATCGGCCTGCAGGTTGTTCGACTGGCGCTGCGGGCCGCGGATCGCCGCAGCGAGCTGACCCCATTGCTTTCAGAGGTGCTGGGCGCATTCGATCATGATCCCTATCAGGCGGTGGCTTGGTCCGAAGAAGCCAGGGCCGCAGACTACGCTGCGTTCGCGCCGATCGTCATGCGGCACGCCAATCAGGGCGATCCCGTCGGCCGTCGCATTGTCGAACGCGCGGCCGATGCCATTGGCGATCTGCTTGATCTGTTCCTGGCGAGAGGGATTGACCGGCTCTCGCTGGTAGGCGGGCTCGCGGATGCCATTACGCCCTGGCTGACGCCTGACCTGCGCGCGCGCCTGAGGTGTCCTGACGCCGATGCGGCGGCCGGCGCGTTACTGGTGGCGCGAGGGCGGCTTGACCTGCCCAAGAGAGAAACCGACCATGAACGGGCTTCAAAGTTCCGCGTTTGATGGCGCATGGATCAACTATATGGCCACCGAAGAAGTCGATCCCCGCTTTGCCGATCTTGATGCATGGCCGCTGACGTCAGCGATGGAAGCGATGTGGGAGGGCCAGCTTGCGGCAGTCGCGGCGATCGGCCACGCCCTTCCCGCGATCACTGCGGCGACCGAAGCGGCCAAGGCGGCGCTGGGTGATCACGGACGCATTGTGTATGCCGGCGCCGGCACCTCGGGCCGCGTGGCGGTCCAGGACGGCGCCGAGCTGATGCCGACCTTCGCCTGGCCCAGCGGGCGCGTCCGCTTCATCGTCGCCGGCGGAGACAGCGCGTTCGTCACCAGCGTCGAGGGTGCGGAGGATGATGTCGACGATGCAGTCAGGCAGACCAATGCCGCGCAGCTCACACCGCACGACGTGATGATCGCCGTTGCCGCCAGCGGGACAACGCCGTTCACGGTCGCCGCGCTGCAGCAGGCAGGCTCTTTCGGTGCAGTGACGATCGGTGTTGCCAACAATCCCGGCACCGCACTGCTGGCGTCGGCGAAGTTTCCGATCTTGATCGAGACCGGCCGCGAGCTGATCGCGGGCTCCACGCGGATGAAGGCGGGCACCGCGCAGAAGGTTGTGCTCAACCTGATCTCCTCAGGGATCATGCTGCGCCTTGGCCGGGTGTACCGCGGCATGATGGTGAACATGCAGCCGACCAATGCCAAGCTGAAGCGGCGCGCCGAGGCGATGGTGGCGCAAATCGCGCACTGTGATCCGTCGCACGCGGCACGCTGGCTTGAGCAGGCCGAGGGAGACATCAAGACGGCAGGCCTTCTGGCGTTGGGTGTCGACAGGGTTGATGCCGAGACCATTCTGAAAAACTGTGACGGCAACCTTCGGCGCGTGTTTGCCGAGCTCGCCAAGGATCGTGACTCGCATCGTGATCGGCATCCCAAGGAAGCGGCGGCGCGCAAGCAAGGCGGAGCGGTTGAGCCGTGACGACATCCGCGATGGCGAGCGAAATCGGGGAAAGCGCGGATGTTGTCGCCAAAATTGTCCGTAGCCGCCCCGCCACGCGCGACATCGCACAGCGAATTGGGATTGGCTCCGCCCCCCTGTGCGTCGTGTGCGGCCGGGGAAGCTCCGGGCATGCCGGGGTTTTCTTAAGATACCTTGTCGAGACGCGGCTTCGCCTTCCCGTTTCAGCCAGCGCTCCTTCGGTGATCACGGCGTTTCGCACGCCGTTGATGCTGCGCCATGCACTGTTCATCGTGATCTCGCAATCCGGGCGCAGCCCGGATCTTATCGCGGCGACCAGGTCGGCGCGCGCCGCGGGCGCCCGCACCATCGCCATCGTCAATGCGACGTCGTCGCCGGTGGCTGACGAAGCGGAGTTCGTCGTTCCGATCGAAGCCGGCAGAGAGCACTCCGTAGCGGCGACCAAGACCGTGATCGGCTCGATGGCCGCCAGCGCCGGACTTGTTGCCGAGCTGGCGGAAGACCGTGCGCTGCGGTCAGCCCTCGACAGGCTGCCCGAGCGCCTGCACCGCGCGCTGGCGCTCGACTGGTCCGAGATTGCCGATGATCTCGCCAAGGCGTCGGCCGTGTTTGTGGCGGCGCGGGGCCTGGGCTTAGGCTCGGCGCGGGAGATCGCGCTCAAACTTTCGGAAATCCTGCGCCTGCCTTCCATTGGTGTGAGCGCCGCCGAGCTGCAGCATGGGCCGCGCGCCGCGTTATCATCGCGCACGCCGGTTGTCATGATGCGCCTCATGGATGAAACGGCGGCCACGGTAGACGCGCTGGCAGAAGAATTGCGCGAGCAAAAAATCGCGCTGCATCTATGCGGCGGACCGCATGGCTCGCTGCCCTGGCTTTCCGAGGATGACCCCGCCACCGACCCGATCACCATGCTCGTTCCGGCCTATCGGATGATCGAGCAGACGGCACGCGCCCACGGATTTGATCCGGATCGCCCCCCTCGCCTGACCAAGATCACCGAGACGTTTTGACGGCTGCGGATATGGTCACCCGGCGCCTTACGACCCATGTCGCTAGAGAGATCTTCGCCATGCATGCTGGGGTAGCAATCTTGTCAGCCTTGGCGGAGGCAGGTGTGGCGTAGTCGCGCGATTTGGCTCCCCCGCCTTGACTGTCCGGGGCAACTCCGAAAACCTGCCCCTTTGGGGACTGATTTCAGCATTCCACTTCGGGCGTGCCTGGGATCGACAGGCGCATCCTGAAGGGGATGGTCACCCCAAGTGGTACGTCTATTGCTTCCGAGCAATATGCGTGCGAGGGGAAAGACACACTATGATCCGCGTATTTCTTGATTGGCTCTACCTTCTCTCCGGCTATCTCGCCGGACTTTTCCTCATTGCGATTTTTGTGCTGATGCTGCTGCTGTCGGGCGGCCGGCCGCTCGGCGTCAATATTCCGGCGGGCGATGATTTCATCTCCTGGTGCATGGCGGCGACGGCCTTCCTCGGGCTCGCGCATACGTTCAAACACGGCGAGATGATCCGCGTCGGCCTCTTGATCGACCGCCTCAACGACAACGTACGCCATTATGTCGAGATCGCTGCGCTCCTCATCGGCGTCGGCTTCATCGGCTTTTTCGCGTGGCATGCTTCGATCATGACCTGGCAGTCGTGGAAATTTTCCGACATTTCGCAAGGCGTCATCGCGGTGCCGCTGTGGATTCCGCAACTCGGCTACAGTGGCGGCCTCGTGATTCTTTTCATCGCTTTCGTGGATGAGCTGGTCCATGTCCTGCGCGGCTTCGCGCCGCGCTACGAATTGCCAAAGCCGAAGAGCGCCGAGGAAATCGTCGAGCGCGCCATGCAGAGCGGGGTCTGACGTGGAGCTTCTCTCCATCGCCGCTATCCTCCTCGGGCTTCTTGCGCTGCTGCTCGGCGCCGGTGTCTGGATCGGCGTCGCCTTGATGGCGACCGGATGGGCCGGCATGCAATTCGCCGGCGGCGCCATTCCGGCGGGCAGCGTGCTTGCGACAACGGTGTGGGGCAACAGCGCGTCGTGGTCGCTCGCGGCCTTGCCACTCTTCATCTGGATGGGCGAAATTCTCTTCCGCACGCGCCTATCGGAGGAGATGTTTCGCGGATTTGCGCCCTGGCTGAACTGGCTGCCGGGCCGGCTCATGCACGTCAATGTGCTCGCCTGCGGTGTGTTCGGTTCGGTGTCGGGATCATCAGCCGCGACCTGCGCCACCGTCGCCAAGATCGCCCTGCCGGAATTGAAGAAGCGCGGCTATGACGAAAGCTTAAGCCTCGGCTCACTGGCCGGTGCGGGCACGCTCGGCATTCTCATCCCGCCCTCGATCACCATGGTGGTCTACGCCGTGCAGGCGAACGTCTCCATCATTCAGGTTTTCCTCGCCGGATTTCTGCCGGGCCTGCTGGTGATGGCGCTCTATTCCGGCTACATCGCAGTGTGGTCGCTCGCCAATCCGGCCCGCACGCCGCCGGCCGAACCGTCCATGAGCTTGCGCAAGCGGATTGCCGAGTCGCTCAACCTCATTCCTTGCCTGCTGCTGATCGTCTTCGTCTTTCTGTCGCTCTTGATGGGCTGGGCGACGGCGACGGAATGCGCCGCCTGGGGCGTGTTGGGGGCGCTCGCGATCGCATGGTGGCAAGGCGCGCTGACCTGGCAATCCTTCTGGGCGAGCGTCATGGGCGCGACGCGGGTCAATTGCATGATCCTCTTGATCCTGGCGGGCGCTTCCTACATGGGCACGTCGATGGCCTATACCGGCATCCCGATGGCGCTCGCGAACTGGGTGAACGGCCTCCAGCTCAGCCCCTACGCGCTGATCGCGGCGCTGACCGTCATGTACATAGTGCTCGGCGCGGCACTGGACGGCATTTCCATGATCGTGCTGACCACCGCCATCGTCATTCCGATGGTGAAGCAAGCCGGCTTCGACCTCATCTGGTTCGGCATTTTCCTGGTGCTGGTGGTGGAAATGGCGGAAGTCTCCCCGCCTGTCGGCTTCAACCTGTTCGTCCTGCAGACCATGAGCGGCAAGGATTCCAATACAGTCGCCAAGGCGGCCCTGCCGTTCTTCTTTTTGCTCGTTCTGGCGGTTGCCATCATCACGGTGTTTCCTGATATCGTGATGCTGCTGCCGCGAATAGCGTTTCCCGGCTAGAAAGAGGTGTTGTCATGTTGAAGCTTATTAAAACCTGCGCGGTGGCCGCCTGCGTCGCGGCTCTTGCCGGCCCTGCAATGGCGCAGACAAAATGGAATCTCCCGGCGGCCTATCCGGCAGACAATCCGCATTCGGTGAATCTGATCGCGTTTGCCAAGGACGTTGCCGACGCCACAGGCGGCAAGCTCCAGATCACCGTGCATCCAGCGGCGTCGCTGTTCAAGGCACCGGAAATCAAGCGCGCGGTCGCAACCGGACAGGCGCAAGCGGGCGAGGTTCTGATCTCGCTACATGAGAACGAAGATCCGATGTTCGGCATCGATGTAATCCCGTTCCTGTCGACGAGCTATCCGGCAGCCAAGAAGTTGTGGCAGGCGTCGAAACCCACAATCGAAAAGAAGCTCGCATCGCAAGGTCTTCTGCTGCTCTTCGCAGTGCCGTGGGGGCCGCAAGGCATTTATGCCAAGAAAGACCTCAACACCATTGAGGATATGAAAGGCCTGAAGTGGCGCGCCTACAATGTCGGCACCTCGCGCATCGCCGAACTCGTCGGCGCGCAGCCCGTCACCATCCAGGCGGCGGAACTGCCGCAGGCGCTGGCGACCGGTGTCGTGAACGCGTTCATGACCTCGGGCTCGACCGGCTACGACAGCAAGGCCTGGGAAACCATGACGCATTTCTATGATGCGCAAGCCTGGATTCCGAAGAACGTGACCTTCGTGAACAAGGCGGCTTTTGACGCGCTCGACAAGCCGACCCAGGAAGCGATCCTCAAGGCGGCTGTGGTCGCCGAAGAACGCGGCTGGAAGCTCGCGGAAGAAAAGGCGAAGTGGTATCTCGAGCAGCTTCAGGCCAACAAGATGAAGGTGCTGCCGCCGCCGCCGGCGCTGAAGACCGGCCTTGAGAAGATCGGGGAGCAGTTGACGGCCGATTGGCTCAAGAAGGCCGGCGCCGATGGTGAAGCCGTGATCGCCACCTACAAGAAGTAAGACGCTGTCGTGCTCTGGTGGAGTCCGGCGCTCGATTGCCGGACTCTGCTATTTCGCGGTAGGCAGCAAATAGTTGAATGAGTTGCGATCGGCGACAATAGGCGTCTCTACCCGGGCTTCGGATAGATCTGCAGGAGCCCTGTCGTCGCCGCGCGGGCCCGTCGCGCGATTTCGCCGGCGCTTGGGCGCTCGGCTACCTGAAGCAGCAGCCCGGTCATCAGGTCACCCCAGAGCAGCCCCAAAAATTGTTCGGTCATCGCGGCCGGATCGCCACCGAGCAATCCGGCTGATTTGGCGTTTGCCATGATCTCCCGCAATGCTTCACGCGTGGGCTTGCGCGCAATCGATACCAGCGCTTGCGCAACCTTTGGCGCGTGCACTGTTTCGGATATCGCCAGCCGGAACACAGCGACAACGGCCGGATCGGTTGTCTCAGTCAGAAGCCTTGTTCCAAAAGCGGTTAACACGTTGGCCAGAACTTCCCTGTCGCGCAGCTCGGGCAGATCGGCCGGCGCTTTCAGTCGCTGCGCTCGCTCGGTGATGCATGCAACCAGCATCGCTTCCTTGTTGCCGAACAGGGAATAAAGCTCGCGTTTCGAAACACGCGCACGTGTCGCAATCTCCAGCGTGCTGGTCTGCGCAAAACCGTTCTCCATAAACGCCGAAAAGGCCGCGCCCAGAATCCGCTTCCGGACCGCGGTTCCGTCGGTTTCCTCCTCGCGCGCCTTCATCCTTGGACTCATCGCCTCATTTTTCCGCTTGACTCGGTACTAGTCGGTACCATATCTCGAGATGTCTGGTACCAGATCGTACCAAAACGAACTGCAAAGTAAAGGACGGGTCATGGCCGCGCCGCGTGCGTAGGCCTGGTCCGCCGGAAGGGAAGCCGATGAACAGACGCCAGCTATTGGCGGCCGCCCTGGCGCCGCTCGCATTGCGAGTTGCGCCAGACGCGGTCTCATCAAGCGCGTCAGCGGCGACTTCGCAGAGAGATGGAAAGATGAACGCGCCAAACCAACGCATCATCGAATGCAACGGGATCCACATCAACATTGCCGAGCAGGGCGAAGGGCCGCTGGTGCTGCTGGTGCACGGCTTCCCTGAATCCTGGTTCTCCTGGCGGCATCAGATCGACGCGCTCGCCGCCGCCGGCTTCCGCGTCGTCGCCCCCGACTTGCGCGGCTACGGCAAGAGCGATGCGCCGCAGGCGATCGACCAATACACGATCCTGCATCTCGTCGGCGACATGGTGGGCATTCTCGATGCGCTCGGCGCGCCGGCCGCCGTCATCGTCGGTCACGACTGGGGCGCCAGCATCGCCTGGCAGGCGGCTCTCATGCGACCCGACCGCTTCAGGGCGGTCGCAGCGCTCAGCGTACCGTTCCGGCCGCGCGGCAAGGCGCCGCCGACAAGTCTCATGCCCCGCACGGAGAACGCGCAATTCTATCAGCTCTATTTTCAGGAGCCGGGGCCTGCGGAAGCGGAGCTGGGGCGCGATCCGCGTGCGACCATACGCAACATGCTGTTCGGGGCGTCCGGCGACGGCGTGGCCGCGGCTCGCGCGGCCGTCGCTGCCGGCGGG
>NZ_LLXX01000026.1:0-43306 GCF_001440405.1 Bradyrhizobium valentinum
CGCCGCAACCCCCCTACACGCGCGGGCTGCTGTCCTGCGTGCCGGTGCCGGGCCGCGTGCAGCGCGACAAGCCGCTCGGCTCGATCCCGGGCGTGGTGCCGGCGATCGGGCCGGGCTTTGCCGGCTGCGCCTTTCGCTCGCGCTGCGCCTATGCCGACGAGACATGCGCGCGTGCAATTCCGCGGCGGCCGGCGAGCAACGCGCACGACTATCTTTGCCGGCTCGAGCCGGACTGGGCGGAGCTACAACCCGCATGACCGCCGCGATCGAGGTTGAGAA
Organism: Bradyrhizobium valentinum; assembly: GCF_001440405.1. GTDB lineage: Bacteria > Pseudomonadota > Alphaproteobacteria > Rhizobiales > Xanthobacteraceae > Bradyrhizobium > Bradyrhizobium valentinum. Next base: position 280 of record NZ_LLXX01000026.1, read on the forward strand.
GCTGCGATGTGAGTTCCGCGTCCACACCGGGTTGATGTCGGCGGAAAAGCGCGTGGTCGCGGTCGACGACGTGACCTTCAGCGTGCCGGCGGGCAGCGTGCTCGGCGTCGTCGGCGAATCCGGCTGCGGCAAATCCACGCTCGCGCGCATGATCCTCGGATTGCTGAAGCCGACGGCAGGGACCGTGCTGGTCGACGGCAAGCGCTTGTTCGATCTCGACCGCAAGGCGCGTGCCCGGCTGATCCAGCCCGTATTCCAGGATCCATTCGCCTCGCTTAACCCGCGCCGGAGCATCAAGGACATTGTGGCGCTACCGCTGGAAGCCCAGGGCACATTCTCGCGCGGTGAGATCGGGCGCCGGGTCGGCGGCATTCTCGAGCGTGTAGGCCTTTCGGCCGCCATGGGCGAGCGCATGCCGGCGCAGCTCTCCGGCGGGCAACGCCAGCGGGCGGCGATTGCGCGGGCGCTGGTGCTGGAACCGCGGATCGTGATCTGCGACGAGCCGACCAGCGCGCTCGACGTCTCGGTGCAGGCGCAAATCCTAAATCTGTTGGCCGACCTGCGCCGCGATCTCGGGCTGACCTATCTCTTCATCAGCCACAATCTTGCGGTCGTGGAGCACGTGGCGAGTGAAGTCGCGGTGATGTATCTCGGCCGGATCGTCGAGCGCAACGAAACCGACGCGCTGTTTCGCGAGCCCCGGCATCCCTATACGCAGGTGCTGCTGGAAAGTGTGCTGACACCGGAGCCGGGCAAGGGCGTGCCGGACATCGGCCTCGGCGACGCCATGCCGGATCCGGCCAATATTCCGCCGGGCTGCCGGTTCAATCCGCGCTGCCGCATTGCGGTCGAACGCTGCCGCCATGAGGCACCAACGCGCATGGTCCGCCCTCCCCAGGGAATGGTAGAATGTCATCTGGCCTAAGGCGTGCTTCATCACGCCACTTCACAAAACACTGATAATGGAGGGCGATATGCGTATGCAAAACAAGCTCGGCGGCGCAATTCTGGTAGCGGCTCTGCTCGGCGTCGGTGTGGCGCCCGCGGCGGCGCAGAAATCCGCCGATACGCTGCGGATCGTGATGCGCGACGCGCTTCCCAACGTCGACCCCTTCTACAACAACCTGCGCACCGGCGTGGTGATGCACCATCAGGGCTGGGACGCGCTGGTCTATCGCAATCCGGATACCTTCAAGCTCGAGCCGCTGCTGGCAACCGAGTGGAAGTTCCCGGATCCGACCACGATCGAGTTCACACTGCGGCCGGGCGTCAAGTTCCACGACGGAAGCGCGTTCACCGCCGACGACGTCGTCTACACCATCAACCTCGTGGCCGATCCGGCGAGCCGCGTATCGACGCCGTCGAACTACAACTGGATCGACAAGGCGGAAAAGACCGGCGATCTTTCGGTGCGCGTCAAGCTCAAGCGGCCGAATCCCGCGGCGCTCGAATATTTTGCGCTGGTGCTGCCGATCTATCCCAAGGCCTATCGCGAGAAGGTCGGCGCGGAAGGCTACGCCAAGGCGCCTGTCGGCGCAGGCCCGTACAAGATCACCAAGGTCGAGCCCGGTGTCTCCATCGACTTCGAGCGGTTCGAGGATTACTGGGCCGGCAGCCCCAAGGGCAAGCCGGCGATCAAGAAGATGAGCGTGCGCTTCGTGCCGGATGCCGGCACCGAAATGACGGAATTGCTCGCCGGCCGCGCCGACTGGATCTGGAACATGAACCCGGATCAGCTCGAGCCCGTGAACCGGATGCCGCATCTGCAGGCGGTGCGCAAGGAGTCGATGCGGATCGGTTACCTCTCACTCGACGCCAGCGGCCGCACCGGCGCCGACAATCCGCTGACCAAGCAGAAGGTGCGTCAGGCGATCTGGCATGCGATCGACCGCAAGGCGATCGCCGACAAGCTCGTCACCGGCGGCAGCCGCGTTCCGTCAGCGCCGTGCTTCCCGTCGCAGTTCGGCTGCGATGCCGAGGCCGCGGTGGCCTACGACTACGATCCCGCGAAGGCAAAGAAGCTTCTAGCGGAGGCCGGCTATCCCGACGGTTTTGAGGTGGAGCTTGCAAGCTACGTGCTGCCGCAATGGGGATCATCCGTTCAGAACTACCTGCATGCGGTCGGCATCCGCGCCAAGCTCAACCAGCTCCAGACGGCGGCTCTGATCCAACGCGCCAAGGCGGGCGAACTGCGCGCCTATCTCGGTAGCTGGGGCAGCTACTCGATCAACGACGTCTCGGCCATTATGCCCAACTTCTTCGATGGCGGCGCCGACGACTATGCGCGCGATGCGGACGTGCAGAAATGGCTGCTCCAGGGCGGATCATCCATCAATCCGGAGGTGCGCAAGGAGGCCTATTCGATGGCGATCAAGAAGATCACCGAACAGGCCTACTGGGCGCCGCTGCACACCTATGTGACGACCTACGGCCACTCCAAGCAGCTCGACTTCACGCCGTACCCGGACGAGTTGCCGCGCTTCTATCTGGCGAAGTGGAAGTAGGGCAGACGCGGATTCAACGGCCCGGGCAGCGCTATGTGGGCTGGTGCCGTTTCCACCGTCATTGCGAGCCAACGGGTCGCGCGAATGCGCGCCCGATGACAGGCGCCGCGAAGCAATCCATTCCTTCTTGCTGAGGTGAGATGAATTGCTTCGCTGCGCTCGCAATGACGCGGGGCAAGCGCGGCAAATAAACCCGGTGATGCGCCTATCGTCTCAGGTCGTCGACGCCCAATTCCGTCCACATCCAGCCGAAGCTGTAACTCGCCATCGCAGTGTCGGATTCGCCGGCCTTGGCCGTCCGGTTCTCCATCATCTTGAGCCAGTCGACGACTTTTGCGCGTCCGCTTTTGGTCTTGACCGCGGCGCGCGGCGATTTGTTTCCGAGCATCGGGACCGGCTCATCGAGCGTGTCGCGATAATGTCGGTCCATGTATTCGTGGACGATGGCGCGCCGCTCCTCCTCGGAAAGATCGATCTGTTGAGGTTCATCAGCATCGCCTGACTCTAACATTTGCTCGATAGTTTCTATCTCGACCGCGGGCTGCCCGACGCGCTCTCCGAGTATCGCGGACAACAGTTCACGCCCCCGTTCCGAACGCTCCAGCGAATTGACGGAAAGCACCAGGGTTCTGCCGTTCAGCTCCACGCTGCCGAGCGACAGCGCGCCGTCGTCGCACGTCGATTCGATGGTCAGGGATTTCGACGGTCGAGCTCGGGCGGCCGCTGCAACAGCGCGCGTCTTTGGGCGGACCCAATTCCATTGCGTGGCGGTTACCGGCCGGAGATCGGCGCACGAATCCAGCGCGATGCGTATATCGTCCTCCGCCGTGCCGTTGGCGAGCGGGTAGCAAACCGTGCATGGCTTTAGTTCATCGCCATCGGTGTTGCGCAAGTCGGGAGTTTTCGGCTGAAGGGCCCGATCGATCGCGTCGAGGAGCCAGCAGGTCGTGAATACCGCGCTCACCGCACGAAGCCTTTGAGTCTCCGAAAGCCTGGCAATCGCAACTGGGTCGAAATCCTCTCCGATCTCTCTGGCAAGCGCCTGCTTTTGCTTCCTGGTTAGCTTGCCGATGCTGCGAAGGCCTTCGACAAGGTCCTCCGACGTCTCGTGCTCGTACAGCAATACGCCGCCGCTGATCTGGGTCTGCTGTCCGACCTGAATGACACGCCCGGCGAAGCGGTCCCATTGTTTGAGGGAGCGGGTTGCCGATCGCTCGCTGATCAGGACTGGGTCGCCTCCGCGCACGAGGTCGCGCGCGCGGAACGATTTGTCGAGGACGACATCGCTTACTTCATAGAGACTGACCACGGAATTTCGCAATGCGGTCATATAGGCGCGAACAGTTGCGGTTTCCTTCCATCCGCGGTGCTTCAGATAATCGTCGACGATACTGTTCCCGTCGTCGAATTCCCGCGTCAGCATGTCCTCGAAGGCGCAGGCCCAGACCGTGCTCATGAAGAGATCCTTGCCGAGGATCGACAGGATGTCGCCGGGCTCGAGGTCGGTCTCGTCGCAGGTGGGCAGCACATGCTCTTCAAGGACCGCTTCAAACCGGTCGCGCCATTCTTCGCGCGTTGCCCATTTCATCAGCCCGTCGAGCAAATGCTTGCGTGCCATAGTTCGGTTCCACCATCGCCGCGGTCCGCGCATTACTCTATCTTTGCGACGAAAGTCTGCAATTCACTCCTCGCGAAATCAACAGGGGTTGGTCAGTGCCGGTCCGGCTCCGAGGTTGCACTGGTTCCGGGCTCGATCGCGGTGGTCGTGGTTTCGGCGAATGCCTTTGGAGTCATTCTTGCCGCGGCGCGATGAAATTGCTTCGCTTGCGCTCGCAATGACCGCTGAGATCAACCGCCGCTCACCCCGTCGTCACATGCACGCCGGGCTTCTGCCCGGCATTCCACTTGCCACCGATCGCCCGTTCGATCTGCGCGGCCAGTTGCAACAATAGCCCGTCATTGGCCTGCTTGGCGATCGCCTGAATGCCGAGCGGAAGGCCGTTGTCGTGGGCTGCGAGCGGCAGCGAGATCGCGGGGATGCCGCAGAGATTGGCGAGCGGCGTGAAGGCAAAATTACGCCAGAGGTTGCCGAACCAGTCCAGCACCGACGGATTGTCGCTGATGGTGAGATACTCCGTGGTGCCGACTTTCGGCGTCGGCAACGCCGTAATCGGGGTGAGGATGATGTCCCAGTCCTCGAAGAAGGCGCCGAAGCCGCGCGAGGTCGTGTTGAACACCGCCTGCATGCGGGCCCGGTCGGCAAAGCTGATATGCCGGCCCGCCTCCCAGATCCGGACGTTGACGGGCTCGATGAGATCGGCCGGCGGCCGCTCCAGTCCCCGCGGCGCGAGCATGTTGCCGATCACGACCGCAAAATTGCTGATGTAGCAGGTGGTCTGCGCCGCGAAGGCGTCGCGATAATTCACGTCAGGCAACGCGTAATCGACATGATGGCCAAGGCCTTCCAGAAAACGCCCGGCCTTTTCCAGCTCGGCGGCGATATGCGGCGTCGCCTGATAGTCGCCCCATTGGTGCGAGAGCGCGATTTTCAGCCGCGCGGGATCGCGCGAGATCATCCTCGTATAGGGCTCCGGCGAACTCCAGAACGGCATGAATTCGCCCGGCGCCGGACCGCGGCAGGCATCGACGAAGGCTGCGGTGTCGCGCACCGTGCGCGACTGGCAGCCCTGGATGGAGACCAGGCCGCTGAGATCGGACAGATGCGGCGATAGCGAGAACACGCCGCGCGACACCTTCAGCCCGATATTGCCGTTGACGCCGGCCGGAATCCGGATCGAGCCGCCGCCATCGGTCGCATGCGCGATCGGGACGGCGCCGGCGGCGACCATCGCGGCGCTGCCGGCCGACGATCCGCAGGTGGTGTAGTCGGTATTCCAGGGGTTGCGCGTGACATAGACCGCGGGATTCTCCGCGGAGCTGCAGACCCCGAATTCCGGCGTGGTGGTGCGCCCGATCAAATTGAGTCCGGCGGCGCGCATTTTCGTCGTCAGGAACGTGTCGGCCGCGGCGCGGTTGCCGCGCATATAGAGCGAGCCCATTTCCTGCAGGCGGCCCTTCAATGTCGGGCCGAGGTCCTTCATCAGGAAGGGCAGGCCGGCAAACGGCCCGGCGAGATTGGTTCCGTCGGTGCCGGGATCGGTGATCGCATCCTCAAACACCTCGACGACGGCTGAAAGCGGGGGATCGACCTTGGCGATCGCCGCAGCCGCCTGCGCCGCCAGTTCGGCAGCCGTCAATTCACCCTTCGCGACGCGTGCCGCCAGCGCAACGCCGTCATGCACGGCCCATTCATCCCAGCTCATCGCCAAGTTCATGCAATCGGTCCCCTCGAAAATAGCTGGGACCTTAGAACATGATCGGGGAAAGGCGGAACTGTTTTTCAACGGTCCGCAGATCGGTTCATCGTGACTTTCCCGACGGCCGTTGAGCGGCTGCGTTTTCAGGAACGGAAATCTATGCTGCGCACGATGATGCCGGGGGGAGTGCCTTCGAACTCCCGCGCCTGGAATTTGCGGGAGGCGCACGCCTCGATCCGGTCTCGCAGGCGCGCGAACTGCTCCTCGCGCTGGCCTGCCGGCGTCCGCGGCACGTGTTCCAGATCGTCCATCGCCGAAGCGCTGACGGCGCAGGGCACTTCCCTGGCGCCGTCCATCATGGAGAACAGCAGGACCATCCGGTCGTCGTCATAGCCTCGGATGTTGCCGCGCGCGAACGTCATCAGGCTTTCCTCCCGAAACGGAACGATCTTACCATCGCCTTATCAGGCTAACCCTCTCTTTTTTGCTACCGGCGGCGGATTGATTTCTGCGATTCTGCGCAGGCAGTCCGCTTCGGAAGAATGCGGGCCCGAGACGAAGGTTCCACTGACCTTGGTCGAGTACCAGCCGGACTCGACCCCGAGGCGAAGCGATTCTTCCGTCATGACGTGACGAGGCGAGAGATTTTGCATCAGGTGCTTTCAGTTGGGCCGTCCGATTCTGGTCGGAACGGGCGGGATGAAGGAGCTGGCCGTTGCGGCTGAACATTGGTTTGTTCAGGTCTCTTCTCCCGAGAGGCGGGTGAGGTCCGCGAGCACTGCGGCCACGAGGTCGCGGTGATGCGTGTCGGTCGGCGCGAGACCGGCGGAGTACAGATTGAGCACGTAACGCGCCTTGGCTACCGCCTCGGGCCACGACATGGCCGGCGCGGCGAGGATCTCGATTTCGACAACGCCCTGCTTGTCACGCAGCAGCTTCGCGTTGGCCTCGACTTCGGCGAGGATGCGGCGGATATCGGTTGCCTTCTGCGCTGCCATGCCGCGATGCTTGTCGAGCTCGATCGGGGTCTCAGTCACGCGGCGCACTCGCATCGATGCGTTGCGCGTCGGACAGATCAACCGAACTGATCGAGATCATTTCCATCGCGGAACGTTGCGGCGGCGCGCCGGGAACCATGATCATGGTGGCGACACGCCGAAAGCACGGGAACGAAAGACCCTCGATCATCTCCTCGTCGGTAATGATTTCGTAAGCTCCAGGCGAGAGCTGCCGGTCGACACCCTTGATGCGGAACGGATGCCTGAAATGAACCGTTTCCCGTCGCGTGCGTGTGGTCATGCGGGCAGCCTCGCGTATCTGCGCACGAAGACATCATATTTTGCGGACATCGTCGCAGCGTGCGCGCTTTTGCGGCAATTAGCTATCGTTTTCTTCAGGCCGGCCGCATTTGATTGAATAAGGCAGCCAGCGCCTTGTATTGGACGGTTTCGTAGCCATCTCGATCAGTCAGCAGCCGGAAAGGCCTTTCGAGTGAAGATTCGCGTCGGATTCGAAATGCTCTACGATTTTCCACAGCCGACGCCGATGATCATGGTGCTGGGCACACACTTCACGCGTGCGTCCGATGTCATCGTGCCGGACTTCCTCACCACCGACCCGGTCGTCGAGATCACGCCCTATCGCGACATGTTCGGTAACTGGTGCAGCCGCATGGTTGCGCCCGCCGGCCGCGTGCGTCTTGCGGCCGATGGCGTCGTGCGCGACAGCGGCCTGCCCGATCCGGTGTTTGCTTCGGCGATACAGCACGCGGTCGAGGATCTGCCCGCGGATACCCTGGTCTATCTGCTTGGCAGCCGCTATTGCGAGACCGACCGGCTTTCGGAAATCGCCTGGCAATTGTTCGAGAAAACGGCGTCAGGCTGGGCGCGGGTCCAGGCGATCTGCGATTTCGTCCACCGTCACATCGCCTTCGGATATGAGCACGCGCGCGCCACCAGGACGGCGTGGGAGGCTTACGAGGAAGGCAAGGGCGTCTGCCGCGATTACGCTCATCTCGCCGTTGCGTTCTGCCGCTGCATGAACATTCCCGCGCGCTATTGCACGGGCTATCTCAGCGACATCGGCACGCCGAAACCCTGGCCCGCTGGCGATTTCGCCGGCTGGTTCGAAGCCTATCTCGGCGGACACTGGCGCACTTTCGATCCGCGCAACAACGTGCCGAGGATCGGTCGCATCCTGATCGCGCAGGGCCGCGATGCCTCCGATGTGCCGATCACCCAGACCTTCGGGCCAAACACATTGGTCGGCTTCAAGGTCTGGACCGACGAGGTTGCGTGACACGGATCGTCACACGTCGACCCGCTTGATCTGCCGCGGTTGCTGAGATGGAGGAGGCCGGCTGGTAGGGGGCTTGCTCTGCCCGGACGATGGCGGCGCGACAGCCAACTTTGCTAGCTCACCAAGGTACGCACCTTCATGGCGGCATCGTAGATCTGGACCTGAAGCATCGGATAGGCGGTCTTCAGCTTGCGGCCGGAGGCTTCCGCAGCCTCGACCGTATCAAATTGCGACTTGAAATGGCCGTCGACAATCGTCGCGAACCCTTCAGTCGGCGGCCTGTCGGCCCGCACCGCCTTCTTCGGCTCAGGTTCTTCAATGGAAAGCAGGGGTTTTTTCATCGTCATTCCTTTCGCGTTCACCGCGATGATCCCGTTGGATCCGGCTGAGGGGCTGGTCTGAATCGGCGGCGGCATAAGATGGAGAGATGTTGTCCGATCTTGCCGGAGATTAGCTGGGCCGCGTCGGAATCGACCCAGACGCCCGTCGCCTTGCGGCCTGGATGGGCGGTGACCGGTGTAGCAGACGCTCTTTCCGCCGCGATGTCGAGGGAAATCCCGCGGCCAGCGATGGCAAAGGGTCGGCGCTTATGACGCGCCTCCAGTGTCGATCGCAGCAAGCGGCACCTGGCCAAATGTGCGTCCTGTGGCGCTTTGGCGCTCGCTATCCGCGGCACCTAAGCCTAGAGTTCACCATCACCGCGTTTTCCATGGCGTCCATCGGTGACTGAGAGTAACGAGCGCTCCCGCCGAGAAGGGAGCTTCCGTTGTCTCGATTTCGCTTGGCCGACTGGATCGTGCCACCGGTCATCGTCCCGCTCTTCCTTTTTCTGTTGGTGGTGGCAGCGGCGATCCTAAATGGATAGGTCCGGAGGCAAGCCATGAGCGTCAGACCCTTCAAGACCGCCGCCGAACTCCAGGATATGATTGTCGAGCAGGCAAGGGCGCTTCATGGTCCCTGGCCTTCGGGGATGACGATGTTTGTTTTCGACGATGCTTACGGATGGAGCGCGAGCATCAGTCGGCCAACGTCGGAGGGCGATAACTTTTATCGCACCTGCACGCTCGATCTGATCAGGACGTTGAAGGTCAGGTATGATCTGGACGCGCCCCGATTCTAGTCGACGATATCTAGCCGGATCTGCATTGGCTCCGGCATTACCATCAACCCACGGAGATCGACATGGCTAAAGGCGAGCAAAGAGGCAATCGGGAAGTCAAGAAACCCAAGAAGGAGAAGATCAAGGTGATTGCCGCGGCGCCAAGCCAGAAGACCGGCGGCTGGCAGCCGACCTTGGGGTCCGGCAAGAAAAAATAGCGTTCGGTACCGCTTGGCGGGGACGGATCTCATTTTCCGCCCCGCGGTCGCATGGCCTATCGGGCCATGCTGGGCAGGAGCCATCGACGATCGCTGCCAGCATCAGACCTTGATCAGCCGCACCTTTGTGCCCCAGGGGTCGACGGTCTCGATGCCGTTCTCGATCGCCGCAGCCGGCGCACCGGCTTGCCGCAAACGTTGCTCCTGTGCTTGCAGGATTTCGGGCGCCGCGATCTCCAGCGAAAACCACGCAAGTCCCGTCGTCGTGTCGTCGCGCTGGCCCGCGCCGGCACTCTGCCAGACGTTGAGGCCGAGGTGATGGTGATAGCGCCCCGAGGACAGGAACGCCGCGCCGCTCCGCTTACGCGTCGGATCGAAACCGATGACGCCACTGTAGAAGCGGTCCGCCTGTTCGAGATCGCCGACCCGCAGGTGCATATGGCCGATGCGCAAGTCATCGGGGGCCTTGGCATAGTTGGTCGTTCGCGTATCCGTCAGCGCCAGAAGGCCGTCAATGTCGAGCTGGTCAGTTGCCATCGCGACCGAGCCGCCATCCCATTTCCAGGTCTCGGGCGCGCGATCGGCGTAGACTTCGATGCCGTTGCCTTCGGGATCGTCGAGATAGACGGACTCGCTGACGAGGTGATCGGCGAAGCCGGAGAGCGGAATCTTGTTCTTTGCCGCGTGCACCAGCCAGCGCGCGAGATCCTTGCGCGTCGGCATCAGGAACGCGGTGTGATAGAGGCCCGCCGCGTTCCGCGCCTCGGCGGGGGCGCCCGCGCGTAAGGAGAGATCGAGCAGCGGCACGCCGCCCGCGCCGAGACGGGCGCCGGTTGCCGTGCGCTGCATGACGGTAAGCCCGATCGCGTCGCGATAGTAATCGGTAACGAGATCGAGATTGCGCACGCGCAAGGTCACCATGCCGACGCGCATCGGCGTCCGGTTGGCGAAGGTCGGCCCGCCGCTGGTGCCCTCCGCCTGCGCCGCAGCAACGGCCGCCGCGCCCAGGGAGGACGCGCCTGCGAGGTGAAGCAGCGTGCGGCGGGTCAGGTCGATGGTCATGAAAGCTCCTTCTGGCAATCGCCACAGCGAAGCAAATCTTGCGCCGGATTCCAAGCCGAAGTAGCGCCGCTCCCGTCGTCATTCCGGGGCGCGACGAAGTCGCGAGCTGTTTGACGGTCGAACCCGAAATCTATCCTCACGTCGTCCCTGCGAACGCAGGGACCCGTAGCCACCGGCCGAAGTTGTTTGTGAGGTCGTAGTTGTCTGTCTTTTCTAACAAGAACTGCCGCGGAGTATGGGTCCCTGCGTTCGCAGGGACGACAGCAAATTGCTTGTTTCTCCGCCCTGAGGAGCCCGCCAAAGGCGGGCGTCTCGAAGGGCGAGGCCCCGATCATCCGCATCCCCACCTCCAGCCTTTCAATTTTGCGATAGAAGCCATGTCCACATTCAAATTCCTTGAATCCCCGCCGCGATCTATTCTCCGTGCAACTCAAGTCAGGAATCGCAGAGGAAACTGAGCCCGATGGCGGAAGCAGCAAAATCGCGGAGCGAGGCGCCGGCCGCGCTGCCGACATGGCCGGACGAGATCTACCGCGCGCTGAAGGATGCCGGCGTTCGCCAGGTCGCCATGGTGCCGGATGCCGGCCACAGCCGTCTGATCCGCTCCTTCGAGGCCGATCCCGAAACCCGCGTCGTGACGTTGACGACGGAAGAGGAAGGCGTGGCGATGCTGGCCGGTGCGTGGCTCGGCGGCGAGCGCGGCGTTCTGCTGTTGCAATCGAGCGGCGTCGGCAACTGCATCAACATGCTGTCGCTGCCGGTCATCTGCCACATGCCGCTTCTGATGATCGTCACCATGCGCGGCGATTGGGGCGAGTTCAATCCATGGCAGATTCCGATGGGGCAGGGGACACGCCCTTCGCTCGAGGCCATGGGCGTGATCGTGAACAAAGTGGACGAGCCTGATCTCGTGGCCTCCACCGTGCAGGGCGCGGCAAATCTCGCCTTCAATACCTGGAAGCCGGTGGCGGTCCTGATCGGACAGCGCGTGCTCGGCGCCAAGAATTTCAAGGAGCTTGCCCGCAAATGACCAACCCGAACGCGCTTCTGCATCGCCGCGACGTCGTCAACGAATTGTTGCGTGACCGCGCCGATCTCCTCGTCATCGCCGGCCTCGGCGCGCCGAACTGGGATGTCTCCGCCGCCGGCGATCATCCCAACAATTTCCCGCTCTGGGGGGCGATGGGCGCTGCTGCCATGATCGGGCTTGGGCTGGCGCTGGCGCAGCCCAAGCGCAAGGTGCTCGTGATCACCGGCGACGGCGAAATGCTGATGAACATCGGCTCGCTCGCTACCATCGCAGTCGAGGCGCCGAAGAATCTCACGGTCGCCGTGCTCGACAATGAGCGCTTCGGCGAGACCGGCATGCAGAAAACCCCGACCGCTTCCGGCGTCGACCTCGCCGCCATCGCAACCGCCTGCGGCATCCGCACCTCGCGCATCGTGCGCACGATGGCCGAAGTCACCGAGCTCCGCGAGCTCGCGCATGCGGGAAGGGGAACGGCGTTTGCGCAGATCAAGATCAATCCCGAGGCGCTGGTGTTCGTGATGCCGCCGGCGGATGGCGTCATCCTGGCGACGCGCTTCCGGCAATCGGTGCTGGGAGACGAGGCGCTTTATAATTGAGGAATGCTACCGACACGACGTCGTTATGCCCGGGACAAGCCCGGGCATAACGAGGCAGGAGTGCCCGGCAGCATTACGCCGTCATGTTGATCTTCCAGCGCCCCTCCCGGGAGAGCTGCTGGATCTCCGACACGATCAGCGTCGCAATCGTCGTCGTTGCGATCGAGGGCGGATGGGCGATCGGCGAGGCCAGGATCAGTTCGCGCGACACAGAAGGGCTCACGGCCGCCATCTCCAGGCGTTTCGCCGCCACTTCGGTGCGGATGGCCGAGGGCGGCAGCAACGTATAGCCGAGCCCCTCCTCCATCAGGCTGATCTGGGCGCGGTAGGAATCGACCTCGATCGTGGCGTCGAGCTTCAGCTTCTCGCGCGCCAGCGCCTTCTCCAAGAGCGCCCGCAAACCATGCGAGATGCTGGGCAGGATCAGCTTCTGCTTCACCAGCCATTTGAGGTCGACCTGCTTCCGCTTGTTCAAGCCCGAGCCCGGCGGCCCAACGGCGACGATATCCTCCCGTCCGATGGACTGGACCTGAAGATGCAGATCGACCGCCGGCCCATAGATGATCGCGAGATCCATTTCGCCGCGGTGCAGCCACTCGACCAGGTGCCCGCCGTAGCTCTCCACGATGCGCAGCGAGACGTCGGGATACTCGTTGAGGACGCGGCGGGCGAATCGCCCCGACAGTACCGCGCTTACCGTCGGCACCATCCCGAGGATGACGCGGCCCGACGGATTGCCGTTCGCCGATTTGAGGTCGTCGCTGACCTGCTCGATCTGGCGGATCAGGCCGGTGGTGCGGTCGAGCAGCATCCGGCCGGCGCTGGTCAACAGCATGCCGCGCCCGTTGCGGACGAACAGCTCGACGCGAAGCTCGTGCTCCAGCAGCTTGATATGCCGGCTCAGCGCGGGCTGCGCGGCGCGCAGCCGGTCGGCCGCCTTGCTCAGGCTGCCGAGCTCGGCGACGGCGCGGAAGGTGCGCAATTGTTTGAGGTCCATCGGGGGCCTAGCTGCTCATCTGGCTGATATCATACGCCGTTTCCGGGACGTCGGTGCAATCAGTTCAATGTTCGATGACATGAGAGTTAATGGCTTCGGCCGACGTGACGCGCCGCTCTCGATGCTGTTAATGGAGCAACGATCCTCATCCGGAATCCACGATCCATGACCGTCCCCTCTGTCAGTCCCTCACAAGTCCGCACCGCGTTGCTGTTGCGCGAAGAAATCGCGCTGCTCGATGTCAGGCACGAGGCCGTCTTCGCCACCGGCCATCCCCTGTTTGCCGCCAACATGGCGGCCGAACGGATCACGTTGGAGGCCGAAGCGCGGCTACCGCGCAAGGACGTTCCGATCGTCCTCTATGATGACGGCGAGGGCCTCGTTGCCGTGGCGGCGGAGCGGCTCACGGCGCTGGGCTACGGCGATGTCCGCCAACTAGACGGCGGGCTGCAGGGCTGGAAGTCGGCCGGCTATGAACTGTTCCAGGATGTCAATTCCTATGCCAAGGCCTTTGGCGAACTGGTGGAGCATCGCCGCCACACGCCTTCGCTGGCCGCCGAGGAAGTCAGCGCCCTGATCGCGAGCAGCGCCAACATTCAAATCCTCGATGTCCGCCGGTTCGACGAATACGCGACCATGAATATCCCCGGCTCGATCAGCGTGCCCGGCGCAGAACTGGTGCTGCGCGCAGGCCGCGCCGCGCCGGACCCCGAAACCACCATCATCGTCAACTGCGCCGGCCGCACCCGCTCGATCATCGGTGCCCAGTCGCTGATCAATGCCGGCGTCACCAATAAGGTGCGGGCGCTGCGCAACGGAACGATCGGCTGGACCTTGGCCAAACAGGGTCTCGAACATGGCTCCAGCAGGCGCGGCGAGATTGGCGCCATTAATGGCGGCGAAGCCAATGCGCGCGACGTCGCCTATCGCGCCGGCGTCCGGCACATCGGGTTTGCGGACATGGCGGCGCTGCTGGCGCAGTCCGATCGCACGCTGTACCGCTTCGACGTCCGCTCGGAGGAGGAATACACGGCCGGCCATCTCGCGGGCTTCCGCCATTATGCCGGCGGGCAACTGGTGCAGGAGATCGACATGGCCGCCCCGGTACGCGGCGCACGCATCGTGCTGACGGACAATAGAAGCGTCCGCGCCGACATGACCGCGTCCTGGCTCGCGCAGATGGGATGGGAGACCTATGTGCTCGAAGGCGGCTATGATCGCGAACTCGAGATCGGACCGCCGCAGGTGATTCCAAAGCCCGATCCGTCACACCGCTATCGCCGGCCCTATGAGGGCACCGATGTCAGGGAAAGCGCGATGCAGGCCTATCTCGACTGGGAATACGGCCTCGTTGAACAGCTCCGCCGCGACGCCACGCATGGATTCTTCGTTATATGATTCCACTTGTCCCGCCGTAACTCAAAGAGCGAAGCCGGATCAATCGTCCACGCCCATCATGCTCTCAAGCTTCTCGGCCGTGTAGTTCTCGCCGATCGACAGCGCACAAATCCGCGAGAGCTGCACATAAGCAAGCCCGGTCTCCTCGGCCCATGCATTGAACTGCGCCTGCACCTTGGCGAGGTCGCGCTTGGAGGTGACGGTCTCCGCGATGTCGAGCCCGGCATCGCGCAGGCAGAGCACCACGTCCCTGGAGGTGACGAACCCGTCCCAGCCGAGGAAGCGCAGCATCATCTGTCCCGTGTTGCCGCCGAGCCGGCTGCCGCGCTTGGCCAGCAATTCGAGCAGCCCGGCCTCGTCCGAAGACGGCCAATTGGCGAGGAACTTGCCGAAACTGCCATGCTCCTTGGCGATGTCCCGGACGAAGCCTGCATTGGCGCGCACCGACATGATCTTGGCGCCGTTGCGGACGATCCGCGTGTCCTTCATCAGATCATCCCAGAACTCGTCCGGCTTCAGCGACAGCGGGCCCGGCTTGAAGCCGAGAAACGCCTTCTCGAAGCCTGCCCATTTGTTCTCGATCACGCTCCAGGCAAAGCCCGCGGAGAACACCCGCTTGGTCATTTCGGCCAGGATCCGGTCGTCGCCGAGCTTGGCGAGCGTCTTCGGGTCCGGCTTTGCCGGCAGCAGCTTGGTGAGCGCCTTCGGGCCGCCCTTGCGCTTCTCGGCGCGGGCGCGAATGGTCTTGAACGCGGTCACGGTGCACGGCCCCTTGAAAGACGGCTGATGTGAAAAACAGGCGCGAAACGCTTCAAAACCGCAGTGTAGCCGATCGTTCCGGGATTCCCAGCGTCGCGGTGCATGCTGCGTGAAAGGTTAACCGCCGCAGAAGTGATCGGCTGATCTGCAAAGAATGGATGGCGTATTGGTTGGTTTTCGCCTAAAGCATCCCCACCTCAGTGAAATCGGTCAGGCCGTAGGGCTGCGCTTCGTGAAACGCGCAGCTTCGAGCCATTTCGGTTCGGGGCGGTATTCAACATTTTCCGGCTGATAGAGCCAACCAGGGTCTGACATCTCGTGACATTATTGCCCACCCATCCGCCGCTCGCCCGAGCTTTGGCGGAACGTAACTTCGATCGGCTTACACAGGTCCAGACCGCGGTGCTGGCCGACGCCGCCGCCGGCCGCGATCTCCTGGTTTCGGCACAGACCGGTTCCGGCAAGACGGTCGCCTATGGTCTGGCGATCGCCAAGAAACTGCTTGATGGCGCCGAGCGGTTCGAGCGTGCCGCGGCCCCCTTGGCATTGATCGTTGCGCCGACGCGCGAGTTGGCGCTTCAGGTCCATCGCGAACTTGGCTGGCTCTATCAATACGCGGACGCGCGCGTCGTATCCTGCGTCGGCGGCATGGACCCGCGCCGCGAGCAGCGTGAGCTGGCGGCGGGCGCTCATATCGTGGTCGGAACCCCGGGGCGGCTCTGCGATCATCTGCGGCGCGGCCGGCTCGACGTTTCGGAACTGAAGGCGATCGTGCTCGATGAGGCCGACGAGATGCTTGATCTCGGTTTTCGCGAGGACATGGAATTCATCCTTCAGGCTACGCCGGACGATCGCCGTACGTTGCTGTTCTCGGCGACCCTGCCGTCCGGCATCGTCGCGCTGGCGAAGGAGTATCAGGACGACGCGTTCCGCGTCGAAGTCGCGGGCGACGAGGGCGGCCATGCCGACATCGAATACCGCGCGATCCGGATCGCCGCCGGCGATGTCGAGCACGCCGTGGTCAATATCCTGCGCTTTTTCGAATCGCCGGGTACGCTGGTGTTCTGCAACACGCGCGATGCCGTGCGACATCTGCAGGCAACGCTGCTGGAACGCGGCTTCTCCGTGGTCGCTCTGTCGGGCGAGTTGACTCAGAACGAGCGAACGCTGGCGCTACAGGCCCTGCGAGACGGGCGCGCCCGCGTCTGCGTCGCAACCGACGTTGCCGCGCGCGGCATCGACCTGCCGAATCTCGATCTCGTCATCCATGCTGATCTTCCGAACGATCCGGAAGTCATGCAGCACCGCTCGGGGCGTACCGGTCGCGCCGGCCGCAAGGGCGTCAGTATTCTGCTGGTGCCGCCGGCACGGCGGCGACGCGCGGACATGCTGCTCAAACTCGCCGGCATCGACGCGGCCTGGGGCATGGCGCCGCAGCCCGACGAAATCCGAAAACTCGATCAGCAGCGGCTATTGCAGGACGATTTGTTTACTGCCGAGTCGAATGCCGATGATCAGGCGCTCGCGCAGGCGTTGCTCGCCGAGCGGTCAGTAGAGGAAATTGCCACAGCGCTGGCGCGGCTCCATCGCGCACGCTTGCCTTCGCCCGAGGACATCGTCGATCCCGGCGAGGATCGCGTCAAATCGCGTGCGGAACGCGCGCGGGAGAGGGTGGATCGCGAGGACGGACGCGGATCGAAGCCGGGAAAATCGCCGGCGCGCCATCGGATTGCGGAGGACAGCGTATGGTTCACCGCGGCGATCGGACGCCGGAAGAACGCGGAAGCGCGCTGGCTGCTGCCGATGCTGTGT
Source organism: Bradyrhizobium valentinum (assembly GCF_001440405.1). Taxonomy (GTDB): domain Bacteria; phylum Pseudomonadota; class Alphaproteobacteria; order Rhizobiales; family Xanthobacteraceae; genus Bradyrhizobium; species Bradyrhizobium valentinum. The sequence continues at coordinate 17,370 of NZ_LLXX01000026.1, forward strand.
CGCCGCGGCAGCATCAAGAAGGACGATATAGGCGCCATCCGCATTCTCGATACCACCACCGAATTCGAGATTTCCGCGCGTGTCGCCGACCGCTTCGCCGCGCGAATCCGCCGTCCCGACAAGGAAGACAGCATCCGCATCGAGGCGATGAAGAATGCCTCGCCGCGCGAGGAACTGCGCAAGGAAGAGTGGACGCCGAAACCGCGCGGCCAGGTTCACGGCAGCAAGCCGGACCGCGACCCCGTCAAGGGAGATGACAGGCCGTCTGACAAAACGAATCTCGCTAACCAAGTGCGTTTCAACGCTAGGAAGCCGGATCGCGACAAGCCGTCCCGCGCCGGCAAGCCGTGGCATGAGCGGGAAGCGCCCGCGAAAGCCGCATTCGGAAAGAAGAAAAAGAAGAAACTTCGCGGCTAGCCGTGGCGGTCCCGCGTCCGGAGTAATTTTTCGGAACGCGAATGCCGACTACTTAACAGAGATTTCCGCAGACCTGGATTAGCCTTGTATCCGCGCATTGAAACAGGTGCCGGGAGATTGCATGGCCAGGACAGTCCTGACGCTGGGAAAGCATTTTGAAACGACGGTGCCGTTTTCGCTGGGCGTGATTTCGTCCGGGCGCCTGCTGCACACCGCGGGAATTACCGCGCGCGATGCAAATGGCGAAGTGGTCGGCGACGGTGATATGCGGGCGCAGGTCACGCAATGCTTTGCCAACCTGTCGGACATTCTCGAGCAGGCGGCGACCTCGTTCGACAAGGTCGTCAAATTCACCATCTTCACGACCGACATCGATCGCTTCAACCGCGACACCCGCGACATCCGGTTTCCCTATTTCAGCGGCCGCCCTGCCGCGACGCTGGTCGAGGTGAGCAAGCTCGTCGATCCGCGGATGCTGGTCGAGATCGAAGCCATCGTTTGCCTGGACTGATACGATGGATCGCCCGTCACCCGGCTCGCTGGCAGATTTCCTCACCACCGAAGCGCAGGCCATCGCGGGTGCCTGCATGACGTGCGGAGAATGCGTCCGCGTATGCCCCGTCATTCCGTATGGCGCTGCCACGAATGCTCCGGCGGAGCAGGTCGTCGGCGGCATCGTCGGCTTCCTCGGCGGGCAGGGAGAACTCGATCCGGCATCGGACGTCTGGGCGTCGACCTGCAACGGCTGCGGCCTGTGCATCCCGGTCTGCCCGGAGGCGATCAATCCGCGCAAGATGCTCGCACTCGCCAGCGCCAGATCGGCGTCGCGTGGATCGAAAACCCCCGAGCTCTTTCGCCGCATGTCCCGCGCCATCAGGATCATGGCCGCCATGCAGTTGATACCTGAGGAATTCCGCCGGGTATTCGTGCCGCCCCGGCCAAGGCGCGCCCCGATCGTCTTCTATCTCGGCTGCAACGCGTTGCGCACGCCTCATTTGCTGTTCAACTCGATGGCGCTGCTCGACGCGCTGGGGGCGGACTATGAAGTCGTCGGCGGCCCGTCCTCCTGCTGCGGGGTGATCGCCACCAAATGGGAAGGCGAAGTTCGGACCGGCGAGCGTGTCACCGCCAACGCGATCGACCGCTTCGAAGGGTTCAGGCCGGAAAGGGTCCTGAACTGGTGCCCGACGTGCCAGTTGCACCTCGGCGAAACCCTCGAAGGGTACCGCAAGACTGCTTACGAGTTCGACCATGTAACCGAATATCTCGTCGGGCGACTTGACCTACTGCGGGAAAAATTCGTGATCCCGATTCCGCGCCGCGTCATCGTCCATGCCCATGTCGGTCGCGCCGATATTTGCCGCAACGTCGATTTGCTGTTGCGCGCGATTCCGGAGCTGGAGATCATCGAAACCGTCTTTGAGTCCGGCTATACCTGCGGCGGCTCGGGCTGCAGCAAGGCGCCGGAACTAGCCGCGCGCGAACACGGCGAACTTCTCGCGCGCGCTGAGGCGACCGGCGCCGATATTCTGGTTACCCTTTATCATGGCTGCCACGCGACATTCATAGGCGCCGAGGCCGGTGGAAAATTCCGCGTGCTCAACTACACCGATCTATTGGTCGAGGCGCTTGGCGGTATTCCTCATTCCGATCGGTTGAAGGAGTTTCGACTGCTGGACGATTGGCAGATGATTGTCGACGAAGGCCGCCCCTATTTGCAGGCCAACGGCCTGGACGTCGATCCGGAATGGCTCAAGCAGCATGGACCCGCCATTTTCGCGTCGCTGGAATTCAAGGGACAGCTTGACTGTTTTGAGAAAGGACACGCTCATGCAAACCCTGCCTGACGTCCAGGCTCCCGCGAGAGCGCTGTCGCCGAAATGGAGCATCGCGACGGAGGGGCTCAGCGCCGCGCAGCGTCAGATGATCCTCGATCGCATGAGGGCCGTGTCGTTCGATCCCAAGGAAGTGCTGTTCGATCAGGGCGAGCCGAGCGATACGCTGCTGCTGGTCACTGAGGGCCGTGTGCGGCTGTTTCAGACCATCGAAAATGGAGAAGAGTTCACCTTCGGCATCTGCCTGCCCGGTACGATACTGGGGCTGGCGGCGACCGTTACCGGCCAGGCGCGGATATTGTCGGCCGAAGCCCTGGAAGCGGCCACTGCGTCCATCATGACGCGCGCCGACTTCCTGCAGTGCCTTGCAGAAATTCCGCCATTCCACTGGAACGTCACGCGGCTGCTTGCCATCCTCTCGATTGAAAGCATCGAACGCAGCGGGCCGATGGTGTTGGACCGGGCGTCGGTGCGGCTCGGCACAATTCTCAAATCGCTGGCACGGCCGGAGCAGGGTGACCCGACGCGCCAATGCCTGTCGGTGGTCGGCCTGACCCAGCAGGAACTCGCCCGGATGATCGGCGTCAGCCGAAGCTGGGTCGCGATCGCGCTGTCCGAATTCGAGCGGCTCGGGTTGATCTCGAAGAGCCGCGGCAAGATCGTGATCCGCAATGTGAAACGTCTCGACGGCTTCATTGCCGGGGAACGCAACCACTAGCGCGGTCTCGCGGCTGTCCCAAACGGAAATCCAGCACAGGATCAGTCATGTCGGTTTACATCATCGCCCAGTTGAAATTCACCCGCCGCGAGCTCTACGACCGCTATCAATCCCGCTTTATGGGCGTGTTCAGTAAATTTAAGGGCAAGCTCTTGGTGGCAGACGCGCATCCGGTCGTGCTGGAAGGCGAGTGGCCGCGCGACAAGGTGGTGATCATGGAATTTCCTGATGATGCCGCGGCAAAGGAATTCCAGAACTCGCCGGAGTATCAGCAGATATCGGTCGATCGCAAGGCGGGCGCCGACGCCGTCGTGCTCACGGTGAGGGGCTTGCCCTGACCGGCTAGATGATCGACCTCGCCATCAGCGCTGCGCGGCGCTGTTTGCGGGTTCCGTGCTGGCATTGTTGCATTCCGGAACGTCAACGAGATCGGGTTTCGCCGGACCATTCTTGTGCTATTGCTGTTGTCAGGCGCTTCGCTCGCTTTGGCTTGATCGTGTGATCACGGCCGAAGCTGCGAAGCCTTAAAAGTTCAAGCAGCATTGGCCAAAAGAATCATGACCGCATATCAGAGCAGCGTTTCCGCCTTGATCGATCCCGTGAAACTCGACCGCCTCGCCGAGGTCGCGGTCAAGGTGGGCTTGCGGCTGCAGCCCGGACAGGACCTGCTGTTGACGGCGCCCTCGGTCGCGCTGCCGCTGGTGCGCCGGATCGCCGTACATGCCTACAAGGCCGGCGCGGGTATCGTGACCCCGATCCTGTCGGATGAGGAGATCACGCTGGCGCGCTATCGCTATGGCCACAACGACGGTTTCGATCGGGCCGCCAACTGGCTCTATGAAGGCATGGCGAAGGCATTCACCGCCAACACCGCGCGGCTTGCCATCGTCGGCGACAATCCGATGCTGCTGTCGGGTGAGGACCCCGTGAAGGTGGCGCGCGCCAGCAAGGCCAATTCGATCGCCTATCAGCCGGCGCTGGAGAAGATCGTCAATTTCGATACCAACTGGAACATCATTGCCTATCCGAGCCCGTCCTGGGCGAAGCAGGTCTTCCCCGACATCCCCTTGGATGTCGCAGTAGGAAAGCTGGCAGACGCGATCTTCGCGGCCTCGCGCGTTGACCAGGATGGCGCCGTCGCCGCATGGGAGAAGCACAATGCCGTGCTGCGCGAGCGGACCGAGTGGCTGAACGGCCAGCGCTTCCACGCGCTGAAATATTTCGGCCCGGGCACCGATCTGACGATCGGCCTCGCCGACGGCCACGAATGGGAAGGCGGCGCCGCGACCGCCAGGAATGGCATCACCTGCAACGCCAACATTCCGACCGAGGAGGTCTTTACCACGCCGCATTGTCGGCGCGTCAGCGGGCACGTCGTTTCGTCCAAGCCGCTGTCCTATCAGGGCACCCTGATCGATAATATTGCTGTCAGGTTCGAGGAAGGCCGCATCGTTGAGGCAAAGGCCTCGCGCGGCGAGGAAGTGCTGAAGAAGGTGCTCGATACCGATGAGGGCGCAGCGCGTCTCGGCGAAGTGGCGCTGGTGCCGCATTCCTCGCCGATCTCCAAGAGCGGGCTGTTGTTCTTCAACACCCTGTTCGACGAGAACGCCGCCTCCCATATCGCGCTCGGGCAGTGCTATTCGAAATGCTTCGTTAACGGCGACAAGCTCACGCCGGACCAGATTGCGGCTCAAGGCGGCAACAAGAGCCTGATTCATATCGACTGGATGATCGGATCAAGCGAAACCGACATCGATGGTGTGCACGCCGACGGACGCCGCGTGCCGGTATTCCGCAAGGGCGAGTGGGCGTGATTAATCGATCTTGAGCCTGTAAACGTCAATCGCCGTCCCGGCGAACAGCGCCGCCTTCTCGGTTTCGCTATACTGCGCGGCCAGCCGCTTGAAGGCGTTGAAGATCACCTGATAGCTGCACTGGCCCTTATCCGGCGGAAAATTGCTTTCGAACATGCATCGATCGGGCCCAAACACCTCGATGCAGGTTTCGACATAGGGGCGCCACGCGGCGGCGGTCTCTTCCGATGAAGGCGGCTTTGGCCGCAGGTGAAAGTCGTAGCCGAGCAGGCACATCGCAAGCCCGCCGAGCTTGACGACGACATTCGGGCATCGGGCGATTTCCTGGATCGAGGCCTTCCACTCCGGAAAAACTTCCGCGCGCCGGCCGGCAAAGCGGCCGATGCCGACCGGGCCGCCGCAATGATCGAGCACGATCCTGGTCTCGGGAAAGGCGCGGGCGAGATCGGTGAGCTCGCCGATCTGCGGATGAAACAGCCAGGCGTCGAAGCTCAAGTCCAGTGGGGCGAGGTGGGAAAAGCCCTTGCGGAAGGTGCTGTCGAGTAGCAATCCTTTCGGCCGCGTCGCATACATGCCGGCGACGTTGGGATCGGCATCCCAGGCGGAAGAATGCCGGATGCCGCGAAAACGACCGTTGCCAGCCGCGATCTCCGCTTCCAGCACGGCTTTCGCGCCGTCGCCGAGCAGGAGATTGACGTGGCTGACGATGCCGGCGCAGATCGCGGCCTTGCCGTAGCCGCCGCTAGCCGCCATCGCCGCAACGCCATTGGCGAACTCGACCTCGCCGACAGGGCGAAACGCCTCGGGGCCGTGCGCGCGGTACATCGAGCGGCAATCGACATAAACGGTGGCGACGATGTTGTGGCCGGAGGCGATGTCGGCCGACATCTCCTCGATCATGTAACGCAGGCCGCCGCGGTCCCAGAGATGGTGATGCGGGTCGACGATCGGGCGCGCCGGATCGATGATCTCCTCGGTGTGCTGCGCCAGCCAGTCTTCGCGCGGATCGGCATAGAGCCCGCTTCTGGAGGCGGGTGCAGTGCTGGCGGCCATGAATATCGTCTCCCGTGATTTCTATTGTTCGTCATTGCGAGCCACCCGGTCGGCGCGTAGCGCCGCCGGATGACAGGCTCCGCGAAGCAATCCATGGGAGCCGCAAAGGAAGAGTGGATTGCTTCGCTTCGCTCGCAATGACGGCGATGGAAACCCGCGCCTTCGACTCACACCCCCTCCAGAATGATCACCGTCGGCGTGCCCGGCAGCGTCTCCCGCGAAATCTTCAGGGTCCGCTCGGTGCGCTGGTCGATGGTGAATTGCTGGCCGATCAGGCGCATGAACTCGTCGAGCGGAGTGGCAAAGCGGTGCATCGGCAGCACGATGGAGGAACGCAGGCGCCGTGTGATCTCGGAGACGCCGTCGAGCGACATCGTATAGGTGCCGTCGATCGGCACCATGACGATGTCGAGCCGGCCGATCGCCGCGAAATGCGTCTCATCTAACTTGTGATGCAGATGTCCGAGATGGCCGATGCAGAGGCCGGCGACCTCGAAGATGAAAATCGAGTTACCGTCCTTGAGCATCTGGCCACCGGAGCCTTCGCCAAAGTAGCGGCGGATGTCGGTGGGTACGTTGCGGATATAGACGTCGCCGACGCGCGTTGAGATTTGCGCCGCCTGTCCATTCTCGCCCCAGCCATGCAGGACGTGCGGAATTTTTGGATCGGGAAACAGCGTGTAGTGCGTCGAGTGCGCGCGGTTCATGGTGACGACATCGGGCAAGCGACCGGTCCGGTAGGCGCCGTTGAAATCGGTCCCGATCCGCACCCCGTCGGGCGTGTCGATATAGTAAGTGGAATGCCCGACATAGGTGATGGCGACTTCCTGCGACTTGGCGGCAACGCGTTGCAAGCTGACCGGCATCGCTCGGGGCGGCGCGTTTGCCATGGCGAGGCATTCGCTGCGCAATGGCTGCTGCTGAGCGGCCGCCGGCAGTACCAACGAACCGAGGAACGCAAGGGCGAGGGCAAGGGATACGTTAAGCGATCGCAACATGGCGTGACCCATCTGCGGCAACGGCCGCCGGCAATACTCTATCGCCGAATTGCGTGGACGTCATGATGGCATTCCGGCACGGCGGCGTGCTGGATTTGCTTCATGCGCAGGCAGTCCTGCCGTAGTGTGAAATGCAACCTGGGAGGTCGCCTTGTCCGAAAAAGCCGCAACTGCTTCCGCCACGCGCGCGCCGTCGTCCAAACGGCTGGAACCGCTGCGCCACGTCGATGCCGGCGTCCTCAGCATCGCCTATTACGAGGCCGGTCCCGTCGATGGACCGGCCGTGATGCTCATGCATGGCTTCCCCTACGACATTCATTCCTATGTCGACGTCGCGCCGCAACTGGCAGCCCAAGGCTGCCGCGCCATCGTTCCCTATTTGCGCGGGTATGGACCGACGCGATTTCGCGAATCCGCAACGCCGCGCTCGGGCGAGCAGGCGGCGGTCGGCGCCGACATGGTGGCGCTGATGGATGCGCTTGGCATCCGCCGTGCGGTGTTCGCGGGCTACGACTGGGGCGGTCGCGCGGCCTGCGTCGGCGCCGCGTTGTGGCCGGAACGCTGCATCGGCCTCGTATGCGTCAATTCCTACCTGATCCAGGACATCGCCAACGCCATGGCGCCGATGCGCCCCGAGCGCGAGCTGGCGCTGTGGTACCAATACTACTTCCAGCTCGAGCGCGGCCGCGCGGGACTAGCCGCCAACCGGCGCGAGATCGCCAGGATATTGTGGAAGCAATGGTCGCCTAGCTGGGCGTTCGACGATGCCGGCTTTGAGCGAACTGCAATGGCCCACGACAATCCCGATTACGTCGATGTCGTGATCCACAGCTATCGCCACCGCTTCGGTCTTGCCGAGGGCGATCCGCAATATGCTGAAATCCAGCAGAGGCTGGCGGCGTTGCCTCCGATTACTGTGCCGTCAATCACGCTTGATGGCGCCGATGATGGCGTTGCCCCCGCGACCGACGGCGCGGCCAGCGCGCCGAAATTCACCGGCCGCCGCGTTCATCGCGTGGTGCCGGGCGCCGGGCATAATCTGCCGCAGGAAGCGCCCGAATCGTTTGCCGCGGCGGTGATGGAGCTGGTCAAGGCGTAGGTCGACTTTGCCGCATGGCAAGGCGTGCCGAAAGCCGTCATCCTCGCCGCGCAAGTCCTCTTCAGAAGGACAGAATTTTACGGGGCGGAATTCCATGGCGAAGCGTCACGTCTTGTCCGCGATCCTGATCGCGTCGACCGCTGTCATCACGTCGGCTGCGGCCGAGGAATTCCCCAGCCGTCCGATCACCTGGGTCGTGCCGTTCGCGCCGGGCGGCATCACCGATACGACGTCGCGCATCGTCGCCGAAGAAATGTCGAAGACGCTTGGCCAGTCGGTCGTGATCGACAACCGTGCCGGCGGCGGCGGAGCCGTCGGCACCGAGCAGGTGGCGCGCGCCAAGCCCGATGGTTACACGATGATCTACGGCACGCAGGGCACGATGGCGGCCAATGTCACACTGCGCAAAAACCTGTCCTACGATCCGCTGACGAGCTTTTTGCCGGTGCATCTTGTTGGCGAAAGCCCGAACCTGTTCGTCGCCTATCACGAGGCGCCCTACAACTCCGTGCCGGAATTCGTCGCCTACGCCAAGCAGAATCCGGGCAAGGTGACGTTCTCCTCCTCCGGCGTCGGCACCGCGACGCACCTGGTTGCCGAGCTGTTCAAGACGGTCTCCGGCGTCGAGATGCAGCATGTGCCCTACAGGGGCAGCGCGCCGGCATTGAACGACATGATCGCCGGCCGCGTCGACGTCATGTTCGACTATCCGGTCTCGGTCGGTCCGCATGTCGAGGCGGGCAAGCTGAAGGTGCTGGCAACCACCGCGCCGGACCGCCTGCGTGCCTTTCCGAACGTGCCGACCATGGCCGAACTCGGCATGAAGGAAATGACCACCCAGAGCTGGTCGTCGATCATGGTGCCGGCGGGCACGCCTGCACCGGTCGTCGACCGGCTGGCGGCGGCCGCGCACGCGGCGTTGACGTCGGAACGCGTGCGCACGCATTTCGAAAAGGTCGGCACCCGCCCGATGACGCTGCAGAAAGCCGAGATGATCCCGTTCATCGAAAAGGAAATCGTGCGCTGGCGCGACGTGATCGAGCGGGCAGGGCTGGAGAAGCAGTAGGACTAGTCCCGCCGCGGGCTGATCTTCCACGTCGCGGCGAGGATTGCCGCGGTCATCGCGCCGCTGACCACGGCGGCGATCGGAATCGTGACGGCGAGCGCCGCGGTCGCGGCCCAGCCGATCGAGCAGAATGCTTCTGCAAATGTCGCAATCCGTGACGACGTCTGTCGGCGGCGGAACTGGCTGCGCTTGGCCTGCACGCGGAACCAGAGCTGGATCGCGGCGGCGGAGACGGTTGCGACGATGACGCCGAGCGCGGTGACGATCGCCTGCGTCACGGAGGCAAACGCGAGTGCCGCGATCAGCGGCGTGAAGATGGCGCCGATGGAGATCAGCACCACTTCGACCTTGGCGCGGATCACGCGCGACGGCGGCAGCGGCGCGCTCGCAACCAGGTCGGCGGCGTCCTCGCCCGATATCGTCAGCCAGGCGAGCCCACCGGCAAGCTGGCCCGCCGCCATCACGATCACGGGCGTGATCAGCACGATCGCGGCCGAGCTTTCGGAAAAACTTCGCCACAGCAGCAGGGCTGGCGGCACCAGATACAAGAGTTGCATCAGGCTTTGCGACAACAGCCACGGGTCACGCCACAGCAGCAAAAACTCCTTGGCACGCAGCGCCTGTTGCCGCGAACCGCCGCGAAATGCGGTCGCGCGCGGCCCGCGACGGACGGTCCGGGTGGTTGCGGCGACGCTGACGGCGGTGTCCGCAAATTTCGGTGAGAAGGTTGCCATCACGGCGCCGAGCAGCACGAGCCCGCCGGCCAAAAGCCACGACAGCACCATGCCATCGCCGATCGCCGCACGCGCCGGCCACCACAGCGGACTGCCGAGCGCAGGCGCATAGGCCGCCGCGGCATCTGAGGTCAGCACCGCAAAGCGAGACAGCGTGCCGTAGGAAAGGATGGCTGCGACCTGGAGTGCGATGACGAAGCCGGCACCGATGACGGCAGCCACGATCTGCGCGACGAGGCGGGTGCGGTTCGGGCCGATCAGCCTGAACAGCGCGACCGTGATTGCGATCGCAACGGCCGCGGCCGAAAGGCCAATGGCGACGACGACGCCGAACGCCGAGAGCCATCTGATGCCGCCGCCGATCACGAGAACGTCGACGAAGGGCGTCGACAGCAACAGCGCCATTCCGGTGACCGACAGCGCGATCGCCGCGATCCGCACCGAGAACACATTGGCGAGGTTCGCCGGTGACGACATGATGAGGTCGAGATCGGCGCGGGCGTAAAACACCCGCGTCACGGATTCGATCGCCTGCGACAACATCAGGGCCCAGGCGAGGAAGATGGTCGCTGTGATGACGATCAGCTCGGGCTTGCCCGGAGCTTGCAGATCAGCGAAGCGGCCGATCACCGCATAGGCCGGCAGGTGCATGATGGCGACAAAGGCGATCAGGGCGATGATGGCGCGCTTCCGCCTTCCGCGGCTGCCGGTCACCATCGCCAGCCATTCGCGCCAGGCCAGCCGGATCTCGTGGCGGGCAAACCAGGTGAGCGCCGCGGCCGAACTCATGCGGCCGCCGCGTCGGCGTCGACGAGTGCGATGAACATGTCCTCAAGGCTGGTATCGCCGCGGCCATTCTGCTGGCGGAGCTCAGTGAGCGTGCCCTCGGCCACCAGCCGGCCCGCGGCGATGACGCCGATCCGGTCGGCCATCCGCTCCGCGACTTCGAGGATATGCGTCGTCATGATCACGGTGCAGCCGGAACGGACTCGCTCCTGCAGCAATCCCTTGACGTGACGCGCCGACAGCGCATCCAGCCCGGTCAGCGGCTCGTCCAGGATGATCAGCCGCGGATCGTGAACCAGCGCGCCGGCCAGCGCCACCTTCTGGCGCATGCCCTTGGAAAATCCCTCGCAGCGTTCGTGCAGATGCGGCTCCAGTCCGAGCGACGCCAGAAGCTGGTGAGCGGAAGTTTCGGAAGTTGCGGGATCGATGCCCCACAGGCCGGCGACGAATTCGAGATATTCCAGCGGCGTCAGCTTGTCGTAGATCATCGGCTCGTCGGAAACCCAGGCCATGATCTGTTTTGCGGCGACGGGATCGGCGAGCGCATCGACGCCCAATATGGAGACCGAGCCGGCGTCGGGCTTGAGCAGGCCGGCGACCATGCGCAAGGTCGTGGTCTTGCCGGCGCCGTTGGGGCCGAGCAGGGCGTAGAACTCGCCGGTGCGGACCGTGAGGTCGAGGGCGTCGACCGCCGGGCGGTCAAAACGCTTCGTTAACCCTTGCACTTCGAGCGCCGATACATCTGACTTCATGACTTCAGGGCGATCCGGTTGTTCATCGCGGACCATGAACCGAAGAACTTTCGGCGCGGTGAATCTGGTGCACCAAATCGCGCCGACCCCCGCAACTTCCCGGGCTGCGGCATTTCTCCTCAATTGTTAACGGCGCGGCCGGCAGCGCTTTGTTGACAGGGCTCGGCGCTTTGGGCTCAATGCAGCGGGACATATGCGGCTGTCGGCATCGTCGATGCCTGGCAGCGTGTAGACACAAGATGCGAAAGAGGCGATCGACAGAATCGCCCGGCATCGGGGAGGGAAATGATGCTGGACTTCGTTCAGCAGCTCGTGAGTGGCATCGCGCTCGGCTGCGTCTATGGCCTGATCGCGCTCGGTTTTGTGCTAATTTACAAGGCAACCGAGGTCGTCAATTTCGCCCAGGGCGATTTGATGATGCTGGGCGGATTTTTCGCCTTCACATTCATCGGCATGCTTGGTCTCAATTACTGGCTTGGATTCGCCGGTGCCGTCATCGCCATGGCCGCGTTCGGCATGCTGGCCGAACGCGTCGTCGTGCGTCCGATCCTCGGCTATCCGCAGTTTTCCATCATCATGGCGACGATCGGGCTCGGATACTTCCTGCGCTCCGTGGTCGGGATGATCTGGGGTACCGACGATTTCAAGATCGAGACGCCGTTCAGCGACGGCGTGTTGCGGATCGGCTCGCTGGTGCTGGCATACGACAAGCTCTCGGTGATCGCCGCCACCATCATCCTGTGCGCGCTGTTGTACCTGTTCTTCAACCGCACCACGCTCGGTACCGCCATGCGCGCCAGTTCGGAGAACATGCTCGCTGCCTACTACATGGGCATTCCGGTCAAGCGCGTGGTCTCGATCGTGTGGGCGATCGCTGCGGCGGTCGCGACCGCCGCCGGCGTGCTGCTGGCGCCGATCACCTTCATTCACTCCAATGTCGGCCTCGTGCTGGGCCTGAAGGCATTTCCCGCCGCGGTGCTCGGCGGCTTCGGCTCCATTCCCGGCGCGGTGGTGGGCGGCGTGCTGATCGGCGTGATCGAAAGCATGGCCGGCTTCTACCTGCCGCAGGGCTGGAAGGACGTCGCGCCCTACATCGTGCTTCTGGTGGTGCTGTTGCTCAAGCCCGAAGGCCTGTTCGGTATTCATATGCGGAAGAAGGTCTAATGCGGTTCCTCTTCAAGACGGATTACGAAGACGACATCAGACTGTTCCCGCACAGCGGCTACATCGTTTCCTACGGCATCCTGCTGGCGTTTCTGGCGGTCGCGCCGTTCGTGCTTTCCAGTTATCTGGTCAGCCAGTTGGTGTTCGTCTGCATCTACGCCACGGTGGGCGTAGGCTTGATGATTCTCACCGGCTTCACCGGGCAGGCCTCGCTCGGCCACGCCGCCTTTCTGGCGATCGGCGCCTACACGGCGGCCTATCTGCAGCAATACAACGTCCCGTTTCCGGTCTACTTCCTGGCCGGCGGCCTGTTGACCGGCGTGGTCGGGGCGCTGGTCGGATTCCCGGCGCTGCGGCTGACGGGCATCTACCTCGTCATCGCGACGATTTCCTTTGCCTTCATCGTTGAGGAAGTGCTGGCTCGCTGGGAGAGCGTGACCCACGGCAATGAGGGCATGCGCGTCAAGACCTTGAGCCTGTTCGGGCAGGCCGTGCCGCAAAACGGCCCGGCCTTCTACTTCCTTTGTCTCGGCGTATTGATCCTGACCATCATCGGCACGCTCAATCTGTTGCGCTCGCCCACGGGGCGCGCCTTCGTCGCGATCCGCGACAGCGAAACGGCGGCGCGCAGCATGGGCGTCAACGTCTCGCTCTACAAGGTGAAATCGTTTGCGATCAGCGCAGCGATCACGGGACTAGCCGGCGTGCTGTTCGCGCACAAGCTCTCCTTCATCTCTCCTGAAATGTTCACGCTGCAGCTCTCGATCGAGTTCATCATCGTGATCCTGATCGGCGGCACCTTCAGCCTGCACGGCGCGGTGCTGGGCGCGATCTTCCTGGTCATGATCGATCCGTTCCTGACCTATCTGAAGGACGACCTGCCCGTCATCATCGCCGGGATTGCCGCGACCTTTGGCGCCGACAGTATTACGGCCGGTAAAATTCACGGCAACGTCGCGGCTATTGCGTCCGCCAACGGCCTGAAGGGCGCGATCTACGGGGTGATCATCGTGCTGTTCGTGCTGTTCGAGCCGCTCGGTCTTTACGGTCGCTGGCTGAAGATAAAACTCTTCTTCCAGCTCTTCCCGCTCTACAAGCGCGCCACCTTCAAACGCCAGAAGATCTACGTGAAATCGGAGCGGAACCGATGAGCTATTTCCGTGCGGAAAACCTGTCTCTGCATTTCGGCGGCCTCAAAGCGGTCGATTCCGTCAGCTTCGCGGTGGAGAAGGGCGAGATCCTCTCGATCATCGGCCCGAACGGTGCAGGCAAGAGTTCGATCTTCAACCTGATCTCGCGGATCTATCCGCCGACCTCGGGCAAGATCTTTTTCGAAGACCAGGACATCACCGAGCAGCCGGCCTACGAAATCGCCGGCCTCGGCATTGCCCGCACCTTCCAGAACATCGAGCTGTTCGAGAATGCGACCATGCTGAGCAACCTGCTGGTCGGCCGTCACAGGCACTCCAGCACGCAGCTCTGGCAGGAATTGTTGTTCCTGCCGAGCGTGCGCGCCGGCGAGAAGCTCCATCGCCGCCGCGTCGAGCAGGTGATTGAATTCCTCGATCTCGAAGCCTATCGCGACAAGCTGATCTCGGGGCTTCCTTATGGCGTCCGCAAGGTGATCGAGCTGGCGCGCGCGCTGTGCTCGGAGCCGAAACTGATCCTGCTCGACGAGCCGTCGTCCGGGCTCAACGTCGAGGAGACCGGCGACATGTCGTTCTGGATCCGCGACATGAAGACCGAACTCGGCATTACGGTGTTGATGGTCGAACACGACATGACGCTGGTCAATCGCGTCTCCGACCGCGTGATTGCGCTCAACTACGGCCGCGTGCTCGCGATGGGCTCGCCGTCCGAGGTGCAGCGCCATCCCGACGTCGTCGCCGCCTATCTCGGCGCATGAGGGTGATGCCATGAGCGCTTCCGACATCATCCTCAAGCTCAGCAATATCGAGAGCTATTATGGGCCGATCATGGCCATCAGGGGCATCAGCCTCGAGGTGCCGCGCGGCCGCATCGTGACCCTGCTCGGCGCCAACGGCGCCGGCAAGACCACCGTGCTCAAGACCATCTCGGGCATTCTCGATCCCCAAAAGGGCTCGATCGAATTTCTGGGCAAGCCGATCCAGCGCATGGAGGCCGACAAGATCGTGCGGCTGGGCTTGAGCCATGTGCCGGAGGGGCGCGAGGTGTTCCCGTTCCTCTCGGTGCGCGAGAACCTGATGATGGGCGCCTATCCGCGCAAGGATCGCGACGGCGTCGCCCAGGATCTCGATCGCGTCTACGGCTATTTCCCGCGGCTGAGGGAGCGCATCAACCAGCCGGCCGGACAGCTTTCCGGTGGCGAGCAGCAGATGCTGGCGATCGGGCGGGCGCTGATGAACCGTCCGACCCTGCTGCTTTTGGATGAGCCGTCGCTCGGCCTGTCGCCGATCCTGGTGAAGGAGATCTTTACCATCATCAAGCGCGTCAACGAGGAACAGGGCATGTCGATCCTGCTGGTCGAGCAGAACGCCAAGGTCGCACTGGAGACCGCCCATTACGGCTATGTGCTGGAAATCGGCCGGGTCGTGATGAACGACACCTGCGAACGGCTGATGAACTCAAAGGACATCCAGGAATTCTATCTCGGCGCCAAGGAAGAGGGTGCCCGCGGCGAGCGACGCTGGAAAAAGAAGAAGACCTGGCGTTAGAAGGTTTGGCGTTAACCGTCGCAGTCAAAAGCATGGCGTTCAGAACGAGTTAGAGCTAGATTCAGGCCCTGCTTCAAGAAGCAAGACCGGTTGCCAAGACCGGCACCTGAGGCAGGCGACAGAGGGAGGAAGAGAGCATGGCCAGACCGGCAGTGCTGACAGTCGCCGACACGATCGCGAAGAGTTTTCTGACGTCCGTGGAAACCCGCGGCGACCGGCCCGCCATCCGCGAAAAGAAGTTCGGCATCTGGCAGCCGACCAGTTGGCGCGAGTGGCTGCAGATCTCAAAGGATATCGCATTCGGCCTGCATGCCATCGGCTTCCGGCCCGGCGACGTCGCCTCGATCATCGCCAACGCAGTGCCGGAATGGGTCTACGCCGACATGGGCATCCTCTGCGCCGGCGGCGTTTCCTCCGGAATCTATCCGACCGACTCCTCATCTCAGGTCGAATATCTGATCAACGATTCCTCGACCAGGGTGATCTTCGCCGAGGACGAAGAGCAGCTCGACAAGATCCTGTCGTGCCGTTCGCGGTGCCCGACACTGCAGAAGATCGTCGTGTTCGACATGGAAGGCCTACACGGTTTCAGCGACCCGATGGTGCTGTCGCTCGCTGAATTCATGGCGCTCGGACGTAACCACGAGCAGGGCAATGAGGCGCTGTGGGACGAGCTGATCGGAAGCCGCAGCGCGAACGATCTCGCCATCCTCGTTTACACGTCAGGCACCACGGGCCCGCCCAAGGGCGCCATGCATTCCAACCGCAGCGTGACGCATCAGATGCGCCACGCCAACGATCTGTTTCCGTCGACCGACAACGAAGAGCGGCTGGTGTTCCTGCCGCTCTGCCACGTCGCCGAGCGGATCGGCGGCTACTACGTCTCGCTGGCGCTGGGGTCGGTGATGAATTTCGCCGAGAGCCCGGAGACTGTGCCGGACAATCTGCGCGAGGTGCAGCCGACCGCCTTCCTCGCTGTGCCCAGGATCTGGGAAAAATTCTATTCCGGAATCACGATCGCGTTGAAGGACGCGACCACGTTCCAGAACTGGATGTACCGCAACGCCCTCGCGATCGGCAACCGGATGACCGAGTACAAGCTGCAGGGCGATACGCCGCCGCTCTCGTTGCGTCTCGCCAACCGCGCCGCCTACTGGCTGGTGTTCCGCAACATCCGCCGCATGCTTGGGCTCGACCGTTGCCGGCTGGCCTTTACCGGCGCCGCGCCGATCGCACCGGATCTGATCCGCTGGTATCTCGCACTCGGCCTCGACATGCGCGAGGTCTACGGCCAGACCGAAAATTGCGGGGTCGCGACCGTCATGCCGCCCGACCGCATCAAGCTCGGTTCGGTCGGCAAGGCCGCACCCTGGGGCGAGGTCGCGATTTCGCCGCAGGGCGAGATCCTGATCCGCGGCGATTTCCTGTTCATGGGCTATCTGAACCAGCCGGAAAAGACCGCGGAGGCCATCGACGCCAAGGGATGGCTGCATACCGGCGATGTCGGCTCGATCGACAATGAAGGCTTCGTCAGGATCACCGACCGGATGAAGGACATCATCATCACCTCGGGCGGCAAGAACATCACGCCGTCGGAAATCGAGAACCAGTTGAAGTTCTCGCCTTACGTCTCGGACGCCGTGGTGATCGGCGACAAGCGGCCGTACCTGACGTGTCTGGTCATGATCGACCAGGAGAATGTCGAAAAATACGCCCAGGACCACGACATTCCCTTCACCAACTACGCCAGCCTGTGCCGCGCGCCCGAAATCCAGGATTTGATCCAGCGTGAGATCGAGGCGGTCAACGTCAACTTCGCGCGCGTCGAAACCATCAAGAAGTTCTACCTGATCGAACGTCAGCTCACGCCCGAGGACGAAGAACTGACGCCGACCATGAAGCTGAAGCGCAGTTTCGTGAACAAGCGTTATGCGGCCGAGATCAACGCCATGTATGGCGAGCGGGCGGTAGCGTAGGGAAACGAAAGTTCGAAGCGAGCATCAAGTAAGCGGCGAAGGACAAGAAGGCCCCACCCTTCGCTCAACACGGGCCAATAAGGAGGATATTGCAATGTCGAAATCGTTTAGGGCGTTGGGCCTTGCGGTGAGCGCCCTTGCGCTGACCCAACTGCCGGCCGCAGCCCAGACCAAGGTTACCGATCAAGGCATCTCGGCCAATGAGATCGTCATCGGAACCCATCAGGATCTGTCCGGCCCGATCAAGGTCTGGGGCGTTCCGGTTTCCAACGGCATGAAGATGGCGGTTGAGGAAATCAATGCCGCCGGCGGCATCCACGGCCGCAAGATCAAGCTGATCCTGGAGGACAGCGGCTACGATCCGAAGCGCGCCGTGCTGGCGTCGCAGAAGATGGTCGAGCGCGACAAGGTGTTCGCCATGGTCGGCCCGATGGGCTCGCCCACCGTGCTCGCATCGCAGGACATCCTGTTCGATGCCGGCGTGATGCAGCTATTCCCGCTGACGGCAGCCGAATTCACCTTCAAGTTCGATCCGGCGAAGCCGCAGGAGCGGCTGAAGTTCAACAATCTGCTGCCCTATGTCGAGAGCACGCGCGCCGCGGTCAAGTACATGATCGAGGGGAAGAACTTCAAGAAGCCCTGCATCCTGCATCAGGACGACGAGTACGGAAAGAACGTGCTTGACGGCTTCACCCAGCAGGTCAAGGCGATGAAGCTGGAGCCGGCCTCGGTCACCAGCTACAAGCGCGGCGCTTCCGACTTCAGCGCGCAGGTCGCCAAGATGAAGGCCGACGGCTGCGATATGGTCGTGCTCGGTACCGTGATCCGCGAAACCATCGGCGCGATGGGCGAAGCCAAGAAGCTCGGCTGGGACGTCACTTTCCTCGGCGCCACCCCGACCAATGTGCTGGAAGTGCCGGCGCTCGGCAAGGAAGCCGTCGAAGGCCTCTATGCGGCTTCGGGCTTCGAGATTCCATACGAAGATACGGCAAAGGGCAAGGTCAAGGACTGGCTGGCCAACTACAAGAAGATGTTCGGCTCGGATGCCAATACGCAGGCGATCATCGGCTACAACGCCGTGATGACCTTTGCGTTCTATGCCGAGAAGGCAGGAAAGGACCTGACCGGCCAGAAAATGATGAACGCGCTGGAGTCAGGCGAGCAGTTCCGCGACATCTTCAACTCACCGCCGACCAAGTTCTCCAAGACCGACCATCTTGCCAACACGATCACCCAGGTCCAGCAGATCAAGAACGGCCGCTGGGTGCTGGTCAAGGAAGGCCTGATGTTCTGAGGGAGCATCTCCTTCCACTTTCACAGCCTCAACGATCAAGAGCTGCGCGAGACGATCGCGCAGCTCTTCTTATTTTGGCTTTGCATGTCGCCCGACATCTGCCTCCGTCATTGCGAGGAGCGAAGCGACGAAGCAATCCATGTGGCTCGCAATGACGGCGGCGGTCACTTCGGCCGGATCGCGTCCGCGGTGCCCTGGATGAAGGCTTGCAACTTCGGGATATCCTCTTCCTTCAGCTTGCCGGTGAAGTCAGGCATGCCGCGGTCGCGGAACGGGCCATTGAACACGATGTCCTTCAGGTTGGTGATGCTCTCGGCGGCCACATAACCGAGATTCCTGATATTGCCGCCGTTGTCGACGCCGGGCACGCTGTGGCAGGCGGCGCAAGCGGCGACATATATGGCGGTGCCTTCAGGAATATCCTTCGGATCATACTTCACGCCCTTCAACAGGCCCTCGGTCTGGTACTTCACGAAAGCCGGCAGCGGTGCCTTGCCGTCGATCGCAAAGGTGTAGACCGTGCCGGGGCTCTGCAATTCGGTAGCGCGAATCCACTGGCCGATCACGCCGCCCCAACCGACCGCGATCGAGACATACTGCTTGCCGTCGAGCATGTAGGTCGAGGCTGCCGCGACCACGCCGGAGCCGGTCGGGCTTTCCCAAAGCTTCTCGCCCGTGGTGGCATTGTAGGCGACGAAGCGCCCGTCGGCCGTGCCCTGGAACACGAGGTTGCCGGCGGTGGTGAGCGTGCCACCATTCCACGGCGCCACATGCTCGACGCGCCAGGCTTCCTTCTGCTTGACCGGATCCCAGGCCACGAGGCGCCCGAAGGCCGGGTTCTTGGGTGGCGTGGCATTCAGCATGAAGCCGATGTTCCAGCCCGTCGCGCTGGCGAACTTGCCGGGCTCGACGGCATTGTGCTTGAAGGTCTTTTCCGGCGTGAGGTTGGTCGGCACGCCCTGCGCCGGAATATAGACAAGCCCGGTCTGCGGATTGAACGACATCGGATGCCAGTTGTGGGCGCCGGCCGGGCCGGGAATGCTGTCGTAGGCTTCGTCACTGCGCGCCTCCTTTATCTCGATCGGCCGGCCGTTGGCGTCGTAGCCGGTGGCCCAGTTCACGTCGACGAAGTTCTTCGCCGAGATGAACTTGCCGTTGGTGCGGTCGATGACGAAGAAGAAGCCGTTCTTCGGCGCGTGCAGGATCACCTTGCGCGGTGCGCCATCGATGTTGATGTCCGCCAGGATCATTGGCTGGGTGGCGGTGTAGTCCCAGTGATCGCCGGGCGTTTCCTGATAGTGCCAGGCATATTTTCCGGTATCGGCATTGAGCGCGACGATCGAGGACAGATAGAGATTGTCGCCGCCGGAGGGGCTGCGGATCTTCTGATTCCAGGGCGAGCCGTTGCCGGTGCCGATATAGACGAGGTTGAGATCGGGATCGAAGGTGATGGTATCCCAGACCGTGCCGCCGCCGCCGTTGATCCAGTATTTGCCGGCGGGATCCCAAGTCTTGGCCGCGGCCGCCATCGATTCATCCTCGAATGGCTTTGACGGATCGCCCGGCACGGTGAACCAGCGCCATGCCTGGTTGCCGGTCTCGGCGTCATAGGCGGTGACGTAGCCTCGCGCGCCGAATTCGGCGCCGCCATTGCCGATCACGACCTTGCCGTTGAATACGCGCGGCGCACCGGTGATGGTGTAGGAGTGCTCCTTGCTGGCGATGGTGTCCTTTTCCCAGACCACCTTGCCGGTGGCGGCGTCGAGCGCGAACAGCCGGCCGTCATAGGCACCGAAATAAACCTTGCCCTTCCAGAGCGCGACGCCGCGATTGACCACGTCGCAGCAGCCCTTGTAGCCCTTTTCGCGGTCGACCTTGGGATCGAAGGTCCAGAGCTGCTTGCCGGTGCGGGCATCGATGGCATGCACCACGCTCCATGAGGCGGTCTGGTACATGATGCCGTCGACCACGACCGGCGTTGCCTCGACGCCGCGGGAGGACTCGAGCGGATAGCTCCATGCCAGCCCGAGCTTCTTGACGTTGTCGGCATTGATCTGGTTGAGCTTGGAGAAGCGCGTCTCGGCATAGTCGAGGCCGATGGTCGGCCAATCCTGCGACGTCGCGGTATTGGCCTTGATCAATGCGCCATCCACGGCAGAGGTGACGGCCTTGATGTGCTCGGGCGATCCCTTGGCGGGACTCTGCGCGAGTGCCGCGCTGCAGGATAGCGTCAGGCCCAGCCCGATTGCGATCTGCGCAAGGCGCAGCGATCGATGGGAAACGGTGGCGATGTCAGGAAAAAAACGGCAAGCGGAATCAACGCGCGGTGAACGTGTCATCTCATTCCCTCCCAGTGATCTCTAGCGGATCTGCCGGAATGCTATGCCGGTGAGAAGGATCGCGTCAATCGAAGCGGGGCGCGAAATGAAAAAGAGAAAATCTGTCTCGCCATGTCTTTCACTGAATGAATGCAAGCCGGCATACCGGCTGCGGCGCACCATCGGGCACGAGCGCAAGGAAGATCAGGCAAGGAAAGCAGATTGTTGTCAGCCGTCGCCGCGCAACAATTGCGCGCCGTCATTCGTCAGTCGGCACGTTGGAATGACCGGCCCGCAGAGGTGGCCAGAGAACTCACGACGAGCGGAGCCACAGAATTCTTGCCCGAGGCGTCGGCGAGCAGAGGAGCATCGGCGTAACGCATCACGCCGTGCTGGCCGATCACGAATGTCGGCCGGAAATTTCTGACGTCGACATCCTCGACCATCGCCATGCGGCGGTTATCGAGCGTCAGCCAGCGGCCGTCCAGCCGCGCGGCAGCCACCGCATGGTCCTCACCGCGGATGGTATCGCGCAGGACCAAGATCCTGAGATCGTCGGGCGCAAGGCCGGCGCGGCGCAGAGCGACGAATTTTGCAATCGCATAGTCCTCGCAGTCGCCGCCGCCGCGCGCGAGCGTTGCGAGCGGCGACGCCCAGACGTCGATCTGGCCGTGTTGGGCGAGGTCGCTTGCCGGCCGGATGGCGAGATTGATGGCGCGGTTGACTTCGCCGAGCCGGGCGCGGCCGTCGCGCAGCCGGGCGGCATCGACGATGTCGAGGAATTTCAGTGCGACTGGCGACACGCAGCCGTCACGGTCGCCTTCGCAGAGCGCAAGCTGCACCATTTCGTCGTCGAGCCGTCGTTGCACGCCGATCCATTTGTCGTGCAGTCCGCCGCTGGAGAGTGAGGATGCGGCAAGCCCGAACGGTTCGGTCGATTGCTGGATCAGCTCCGCCCGCATAGACGGCTCGGGCGTCTCCGCGCGCAACTCGGCTGGCCCGAACCAGGCCAGGCCGCACGCGACGATGCCCGCACGCCATGCGTATGCATAGACTGGCAACCCCATCTGACACCCCTTGTCCGGGCATCGGCGGGCTTGTTCTGCCTGCTCGTGACCGGATCATTTCGGAATGGGCAGGATGGGCAAGGGTTCTTTTGATCTGTCTAAAACGATAGGGGGCGAGCCGGGAGTTTGCGAAACAGCCTGAACGTGGCCTTGCCAGTTAGAGCTAATTTTATCGATCCACTCAGATCGGCGCTCATCAGAAGCCGCTCGGATATCCCGGAAGGGCTGGGGACCTGCGCAGAGTTTGTGGTTGCGGAAGGGCCACAGTGTCACCGGAATTAACCTTGCTCGCAGAATCGCCGGTGGCGCGATTGCGACCTGTCCTGGATGCTTCGAAGGGATGACGGCTTCCAGCGGGCGGGAAATGATCGGCCTTCAGGCGGCTGTCGCTTTCCTCGGGAAGCAGCACTCGCTGCGCTGCAGCAAGGATAAAGTATTATGGCTGTTTATCTTTATGCCTCGGGAGAATTAATGCCTCGGGGGAGCCCTGCCCATTTTTCGATCAGTCCGAGTTAAATCCGGCCTTTTCCTCGCCACACTTTCGCCCGACACTTTTCCCGGACCTTTTCGGTCCTGTTGCAGACTTACCCCATATTAAGGGTATTCGCCGCCCACGTGCTTTTGTGTTCCCTACCTGCGTGTTATGAAAACCCCGCAGGAAATTTCATAATTCTTAACTATTTATATATGGTGACCAATTGAATTACGCCGGCAAATTCGGATCGGGCGACCTCGACCCTTTTTCCGGCGCGGACATAGGCCTCGGGCCTCTGCTGTCACCGCACGGCCATCTTTTGTCTTCCGACAAGTTCCATGTCGACAAGGTTTCGACACATGCACCGTCGGACGCGATAATTATTTCTGATGCCCACCTGTTGTTCCACGGCGACTTCAAGCGGTCGGGCGTCGACCTGATCCTCACCGGCGGCGACCGCGAGGTCGTGCTGCGCGATTACTTCAAGGGCGAGAAGCGTGCGGCGCTGGCCTCGCCCGACGGCGCCCACCTCACCGGCGACATCGTCAACGCGCTGAGCGGGCACACCCAGTTCGCGCAGGCCGACGGCAGCGCCAGCGTCGCGCCCGCGGTGATCGGCCATGTCACCAAGCTGACGGGCAACGCGACGGCGATCCGCAACGGCGTGTCGATCATCCTGAACCAGGGTGACACCGTCCACAAAGGTGACGTCGTCCAGTCCGGCTCCGATTCGACGCTCGGCATCACCTTCATCGACGGCACCGTGTTCGGCCTCGCATCGAACGCCAAGATGGTGCTCAATGAAATGGTCTACGACCCGAACGGGTCGGACAACAAGTCGCTGCTCAGCCTGGTGCAGGGCACCATCTCCTTCGTCGCCGGCGCCACCGCCAAGAATGGCGACATGAAGGTCGATACGCCGGTCGCGACCATGGGCATCCGCGGCACTGCGGTGCTGGTCGAGATCGATTTCGAGGTGCCGTCGCAGGGCGGCGCGCCGCCGGCGAAATTCCAGGTGCTGGTCGAGCCCGACGGCACCACCGGCTCCTACATCCTGTTCGACAAGACCACGCTGACGCCGATCGCGACCGTCAACAGGGCCGGCACGCAGACGATCATCAACGGCCAGGGCGGGGTGAGTTTCCAGTCGTCGGTGCAACTGTCGCCGGACGCGCAGAAGATCATCACCGACGTGTTCTCGCTGAAGTTCTCAGACCTCAACAACCCGAACACCAAGCTGACGACCAACTTCACCGACTCGATTGTTCCGGAAACCTTGTTCCTCAAGCTGGCCAGCAACGACGTCGTTCCGGTTACGCTTCAGTTCGTCAACATCCCGGACAGGCCGGCGCCTGCGCCCGCTCCGGCGCCGGTCGGCGGGCTCACTCATATCCCGGGGCCGCCGCAAGCGGCGGCGTTCGGTGGCGCCACTACCGAACGCGTCGATGTGACCGCGAGCTCTACGATCAACAGCATCTCCGGCATCGTCAACTATCTCGACATCAACGTCGGCGACACGCCGAGCGTCAGTGCGCAGTTTTCTTCCTTTGCCTATCAGGATGCGCAGGGCGCCGACGTCAGCGCTACGCTGACGGCGCAGCAGCAGGCTGCGATCAAGGCGGTCGAAGTGCCGCTGGTCGTGGTGCAAGACCCCAACGGCAAGAATTTCGGTACGGCGACCTGGACCTACATCGTCGCCGATGGCGCGTTCGACTTCCTCGCCGCCGGCGAGACGCTGAAGCTGACTTATCAGGCACGGGTCGACAACAACTACGCGCCGAACAACGAGACGACGTTCGTGCCGTTTACGATCGTCATCACCGGCACCAACGACAAGCCGACGATCTCCGCGACCGGCGGCACGATCACGGAGCGGGTTGGCACCGGTAATACGGTGATTGATACCGTGACCGGCACCGTCACGTTTGGCGATGTGGACCTGACCGATCGTCCGGTCGTCAGCGCGGCGATCTCGGCCACCGATCCATTCCGCTACTATGATGCGCAAGGCAACGACGTCACCGCGACGCTGACGCCGGCGCAACGGGCGGCGATCCTGGCCGTCGAGGTGCCGCTAAGCGTGGTGCAGGGGGGCGGAAACACCAACAACGGCTCGGCGACCTGGACCTACAGTATCGAGGACAGCAAGTTCGACTTCGTCGCCAAGGGCGAGAAACTGACACTTAACTACGTCGCCCAGGTCGACGACGGCCACGGTGGCGTCATCTCCACACCGATCACCGTGTCGATCCATGGCGCCGACGTCGTCGTTATCGGCACCAACGACGTTCCGACCATCGTCACGACGAGCGACGGCTTTGCCGAGCTTTCGAACACCAGCCAGCCAAACCCGACGGGCTCCAACGCGCTCCATGTCGCATCCGGCACCATCAAGTTCACCGACGTCGATCTGACCGACCGGCCGGTGGCGAGCGCCGCCTTTACCTCGTACACCTATTGGAGCGCCGCTTTCGCCGACCCCAACCAGATCTCGGTCCGTGTCGGCTTCACGCTCACGGCCGCGCAACTCGACGCCGTCGATGCCGCGCTGACGGTGGTTCAGACCGCCGGCAATACCAACAATGGCTCGGCAAGCTGGACCTACAGCGTAGCCGACAGCGCGTTTGACTTTCTGGCCGACGACGAGATCCTGACACTGACCTACACCGCAACGGTCGATGACGGGCATGGCGGAATCATCACCAAGCCGCTCACGGTCACGGTTACCGGCACCAACGATACGGCTGATATCACCAGTAGTCCGCAAACCGCGGCAATCGCGGAGATCGCCGACGCCTCCGGCTCGGCAGCGCCAGATAATGCCGATGGCGCGATCACGTTCGCAGATGTCGACTGGACTGACACGCATGCGGTGACGATTACCAAGGTGATCGCATCCGGCATCCAGACTGGTCTCGCTGACTACAATACGCAGTTCGGCTGGCTGTCGCTGGGCACGCTGACCGATTCCACCAACGGAGTGACCGGCTCGCAGAGCTGGTCGTTCTCGGCGCCGGACAGCTACTTCGATTATCTCGCCGCTAGCGAGACGGTCACGCTGACCTACACGGTGGAGGTCGACGACCACCATGGCGGCATCACCTGGCAGGATGTCGTCGTCACCGTTAACGGCAGCAACGACGCGCCCGAAATCGCTGATATAGCGCAGCGGAGCCTCACCGAGCAGACCGACACCACGGCGCTGACGACGACGATCCCGGTCACGTTCACCGATCGCGACCTCTCCGACACCGGACACACCGCAGCTATCACCGGCGTGCTGGCATCCGGCACCACCACGGGCCTTTCGCTCAACGCGGCGGCGCTGATCGCACTGGTCACGCCGGGCTCAGTGACCAAGGCTGCCGGTTCATCCTCCGGCTCCGCCAACCTTTCGTTCTCGGCCTCCTCGACGGCGTTCGACTACCTGGCGAAGGGCGAGGTCCTGACGCTGACCTATACGGTCGCAATCAGCGATGGCGATGGCGGGGTGACGCCGAAGAGTTTTGTCGTTACCGTCACCGGCACCGACGACGCGCCTGTCATTGCCAACATCGTGCAAACGAATCTGGCTGAGCAGGCCGATACGTCGGCGTTGACGGTGACGATCCCCGTCGCTTTCACCGACGTCGACCTGACCGATGTCGGCCATACCGCAGCCATCACCGGCGTGGT
>NZ_LLXX01000026.1:43399-85458 GCF_001440405.1 Bradyrhizobium valentinum
AGCTGCACTGAAGGCGCTGGTGACGCCTGGCGGGGTGACCAAGGATGCTGGCTCCTCGGCCGGCTCGGTCAATCTGTCGTTCTTGGCCGCCTCGACCGCGTTCGACTACCTGGCTAAGGGCGAGATCCTGACGCTAACCTATACGGTCGCGATCAACGATGGCGATGGCGGCGTGACGCCGAAGACTTTTGTCGTCACCGTCACCGGAACCGACGACGCGCCTGTTATTGCCGACATTGCGCAGCAAGACCTGACGGAGCAGACCGATACGTCGGCGCTGACGGCCACGATTCCGGTGACGTTCACCGACGTCGACCTGACCGATGTCGGCCATACCGCAGCCATCACCGGCGTGGTGGCGTCCGGCACGACGACAGGCCTGGCGCTCGGCGAGGCCGCACTGAAGGCGCTGGTGACGCCTGGCGGGATGACCAAGGATGCCGGCTCCTCGGCCGGCTCGGTCAATCTGTCGTTCTCGGCCGCCTCGACCGCGTTCGACTATCTGGCGAAGGGCGAGGTCCTGACGCTGACGTATACGGTCGCGATCAACGATGGCGATGGCGGGACCACGTCGAAGACGTTCGTGGTGTCCATCACCGGCACCAATGATTACCCCGTCGTTGCAACGGAGGACGTGACTGGCGCCGTGACGGAGCAGGGCGTGCCCGCGGGCGATCTGACTGATAGCGGCACCATTGCGCTGGCGGATGTGGATCTCACGGACGCCCACAAGATTGGACCAGCGATCACGGCGTCCAGCGGAGCGCTGGGCGCTTTGACGGCATCGGTAGATCCCGACACCGTTAACGGTACGGGTGGCATCATCAACTGGACCTACAGCGTTCCGGATTCGGCCGTCGAGCACCTCGCAAAGGGCGAGACAAAGGTCGAGCACTTCACGATCACGCTGGACGACGGTCGTGGAGGTACGGTCAGCCGCACGATCGACGTCACCGTCACCGGCACCAACGATGCTCCGGTGCTGACCGCCTCGCAGCCCTCCCTGACGCCGGTCGCGGAGGACGCTACGACGATCGCCGGTCAGACCGTTGCCTCGTTCCTCGGGGCCAGCATCACCGACGTCGATGATGGCGCAGTGCAGGGTATCGCGATCACCGCCACGACCGGCGCGCATGGCCAGTGGGAATATTCCACCAACGGCACCACCTTCTTCGCTTTCCCGGCGGTGTTGACGACATCCTCGGCCTTGCTGTTGGCTGCTACCGACAAAGTCAGGTTCGTCCCCGGCGGAGAAGGTGGCGAAACAGCTACGATTAGCTACCTGGCGTGGGATCAAACGACGGGAGCCCGCGGCGCGACCGCCGATGCATCATCGGCAGGTGGTTCCACGGCCTTCTCCGTGACGTCCGATACCGCCACCGTCACCGTAACGTCGGTCAACGATGCGCCAATCGTGCAGTCCGGCGTATCCGCAAAGGTGGCGCAGCTCTCGAACGAGAACGGCGTTGCCGTCTTCGACGGACAGTTCTTTGGCAGCGACAAGCTCACCGTGAGCGATCCCGATGGCGCCCTGCATGGTATCGCCATCACCGGGGTCGACAACGGTGGCGCGGGCGGATGCTGGGAGTATCATCTCCCCAACGGGAATTGGATCGCGATCAAACTGGATCCCGGCAAGGCCTTCTTGTTGTCCGCCGACGCAAAGGTGCGCTTCGATGGCTCCGGAAGCGGCGACACCGAGCATCTGACATTCATGGCCTGGGATGGCACCGATGACCGGGACTCCGGTTCGACCATTGCAATGCCGTCGGTGACCGGCGGCACGACGGCATTCAGCAGCGGAGTCTACAGCGTTGGCGCCAAGAACGACGCGCCGGTCATCAATACCGCCCAGTCCACCGTGGTCGAAGATCAGGCCAAGGGGAAGTCCGCGACCTCGGGCAATGACGTGATCTTCTCGACCAAGCACGACGACGTCCTGAAGGGCGGGGCAGGCGCCGACCAATTCGTGTTCGCCGAGCACATGGGCAACGACACGATCACCGACTTCCAGCCGGAGCAGGACAAGATAGACCTCCTTGCCCACGTCCCATTTGCGCCCGGCGATTCAGCTTCCTTCGCTTTGTGGCTCAAGAGCGGTGCGGTCGAGCAGGTAGGTTCGGATACCCTGATTCAGTTCGATGCAGGCAACAGCATCCAGTTGTCGAACATTGCCAAGGCGAACCTGCAGATGAGCGACTTCATTCTTCATCCCGGCGGCAATGGCTGATCGCGCCTCCGGGCCTGGTGCGCCTCTACGAGACTCCAGGCGTGCCAGACTGTCCGATGCGTGATATCCAGAGCGCATGAAGCTCCGGGCCTTACCGAGGTGGTTCAAGCGGCGCATCGGCTATGCCCGGCTGCTGTGCCTTGCGCTCCTGATCGGGTTTGCCACCCTTCGCTACGCCGACCCGGCTCCCGTTGAGGAAATCCGCGTCAGAACCTTTGATGCTTTCCAGCGCATCGACCCGCGCAAGAAGACCGCGCGGCCGGTCACCATCGTCGACATCGACGACAAGAGCCTCGAAAAGCTCGGGCAGTGGCCGTGGCCGCGCACCCGGCTTGCTGACCTCATCACCGAACTGACCCGGCTCGGCGCGGTCGTGATCGCGTTCGACGCGGTGTTCCCGGAGCCCGACCGTCTCAACCCTGCCTTGGCGGCGGACACTTTCCGCAATCTCGACGAGGAAACCCGCGCCAGGCTGCGCGCGCTGCCGAGCAACGACCAGATATTCGCCGATGCGATCAGGAAGTCGCGCGTCGTGCTCGGCGAATCCGGGCTGCCGGAGGAAATCACGGCGCTCGACAAGACGCTGCCGGTCACGGGCCTCGCGATGCTTGGCGAGGAGCCGCAGCGTTTCATGTTCAATTTTCCCGGCCTGTTGCGCAACGTGCCGGTGCTGGAACATGCCGCCGCCGGGCGTGGCTTGTTCACGATCAAGCCCGAACGCGACGGCATCGTGCGGCGAGTGCCGATGATCATGCAGGCGCAGGGCCAGACCTTGCCGTCGCTCACGTTCGAGATGTTGCGGGTCGCCAGCGGTTCGGGCACCATTCTGATCAAGGCCGAAAAGGCCGGCATCAAGAGCATCGGCGTCAAGGGGTTTCAGATTCCAACCGACCATAATGGCCAGATCTGGGTTCATTATGCCCGCAACGATGCCTCCATCTATGTACCCGCGATCAATGTGCTGGAGAAAAATGTCGCGCCCGACATGATCGCTGGCAAGCTGGTGCTGATCGGCACCTCGGCGGTCGGCCTCAATGACATCAAGACCACTCCGGTATCGCGCGCCATGCCCGGCGTGGAGATCCACGCCCAGGTGCTCGAGACCACCTTGACCGGCGAGGTGATCTCGACGCCGATCTACGGCATCGCCGTCGAGTTCGCGACCGCGCTTCTGTTCGGCCTTCTGGTGATCGCGTTTGCACCGCTGTTCGGACCGGTCACGCTGGTTGCGCTCGGCGCGGCGTTTGCGACCGCCCTGATCGGAACGTCGGCGTATTTCTACGCGCAGCATCGGCTGCTGATCGATTTCACCTATCCCCTGATGTCGACCACGTCGATCTATCTGACGCTGATCTTTGCAAGTTTCGTGCGCGAGCAAGCGCAGCGTCGGCAGATTCGTTCCGCCTTCGGCCAGTACCTGTCGCCGGCTTTGGTCGAGCAGCTCGCGCAGTCACCGGAAAAACTCGTGCTCGGCGGCGAGGAGCGCGAGATGACCATCATGTTCTCCGACATGCGCGGCTTCACCTCGATCTCGGAAACCTACAAGAACGATCCGCAGGGCCTCACCGCGCTGATGAACCGCTTCCTGACGCCGCTGACCAACGCCATCCTCAACCGCAAGGGCACCATCGACAAGTACATGGGCGACGCCATTATGGCGTTCTGGAATGCGCCGCTCGACGACAAGGACCACGAGCTCAACGCCTGCGAGGCCGCGCTCGACATGCTGGAACGGGTCGACGAACTCAATCAGGCGCGCGAGCTGGAGGCGAAGGAAGAAGGGCGCCCGTTCATTCCGCTCAATGCCGGCATCGGACTCAACACGGGCACCTGCGTGGTCGGCAACATGGGCTCCGACCAGCGCTTCGATTATTCGGTGTTCGGCGACAGCGTCAATCTGGCCTCGCGGCTCGAAGGGCAGTCCAAGGAATACGGCTTCCCCATCATCGTCGGCTCCAGGACCGCGCTGGCGGTCAAGGACAGGTTCGCGATCCTCGAACTCGACTTCATCATGGTGAAGGGCAAGAAGGAGCCGGAGGTGATCTACGCCATCGCCGGCCGCGAGGACGTCGCGCAATCCGGCCGTTTCCAGCGCCTGCGCAACCTGACCATCGAGATGCTCGCCTGCTATCGCAACCGCGACTGGGAAGGCACGCTGGCCGCGATCGAACGCGGCCGCAAGACCGACGACGCAAATTCGCTGGAGCTGCTCTACGATTTGTACGAGGCGCGCATCCGCGGCTATCTCGAAAATCCGCCGCCGGAAGATTGGAACGGCGCATTCGCGCTGCTGACGAAGTAGTTTCCGTCGTCCCTGAGAAAGCAGAAGAATGTAGGATGGGTGGAGCGGAGCGATACCCATCAAATCCCTACGCGGAAGCGTGATGGGTTTCGCTCCGCTCTACCCGTCCTACGGGACTACTCCGACGACAGGCGGACCATCTGGCGTCCGCCATTCATTTCCTTGAGGCTGTTGACGTAGTTCTCGGGACGCAGCCAGCGGAGAGGCACTTTCAGTCCCATAAAACTTGCGATGCTGCCGATGAACGCCGTGCAGTTGGATGTTTCCGCGTTCCAGACCGGTGAACTCGCTTGCAATTTCTTGATGTAAGCGAACACCCTTTTTGCGTCCGGCTCACTCAGGTAAACCCGGTAGCTCGCGGTCAGGTACTCCGGGTCAAGATCGCCATAGCTCGCTCCGGTCTCGGACGGGACCCACGTCAAATGCCCCAGCACGTAGGCAAAGGTGTCTCCCGCAGGCGTGAGGCCCGCGACCTCAACTGCTCGCTCGCTCGTCTTCCCGTACCAGACGAAAGCATGTCCCCAGCTCGCCGCCGTCCTGGCTCTGAAATCGACGTAGTACGGGCCCTTGGCTATGCCCTGCGTTCGCGCCGCCTGCGCCGCCGGTCTTGGCTGGATGGGCGCGTCACCAGACACAAGTGCATTCGCGGCAGCTAAGCGCTTGCGTCCCTCGTGTGCAGAAGCCGATGGGATTGTGCCTGGGAGCGAAGCTGCGAGTGTGAGTCCCGCAAGCAACCATGGTCCCAATCTGTTGGGTGGACTTGCCACGCTTCGCCCTCAACCGTCGACAACAAAGGCAGGAACGATCCCTCGGTCAATGCCGTGCGCTAGTAGCGCGACACGACGGGCCCGGGCGGCCTCCCGATTGGGCTCTTGCCGACCGGTGTCTTGCCAATCGTCGCGACCGGCGTCTTGCCAATCGGCATCTTGCCGACGGCAGCTTGCTGATAGACGGGCTGCCGGCGTGGAATGTCGGCGGCGCTGGCGGCAGTCACCACGGCAAGCGTTGCACCCGCTACAATCGCAATCTTGATCACGGCAGTTCCCCATAAGGTTAGACGAAACAAAGCATGCCTGCCGAGCGCAGCCCAGCAGGCATGCCGTGCACATGATCGTCGGAATACGACCACAGTACGGCGGACACGTTCGGCGAACATGACTGCTGTGCGGCAGTTGTGAGGCGGGCAGAACCCGTTGCTCCAGATCGAGCCCCTTTCACTCCAGCCCGATCGTCGTCAAATCCTGGAACCAGTGCTGCGCCTGCACGAACTTCTTCACCTTCGGTGACAGCGCGTGTGGATTGGTGTCGTGCACCACCCACACCAGCGTAGCATCGTCGACGATCTCTGCGTGCGCCTGCGCCAACAGTTCGTCCTGCTTTGCGACGTCGAACGTCTGCTTGGCCTCGTCGATCAGCGCGTCGACCTTCGGGTTCTTGTAGCCACCCCAGTTGACGCCGACCGGCGCGATCTGGCCGGAATGGAAGAAGCGGACAATGGCGTAGAGTGGATCCGAAGTGACATAGGCGATGTTGTTCGAGGTGATGTTGGCGTTCATCTCGTCAGCCGCGCCCTTTCGCCAAGCCGTATATAACGTCTCGAGCTCGACCACCTTGAAGTCGATCTCGATCCCGATTTCCTTGAAGCTCTGCTGCAAAAATTCGTTCATCGGCAGCGACAGCATCTGCCCGGTGCCGCCCTGCGCGATGATGAAAGTCGCCTTTAATGGCTTCTCCTTCGAGTAGCCGGCTTCCTGCACCAGCTTCTTCGCCGCCGCGACATCATATTTCAGCTCGAAGCCCGGCTTGCCGAACCACGGGCTCGATGGATCGACCTGGCCCTTGGCGGGCTTTGCCAATCCGTTCATCAGCCCGACCACGGCCTCGCGGTCGATCGCAAGGTTCAGCGCCTTGCGCAGGCGGATGTCGGTCCAGGGCGAGCCGGGCAATACGCTCAAATGATAATTCCAGACATGCGGCGTGACGTTGTCGACGATCTTCATGCCGGCGGATTTGAGCTGCGGCACAGCATCCGGCGCCGGCGTCTCGATCAGGTCGACCTGGCCGGCCAACAGCGCATTGGTGCGCGTCAACGCTTCCGGCATCGGGATCAGCACGATCTTGTCGGCCTTCGGAAGCCGCTTCTTGTCCCAATAGCCGGGATTCCTGGTGAGCTCCGCCAGTTCGCGCGGGACAAGTTTGGTCAGCCTGAACGGTCCGGTGCCGGAGGGCTGGCTGGCGAACTTGTCCCAGTCCTTGCCGAGCTTTTCATACTGCGCCGGGCTGGACACCAGAAACCACAGCATCTGATACGGGAAGAAGGAATCGACGGCCTTGGTCGTGATCTCGATGGTCGCATCGTCGATCTTGGCGTAGCTCGCCACTGAAGGCAGGCGGGTTTTCACCTGCGCGCTCTGGCGCTTGTCGAATTGCGGTGCCTTCTCGTTGAGCACCTTGTCGAGATTCCAGATCACCGCGTCGGCATTGAAGTCGCTGCCGTCATGGAACTTGACGCCCTGGCGCAGGGTGAAGCGCCATTTTTTCTTGTCCGCTTCGTCGACCTTCCATTCGGTCGCAAGCCCCGGCACCAGTTTTCCCGGCCGGTCGGACACGTCCATCTCCCAGGCAACCAGCGGATCGTAGATCGTGTAGGCCGAAAACTGGTAGGCGCCGGCGCCGCGGTCCGGCTGGCCGGTGGTCAGCGGGATGTCCGCCATCGAAATGCCGTAGCGCACAACGGTCTCCGCCTGCGCCGAATTCGTAGGCAAGCCAAGAGGAAATCCGAGGGTGAGTGCTGTGGCAGCAAGAAGCATCGAATTTCGGATGCGCATGAATTAAGCTCCATCGGGCAGGGGTTGGAGCTAAAAAATGCAAGCTTGGTGCCAGATCGAGCATAGAACCTGCGCGTGTATACGCACTCACAGGGAGTTGTGCGGCTAATCGCCCCCGCGAAAGCGCCTGCCTTGGCACAGGCGTTGCATACCTTTGCATAAGAATTAGTCACCCAAGTCGAGAAGGGATTGCTGCATATGCGTAACGACAAATCGAAGAAGACGGCCACCGCGTGGCTGCTGGCGACGGCGCTGGTGGTAGGTCTGCCGCAACTCGCGAGCGCCGAAACGGTGCTGCGGATCGGCATGACGGCCGCTGATATTCCGCGCACGCTCGGGCAGCCCGATCAGGGCTTTGAGGGCAACCGCTTCACCGGCCTCACCATGTATGACGCCCTGACGCTGTGGGACCTGTCGTCGGCGGAGAAGGCAAGCGTCATGATTCCCGGGCTCGCGACCGAATGGAAGGTCGACGATGCTGACAAGAAGAAGTGGACCTTCAAGCTGCGTCCCGGCGTCAAATTCCATGACGGCTCGCCGTTCAATGCCGACGCCGTGGTCTGGAACGTCGAAAAGGTGCTGAAGCAGGATGCGCCGCATTTCGACGCCAGCCAGGTCGGCGTCACCGCCTCGCGCATGCCGACGCTCGCGTCCGCCCGCAAGATCGACGACATGACGGTGGAATTGACCACCAAGGAGCCGGACAGCTTCCTGCCCATCAATCTGACCAACCTGTTCATGGCGAGCCCGACCAAGTGGCAGGCGTTTTATGACAAGGCTGAAGGCGCCGACGCCAAGGCGAAGTCGCAGGCTGCGTGGGCTGCGTTTGCCAGGGACGCCTCGGGCACTGGCCCCTGGAAGATGTCGAAATTTACGCCGCGCGAACGGCTCGAACTGGTGAAGAACGAGGGCTATTGGGACAAGGCCCGCGTGCCCAAGGTCGACCGGATGGTGCTGCTGCCGATGCCGGAAGCAAATGCCCGCACCGCAGCATTGCTCTCCGGCCAGGTCGATTGGGTCGAAGCGCCGGCACCCGACGCGGTCAAGGAGATCAAGCAGCGCGGCTTCCAGCTCCAGGCCAATGAATCTCCGCATGTCTGGCCGTGGCAGTTTTCGCGCATCGAGGGCTCGCCGTGGAACGATATCCGCGTCCGCAAGGCGGCCAATCTCTGCATCGATCGCGAAGGCCTCAAGGAGGGCCTGCTCGCCGGCCTGATGGTGCCGGCCACCGGCACCTTCGAGCCCGGGCACCCCTGGCGCGGCAAGCCGACCTTTCAGATCAAGTATGACCTGAAGGCTGCGCAGAAGCTGATGCAGGAAGCGGGCTATGGCCCGAGCAAGAAGCTGACGGTGAAGACCCAGACGTCGGCGTCGGGATCGGGCCAGATGCAGCCTTTGCCGATGAACGAGTATCTGCAGCAGGCGCTGGCCGAATGCTACTTCGACGTTCAACTCGACGTCATCGAGTGGAACACGCTGTTCACCAACTGGCGCCGCGGCGCCAAGGATCCGACCGCCAACGGCGCGAACGCCACCAACGTCACCTATGCGGCGATGGACCCGTTCTTCGCTTTGGTGCGCTTCCTGCAGTCGTCGATGGCCCCGCCCGTCTCGAACAATTGGGGCTTCATCAACAACCCCAAGTTCGACGAGCTGGTGACCAAGGCGCGCCAGACCTTCGATCCTGCAGCGCGTGACGCGGCGCTCGCCGAACTGCATGCGGCTTCGGTGGACGATGCGGCGTTCCTCTACGTCGCCCACGACGTCTCCCCGCGCGCCATGAGCCCGAAGGTCAAGGGCTTTGTGCAACCGAAGAGCTGGTTCGTCGACTTCTCGCCGGTGTCGATGGCACCGTGAGGTGGGCACGCTGATAGGGCTCCCCTCCCCCTTGCGGGGAGGCGTGGGGGAAGGGGTTCACACGGGCAGTCCCGGTGGGGCCACCCCTCTCCCTAACCCTCCCCCGCAAGGGGGGAGGGAACCCTCGCATCGTGCGTCCCTTACTGTAACCTGCGCATTCATTGTGCTGCATCAAGTCAGGTAACCCGTGCTCGCTTATATCGCCCGGCGTATCGTCTACGTCATTCCGATCGTGCTCAGCGTCGCGCTGGTGTGTTTCCTCCTGGTGCACATCACGCCCGGCGATCCGCTCGTTGCCGTGCTGCCGGCCGATGCCTCGCAGGAACTCGCCGCGCAAATGCGCACGGCCTACGGCTTCGACCGGCCGCTACCGGTTCAGTTCGGGCTCTGGCTGTGGCGGGCGATCCATGGCGATCTCGGCAGCTCCATCGCCACCGGTCGCCCGGTGCTGACCGAAGTGTTGCGCGCGGTCGGCAACACCGTGACGCTCGCCGTCGCCGCCGCATTGATCGGCTTCACGCTCGGGCTGTTGTTCGGCCTGATCGCCGGCTATTTTCGCGACACCTGGATCGACAAGGTCGCCACGTCAGTCGCCATCGCCGGCGTCTCGGTGCCGCATTACTGGCTCGGCATGGTGATGGTCATCATCTTCTCGGTGCAACTCAACTGGCTGCCCGCGGTCGGCGCCGGTCCCGGCGGCTCCGGCGCGT
Organism: Bradyrhizobium valentinum; assembly: GCF_001440405.1. Lineage (GTDB taxonomy): Bacteria > Pseudomonadota > Alphaproteobacteria > Rhizobiales > Xanthobacteraceae > Bradyrhizobium > Bradyrhizobium valentinum. The sequence continues at coordinate 53,327 of NZ_LLXX01000026.1, forward strand.
GGGGCTGGGACTGGGAGCACATGAAGTATCTCATCCTGCCGGCGATCACGACCTCGGTGATTCCCATGGGCATCGTCACCCGCACCGTACGAGCGCTGACCGGCGACATTCTCTCGCAGGATTTCGTTGAGGCGCTGCGCGCCAAGGGTCTGCGCGAACTCGACGTGTTCAAACACGTTATCAAGAACGCCGCGCCGACTGCGCTCGCGGTCATGGGGCTGCAACTCGGCTACATGCTCGGCGGCTCGATCCTGATCGAAACCGTGTTCTCCTGGCCCGGTTCGGGCCTCTTGCTCAATTCGGCGATCTTCCAGCGCGATCTTCCCTTGCTGCAGGGCACGATTCTGGTGCTGGCGCTGTTCTTCGTGGCCCTCAATCTGCTGGTCGATATCGCGCAAGCCGCGATCGATCCGCGCATCAAGCGGGGCTGATCCATGACCGTGATGTCGGATACCGCCCTGCAAGCCGCGCCCGCGACCAAGGCGCGCGGCTATTGGGCGACCGTCGGTCGCCGCATCGCGCGCGACAAGGTCAGCATGGTCTGCGCCTTCGTGCTGGTATTGATCTTCGCCTCCGCGCTGCTGGCGCCGTGGCTGGGCCTCGCCGATCCCTACCAGGGCTCGATGATCCGCAGGCTTCGCCACATCGGTACGCCGAACTATCCGCTCGGCACCGACGAACTCGGCCGCGACATGCTGGCGCGGCTGATCTATGGCGGCCGGCTGTCGCTGATCATCGGTATCCTTCCCGTGATCCTCGCCTTTGTGATCGGCACCTCGCTCGGGCTCGTCGCCGGCTATGTCGGCGGCAGGCTCAACACCGCGATCATGCGCACCATCGACGTGTTCTACGCCTTCCCGTCCGTCCTGCTGGCGATTGCGATCTCCGGCGCGCTGGGCGCCGGTATCGTCAACTCGATCGTCTCGCTGACCATCGTGTTCGTGCCGCAGATCACCCGCGTCGCCGAAAGCGTCACCACGGGCGTGCGCAACATGGATTTCGTCGAGGCCGCGCGCGCCTCCGGCGCCGGGCCGTTCACCATCATGCGGGTGCATATGCTGGGCAACGTGCTCGGCCCGATCTTCGTCTACGCGACGGGGCTCATCTCGGTGTCGATGATCCTCGCGGCGGGGCTGTCGTTCCTCGGTTTGGGCACCAAACCGCCGGAGCCGGAATGGGGCTTGATGCTGAACACGCTGCGCACCGCGATCTATGTCAACCCATGGGTGGCGGCGCTGCCGGGCGTCATGATCTTTGCGGTGTCGATCTGCTTCAACCTGCTCAGCGACGGCATGCGCAGCGCCATGGATATCAGGAACTGACGCGATGAGTGAGACAAGCCCGTCAGTCGAGCTACTGGAACAGGTCGAGGACGTCGGCGGCGCAGCGCAGCCGCTGTTGCAGGTGTCGGGGCTGACAAAGCATTTCCCGGTGCGGGGCGATCTGTTCAGCCCTCGTAAAACCGTGCGTGCGGTCGATAATGTTTCCTTTTCCATCGCCAAGGGCGAAACGGTCGGGATCGTCGGCGAATCCGGCTGCGGGAAGTCGACGACGGCGCGGCTGCTGATGCATCTCATGAAGCGCGATGCCGGTGATATCGTCTATGACGGCATGCAGGTCGGTCGCGCGCTGTCGCTGCGTGAATTGCGTCGCGGCATGCAGATGGTGTTTCAGGACAGCTACGCTTCGCTCAACCCGCGCCTCACCATCGAGGACTCCATCGCGTTCGGCCCCAAGGTTCACGGCATGGCGGATGCTGCCGCGCGGCTGCTGGCGCGCGAGCTGCTCGGCAAGGTGGGCCTGCGGCCCGAAACCTTCGCCAACCGCTATCCGCACGAGATTTCCGGCGGCCAGCGCCAGCGCGTCAATATCGCGCGTGCGCTGGCGCTGTCGCCGCGGCTCGTGATCCTCGATGAAGCGGTCTCGGCACTGGACAAATCGGTCGAAGCGCAAGTGCTCAATTTGCTGGCGGACCTGAAGCGCGAATTCGGCCTGACGTACTTGTTCATCAGCCATGATCTCAACGTGGTGCGCTACATCTCGGACCGCGTGCTGGTGATGTATCTCGGCGAAGTTGTCGAACTCGGCCCGGTCGACAAGGTCTGGGATGCGCCGGCGCATCCCTATACGCGGGCGCTGCTGGCAGCGATGCCGTCGTCCGATCCTGACAACCGCACCGAGACGCCGCCGATCTCGGGCGATCCGCCCAACCCGATCGACCCGCCGTCCGGCTGCCGGTTTCACACCCGATGTCCATTTGCAGAGCCGCTCTGCGCAAATGCGACGCCAGAACTCAGCGATGTCGATACAATGGGCCATCAGGCGGCGTGCTACATGGCCATTGCTGGCTCCGGGCACAGCCGCGCACCGGCCAAAGAAAATGACAAGGGAGCAACCGCCGCATGACGAGACCCGATCCCAAGCAGGTCAAGGTAATGACTGACGTCGCCGGCGTTCCGCAGGATTCGGAAGTTTCCGCGCGCATCGCCAATTCCATCGGTCCGGCCTTCGACGGCTTTGCGCCGATCTCTGGTACACTGCCGATGGATCTCGAGCCGGCAAGCTTCCTTCTCGTACAGAACGCCAAGGTGTCGAAATGAGCGGCGAACCAGCCCTGATGTCGCTGGTGTCGGTCGCCAAGGCGATCGCCGGCAAGAAATTGTCCTCGCGCGAGGTGACGCAGTCCTGTCTCGACCGCATCGCGCAATGGCAGCCGCTCGTCAACGCGTTCATGGCGATCGAGGCGGAGGAGGCGCTTGCTGCCGCTGACGCCGCCGACGCTGATCTTGCCAAGGGCAAGAATCTGGGTGTGCTGCACGGCGTGCCGATGGCGCACAAGGACATGTATTACGAGGCCGGCAAGGTCGTGACCTGCGGCTCAAAGATCCGGCGCGAATTCGTGGCTACGACGACCTCGACCGCGCTGCAGCGCCTGAAGGATGCAGGCTCGGTCAGGCTCGGCTCGCTGCAGATGGTCGAGTTCGCCTACGGCCCGACCGGCCACAACGTGCATTACGGCGCGGTGCGCAACCCCTGGAATGTCGATCACATCACCGGCGGCTCGTCATCCGGCTCGGGCTCGGCGGTCGCGGCGCGGCTGACCTTTGCGGCGCTGGGCTCCGACACCGGCGGCTCGATCCGGATGCCCGCGCATTTCTGCGGCGTCACCGGCTTCAAGACGACGGTCGGCCTTATCAGCCGTGCCGGCGCGATGCCGCTATCGCAATCGCTCGACACAGTCGGCCCGCTGGCACAAACCGTCGAAGACTGCGCGCTCCTGATCGGGCTGATGGCTGGCGCTGATCCCGAGGATCCCACGGCCTCGACGCTCCCGGTGCCGAACTACATGGCCGCGACCACAGGCTCGCTCAAAGGCGTGAAGATCGGCGTGCCGACCGCCTTCTATGTCGACGATCTCGATTCCGAAGTGGCGCGGGTGCTCGACGAGACCATCGCTACCCTCAAGAGAGAGGGTGCCGAAATCGTCAAAGTCGAATTGCCGGACCAGCGCCAGCTCACCGCCGCCTGTCAGATCGTGCTCGCCACCGAAGCCGCCGCCTTCCACAAGCGCTGGATGATCGAGCGGCCGCAGGATTACGGCGCGCAGGTCCTGATGCGGCTGCAGAACGGGCTTGCGATTCCCGCCGTGACCTATCTCGAAGCGATGCGCTGGCGCGGTCCGGCGCTGGCTGCGTACCTCGCGGCGGTCACCGGCACCGATGCCGTGATCGCGCCGGTCGCGCCGATGCCGGCGGCGACCATTGCCGAGAGCGATGTCGGCAACAGCTTAGATGCGGAAGCCGTGATTCAGCGGATCACGCGCTTCACCCGGCCGATCAATTATCTCGGCCTGCCGTCGCTTTCGATTCCCGCCGGCTTCACCGGAAAGGGCCTGCCGGTCGGCATGCAGTTGATCGGCCGCCCCTTCGATGAGGCCGGGCTGTCACGGATCGGCGCGGCGTTCCAGCGCGCCACGGATTTTCACCAGCAGGTACCGAAAGCTGCATGAGCAACCTCGTCGAAATCCGCGACCTCAACATCCGCTTCACCGGCGAGCGCACGGTTCACGCCGTCAACGACATCTCGCTCACGCTTGGCGAGGGCGAGGTGCTCGGCCTGCTCGGCGAATCCGGCTCGGGCAAGAGCGTGACCTTGCGCGCGCTGATGCGGCTATTGCCGAAGAAGCGGACGCAGATTTCAGGGACTGTGAAGGTATTGGGCCGCGACGTGCTGGCGATGAACGACGAACAGCTTGCGGCGTTCCGCGGCCAGACCGTCTCCATGATCTTCCAGGAGCCGGCGCTGGCGCTCGATCCCGTCTACACGATCGGCCATCAGATCGCGGAAAGCGTGATGCGCCATGAGGGCAAGAGCCAGAAGGAAGGGATGGCGCGAGCGCTGGAAATGCTGGAGGTAGTTCGGATTCCCTCCGCCAGGCGCCGCCTTGATGCCTATCCGCACGAAATGAGCGGCGGCATGCGGCAGCGGGCGATGATCGCACTCGCCCTGGCCTGCAAGCCGAAGATTCTTTTGGCCGACGAGCCGACCACGGCGCTGGACGCCACCGTGCAGATCCAGATCCTGCTGCTGCTGCGCGAACTGCAGCGCGAGTTTGGCATGTCCGTGATTTTCGTGACCCACGACATCGGCGTCGCCATCGAAATCTGCGACCGCGTCGCCGTCATGTACGCCGGCCAGATCGTGGAGCAGGGACGCTTGCGCGACATCGTGCGCTCGCCGGTTCATCCCTATGCCAAGGGCTTGCTGGCCTCGACCGTCCACGGCGCCAAGCGCGGCCAGCGGCTGGAGACGATCCCGGGCACCCCGCCTTCGCTCGACAAGGCGCCCGCGAGCTGCTCATTCGCGCCGCGCTGCAGTTATGCGCAGCCGCGCTGCAGCGAGCGCTTGCCGCCCAATGTGCAGGTGTCGCCGGATCGAACCGCGCGCTGCGTGCTGGCGGAGCGAGCGACCGCGGTTGGCTAAGAGTTAGCGAGCCAGGTGTTGTCTAGTTCGTCATGCCCGGCCATGACGGAATCGTGCTCACCCACCCAATCCCGGATCGGCCCAGCGCTCGATCTGCGCTGGTCCCACGACCTGCTTCGGCTGATGGGGATTTAGCGTACCTGCGCTCGCGGACCAGCCCTTGGCCAGGATCTGCATCGCAAACAGCTTGGCGTCGATTTCAGATTTGAAGGTGCGGGTCGAGCGGGTCGTGTTCTCCGCAGTCTCGTCCGTCCTGTCCCGACCAAAAGTCACATACCAAATGTCGCCATGCTTCATGGCTGCATAACGCGTGTGGCGGAAAAAAGTTTCAACGCTGCGGCAGCCGCCGCAAGCCGCAAAGTTTTTGGGTCGTCACATCGGGCAATTATAGCTATCGTTCGGCTGGACGCGACGCGCCGCAACATCCGGGGGGCTTCAAATGCAGATTTCCAACGAAGGCATTCTCGTAATTCTCTTCGTCGGCCTGGTGGCCGGTTGGCTGGCCGGCAAGATCGTGCGCGGCACCGGCTTTGGCATCATCGGCGACATCATCGTCGGCATCGCCGGCGCGCTGCTCGCAAGCCTCTTGTTTCCGAAGCTCGGCATTCGCCTCGGCACCGGGCTGGTGTCGGAGATCGTCTACTCCACCATCGGCGCCGTCATCCTGTTGCTGGTCGTGCGGCTGGTCCGCACCGGCGGGCGGTTATAGTTGCGTACAGCCCGATGGCTTGAAGTCAGCGGCAGGGACCTGCGCAGGTCGCCTGGCGCCCTCCGGTTAGCCCGGCCGAAGGTGCGGTAGAAGATAGCGGCCGGGGTCGCGCCGGAAGCGGCGCGCAGCTCGACCTCCATGTCAAGGTCGGCTGGGTCTCGATGTCCGTGATCTCAGTCCCGTTTCCGGGCGGCCTGAGGCCCGAACCCGCCGAACGGCTGGCGCCGGCGTCAAATTTGCTCCCCAAACAGGCGGTTTCCGCCTTCACCCCCTCTTCACGAGCATGAACTGGATTGGAGTTAACGTGACTTAAAATAGACGGTGTCCAAAAACATCGGTAAAACCAGCCCGTCACCTGATCCTTTTGAAGAGACACGCATTTATGGCAGTCGCTCCGGTCCGGCGGTCCGAGCTCGGTGAAGCGCTGCGCGCCTGTCGCAGCGCCTTTATCGGCGTCGGCGTCATGAGTTGCATGATCAATCTGCTGTATCTCACCGGCTCGATCTTCATGCTGGAGGTCTACGACCGCGTGCTGCCGAGCCGCAGCGTGCCGACCCTGGTGGGTCTGATGATTCTCGCCGGCGGCCTCTACGTTGCCCAGGGCGGCCTCGATCTGATCCGCGGGCGGATTCTCGGCCGCATCGGCACTGCGCTCGATGAAGCGATCAACACGCGCGTGTTCGAAACCGTGGTGCGCCTGCCGCTGATGGTCGGCAGCCGCAACGAGGGCCTTCAGCCGCTGCGCGACCTCGACAATGTCAGGTCGTTCCTCGGCAGCATGGGGCCGGGCGCATTCTTCGATCTGCCTTGGCTGCCGTTCTACCTCTTGATCTGCTTCGCCTTTCACTGGCTGCTCGGCGTTACCGCGCTGGCCGGTGCCATCATTCTGGTGACGCTGACGCTGATCACCGAGTTCCTGTCGCGCACGCCGGCCAAGGAGGCGATGACGCTGGCGGCACGGCGCAACGATCTGGCCGCCACCAGCCGCCGCAACGCCGAAGTGCTGGTCGCGATGGGCATGTCCGGACGGCTGACCAGGCGCTGGGGCGAGGCCAACGAGACCTATCTGGCGGGCAATCAGCGCGCCAGCGACATCGCCGGCGGCTTGGGGGCGGTCGCCAAGGTGTTGCGCATGATGCTGCAATCGGCGGTGCTTGGGGTCGGCGCCTATCTGGTGATCCACCAGGAAGCCACCGCCGGCATCATCATCGCGGGTTCGATCCTCAGCGCGCGGGCGCTGGCGCCGGTCGATCTCGCCATCGCCCACTGGAAGGGTTTTGTGGCCGCGCGCCAGAGCTGGCATCGCCTCAGCAAGCTGCTGGAGCAGATGCCGGCATCGAACCAGCAGACCCTGCTGCAGGCCCCGACCAAGCGGCTGTCGGTCGAAGCCGTCAGCATCGTGCCGCCGGGCGACCAGCGCGTCATCGTGCAGGACGTCAATTTCGCCGTCGACGCCGGCACCGGTCTCGGCGTCATCGGCCCGAGCGGTTCCGGCAAGTCGTCGCTGGTGCGCGCTCTGGTCGGCGTCTGGATGCCGGTCCGCGGCAAGGTTCGGCTCGATGGCGCGGCGCTCGACCAGTGGTCGTCGGACGTGCTCGGCCGCCACATCGGCTACCTGCCGCAGGACGTCGAATTGTTCGCCGGCACCGTGGCGCAGAACATCTGCCGCTTCGATCCGGAAGCGAAGTCGGAGGCGATCATCGCCGCCGCCAAGGAAGCCGGCGTGCATGAGATGATCATCAAGATGCGCGAGGGCTACGACACCCAGATCGGCGAGCAGGGTGCGGCGCTTTCCGCCGGCCAGGCGCAGCGCGTGGCGCTGGCGCGTGCGCTCTACGGCAATCCGTTCCTGATCGTGCTCGACGAGCCGAACTCCAATCTCGACAGCGAGGGCGATGAGGCGCTGACCCGCGCGGTACGCGCTGCGCGCGAGCGCGGCGCCATCGTGGTCGTGGTGGCGCACCGGCCGATCGGCATCGAGGCGGTCGATCAATTGCTGGTCCTGAAGGACGGCCGCATGCAGGCGTTCGGTCCGAAGGAAACCGTGCTCGGCCAGGTGCTGCAGCGCGTCGCGCCGCCGCCGCCGATCAAGATTGTGTCCGAAGCAGGAGCCGCGAAAAAATGACCGGCGAACTGAACGGTGCGCGGCGCTCGATAAGAACGCATCTCATCGTCGGCCTGGCGCTGATGCTGGTGCTGGCCGGCGGATTCGGCGGCTGGGCCTCGACGGTGCAGATCTCAGGCGCGCTGATCGCGCCGGGTTCGGTGGTGGTCGATTCCAATGTCAAGAAGGTGCAGCATCCGACCGGCGGCGTGGTCGGCGAGGTGCGGGTGCGCGACGGCGACATCGTCAAGGCCGGCGACGTCGTAGTGCGTCTCGACGAGACCGTGGTCAAGGCCAGTCTCGCCATCGTTGTCAAGACGCTGAACGGATTGTGGGCGCGCGCCGCGCGGCTGGAGGCCGAGCAGCGCGGGCTCGACAAGATCAAGTTCCCGTCGATGCTGACCGATCGCGCCGACGATCCCGATGTCCGCGACGTCATCGCGAGCGAAACAAAACTGTTCGAGGTGCGCGTGTTCGGCCGTGCGGGACAGAAATCGCAGTTGCGCGAGCGGGTGGCGCAGCTCAATGAGGAAATTTCGGGCCTCACGGCGCAGGAACAGGCCAAGGAAAAGGAAATCGCGCTGGTCGAGAAGGAGCTGGTCGGTGTGCGCCAGCTCTACGAGCAGCGCCTGATCCAGATCTCGCGGCTGACGGTGCTGGAGCGCGACCTTGCCCGGCTGTCGGGCGAGCGGGCGCAATACATCGCCGCGCGTGCGCAGGCGAGGGGCAAGATCACCGAAACCGAACTGCAGATCATCCAGATCGACAAGGACGTGGTCAGCGAGGTCTCCAAGGATCTGCGCGAGGCCAACGACAAGATCGGCGAGTTCGTCGAGCGCAAGGTCACCGCCGAGGATCAGCTCCGCCGCATCGACATCCGCGCGCCGCAGGACGGCGTCGTGCTGCAGTCCACGGTTCATACCGTCGGCGGCGTCATCACCGCAGGCGACGCCATCATGATGGTGGTGCCGCGGGCGGACGACCTCTCGGTCGAGGCCAAGGTCAATCCGCAGGACATCGACAAGCTGCAGATCGGCCAGAAGACGCTGCTGCGGCTATCCGCCTTCAACCAGCGTACCACGCCGGAACTCAATGGTGTGGTGACTCGCGTCTCCGCCGACGTTACCACCGACCAGCGCACCGGCCAGAGCTACTACACCATCCGCGTCTCGATGCCGCCGGACGAAGTCGCCCGCCTCGGCGAAGTCAAGATCATCCCGGGCATGCCGGTGGAAGCCTTCGTGCAAACCGGCGACCGCACCATGTTCTCCTATTTGATGAAGCCGTTCAGCGATCAACTCATGCGCTCGTTTAGGGAGCGGTGATTCTCTCTTGGTCGTCCCTGCGAACGCAGGGACCCATAACCACCGGCTTTGGTTGTCGAACGAAAGCCGTCGAACAGCGTCTCCCAACACATCCGACACGGCGTATGGGTCCCTGCGTTCGCAGGGACGACCGACGGGCCGGAGTGTCTCGAACAGCCTCTACCTTCTGTCATACTCATCCGGTTCCATCGCCCAAGCCCATTGTTCATGGCCCGGCGCGTAGGTGCGGTTGGTTTCGGCCGGGTTGCGGTTGACCAGCGGCCGCATGAACATCGGGTGTGTGGCGCTGCGCACCTCGTGCTCGACGGTGAACAGATGCCTGCCGCCGTCGGGGTCGATGATGTCGCGAAAGCGGTATTGATACTGGTTGTCTTCCTGCGAAATCAGGCCGCGCTCCCGCAGGCGGCGATAGGGGCCTGAGAAGTCCGTGATGTAGATCTGCACGTGATGCCCGTCGAACTCCGGCAGGCGACGGTCGGTCTCGCGGAATTGCAGATATTGGTCCTTGCCGGCCTTGACGCGCGCAACAGTGCCGTCACCGTTCAAGAGTTCGGCCTGCATCCCCATGATTTCAGGATAGAAGGCACAGATCGCTTTCGCCGCCCCGACCGGCACGTCGAACTCGACATAGGGAATGCCGAGCGTGATGCGCCCGAAGCGTGCGGCATCCGGCTCATAGCAGCGCACGCGATTGCCCCACGGACAGATCGCCTCGACATGGTCGTTGCGCTCGCTGAACGCAAACGATGTCACTTCCAGCTTCTTCGCCACCGACGCCAGCCGATCCAGCAACGCCTCGCGGCCCGCGATGACGATGCCGGTATGGCCGCGAAGCACCTGCGGCGCGCCATCAGGCAGATGAAACTGGCTCCTGCCGACATTGACCCACATGTTGCTATCCGAGACCATCAGATAGGGATCGCGGGTCAGCCCGAGGCCGGCGATGTAGAACAGCGTCGCCAGCCGCTGATCCGGGATCGTGACGTTGACATGCTCGAAATGGATCGAGTTGCCGATATCCTCTGCGGCGCGGTCGAATGGTTGTTGCATAACGAGCTCCTCGATAGGTCTACATCCGGGCTCTCTATCCGGCTGTCGTCCCTGCGAACGCAGGGACCCATAACCACAGGAATTAGTTGTTGGCCGAAAAGCTATCGAACAGTGTGTTTCAAAACAGGTGACACGGCGTATGGGTCCCTGCTTTCGCAGGGACGACATCTCATTTCGACAATTCGTTTAACAGCAGATTCAACGCCGTCTTCGCAAACTCCTGCATATTGGCCTGCCGATCATCGCTCCCGGTCTCCAGCGTGAATACCGATTGCGACGGCCCCGCCACCGCCGTGCAGCAATGTCCGGCAGCGTCGCCATAGCGGTTGCCGGTCGGACCCGTCGCGCCGGTCTCCGACAGTCCCCAATCCGTTGAGAAGCGCTGGCGAACCTGACTCGCCAGAAGTTTTGCGTAAGGCTCGGACGCCGAGCGAATGCCCTTCATCGCCTCGTCCGGAATATCCATCAACAGCCGCCGCGCATCGCGGGTGTAGACCACGGCGCCGCCGAGGAAATAGGCGGATGCGCCGGGCACCGACAGCAGTGCCGCCGAGATCAGGCCGCCGGTTGAGGATTCCGCAACCGAAATCGTCTGTTTCCGGGCGATCAGTTGAGTGGCAATCTTTTCGGCTATCGTTATGAGCTCTTTCATCTCAACTCCCAAAAGTCCCGCCAGTCATGTCTTCCTAGCACAGGAGGTCCACGTTTGCCGAGTTGCGGCGCGCGTGCTGCCCTGATTGAATACCTCAAACGACCGCACTGATGCGGCTTGCTGAGGAAACACCATGACGTCGCCGATCGCGGGCGGCGTGGATTGCGATCTGCATCCCGCTGTTCCGCATTTGACCAGCTTGCTGCCCTACATGAACGACTATTGGCGCGACCAGGTGACGACGCGCGGCATGACCGACCTGGTCTCGCAATCCTATCCGACCAATTCGCCGATCTCCTCGCGGCCGGACTGGCGGCCGGCGCAGGGTAAGCCGGGCGCTGATCTTGCCGACATGCGGAAGCAGGCGCTCGACCGATTCGCCGTAGCTTACGGCATCTGCAATCCGCTCTACGGCGTGCAGATGGTGTTCTCCGAGGACATGCAGGATGCGTTCTGCCGCGCGCTGAACGACTGGCTGGCCAAGGAATGGCTCGACAAGGACGAGCGGCTGCGCGGCTCGATCGTGATCCCGACGCAAAGCGTCGAGAAGTCGGTCGCCGAGATCGAGCGCTGCGCCAAGGATAGCCGTTTCGTCCAGGTGCTGATGCTGGTCATGGGCGATATGCCGCTCGGCAAACGCGCCTACTGGCCGATCTACGCCGCCGCCGAACGGCTGGGCCTCACCATCGGCGTCCATGCCGGCAGTGCCTATCACAACCCGCCGACCTCGATCGGCTGGGGCTCCTACCACATCGAGGACTATGTCGCGCAGGCGACCGCGTTCCAGACCCAGCTCACCAGCCTGATCGTGGAGGGCGTGTTCGCCCGCCACCCGAATCTGAAGATGGTGATGCTGGAATCTGGCTTCACCTGGCTGCCGGCCTATCTGTGGCGGCTGCACAAGTTCTGGCGCGGCATACGGATGGAAACGCCGTGGGTCGATCGCGCGCCGCTGGAGATTGTGCGCAGCAATATCCGCTTCTCGCTGCAGCCGGTCGATGCGCCGCCCGATCCGGCAACCCTGAACCGCTTGTTTGACCATATGCAGTCCGACGAATTGCTCTTATTCTCGACCGATTATCCGCACTGGCAATTCGACGGCGACGAGGTGCTGCCTGAGGGAATTTCGCCCGATCTTGTCAGCAAGATCATGATCGATAACCCGCTTAAGACCTACGGCCGGTTGAAGCAGACAGTGACACAGGAGGCGACGCCATGAACATTCAGTTCCGCGACCGTCCGGAGTCGTCAGCGTCTGTCAGCGTCAAATCAGCCATTGCCGATTGCGACATCCATCCGGCACGCGCGACCGCGACCGAGCTCTACCCCTTCCTGGAAAAGCGCTGGCACGCGCATCTCGAGGCCTATGGCAAGCAGGCCTATCACGGCATGATGGAAGGCCCGCCCTATCCGAAGGCGCAGCCCAACGCCTCGCGCCGCGATGCCTGGCCGCCGGAAGGCGGGCCGCAGGGCTCCTCGCTGTCCTTCATGCAGAAGCAGCTCCTCGATCCCTACAACGTGGCCCTCGGCGTGCTCAATCCGCTCGCCAGCGGACAGGGCCTGCGCAACCAGGATCTGGCCGGCGCGATCTGCTCCGCAATCAACGACTGGCAGATCGAGAAATGGACCAGCAAGGACAAGCGCCTGAAGTCTTCGATCGTCGTCGCCAATGAGGACGGCATCTCCGCTGCCGCAGAGATCCGCAAGCGCGCGGGCGATCCGAATTTTGTGCAGGTGCTGCTCCTCTCGCGCAATGTCGAGCCGCTCGGCCAGCGCCGCTACTGGCCGGTCTACGAGGCGGCGCAGGAGATCGGCTTGCCGGTCGGCGTCCACGCCTTCGGCTTCGGCGGCAATCCGCTCACTCCCTCGGGGTGGCCGAGCTTCTATATCGAGGAGATGGTCGGCCATTCGCAGTGCCAGCAGACCGCGCTGGCGAGCCTCGTGCTCGAAGGCGTGTTCGAGCGATACCCTAATCTGAAGATGGTGATGATCGAGGCGGGCTTCGGCTGGGCGCCGTCGCTGGGCTGGCGGCTCGACAAGACCTTCGAGCGGCTGCACAGCGAGGTGCCGCATCTCAAGCGCAAGCCGTCCGAATACATCCGCGATCACATCTGGTGGACCACGCAGCCAATGGAAGACCCGGAGCGGCGCGATCATCTGTTCGAGACGATCGAATGGATCGGCTGGGACAGATTGCTGTTCGCGACCGATTACCCGCACTGGGATTTTGACGAGCCGTCGCGCGTGCTGCCGCCCGGCGTCAGCGACGCCAACCGCGAGGCGTTCTATCTCGGCAACGCGAAGAAGCTATACGGGATCTCTTGATGGTGCGTCACGTCATTGCCCCGGTGGACGAGCTGCCGCCGGGGACACGAAAATTCCTCGATATCGACGGACGGCCGATCGCGATCTTCAACATCAAAGGCGAGTTCTTCGGCCTGTTGAACCGCTGCCCGCATCAGGGCGCCGCGCTATGCGAAGGCCCGCTTATCGGGCTGGCGCAATCGACGAACCCCGGCGAGATCGAATACACAAAACTCGGCGAAATCATCCGCTGCCCCTGGCACGGTTGGGAATTCGACATCCGCACCGGGCAGTCCTACTGCGACCCAAAGCGCTTCCGCGCCCGCGCCTATCCGGTCAATGTCGAGCCGGGAGCCGCGGTGGTGAAGGGACCGTATGTGGCGGAGACGATCGCCGTATCGGTCGAGAGCGATTACGTGGTGGTCGATTTGTAGCGGCCGTGGCCTGCCTATTGGGCTTCCGTGTCTTTCCGCGAAGTGCTAGCGTTCAAGCCGAACCCACTCATCTGGGGGAACATTTCACATGAGTGGGTGCGCTTACATTGCTGTTTCCGACGGACCTCACCTCGTTCCTCGACCTCATACGCCAGCACGGCGATGTGGCCTACAGCCTCATGTTTGCCTATGCGGCCTCGCATAGCCTGCTGCTTGCGCTATTCGCGGGCTACGCGGCGCACTCGGGTGCGCTGGGTCTTGGAACGCTCATCGTGGTCTGCTGGTTCGGCAGTTTCGCCGGCGACGTCATTCGCTTCTGGATCGGGCGGCGTTATGGTTCCCGCTTGCTCGATCGTTTCCCGCGGTTTGAGCGCCCCGTCCAGACCGCAGTCCGGCTGACAGAGCGTCACTATGTCTGGATGATCCTGTTTCATCGCTTCCCGCACGGCGTCCGCGGGATCGCGGGGTTTGCCTACGGAATATCGCGGCTGCCCTGGTCGACTTTCCTTGCGCTCAACTTCGTCGCGGCGGGCCTTTGGTCCGGCGCCGTTGTCTCGGCCGGCTATGCCTTCGGTCAGTTCTCGGAGAAGTCGATCAACAATGCCTCTTCGGGCCTGGGTATCGTGATGTTGGTCGCATTCCTCGGCCTGTCCTGGTTGCTCAGCAGGAAGCTCGATCAGATCGTGGAGCGGTACTGACGCAAGACGCTAGCGCTGAATGGCAACGCGTAGGATGGGTAGAGCGAAGCGAAACCCATCGCCACGAACACCGGTGTTGATGGGTTTCGCTTCGCTCTACCCATCCTACGAGAAGCCGCCGACCCGTTGGCTGGCAATGACGATGTCAGACATGCGCCATCGCCTTCCGCTCCATCGCATAACGCACCAGCGCGGCGAACCGGTAGATGCCGTGCACGAACTTGCCGTAGGGCATGGTGACGAACAGCGAGAACACCACGCCGAGATGCAGTGCCAGCAGCGGACCCATCGCCGCCGTCTCGCGCAGCAGCAGCAGCGCCATGCCGGTCAGGCTGGTGAGAAACAACATCACGATGAACGCGACATCCATGCCGTAGCGCGCTTCATCGACCAGCACGGGATCGCGCTTCCATCGCTCAGCGAGCAAACCGATCGGCCCGATCAGCAGCCCGATGCCGCCGAGCGTGCCGAGCACGACAGGAATATCCCACCACGGGTAGGGCGCCTGCCGCGCCAGGAGATAGTGATAGAGCGTCGCGACGCAGGTCGAGGCGAAGCACAATGCAAAACCGTAGAAGGTCAGGTGATGATAGAGCCTGCGGCGGTCGGTCGGGCGGTCGTCCTCGTTGAAGCAGCCGACCCCGCCGCCGTCGAGATAGCGCAACTCGCCGGCATCGCGGATCGCTTGCAGCAGCGCGGCCATATCGGTCTTCATGCCAACGGGCTCACCGATGTCGCGCCAGAACGCCCGCACCCCCATCACCAGCGCCACGATCGCGTAGAGAAATGCCGCGCCGAACAGCGCCGCCATCGCATTATGCGGCATCAATTTGTAGAACGCGCCCGGGCCGGTATGGACGCCGAACAGCACTTGCCGGTCATGCAAAGCGGCAAAACCGAAAATGAACGCGGCGACGCTGAGCGCGGCAACAAGGCTGATGACGAGCCCGTTGCGCGCGAAGGCGCCGGAGAAGGCGCGCGGCCACGCATAGGCCGCATAGGATTCGGCCCTCGCCACCGCCAGCGTTCTCGGCACATTGACGTTGAATTCATGCGGCGGCGAGAACTGGCAGTCGGTGTAGCAGGCGCCGCAGGAATGGCAGAGGTTGGCGAGATAGTTGAGGTCGCCGTCGGAAAACGCGCGGCGCATTTCCATCGCCGGAAACACCGCGCAGAGGCCCTCGCAATAGCGGCAGGAATTGCAGACCGTCATCAGGCGGTCGGCCTCTTCCAGAATTCGCGTTCCGTGCATCCGTTGCTTCCTGCCCTCCGGCGAACCCGGTTACTTCGTCAGGCCCTTGCCCTCGAGCCACTTCTGGATCAGGGCCGCGACCTCGGCGTTGTTCTTGTCCATCATCACCATGTGCGAATTGCCCTTGATGCCGGCCTGCGGGAGGTCGACGACATCGACGCTGCCGCCAGCGGCCTTGATGGCGTCCGCAAAGGCGATGCCGTTGGCGCGGATTTTCGGCCAGCGCGAATCCTTCTCGATATAGTCGCCGTAGACGATCAGCGTCGGAATGTTTTTCAGGACATCGACCTTGGCCGGATCGCCGACCCCGGCGGGCTCGATCGCAATCAGCGCCTTGACCTTGTCCGGCCGCGCCTGCGCCACCTTGAAGCCGAAACTGCCGGCCTGGCTGTGGAACAGGATGATGGACGGACCGACACGGTCGATCTCGGCGATATAGGCGGCGATGATCGCATCATCGGTGGTGGTCCAGCGCGGCACGTTCTGCTTGACGAAGTTCTCGTAGCCTTCGTTCGGAAACTGGCTGCCGGGCATCAGCTTCCGTTTGGCCGGATCCGGATTATAGGAGCCAACGCCGTCGCCGATCCGAAAGCGCTCGAACGGATTGGCTGTCGTTAGGAATACCGGCTCGCTCTTGAAGATATCTGGATATTGCGCCCAGCCGGCGCGGCCGCGCTCGACCGCATCCGAATTGTAGACGGCCCAGCCTTTGCGCAGGAAGTAGTTCAGCCACCCTTCGCGTCCGTCCGGCGTCGTTTCGTACGTGACGCCGGTGAGGCCGCCGCCATGCCACATCAGAAGCGGATAGGCGCCCTTCTCGTTGGCCGGCAGAAAGTACTGCACATACATCTGCTCGACCTGATAGGTGCCGTTGGGATCGACCTTTGCGGGTACGCCGCCCGGCGTGAAGGTGACTTCCTTGACCGGCTTGCCGCTGATCTCAACCAGCCGCCCGCCGACATGGAACGAGCCCATGTCGCGCAGCGCGATCGGCTCCGCCGCATTGGCCAGTGTCGCAGACATCAGAACTGCAACAGCAGGAACAATCGTTACGCGCATCGTCAATCCTCCCTCTGGTTTCCCCCTCTCCCCGCCCTTTGCGGGGAGAGGGTCGGGGTGAGGGGCTCTCTCCACGCGCCGTGCTCGCGGAGAGAGCCCCTCACCCGGATTGCTTTGCAATCCGACCTCTCCCCGCGAAGAGCGGGGCGAGGTAACTCGTTAGTTCCTCGCATTCTTCGCCGCTTCCCGTCCCGCCACCCGTCCGAACACGCTGCCGATGGTCATGCCGATGCCGGCGGCATAACCCTTGCCGAGCACGTTGCCGGCCATGATCTCGCCGGCCGCGAACATGTTGGCGGAAGGCTTGCCGTCCTTCATCACCATGCGCGCCTGCCTGTTCACGCGGGTGCCGAGATAGGTGAATGTGATGCCGGGCCGGACCGGATAGGCAAGGTATGGTGGCGTCTCGATTTTGCGCGCCCAGTGCGTCTTGGGCGGCGTCAATCCCTCAGTGCGGCAATCGTCGAGGATGGTGTGATCGAAGGTGCCGGGCCGGACTGCGGCGTTGAAATCGGCGACGGTTTTTTCCAGCGCTGTCGGCTCGAGTCCGAGCTTGCCCGCGAGTTCGGCAAGTGTCGCGCCCGCGATCGGCGGAAATAGCGTCGGCATGAAGCTGGTCACCACTGTGGAATCGAAAATGATGTAGGCGATCTGGTCCGGCTGCACCGCCACCAGCCGGCCCCAGATCGCGTAGCGCTTCGGCCAGATGTCCTCGCCCTCGTCATAGAAGCGCTGGGCATGCTTGTTGACGACGATGCCGAACACCACCGAGTCGTGCCGCGTGATGATGCCGCCGTCGAATTTCGGCGCGCGGGCGTCGATTGCGACCGCATGGCACTGGGTGGGATCACCGATCTCCTGCACGCCCTTGTCCAGCAGCATTTTCAGGATCGAGCCGCGGTTATAGGGCGTGCCGCGGATCAGGAAATTGTCGGCGGCATCGCCCCAATATTCCTTCAGCCATTCGATGTTGGCTTCAAAACCGCCGGCGGCCGCGACCAGTGCGGACGCGCGGATCTCACTCGCGCCATCGATCGGCTGCTTCAGCGTCGCGGAAAGAAACATGCCGTCCTCGATCTGGAGGTCGGTGACCTCAGCGTCGTAGGCGATCTCAACGCCGAGCTTTTCCGCCGTGAGATAGAGTGCGTTCAGCATCGCGCGCCCGCCGCCGAGGAAGAACGAATTAGTGCGGCCAAGACTCAGCGTGCCGCCGAGCGAAGGCTGCCAGCGCACGCCCTGCTCGACGATCCAGTTCAGGATGTCCTTGGACTCGGCGATCATGAACTTTGCCAGTTCCTCGTCGGTCTGCCCGCCGGTCAGGCGCAACAGATCGTCCCAGAATTCGTCTTCCGTGTAGGGACCGGTGAGAATGTCAGTAGCGGCATCGTGCGCGCAACGCATGTTGCGGGTATGACGGGTATTGCCGCCGCGATAGAATTTCGGCGCGCCTTCCAGGACCAGCACAGAGGCGCCGGCGCGGCGGGCGCTGATGGCGGCGCAGAGGGCGGCATTGCCGCCGCCGATCACCAGCACATCGAACTTCTTCTTCAAATCGGCCATGCGCTCTTGTTGTCGTTGTTGGCCTGGAAATCACACCGGCGCCCCGGCAGGCAAATCCATCCGCCCCGGCGTTTTTCTAGCCTGACAGAGCGACCGCGTCACGCGCGGCGTGCGCTCGCATCGGTGATCTGCGCAGCCGCATGCGACGATGTCGCATGCAGCGCGCGAATATCCGCGCGGTCAGAGATGGTTCTGCACCGAGGCAAGCAGCCATTGCCGAAAGGCCGACAGTTTTGGCGGATCGGTTCGCCCCGAGGGCGAGACCAGATAGAAGCCGGCATCGACCGGCAGCGAGATCTTGAAGGGAACTACCAGCCGACTCTTGGCGATGTCCTCCTGCACATAGGCGGTGCGTCCCATGGCGACGCCGACGCCGTCGATCGCGGCCTGCACGGTCATGAAGATCATGTCGAAGGTGACGCCCGGCTGTTTGGAAAAATCGGCCGGCAGTCCGGCCGCGGTCAGCCACAGCCGCCAGTCGTCGCTGTTGGCGTTGCTGGTATGCAGCAGCACGTGATCCCTGAGATCCTCGGGGCATTTCAGCGGCTTGTTACCCTTGAGCAGCGCGGGGCTGCACACCGGAAAGAGCTCGTCCGCCATCAGCCAGTCGGCGCGAACGCCCGGCCACTGGCCGCGGCCGTAGCGGATCGCGGCATCGACCTTGTCGCGCTGGAAGTCGACAAGGCTGGTCGAGGTGGTAATGCGCACGTCGATGCCGGGATGGGCTTCCTGAAACGAGGCGAGCCGCGGCAGCAGCCATTTGGCCGCTAGCGACGCCAGCGTCGAGACCGTCAGCACGTTGTCGTCGTCCTTGCGCAGCAGGCGGTCGGTCGCAAGGCGGAGATCGTTGAAGGCGGCGCGGATTCCCGGCAGGTAGTCCTGCGCTTCCGCAGTCAGCGCCAGCGATCGGTTCTGGCGGATGAACAGGCGAACGCCGAGCTCTTCCTCCAGCCGCTTGATCTGGTGGCTGATCGCGGTCTGTGTGACGTTCAGCTCCGACGCCGCCTGCGTGAAGCTCAAATGCCGGGCGGCGGCCTCAAACGCGCGCAATCCATTCAGCGACGGCAGCCTGGCGGTCATTCCGCGATCCCCAAATACATGAGTTTATATCATCCGAAACGGTACAAAGTGTCGTTTGTGGAAAGCCCGCGTAGGGCGGATATTCGCGGCAACAGATTAGCTACAGGAGCCGAAAATGTCCACTTACACCCATGAATCGATGATAAATCATCATGAACCGGGGCTTTTGACCCAGTTGGCCGAGACCCTTCATGTCTGGCGGCAGCGCTACCGGTCGCGACGCGAGCTGGCGAGCTGGTCCGAGCGGGAGCTGCACGACATTGGCATCTCCTGGAGCGATGTCGCCTACGAAGTCGACAAACCGTTCTGGCGGGCTTGAATAGCAGCCGGGCTGGCGCCGCCCGATCACGGGGACGCCAGCAGATTTTTTGCTCCGCGGGAGCGAGCGATGACCATGATGCGGCTCGACGATCTCAGGCAACATTCCGACGTGCTGCGCGCGCGTAACGGCGAGATGCTGGCCGTACGCTTTGTCGAGCCGCGTGATGCGGATGCGCTGCAGAACTATTTCCGCTCGCTGTCGACGCGCTCCCGCTACAGCCGTTTCCTCGGCGCCGCCAGTGAGCTGCCGCCATCTGAGCTCGAGCGCTTCATCCATGTCGGCGAGGCCGATCGATTCAGCGTGGTCGCGACTATGCGGATTGACGGCCGCGAGACCATCGTCGGCGAGGCGCGCTATGCCTTTGACAGCGACACCGCCAGCATCGAGTTCGGCCTCTCGATCGACGACCGCTGGCAGGGCCAGGGCATCGGCAAGGCGCTCTTGAATAATCTCGAATGCCGTGCTGCTTCATTCGGCGCCGTGCGCCTGTTCGGCGACACGCTGCGCTCGAATGACGCAATGATCGCGCTCGCCCGCAAGTCGGGCTACGCCTTCACCAATACGCCCGGCGACTGGAAGCTGACGCGCTTCCAGAAAGAAATCCAAGAACAGCCCCACGTCGAACCGCAAGATATCCCCTGCGCCAGTTGGCGGCTTGCCGCCGTCTCTCCCAGCGCAATGTCCTCGCTTGCGGTCTGACGACTGAGCCCGGTTCTGGCCACACCAGAACCGGGCTATTTTCTCAATGGCCTGAAAATACCGGCTTGCGCTTGTCGATGAAGGCCTGCACGGCCTCCTGGTGATCCGCCGTCGTGGTCAGGCGGACCAGACGCTCGGCCTCGTGATCGCGGGCGGTGGCGAAGTCGAATTGCAGCGCCTCGTCGAGATTGTCCTTCATGTAGCGGAGCGCCAGCGTCGGCCCCTCCGCCATGGACTTGGCGAGCGCAAAGGCCTCGGCTTGCAGCTTCTCATCAGGTACCACGCGGTTGACGAGGCCGATCGCCTCGCACCTGGCCGCATCGACCTTCTCGGCGGTGAACATCAGTTCGCGCGCCCGTGAGGTCCCGACCAGCCGCGTCAGCAGCCAGGCGATGCCGTAGTCGCCGGAGAGCGCCACGCGCAGATAGCCGGTAGAGATGAACGCCGATTGCGCCGCGATTCTGATATCGCAGGCCATCGCGAGCGCGAGGCCTGCACCGACCGCGGGGCCAGGCAGCGCTGCAATGGTCGGCTTCCGCACCGAGGCCAGCGCGCCGGTCAGCAGCCGCTGCCGCTCCTGCAGATCGGCGACCTTCTCCTCATAGGACATTTCGAGCTTTTTCTTGTCGCGGTGCGCGCCCATGCCCTTGACGTCGCCCCCGGCGCAGAATGCGGCGCCTGCGCCGGTGAGCAGCAGCACGCCGACATCGGGGTTCTCGCCGCAGGCCTTGATCATCGCGCGCAGCGCCGGCGTCAGCGTGTCCGACATCGCGTTGCGCACCTCGGGGCGGTTCAACGTGATGATGGCGACGCGGTCGCGGATCACACAAAGCAGTTCGCCGGTGCCGGTGTCGATTTTGGTTTCGGTGGTCATGGTTCGCCCTGTAATTGATTTCTGTCATTCCGGGATGGTGCGCTAGCACCAGACCCGGAATCTCGAGATTCTCAGGTGCGCAATTGCGCACCATAGTTCGCTTCGCGCCCCGGAATGACGGGCTTAGCTCTAAAACTTCTCCACCCAAGGACGCAGTTCGAGTTCCCAGCTCCAGGCGCTGCGCGGCTGCTGCAGCACGTTCCAGTAGCTCAATGCGATCGCATCGGGATCGAGCATCGAATCCGGTCTGTCGGCGGGTTCGGTGCGCGCGGCGCTGCGGATGCCGCCATCGATGACGAAATGCGCGACATGGATGCCTTGCGGCGACAATTCGCGCGCCATGCTCTGGGCAAGTCCGCGCAACGCGAACTTGCCCATCGCGAACGGTGCCGATTGCGGATAGCCCTTGACGCTGGCGGAAGCGCCGGTGAACAGGATCGCGCCGTGCCTGCTCGGCAGCATGCGCTGCGCCGCCTGCTGCGCCACCAGAAAGCCGCCGAAGGCCGAAACGGCAATTGCCTGCGCAACATCCGCCGGCACGAGGTCGGTAAAGGCGCCGCGCGCCCGTCCGCTGGCGTTGTAGACGACGAGGTCGGGCGTGCCGATCTCGCGCTCCACCATGCCGAAGAGACGCTCGACCTCCTCGGCATCGGTGGCGTTGCAGGCAAAGGCGCGGGCGCCGGTTTCGGTGCAAAGCGCGCCAAGCTTCTCGATCTTGCGCGCGGCGAGCGCAACCTTGATGCCTTCGCGCGCGAACAGGCGCGCCAGCGATGCGCTCAATCCCTCGCCGACGCCGACGATCAGGGCAATCTTGTATTTCGGAATTTCCATGAGCGCTCTCCAGGGAAGGCCGGGATTTGGTATCTAGGCACACAATTCCGCCAGGCAACCTGCCGGGGCGGGTAGGGCTATCGCATATGATGGCCCGAACTCACGATCGCTCAAGTCTCCGCATCGTCATGGCCGGGCTTGTCCCGGCCATCCACGTCTTTTCGCGCTGAGGCCAAGACGTGGATACCCGGGACAGGCCCGGGCATGACGAGTTTGTGGACACGCCGAACCACTACAATGACCGCATATGCGATAGCCCTGCCGGGGCGGGGATAGGCTTGAGATCGCGCCTATTGGCCGCGTTTCGCAAATCCGTTGGAGCGGAATGTCCTTGTAGCGGAAATATCTCGGCGCCGATGATGCGGTATCCGTCCGCCATGGGGCGGTCCTCCAATTATGCTTGTTGACGGCTCAAGCGCCTGCGTTATCGGTAGATGATCAAGGTCGGGCGGAACGAACAAGGGCTAAATATGCATCCAACCATGCATGATCGCGGGGCGGCTTCGGCAAACCAGCCGGGCTTGCTCGCGCCTGATACGACGGGAATGAATTTCTACCGGGCCGATCCGGCGCTGACGGATCTGCTGCGGCTGCATCTCCCCGATGCGCTGTTTCGCCATATCGAGCCGCATCTCGATCGCCTCGGCGAACTGGCCGGCGGTTATCTCGACGAATGCGCGCGGCTCGCCGATCGTCATACGCCGATCTTGCATCAGCGCGACAAGTTCGGGCGCGACACCCAATACATCGAATACCATCCGGCTTACCGCGAGCTGGAGAAGGCCGCGTTCGGCGAGTTCGGCATTCACGCGATGTCGATCCGCAAGGGTATCATGGGCTGGCCGGACAAATACCCCGTCGTGGCCAAGCACGCCTTCACGTTCCTGTTCAATCAGACCGAGTTCGGCATGGGTTGTCCGATCAACGTCACCGACGGTTGCGCGAAGCTGCTCAACAATTTCGGCAGTGAAGCGCTAAAGGCGAAATATCTCGACGGTCTGACGCAGACCGACATGAGCAAGCTGACCCAGGGCGGCCAGTTCATGACCGAGAAGGAGGGTGGCTCAGATGTCGGCACGCTGACGACGACGGCCGTGCAGGAAGGTGATCACTGGCGGCTCTATGGCGAGAAGTGGTTCTGCTCCAACGCCGACGCCAAGGTGGTGATGCTGCTGGCGCGGCCGGAAGGGGCGGGCCCAGGCACGCGCGGCGTAGGCCTGTTCCTGATGCCGCGGCATCTCGACGACGGGTCGCAGAATCACTACCGGATCGTCCGCCTGAAGGACAAGCTCGGCACCCGCTCGATGGCCTCGGGCGAAATCAAGTTCGAGGGCGCGATCGCCTATGCCGTCGGCAAGCTCGATCGCGGCTTCGTGCAGATGGCGGAGATGGTCAATTCGTCCCGGCTTTCCAACGGCGTCAAGTCCACGGCGCTGATGCGGCGTGCGCACCACGATGCGATGACGGTGGCAAAAAACCGCGTGGTGTTCGGCCAGAGGATCATCGATCTGCCGCTGGCACGGCGGCAATTGATGAAGATCATGTTGCCGACCGAGCAGGCGCTGTCGATGAGCTTCTTCACTGCAGATGCGCTCGATCGCGCAGAGGCCGGCAGCCAGGATGCGGCGGCGTTGTTGCGGATCCTGACCCCGACCCTGAAATTCCGCGCCACCCGCGACGCCCGAAAAGTCTGCGGCGACGCGTTGGAGATGCGCGGCGGCATCGGCTACATCGAGGAATTCGCGACCGCGAGGCTGCTGCGCGACGCGCATCTCGGCTCGATCTGGGAAGGCACCGGCAATATCGTCGCGATCGATGCGCTCACGCGCGCCGTCGGCCGCCATGGCGCCGATGCGGCGCTCGCCGCCGATCTGCACGCCCGTCTCGACGACAGCGCCAACGTACCGCAGGCTTGGCGCAACCGCCTGCGCGAATTGACCGGTCGCGCTGTCGGCTTTGCGCGCGAAGTGGCCAGCCGGAGCGACAATGAGGGCGATGCGCGGCGTGCCACCAGCCTGCTCTATCATGTCGCCAGCGCGGTAGCGCTCACTTGGGAAGGCGGGCGTATTCACGAGATGCGTGGCGACGCCAGGCGGCTGTTGCTGTCGCGCATGGTGATCGACCATCGCATCTCGGCGGGCGACCCGTTCCGGCTTGCGGAAAATGTTACCCAGCGCGCCATCACGGGCCATCTGCTCGGCGATCGCAGCGTCGGCATGGCCGAGGTTGGCGAATTGCTCCTCGCAGCGTAGGCTGCCGCTAGTTCAAGTCAAAAGAACAGAAATAAAAGGGGAAACCGATGAAGGCCGCTGTTCTGCATGAAGTCAACACGCCGCTGGTGATCGAGGATGTCAGCGTGCCGAACCCCGGCCCGCGCGAAGTTCTGATCCGCACCCGCGTCGCCGGCCTCTGTCACTCCGACCTGCACTTCATGGAGGGGCTCTACCCGCATCCGCTGCCCGCGGTGCTTGGGCATGAATCCGCCGGTGTCGTCGAAAAGGTCGGCTCCGACGTCACCTATGTAAAGCCCGGCGATCACGTCGTGACCTGCCTGTCGGTATTCTGCGGCACCTGCGACAATTGCACCACCGGCCGCACGGTGCTCTGCACCGACACCACCGTGAAGATGCTGCCCGGCCAGTCCAACCGCCTGTCCTGGGCGCGCTCGGAGAAACTCAACCAGTTCCTCAATCTGTCGTCGTTCGCCGAGCAGATGCTGGTGCACGAAAACGCCATCGTCAAAATCCGCAAAGACATGCCGCTGGAGCTCGCAGCGCTGATCGGGTGCGGCGTCATCACGGGCTATGGCGCTGTCGTCAACACGGCCAAGGTTCAGGCCGGCGAAACCGTTGCGGTGATCGGCTGCGGCGGCGTCGGCATGGCCGCCATCAACGGCGCGGCGATCGCGGGTGCCGGCCGCATCATCGCGATCGACACCAACCCGGCCAAGCTGCAGCTTGCGACCAAGCTGGGCGCGACCGACATCGTCGATCCCGCGAGAGGTGACGTGGTGCAGCAGGTGCGTGAACTCACCGGCGGCGGCGTGCATCACTCCTTCGAGGTGCTCGGTCGCAAGGAAACCGCGGAGCAGTCCTTTGCGATGCTGGCAGCGGGCGGCACCGCGACCATCGTCGGCATGATTCCGTTCGGCCAGAAGATCGAGCTGCACGGTTTCGACTTCCTGCGTGAGCGCCGCATCCAGGGCTCGTCGATGGGCTCCAACCATTTTCGCGTCGACATGCCCCGCCTGGTCGAATTCTACATGCGCGGCAAGCTGCATCTGGAGGACTGGATCTCGGCCAAGCTGAAGCTCTCCGAGATCAACGAGGGCTTTGCCAGCATGAAAGCCGGCAAAACGCTGCGCAGCGTAATCATGTTTGATAGCTAGTAGCTGTCATTCCGGGGCAGCCCGCAGGGCTGAACCCGGAATCTCGTGCCACCACTTCTGGATTCCGGGTTCGCGCTGGCGCGCGCCCCGGAATGACGGCGTTATCACCGCGACACATGCGCGGACACCGCGAGCCACTTGCCGCCCTGTCTCGCCCAGCAATCGGTGTAGCGGCCGTGGGCCTGCTGGCCATCGGCGGTCGTATAGCTGGTGGCGGCGTGGATGATGGCGAAATCGCCGAGGATGCGGATTTTCACGTCGTGCGCGGTGAGGTTCCTGATCGTCACTGGGATCGCGGTCTGCTTCAGGAACGCGGCGCGGTCGACCAGCGACTTGTCGGGATTTGAGCAATAGAAGTCGGCGGCAAGGATTTCGTCGAAGCGTTTGACGTCGGAGTTCTGGACCGAGGCGACATAGTCGCGGTTGAGCTCTGTCAGTTCGGCGAGGTCGTTGTTCATGATTTCCTCCGGTCCTTATTCGTCAATGTAGAGCGGTCATCACGCTGTTCTCGCCGAGCGTTTGATCACGAAGCGGACGAGCGAACCAAGCACATAACCCGCAAGCGAGAAGGCGAGTGGCGGCAAGAGCGCCCTGAGATCAAAGATGGTTTGAGACAGGAATTGTTCAAGCGTCGGTGGCGCCAGCAGAAGATCCAAGTTCAGGAAGACAAGCGGCGATATCACGAGCAGCGCCAAACGGAGCCGGTGTTTGGCAAAGGTGCATAATGCTGCAACGATAACGGCCGTGGCGCTGAACAGGCCATAGGCAATCTCAAAGCCGAGAGCGTGGCGGATGTTGAAAGCAGTGGCCAGCAACAGACCCCAAACAAGGCCGACGATCAGAAGCGCGGCGTCGTCGATGCTCCGGAAAAGCGGCAGATACCCCAGTGCCAGGAATGCCAGAACCGACAGGGCGGGCCAGGCCGCGACAAATGTGCCATGCATCAGCCCCCACAAGTGGAATGTTGGCCAGCCGAGCGCGGCATAGGCATAGCCAAGCGGCCACATCAGCAGGAAGCCGGCAACGACGGCGATGACGCTTTGAATGAAAGTCCGCATGGCGCTTTCAACGGTGCCGCTTCACCCTCGTGGCGAGGAGGTGCGCTTGCGCGCAACCTCCTGCCACGGAGCGTCTTCAATCATCAAACATCGGCGGCGGTTTGAAGCCGCCGAATTCACGCTCGATCAATTCCGCCAGCTTCAGCGGCGTGCGGTCCTCCAGCCACGGGCCGACGATCTGCACGCCGACCGGCAGTCCGTCTGGCGAAAAGCCGGTCGGGATCGCGGTCGAGGGCAGGCCGGGAAGCGTGGCGATGCCGGGCCAGGAGAGCTGGTCTGGATAGACATAGTCCTTGTCGTCGATCTTGATGCGGCGCTTCTCCTGGTCGTCGGAATGATCGTGCGGATAGGCCGGCGTCGGCATGATCGGGCAGATCACCGCGTCGTAAGTCTTGAACAGTTCGCGCCACTGCGCGCGCAGGCGAGAGCGCCCGCCGTCGGCCATCAGCCAGTCGCGGTGACTGAGCACGATCCCGCGCAGGCGCTCGGCGCCAAGGCTGGTGTCGTCGATGGATAGCGCCGCAGCGGCAGCCTGCGCGCCGGCGTAGGCTTCCGGCGGGAAGGACGCGGCGAGGAACGACATCAGCATCCGCATATAGAGCCGGGACGTCTCCGCAAAGTTCGGCAACAGCGGGCTGTTGCGCTCGACCTTGGCACCGGCCTTGCCGAGATTGCTGGCGAGCGTGTCGATCGTGCCGCGCACCGTCTTGTCGGTCGGCATGACCGGATCAGTCTCGACCACCAGCACGCGAAAATCCTTCAACGCTGTGTGGCGCGGCGGCGGCAGTGCGAGCTTGTAGCCCTTGCCGGCCTCCAGCGGATCGGGCCCTGCGATCGTATCGAGCAGCAGGGAGAGATCGGCGGCGCTGCGCGCCATCGGACCGACCACGGCAAGGTCGCGGTCGAGCGGCAGCGGCTGGAACGGCGGCGGCGTGTGGCCGCGTCCGGGCACCAGCCCAAAGGTCGGTTTGTGCGCACAGACGCCGCAATGGAATGCCGGAACGCGCAGCGATCCGCCGATGTCGGAGCCGAGCGACAGCGGGCCATAACCCGCAGCGAGCGCCGCCGACGATCCGCCGGAGGAGCCGCCCGGCGTGCGGCCGAGATCGAATGGGTTATTGGTCGTGCCGTAGATCTCGTTGTAACTCTGCCAGTCGCCAAGCCCGAGCGGGACGTTGGTCTTGCCGAGAATGACGCCGCCGGCGTCCTTGACCCGGGTGATCGTCAGCGCGTCTTCGGTCGGGATGAAATCCTTCTGCGCCGGAATGCCCCAGGTCGTCGGCAGGCCTGCGATATTGTAGGATTCTTTTACCGTCACAGGGAGACCGAGCAGCGGCTTCCTCACGCCGCGCGCGAGTTCGGCGTCGGCGGCGCGGGCCGCCGCAAGGCCACGCTCGAAATCGCGAACGCAGATTGCATTGATCTTCGCATCGTGCCGCTCGATCCGGCCGATCGCGTCCTCTGCCAGTTCGACCGCTGAGACTTTCCTGTCAGCAAGCGCAGACGACAATTCGACGGCGGTCTTGAAACTCCATTGCGATTTGGCCAAGGCGTACTCCCGCTCTGTTTTTCGAATGCGGCGCGGATGATGCTCAGTTTGCGCGCATGCCGCAAGAGCAATAGCTGTACAGCGGCGAGCTGATCATAGTGTTACGCGATCAGCGCACGTCGCACCTTGTCGATCGATGAGTAAGGAGCGGACGATCGCGAAACAAACGCGATGTCGAAACCTAAGCCGCGCCGATGGCTATCCCGACCGCGAGCACGATGGCGCCACCGAGCACGATCTGGAACACCGCCTGCAGGAATGGCGTATCCATGTAGCGTGCGCGGATGAAGGCGATCGCCCACAATTCGAAGAACACGATGATGCAGGCGATCGCGGTGGCGATCCAGAACGCGTTCGGCCAGGAGTCGGGAACGAGATAGGGCAGGGTGTGGCCGATACCGCCCAGTGTGGTCATCAACCCGCAGGTCAAGCCGCGCAGCCAGGGCGAGCCGCGCCCGGTGAGCGAGCCATCGTCGGACAGAGCTTCGGCAAACCCCATGCTGATGCCGGCACCGATCGAGGCGGCTAGTCCCACCAAAAACGTCTGCCAGTTCTGATGCGTGGCGAAGGCCGCGGCGAACAGCGGCGCCAGCGTCGAGACCGAGCCATCCATCAAGCCGGCGAGTCCCGGCTGCACATATTGCAGCACGAACATGCGCCGCCGCGTCCGATCCTCTTCAGCGCGCACGTCGGGCTTCAAGATTTCGCCGGTGAGTTTGATCGCGAGTTTCTCGTGGCCCTTTTCCTCCTCGGCGAGGTCGCCGAGCAGGCGGCGCACGCCGACGTCCTCGGCCTGCTCTGCGGCCTTGATGTAAAATTGCTCGGCCTGGAGCTCCATCGTCTCGGCCTCCTTGCGGATGGTGTCGAGCGGCAGGTTTTTGGTCAGCCAGATCGGGCGTCGCCTCAGGAAGCCCTTGACGTCCTCGCGGCGGATCGGCGGCAGATGCGTCCCGAAACGCTTCTCATAAAGTTCGAGCAAACGGTGACGATGGCCGCGTTCTTCCTCGGCCATCTCCTCGAACACCTTGGCCGAATCCGGATAGCGTTCGGCGAGATCTTCCGCGAACGTCATGTAGATGCGGCTGTCTTCCTCCTCGGAAGAGATCGCAACGGCCAGCACTTCGCGCTCAGTGAGATCGGCGAAATTCTTCACGGAACGGGCCTTTTTTATAATTTAGAATTATTCTAATGTTGGCTGTCGCCGCGGTCAATTGCCGGGCGTGGCCGGGTTCACCTCGTCTAAGCGCTTGCCTTCGCCCCTCGCAGGAATTGCACCAGCAACCAGCTCACCTCGTTAGCCTGCTCCTGCTGCACCCAGTGGCCTGCGCCATCGACGAGATTGCAGCCGATCATGTTGGTGCAGGCCTTCTGCATGGCCTCGTACACGCCGGGGCGCTGATAGGTGCCCCAGTCCTGCTTGCCGGAGATGAAGGCAGAGCGCACGTCGATGGTACGGCCCGACCATATCTGCAATTCCGGCAGGAACGCGCCCGAGGTGCCGCAGCGATACCATTGCAGGCCGCCCTGGAATCCGTTGCGTTCATACTCGGCGCTGTAAAAGGAAAGCTCGCTGTCCGGCAGCCATTTGTTGGCGGCGATTTCGGCGGCCGACGGCATTTCTTCCGCCACGGTGGCGGCCATGTCCTTGGCAAGGTCCATCACATAATAGGTCGGGAGTTTCGCAATTTCGTCCGCCGTCCAGGATTTGAGCGGGTAGGGCTTGTTGGCTTTCCAGTCCGCGCTCTTGTGGTGGTAATAGGCACGGAGAAAATCATGCACGCCCTGCGGCGCGTGGTGCATGTCGCTATTCGCCTCGCGTGTCGAATAGTACCACTGATAATGTTTTCGCGGGCGCGGCAGCGCGGCAAGATCGCGATGAATGGGATCTTCTGCTGCTGATATGGCCGGTCCGTCCACGGTGTTGAAGGGCAGTGACGGCGGGCCGCCGAACGGCGCGCTCATCATGACGACGGAGCGAAACACGTCGGGCCGGATCAGCGCGCACCATGCGGCGACCGGCGAGCCGAAATCATGCCCGATGACGGCGTCGACGCTGCGATAGCCGAACGCCGACACCAGCCCCAGCGCATCGCGCACCAGATTGGGGAGCCGGAACGAGGCGAGATCGCCGTCGTAGTCCGGATCCCATCCGGTGGTGCGGCCATAGCCGCGCTGGTCCGGCGCGATCACGTGATAGCCGGCTTCTGCGAGAACCGGCATCACCTTGCGCCAGCTAAAGGCGAGTTCGGGAAAACCGTGCAGCAGCAGCACGCAAGGCCTGCCGCGTGTCTCGAAGCCGGCTTCCAGCACGTGCATGCGCAGGCCGTTGATGTTGTCGACGTAGCGCGAGCGGATGGAGGAGGGGAGCGGGATCTCGGGGAGGATGGTTGTCGTGTTCATCGGTTGCGCACTCCCTTGTCGTCCCGGACAAGCGAGCGTAGCGAGCGCGATCCGGGACCCATAACCACAAATGTTTGCCGCGATAAAAGGCTGTGGCCCCAGCTTTGTAAAGCGATCAACAGCGGTGGTTATGGGTCCCGGCGTTCGCCGGGACGACAATGGAGAGATTTACCCCTTCGCTGCCGCCTTCGGCCAATACCGATCGCGTAAATGCCGCTTCACCAGTTTCCCGGTCGGCGTGCGCGGCAGTTCAGCCTCGAAGTCGATGCTCTTCGGGCATTTGATCGGGGATAGATTTTTTCGGCAGAACGCGATCAGTTCGGCCTCGAGCGCCTTGCCGGCCTTCGACATGTCGTGCGGCTGCACGACGGCCTTGACCTCTTCGCCCATTTCCTCGTTCGGCACGCCGAACACGGCGACGTCGGAGACGGCGGGATGGGTGATCAGCACGTCCTCGGTTTCCTGCGGGTAGATGTTCACGCCGCCGGAGATGATCATGTAGCTCTTGCGGTCGGTGAGATAGAGAAAGCCTTCCGCGTCGAGATAGCCGACGTCGCCGAGCGTCGACCAGCCCTTGTCGTTGTAGGCCTTCTTCGTCTTCTCGGGGTCGTTGTGATAGGTGAAGGCCGGCGCATCGGCGAAATAGACCGTGCCGATCTCGCCCACCGGCCTTTCCTCGTCGTTCTCGTCGAGAATCTTGACCTTGCCGACCACCGCGCGGCCGACGGTACCGCGATGGGTCAGCCATTGCTGCGACGTCGAAACCGTGACGCCGTTGCCTTCGGAGCCGGCGTAATACTCGATCAGGATCGGTCCCCACCACTCGATCATTTTTGCCTTCACGTCGACCGGGCAGGGGGCCGCGGCGTGGATGGCGCCCTTCAGCGTCGAGACGTCGTAACGCTGGCGCACCTCGTCCGGCAGCTTCAGCATGCGCACGAACATGGTCGGCACGAGCTGCGACTGCGTGACCTTGTATTTTTCGACCAGTCTCAGAAATTCCTCAGCGTCGAAATGCTCCATGATGATGGAGGTGCCGCCGAGCGTGATCGCCATCATGTTGAAGCGCAAGGGAGCCGCATGATAGAGCGGCGCCGGCGACAGATAGATGCTGTCGGGCGACATGCCGCACATGTCGGCGCAGAGAATTTTCAGGAGCGGGTTCGGCACGTCGATCGCCTTGCCCTCGAACTCCTTCTTGATGCCCTTCGGCCGCCCGGTGGTGCCGGAGGAATAGAGCATGTCGTAGCCCGCCACTTCATCCGATATCGGCGTAGCCGGCTGCGCGGCGGCTTCCTTGTCATAGGAACGGAAGCCAGGCTCCGGCTCGTCCATCATGTAGAGCAGCGGTCCACTGGGCTGGCCGACGAGGCTCCTGACCTGTTCGGCGCATTTCGGCGTGGTGATGAAGACTTTTGCGCCGCAATCCCTGACGATGTAGGTGATCTCGTCCTGCGTCAGATAGCGGCTGATCGCGGTGTAATAGAGCCCTGCGCGCTGCGCCGCCCAGCAGATTTCCATGAAAGCGAGGCGGTTTTCCATCAAGAGCGCGATGTGGTCGCCGGCCTTCAGGCCAAGCGAGCGGAACAGTTGCGCGCCCTGGTTCGAGAGTTCGTCCAGTTCGCGATAGGTGATCGCCTTGCCGGTCCCCGCCATCTGATAGGCGATCTTGTTCGGTGTGTTGCGGGCGTGGATAGAGGGGTGGGTCATTCATAATCCCGAAAACAATGTGGTCGCCCCTGCGCACGTGTTTGGTCCCGGGAGATTGGCGAGAGCTTCGAGCGGAGCGAGGTAGCCGAGG
>NZ_LLXX01000027.1 GCF_001440405.1 Bradyrhizobium valentinum
TAAAAGCACTATCCATGCTTTGGTTCCTGCCACCTACCAGGCGTAAAAAAGCACCCCATGTTCGGAGCGGTTCCTTGAAACTCCCGCAGATTTAGCGATCCAAGGTCTTTGTATGCCGCTCGATGCTAGCTACGTCTAATAGCTGACATTACGGACGGCGTGCCAATGAGTTAGGCAGAATGAGCGTTTGCAACTCGCCCCTCAATCGGTCGAGCAAAGGCTTGCGCAAGATTTGACAGTGCGAAGCAACTTAACTTCGCGATGTTTCGCCGGACTGGTTTGGATGGAGCTTGGCTTTGTCTTCCTCGTATTCCCTGATAAGGTCAGCGACAGCTTCGCGCGTCAGCTCGTCATTAGTTGAGTTTTCTAATCTGCGACACGCTTCGATCTTATAGTCCAGCTCGCGGCACAAATCGCACATGCGCGCCTCCTGTATCATATCAAAGCACACACCATCTCCACCCGCGTTTTTGGCTGACCGTTTCTGGTGATGTACTACAATGCGATCAGAACCGGCTTTGTTTCAAGGGAACGTCACCTGGGCGACTGTCCCCTTCCCCGCCGCCGGAGCCGGCAGTAACACCGACGTGACCTCGGCGTCATCGACCGAGACGCAATGTACGGCGGCCGCAAATGAGAATGCGCCAACAGCTATGAATTTGACCCGCGGGCCATCGCCCGAACGCTTTGCTGCAGGTCGAGCGGGCGGCTTTGCCATTCCCGGACTTCATCGAGAATCGCGTCGGTCACTCGGCTGATCAAATCCGGCGAGACTTCGGCCCCATGAAATTCAGATAAATGCCCTTGGATCTCGCGCACCGTCATACCGCGCGCGTAGAGGCGCATCAGGGGCGACAAACTGAAGCGCTTGTCGTTGTTGCCCCGTGAGGCTATTCTGTCATGCTCTACGGCGGAATCGCGAGGGGAAGCAGGTGGCCACCATCACGGAGTGGCGGGCTTCGCTCGGTCTGTCCGAGTACGCCCAGCGCTTTACCGAGAATGATATCGACGTCTCCGTCCTGCGTCATTTGACTGATCAGGATTTGAAAGAGCTTGGCGTCTCGCTTGGGCATCGGCGCAAGATGCTGGCGGCGACTGCCGAGCTTGCCGGCGCCGCCGCACTTCCACCCGGACATCTGTCGCCCGCGCCCAAGCAACGGGACAACGCGGAGCGCCGCCAGCTCACCGTGATGTTCTGTGATCTTGTGGGCTCGACCGTGCTCTCGACGAGGCTCGATCCCGAAGATCTGCGCGCCGTTATCGGAACCTACCACAAATGCGTCGCAGAGACGGTCGACCGGTTCGACGGCTTCGTCGCCAAATACATGGGCGATGGGGTGCTGGTCTATTTCGGCTACCCACGCGCGCACGAGGAGGACGGCGAGAGGGCGGCACGCGCCGGGCTTGCCCTTGTTGAGGCGGTGCCAAAGCTCAAGACAGCCGCCGATTTCCCCTTGCAGGTGCGTATCGGGATCGCCACCGGGCTGGTCGTAGTCGGCGACCTTATTGGCGCGGGTGCGGCCCAGGAGCAGGCGGTCGTCGGTGAGACTCCAAATCTGGCCGCGCGCCTCCAGGCGTTGGCCGAACCGGGCGCCGTGGTGATCGCATCAAGCACCCGCAGGCTGACTGGCGGCCTCTTCGAATATCGCGATCTTGGAACCGTCACTCTCAAGGGCTTTGCTGAGAACGTGTCGGCGTGGCAGGTGCTGGGCGGGAGCGCCATCGAGAGCCGCTTCGAGGCCTTGCGCACGGCCACAATGCCGCTGGTCGGCCGGGAGGAGGAAATCGAACTGCTGATGCGCTGCTGGCACCAGGCCAAAGGCGGTGACGGCTCGGTCGTGCTGATATCGGGCGAGCCGGGCATCGGCAAATCGCGCATCGCGCAGACCATCGCGGACCGGCTCGCCGGCGAGCCCCATACCCGCCTGCGGTATTTCTGCTCGCCCCACCACCAGGACAGCGCACTCTACCCCATCATCGCCCAGCTCGAACGCGCCGCCGCGTTCCGGACCGAGGACACGGCAGAGCAACGGCTCGACAAGGTCGAGGCGGTGCTGTCGCAGGCGACCAACGATCTGATGGAGGCCGCCCCTCTCATCGCGGACCTACTGTCGATCCCGACCGGCGACCGCTACCCGGCGCTCGATCTTGCCCCGCAGAAGCGCAAGGAGAAGACGCTCTGGGCGCTGATTGCGCAGGTCGAGGGACTCGCCGCTCAACTGCCGGCGCT
The DNA here is from genome assembly GCF_001440405.1 of Bradyrhizobium valentinum. Taxonomy (GTDB): domain Bacteria; phylum Pseudomonadota; class Alphaproteobacteria; order Rhizobiales; family Xanthobacteraceae; genus Bradyrhizobium; species Bradyrhizobium valentinum. The sequence continues at coordinate 2,231 of NZ_LLXX01000027.1, forward strand.
TATGATATTCGAGGATGTCCATTGGAGCGACCCCACGACGAGAGAAGCACTCGACCTGCTCATTGATCGGGTGGCCACCCTGCGGGTTCTGGTGATCATCACCTTCCGGCCGGAGTTCACGCCGACCTGGATCGGACGGCCGCACGTGATGCTGTTCAACCTCAACCGCCTGACACCGCGGCAGCGCGCCGAGATGATCGTGCTTGTGACGGGCGGCAAGGCGTTGCCCAAGGAGATCGCCGAGCAGATCATCGATCGCACCGACGGCGTGCCGCTGTTCATCGAGGAGCTGACCAAGTCCGTTGTCGAGAGCGGATTGGTGACAGTCGCCGGGGACCGTTACGCGGTGACGGGGCCAGCGGCGCCGCTGGCCATCCCGACGACGCTCCACGCCTCGCTCCTGGCAAGGCTCGATCGATTGGCTCCAACCCGAGAGGTGGCGCAGATTGCAGCGGCGCTCGGGCGTTCGTTCTCGCACGTGCTGATCAGCGCCGTCGCTCAGATGCCCCGGATCAAACTGGATGACGCGCTGGAGCAGCTGGTGAGCGCTGAGCTGATCTTCCGGCGAGGGATAGCGCCCGACGCCGAGTATACTTTCAAGCACGCATTGGTGCAGGACGCGGCCTATAGCACCTTGCTGCGCACCCGACGACAGCAGATTCATGCCCGGATCATCGCGACACTGGAGAGCCAATTTTCCGAGATCGCGGCGACGCAACCGGCGCTGCTCGCTCAGCACTGCGCCGAAGCAAGCCTAACGGCGAAGGCAGTTGCCTATCGGCTCAAGGCTGGCCAGCAGGCCCTGGCGCGTTCGGCGATGATGGAAGCCTCCGCGCAACTGCACAAAGGCTTGGACTTACTTACCGGCCTGTCAGACGGCCCTGATCGCCAGCAATTTGAGCTCGACTTGCAGCTGCTTCTCGGCATGACGCTGACCGCGACGGAGGGCTATGCCGCGCCGGTGGTGGCAAAGGCATTTGCACGCGCACGCCAGCTCTGCCAACAGCTCGATCGACCATCTCAGCTTGCCATGCTACTGGTCGGGCAAGCCTCGTATCACTTCATCGCAGGCGAGCTTGCGCTGGCGTGTCAGGAGAGCAAGGAGCTTGTCGACCTGGGGGAGGACCGGAACGACGCCGATGTGAAATTCCAGGGCTGCACGTTCAGCGCTGTGACGTGGTTTCACGTCGGTGACTTCGTCGCCGCGCGCGATTACGCCGAACGGGCGATGGCACTCTTCGATCCGCCGCACCCCTCCGAGGCTTGGTGGACCCAAAACCCATATGTCACCGCGCTCACATTTTCATTTCGGTCACTGACCTATCTTGGCTATCTCGATCAAGCACGCGCAAGACGTGAGGAGGCACTCGCACAGGCGCACCAGCGCCAGCATGCCCTTACGCTTGCCATGGTGCGCTGTATCTCTTTGCTCACCCTCGAACACATAAAATCAGACCCCGCAATCTTATTGCAACGGGCCGAGGAGATGAGGGCACATTGCGTGGAACACGGTTTTCCTTACTTTGAGGCGGCGGCCTTGATGTCCAGTGGCCACAGCCTGTCGGAGCTGGGTCGCACTGAGGAAGCTCTCGCAGACCTCACCGATGCGCTGGCAAAATATCGGGCGACCGGGGCTGTCACAGTCGTACCGCTAGTTCGGACGTCGTTTGCCGAAGCCCTTGCGAAGGCCGGTCGGCCAACGGAAGGATTAGAACAGCTCGACGAGGCCGAGCGTCAGATCGAAGCGACTCAGGAGGGCTGGACCGAAGCCGACATGTATCGGGTTCGCGGCGAGTTGCTGATCACCGTTGGTGATCCTGTGGCGGCTGAGAAGTGCCTCCAAAAAGCCATCGCCGTTGCGCGCGGGCGAAGTGCGAAGCTATGGGAGGTTCGCGCCGCCACGTGCCTCGCGCGCCTTTGGCGAGACCAGGGCAAACGCGCCGAAGCCCGCGATCTCCTCGCACCAATTTACGGCTGGTTCGCCGAGGGCCTCGACACCCCGGTCCTCGACGAGGCCAAATTGCTGCTGGAGCGGCTCACGGAGTGACACCGACTGCGTGCGCCGCCGTTCGGCTGGGAAAGAGGACCCCGCCGGGCCGAAGGTCGGCTCCTTGGATCCTTCGTCCGACCGTGTCCCTGGTGTGCTCAGTGATCTCGAACTGAACCGGGCGACCAACGGACACATAGCCGAGACCGGCCGTGCCGTCCGAGATTGGCACTTTCGGAAGTGGTGGTCCCGATGTGTGATGTCCGCAGTTGGGGGTAGACCGGAAGTCGCCAGCGGTAGAGCGAACCGACGCGATTGGACCCAAAGTGGACGTCGGCCATGAAATCGACGGGCCGCGCGTTTCCTTACTCATAAGCACTGCAGCGGTCTCAGGCAGTTACAAAAAGTGAACTTTGGAGGCTTGCAATTCGAGCCAAGGTTGTTGCGCACATGCTTCAGGCGTCGTTGCTTTATCGGGTGGAGTGGGCTGGGAGATTTGTTCGAAAGGACGCTCCCCGATGGCACGACAGCAGATTGAGAGGTTGGATTTCGCAGACCGGAGCAGGATGACGTATCTCCGAATGGATCAGGAAACCGGATCTTGTTCTGGCGCAGGAGTTTATTTCAAGTTTTGCGAAAGCTGCCACTATGTGGCGGCGGCAATTACCCGGACCTTAGCCGGCGCGATCCGGCCTCCTGATCATTTCTTCGGATCGTGTGCAAGGGCCGCATCTTTCACGGTGGCGGACCTGAGGTTTGCCTGGGTCGGTGTCGTGGTAGGCATCGCCGGGCTGGCTGCGCTGCTTCTTTTCGGCTGGAGCGAAATTGGAGCAGGCACGGTAAGTGCGACCGAACGGCGCGCAGATCCTTCCAGCCCGGCCGCCGTCCCTTGGGTTGAAACGCAGGCTGAGAGGATGGAAGCGATAAGACGACGGGGTCTGGAATTGTTGCGGGCGGACATTCCCGAAGACGAGCCGTCCCAATCGTTAGCGCGCGGTGACCGCCTCGAACTCCACGACGGGACCATAAAGCCAGTCATGCGCATCGCAACGGCCGGCGAAGGCGACAACAGCGTTGCAGCACCGGCTCCGTTGCCGGCAGAGCCTGCTGCGAGCAAACCTGCCAAAGCAAAAGCAAAGGAGAAGCATGCAGTGAAGGCGCGTCCGGCGCATGGTGGTCATGCGCGGCGTGCTTCAAGGTCTTCCCGTGATCGGGTCAGGGTGGTACACGCCAAGAACGTGCAAGCCGAGCCGCAGATGACCTCAGCCGGCGGACTGCAGGCAGACCGGGCGCCGCCGGAGGAGAACAAGTCGTTCGGCTGGTTCAAGCGGCTGCCGGACACGATCGTGCCGTCCTCGTGGATGGGCGGCTGGGAGAACCTGTGGGCGAAAGGAAATGGCGCTGGAAGTTCATCCTGCAGCCCGTCTGTAAATCCGGCCACAGGATGCCCGCGGGAGGCTCACGCCGGCCCGCGATAGCGGTCCCCAAGTCGCGCCGCAATAGCCCACGACGTCCTCCAGCTGCGTGGCCGAGAACCCGTAAAGGACTTGAGAAGGTTGCGAGAACGCGCCCGCAGAGACCGTCATCGTCTCAACAGGGTATCGGCGCGTCCCGATCCGGATCGGCAGACTGGAACCCCCTTGAATGAGGATGATAACGACGTCGAGGCGCCTCGCTGCTGCGTGTTGGAGCGGGAGCCTGATTAGGAGGTCACGATGAAGATTGACAGCACCATCTTTGGCGCGATTACGATTGACGGAAAGACGTATCAGCACGACGTGGTCGTTCGTCTTTCCGGCGAAGTTGTGAAGCGGAAAAAGAAGCTATCAAAGAAGCTGTATGGCACCTCGCACGTGCTTTCAAAAGACGAGGCAAAGTTTCTCTTCGAGAAAGGGTGCGATCAGGTCGTCATTGGCTCGGGCCAGATGGGCAACGTGCACCTGTCACCAGAAGCTGAAGCCTATTTCGAAAGAAAGGGCTGCGAGGTCGTGTTGAAGCCGACACCCGAGGCAATCCGGATGTTCAATCGGTCCCGGACAAAGAGGATCGGACTCTTTCACGTGACCTGTTGAAGGAAATGCCTGGTGAAGCTGTGTATCCACGTTGGATCCGCCGGATCGGCGCGCCGCTCATCGCTCTTGTTTGACCATTGCGCCGTCGGTTTCGACGGTGCACGCCGTTGAGGATGCGCGCAAGGTGAGCGTGGTGTCCTTCGGCCTTTTCGGCGATCAGGGCGTGTTTAGAAGCGAGGCCACCGGCGCAGCACGGGTCGTCGCGGACCGTTTCGGGGGCGCTGCGATCAACGTGCAATACAATTCGAAGAAAAGCGGAGGTGCAAAGATTGAAGGCCTGGCCATGTCCTTGCAAGCGGCGGCCAACGGGATGGACGCCAACAACGACATTCTGTTTTTGATTCTCACCTCGCACGGCTCCCGCGCCGGCCTTGCAGTCAAAGCGGGGCGGCTTACGCAAACGCTTACGCCGTCAATCTCGCCTACATGCGCCGCTCAGTACGGACGGTACCCGCCGGCGCAAACGTAGTTGCCGTAGGCGTCGTAGCAGCTGCCGCGGTAGGCCCCGACCGCAGCGGCGCCCACCGCCGCCGCACCGACACCGTAGCCGCGATAGCCGTAGCCGCGATAGGCCCCACCACGATAGCCGTAGCCCCCGCCGCGCACTGCGACAGCGCCGCCCCGAGCCCCTCGAACCGCTACAGCGCCGCCGCGGTAGCCTCCCGCCCGGACGGCACCGCCGCCGTGAAAACCTCCGGCGCGCATGCCACCGCCGCCGCGGCGGGGGGACGCGGC
>NZ_LLXX01000028.1:0-12036 GCF_001440405.1 Bradyrhizobium valentinum
CTGGCTAGAACCTGAGATGCCAATGACTTATTTTGAGTCAGACTCTCAGGATGAGGTCTGACAGATCGCACGGCGACCCTTTTGCTCACCCTACGAATGCACTTGCGCCCTACTTCCCCAGCGCCAGCGCGAGCAGGCCTAGCGTGCCGGCGGCGACGCGCCACCACGCAAAGAACGTGAAGCCATGGCGCGTGACATAGGTGAGGAACGTCTTCACCACGATCGCCGCGGTGATGAACGACACCACGAATCCGATCGCGAGGATGCCGACGTGATCGACCGTCATCTCGGCGCGGTTCTTGTAGAAATCATAGGCGAACGCGCCGATCATCGTCGGGATCGCGAGAAAGAACGAGAACTCCGCCGCCGACCGCTTGTCGCCGCCAAGCAGCATCGCCGCCACGATACTGGCGCCGGAACGCGATACGCCGGGTATCATCGCCACGCATTGCGCGATGCCGATCCACAGATACATCATCAGCGGATAGCGCGTGGCGTCATCCTCCGTCGGCTTGAGATCTAGTTGGTCGACCCACAGCAGGATCGCGCCGCCGACGATCAGCGTGAAACAGACCACCCACGGATTGAACAAAAGCTCCTTGATGTATTTGCCGGCAATCAGGCCGATGATCACTGCAGGCAGGAACGCCACCAGCACACCGATCACGAACCGGCGGTCGTCGGGATTGGTGAACATGCCGAGCGCGACACGCGACAGCTTGACGAAATACAGCATGACGATGGCGAGGATCGCGCCGAGCTGAATCAGGATCACAAAGCTCTGCCAGAAGGCGCCCTCGCCAAGGCCGAAGTAGCGTTGCGCCAGCAGCATATGGCCCGTGGAGGAAACGGGGAGGAATTCCGTAATACCCTCGATGATGCCGAGAATCACCGCCTTGACTACTTCCGACATCATGACGTGGTCCATTTGACAGGAAAAGCCGCGCCCTTCTCGCCTATTCGTCCCCATGCCGCAATCGCAAAAAAAAGCCAAACACCGGTTGCCTCATACGCCTGCTTGGCTAGTGTCCCGATTCGCTTGACGCGGTTTTGAGGGTTCCGTAGTCGCCGCGATTTTGCCCCAAGGATTTCATGTACACGCTCTATCATCACCCGTTCTGCCCGCATTCGCGCTTCATTCGCCTGGTGCTGGGCGAACACGGCCTCGACCTGCGCCTGGTGGAAGAGCGGGCCTGGGAGCGGCGCGAGGCGTTTCTCGTGCTCAATCCCGCGGCCACCACGCCGGTGTTGATGGCTGACGGCTTTCCGCCGATTCCCGGCGCCGGGATCATCGCCGAATACCTCGACGAGACGCACGGCCTGGAGGCGGGCGAGCGGCGGCTGTTGCCGGCCTCGATGGCCGAGCGCGTCGAGGTGCGCCGCCTGATGGCGTGGTTCAACGAAAAATTCTTCGAGGAGGCGTCGAATCCGCTGGTAACCGAGCGCATCTACAAGCGTTTCATGAGCGAGGAGAATGGCGGCGGGGCGCCGGCGGCCGAAGTGATCCGCGCAGCCAAGACCAATGTGCGCTATCATCTGGCCTATATCGGCTGGCTGGCGCAGACGCGGAATTTCCTCGCCGGCGACCGGCTGACCTACGCGGATCTCGCCGCCGCGGCGCATCTTTCGGCGATCGATTATCTGGGCGACGTGCCATGGAGCGAGGACGACGCAGCAAAGGCGTGGTACGCACGGGTGAAGTCCCGCCCGTCGTTCCGCCCGCTGCTCAGCGAATGGCTGGCGGGGGTGCCGGCATCGCGGACCTACGTGGACCTCGACTTCTGAACAAGGACACCCGACTCTCCGCCGCCGATCTGAAGGCCGCGCTCGCGCGCGAAGCGGAGACGCTCGGTTTCGACTGCATCGGCGTGACCGATCCCGATGCGATCGCTAGCGCCGGAAAATATTTCCGCGAATTCCTCGATGCCGGCGCGCATGGCGACATGGACTGGCTCGCGGCGCAACCCGAACGGCGGATGGATCCGCGCGTGCTGTGGCGAGGGGTACGCTCCATCATCATGCTCGGCGTCAACTATGGGCCTGCGGAAGATCCGCTCGCGCTTCTTGCGAAGCGCACACGCGGCGCGATCTCCGCCTACGCGCAGGGCGACGACTATCACGATGTCATCAAGAAGCGCCTGAAGGCGCTGGCGCGGTGGTTCGTCGCCGCCTCCGGCGAGGAAGTGAAAGTGTTCATCGATACCGCAGCGGTGATGGAAAGGCCGCTGGCACAGGCGGCGGGGCTCGGCTGGCAGGGCAAGCACACCAATCTGGTGTCGCGCGAATTCGGTTCATGGCTGTTCCTCGGCGCGATCTTCACGGCTGCCGACCTCCCTCGCGACGACGCCGACACCGATCGTTGCGGTTCATGCAACGCCTGCCAGGAGATCTGCCCGACCGCGGCTTTCCCCGCGCCCTACAAGCTCGATGCGCGGCGCTGCATTTCGTATCTGACGATCGAGAACAAGGGACCGATCCCGCACGAATTTCGCAAGAGCATCGGCAACCGCATCTATGGCTGCGACGACTGCCTCGCCGTGTGCCCGTGGAACAAATTCGCGCAGCAAGGCCGCGAAGCCAAACTGGCCGCACGCACGGAATTGCGCGCGCCCTCGCTGGCGGAACTCGTGCGGCTCGACGACACAGCGTTTCGCGCGCTGTTTTCGAAATCGCCGGTCAAGCGCATCGGCCGCGACCGCTTTGTACGCAACGTGCTGATCGCGATCGGCAACGCCGATGATGCATCGCTGGCGCCAGAGGCCGAACGCCTGCTGGATGATGCAAGTCCGCTGGTTCGCGGCGCGGCGGTGTGGGCGCTGTCGCAGTTGGTCGACCGCGTGAAATTCAATGCGCTGGCCGCGAGGGCGATGGGCGCTGAGACGGATGAAGATGTCCGCGCGGAGTGGCACCTCGCCACTGCTGTCTGACCCTCGCCCTGAGGAGCGCGCAGCGCGTCTCGAAGGGCGGGGCCGATAACCGGGCCACATGGTTCGAGACGGCGCGGAGCCTGTCATCGTTCGAGACGGCGCGGAGCCTGTCATCGGGCCGCGCTACGCGCGGACCCGTTGGCGCCTCCTCACCATGAGGGTCATGCTTCATTTCACGCAACGAAACCCGCCGTGGTCGTGCGCCATGACAAAAAAATCAGCCGTTCTTCACGCATAATCGGCACTCGCGCAGTGCAAGCCGATGGCCAAACCGCCGCCGTCGTGAGGTGGATCGTCATTCCGGGGCGCGCGAAGCGCGAGCCCGGAATCCATTTCTCCGTCAGCTAATGCGGCCCGATGGATTCCGGGCCTGCGCCTTATGGCGCATCCCGGAATGACGGTGGAGAGCGCACGCCGAACTCAGACCAGATGCCGCTTCATCTCCGGCCGCGCCTTCAGTGCCGCGCCCTGCTTGGCGACGATCTTGACGATCCGCTCCGGCGCAAATTTGAGGTCGACGAAGGCCGGCGCGGTGTTGGCGACCTCGTGGTACTCCATGATCTTGCCATCGCGCAGCCGCATGATCGCGACGCCCTCGAACATCGCCCGCGCTCCTTGCGCTTCCGGCAGCGTCGAGCGGTAGCTGAAGGTGTAGCGCGCATAGAGCATCTCGCCGTCGCTGACGGGGTCGTGCATGTCCCAGCGAAAATCGGTCGCCGTGCGATAGAACCAGTCGTCGATCAAGCCTGCGATCTTCTCGCGGCCTTCGAACGCGCCGTAGAATACGTCGTGATAGATGCCGTCTTCGGTGAACAGTTCCGAGAAAGCCTTGCCGTTGCGCTGCTCGACGGCATCACAGAAGGCGCGGAGCATGGTGAAAGTGTTCATCGTTTTATCTCCGGTTGTCATGCCCCGCGAAAGCGGGGCATCCAGTATTCCAGAGAATGCGACGTCAATCGATAAGTCGCGGCGTACTGGATCGCCCGCTTTCGCGGACGATGACACCGTGGTTGCGGCAAGAAGTCACCCCATCTCCGCCACAGCGGCGAGAATCCGCGCGATATCCTGCGGGCGCGACAGGCGGTGGTCGCCGTCCTGGATCATGGTCAGCACCACGTCCTCGGCCGGCAGCCGGTGCGCCAGCGCAAACGCGTGTTGCCAGGGCACGTCGGGATCCTGCGCGCCCTGCAGAATGCGCACGGGACATCCGACGTCGATGGCGCTGCCGAGCAAGAGATGGTTACGGCCTTCCTCGATCAGCGCGCGCGTGATCGGATAGGGCGTGCCGTCGGCATACTCCGACGGCCGCAGCCACACGCCCCTGGTCCTGATCTCCTCGCGGACCTCGTCGGAGAAGCTGTTCCACATCAATTGCTCGGTGAAATCAGGCGCCGGCGCGATCAGCACCAGCCCGGCAAGTGTCGCGCCCGCCGCTTCGCGTTTGGCGATGGCCCGCGCCAGCAACAGCGCCATCCAGCCGCCCATCGACGAGCCGATCACGACCTGCGGCCCCCGGCAGAACCGCTCGAACACCGCAACACTCTCTTCGAGCCAGCGCCCGATGGTGCCGTCGATGAAAGCGCCGCCCGATTCGCCGTGGCCGGAATAATCGAACCTAATACAGGCGCGGCCATGTTCCGCGGCCCACGCGTCCAGCGCGAGCGCCTTGGTGCCCCGCATGTCGGAATTGAAGCCGCCGAGCCAGAACAGCCCGGGCCCGCTGCCGGCACGGGCGCGGACGGCGATCCGGCGGCCGTCACTGCCCTCTCCCACCTCGATAAAGGCCGGTTCCTGGTCGATTGTCGCTGAATTGGTCATGGATCTGTCACTCTTGCCCGCTGCTTTGTCAGCGAGCACGCTTGATCGGTCAAGCGCGACCGCCCGGCGCTTGCGGATCGGGCCGCCGCGCTATATTTGCCGGACGTGACCGAAATGCCTCGCATTTGACGGTTTTCGGGCGCAGACCGTGAGTTCGCTTGCTGTTATCAGCGTATTGCTTCAAACTACGGCCCTTCCTTTCACAACTTTGGAGAGTTACCCATTCGCCGTCCCAACAGAGCCCCGCCCGCTGCAACCAAAGACGGGCCGCGCACCAATGATGATATCCGCAACGCGCAGATCCAACTGATCGATCAGACCGGCCTCAACCACGGAACAGTCGAGACCGTGGTCGCCATCAAGATGGCCCTCGAGGCGGGCATGGATCTCGTTGAGATTTCGCCGAACAACAATCCTCCCGTTTGCAAGATTATGGACTACGGGAAGTTCAAGTATTCGGCACAGAAGAAAGCCGCCGAGGCGCGCAAGAAGCAGAAGATCGTCGAGATCAAGGAGATCAAGCTGCGGCCGATGATCGACGATCACGATTACGACGTGAAGATGCGCGCGATGCAGCGGTTCTTCGAGGAAGGCGACAAGGTCAAGATCACCTTGCGCTACCGTGGCCGCGAAATGGCGCACCAGGAGATCGGCACCAAGCTTCTGGACAAGGTCAAGGCAGATGTCGCCGAATTCGCCAAGGTCGAGCAGGACGCGCGTTTCGAAGGCCGCCAGGTCGTGATGGTGCTGGCGCCGCGCTGATTTGAATCGGTTGTTAGATGTGAAGCGGCCCGTCGGATAATCCGGCGGGCCGTTTTCGTTTCCGCGCGCTTAAGTCCGCGTAGCCTGCCAGGTACCGCTACAGTGGTCGCCGGTGATGATGCCGCGCCACGAGCCGGCGCCATAGCTGCCGGCGAGCCGGCCACCGCCGCTCGCACGGGACGCGCCAACCGAAACTTTGACCGCAACCGCACCGGCGCGACTGACCGATCCCGAAACCCTGCCGCCGCCGGCCGATGAAACGCGGCTGCCGATGACGGTGAAGGGGACACTGTAGCCTGAACTGCAATTGCCCCGCGTAGTGGTGAAGACCACGTTCCAGATGCCGTCATAGGCTCGGAGCGCCTTGCCTCTCCGCGGCGCGGCGTCGGCGGTGACCGGCGTCGCCAGGACGACGGCCAGCGCGGCGAAAACGGGAAGCCAGCACCGGGAGCGCAGGCGGGGAAAGGCGGCACAACGGGCAATCGATCGCTGATAATGGGTCATTTGTTCCTGCTCCGGACGGGTATGTTAATGACGTCAGCGATAGGTAACGGCGCCGGGTGCCGCGGTTCATCATTGCCAATTGGCGCTTCCTCTGCCATAAGCCCGACCTTCATCGCCCGGCTGATCAAGGGCTGCCGTGTCGGTGTCCGTGCGGGTTGGTTCGTTTTCGAAAAAACCTGAGCACTTTCAACGCTCTAACGAGCATTTTAAGCCGCAAAAGCGCCCCTCGGGCGCATTTTTCTGTGGCCGATAGGAGAGCCAAATGCCCAAGCTGAAGACCAAGTCAGGCGCTAAAAAGCGCTTCAAGGTGACTGCCACCGGCAAAGTGATGCACGCCCAGCGCGGTAAGCGCCACGGCATGATCAAGCGGACGAAGAAGCAGATTCGTCAGCTCCGCGGCACCCGGGTGCTGTTCAAGACCGACGGCGACAACGTCAAGAAGTACTTCTTGCCGAACGCCTGATCGCGTTCACGCCATCGCAAGCACAGCCGCGTCCGCGCGGCGATCCCGTCACCTCATTTCTGATCAAGGATTACAGTCATGTCTCGCGTCAAACGCGGTGTGACCTCTCACGCCAGGCACAAGAAAGTCTACAAGGCCGCCAAGGGTTTCCGCGGCCGCCGCAAGAACACCATCCGCGCCGCCAAGGCTGCGGTCGAGAAGGCCGGCCAATATGCGTTCCGCGACCGCAAGCGCAAGAAGCGCACCTTCCGCGCGCTCTGGATCCAGCGCATCAATGCCGCAGTGCGTCCGTTTGGCATGACCTACAGCGTCTTTATCAACGGCCTCGCGAAATCGGGCATCACGGTTGACCGCAAGGTGCTGTCGGATCTCGCCATCACCGAGCCGGCAGCGTTCCAGGCGATCGCCGAGAAGGCCAAGGCCGCGCTCGCGGCCTGAGGCAGGAGCCATATTGGTTTTCTGCGATGTTTTTGAGGTCGTGATGGCTGGGTAAAAGCGCGAAGCGCGTCTTCGCGCTGGACGTCCCGGCCATCCACGTCTTCCCTCTCGCGAACGCTGTAAGACGTGGATGCCCGGGACGAGCCCGGGCATGACGGGCTAGGAGCGCCGGCTTAGCATCCTAGTCAAAAAGGATTGCCATGACCGACCTCGCCACACTCGAAAAGTCCATTCTCGACGATATCGCCGCCGCCGGCGATGAAGCAGCCCTCGAGGCCGTCCGCGTCGCAGCGCTCGGCAAGAAGGGCTCGATCTCGGCGCTGCTCGCAACCCTCGGCAAGATGTCGCCGGACGAGCGGAAAACGCAAGGCGCCGCGATCAATCTCGCCAAGGACAAGGTGACCGAGGCGCTCACGGCGCGTCGCGATATTCTCAAGTCTGCGGCGCTCGATGCCCGGCTTGCCTCCGAGACCATCGACGTCACTCTGCCGCTGCGCGAGGCGCCCGCAGACCAGGGCCGCATTCATCCGCTGAGCCAGGTCTTCGAGGAGGTCAACACGATCTTCGCCGACATGGGATTTGCGATCGCCGAAGGTCCCGACATCGAGACCGACGATTACAACTTCACAAAACTGAATTTCCCCGAGGGCCATCCGGCGCGGGAGATGCACGACACCTTCTTCTTCAACCCTGGGGAAGACGGTTCGCGCATGCTGTTGCGCACGCATACATCGCCGGTGCAGGTGCGCACCATGCTCAGCCAAGAGCCGCCGATCCGCGTGGTCTGCCCCGGCCGCACCTATCGCATCGATTCCGACGCGACCCATACGCCGCAGTTCCACCAGGTCGAGGGTCTTGTCATCGACAAGGGCTCGCATCTCGGCCATCTCAAATGGATCCTGCACGAGTTCTGCAAGGCGTTCTTCGAGGTCGACCACATCAACATGCGGTTCCGGCCGTCATTCTTCCCGTTTACCGAACCGTCGCTCGAGGTCGACATCCAGTGCCGGCGCGACAAGGGCGAGGTCCGCTTCGGCGAGGGCGAGGACTGGCTGGAGATTCTCGGCTGCGGCATGGTGCATTCGAACGTGCTGCGCGCCTGCGGCATCGATCCCGATGTCTACCAGGGCTTTGCATGGGGCATGGGCATCGACCGCATCGCGATGCTGAAATACGGCATCGCCGATCTCCGGCAGTTGTTCGAGAGCGACGTCCGCTGGCTTTCACATTACGGCTTCAAGCCGCTCGACATCCCGACGCTCGCGGGGGGATTGAGCACGTGAGTGTTGTCCCTGCGAAATATCAGGGCTTGCGCTCGTTCGCGTTCGGCGACGGGCCGAGGCTGGCCGATGAGCTGCTCGACCTCGTGATCAAGGGCGTGAAGACCGCGACCTGCTCCACCGAGGACGAGCCGAACACATCGACGCCGGGCGAACGCTGGATCGTGCTCGACGGATGCGGCACGCCGCGTTGCGTGATCGAAACGGTCGAAGTCACCTACCGCCGCTTCCCCGAAGTGGATGCCGCCTTTGCCTATGATGAAGGCGAAGGCGACCGCAGCCTCGCCTACTGGCAGAATGCGCACCGCATTTATTTCGGACGGCTAGGCAGGTTCAGCGAAGACATGATGCTGATGTGCGAACGGTTCCGGCTGGTTGAGGTGTTTGCGCAGGCGGAACAGCCGTCATGAACGGATTGCGTGAGCTGACATCGGGCTCTGACCGGCCCCCTCTCACGACCGCCGTTGCGGAGAGAGCCTCCTCCCTGACCCTCCCCCACAAGGGGGGAGGGAACGGTGAGGACAGTGCAAGTATCACCGAGACAACCAACAATATTCGAGGCTCACAGCCATGAAATTCACGCTCTCCTGGCTGAAGGAACATCTCGACACCGACGAGCCCCTGGAAAAGCTTGCCGACAAGCTCACCATGATCGGGCTGGAGGTCGAGAGCATCGAGGACAAGGCGAAGGCGCTGGCGCCGTTTTCGATAGCGCGGGTAATTTCGGCCGAGCAGCATCCGAATGCCGACCGCCTGCGGGTGTGCATGGTCGACACCGGCGACGGCGGCGCGCCGGTGCAGGTGGTCTGCGGCGCGCCGAATGCACGCGCGGGCCTCGTCAGCGTGTTCTCGCCGCCCGGCACGTTCATCCCCGGCAAGAACATCACCCTCGGCGTCGGCACCATCAGGGGCGTCGAGAGCCGCGGCATGCTGTGCTCGGCGGCCGAGTTGCAGATTTCCGAGGACCATGACGGCATCATGGAGCTGCCGGCCGACGCGCCGATCGGCAAAGGCTACGCCGAATGGGCAGGCCTCGGCGATCCCGTGCTTGAAATCAACCTGACGCCGAACCGCCAGGACTGCACCGGCGTGCACGGCGTCGCACGCGACCTCTCCGCCGCCGACATGGGCAAGTTGATCGATCCCGGTATCAAGCCGATCAAGGGCGAATTCCCCTGCCCGGTGAAGGTGACGGTGGAAGACGCAGCGCTCTGTCCGGGCTTTGCGCTCAGGCTGGTGCGCGGCGTCAAGAACGGCCCCTCGCCGGAGTGGCTGCAGAAGCGGCTGACGTCGATCGGGCTGCGGCCGATCAATGCGCTGGTCGACATCACCAACTTCATGACCTACGACCGCGCCCGGCCACTGCATGTGTTCGACGCCAGGAAGGTGACGGGCAATCTCACCGTGCGCCGGGCCAAAGACGGCGAGAGCCTGCTGGCGCTCGACGGCCGCACCTACACGCTTGATCCCAGTATCTGCGTGATCGCGGACGAGCATGGCATCGAATCGCTCGCCGGCATCATGGGCGGCGAGACTTCCGGCTGCGACGAGAACACCACCGATGTGCTGATCGAATCGGCGCTGTGGAACGAGATCAACATCGCGCAGACCGGCCGCAAGCTCGGCATCAATTCCGATGCGCGCTACCGCTTCGAGCGCGGTGTCGATCCGGCCTTCATGGTGCCGGGTCTTGAGCTTGCGACCAAGCTTGTGATGGAACTCTGCGGCGGCACGCCGTCGGAGACCTTCGTCGTCGGCAAGGCCTTCGGCGACGACCGCATCATCGATTTCCCGCTGAGCGAGGTCAAACGTCTGGCGGGAATCGAGGTGCCGCTCGTCGAGGCGCGGCGCATCCTCGGCCATCTCGGCTTCATGGTCGCCGGCAGCGGCCCGGTGGTGAAAATCGCCGTGCCCTCCTGGCGCACCGACGTTGACGGCAAGGCTGACATCGTCGAGGAGATCGTGCGCATCGTCGGCGTCGACAAGGTGCCGATGACGCCGTTCGAGCGCGGCGACGAAGCGCGCAAGCCGGTGCTGACCACGATCCAGAACCGCACCCGGCGTGCCAAGCGCGCGCTGGCGGCGCGCGGCATGGTGGAGGCCGTAACCTGGTCGTTCATTTCAAAACCGCATGCCGAACTGTTCGGCGGCGGACAGGCGGAGCTTGCGCTCGCCAACCCGATTGCCTCCGACATGTCGGACATGCGGCCGAGCCTGTTGCCGGGTCTCGTGGCGGCGGCGCAGGCCAATGCCAACCGCGGTTATCCGGACGTTGCGCTGTTCGAAGTCGGGCAGGTGTTCAAGGGCGATAGGGCTGAGAACCAGTTTGTTGCGGCCACCGGTGTGCGCCACGGCTTTGCGTCCTCGAAGGGCATGGGACGGCACTGGTCCGGTTCTGCCCAGACCGATGCGCTCGACGCCAAGGCCGATGCCTTCGCCGTGCTCGCAGCCGCCGGCGCGCCAATGCAGGCGCTGCAGATCGTGCCGGGCGGCGCAAGCTGGCTGCATCCGGGGCGTTCCGGCACCATTCAGATCGGCCCGCAGAACGTGCTGGGCTATTTCGGCGAGCTGCACCCGCGCACGCTGGAAGCGCTCGGCGCCGATGGCCCGCTGATGGTGTTCGAAGTCATCCTCGATCGCATTCCCGACGCCAAGAAGAAGCCGACACGCGCCAGGCCGCTGCTCGAACTCTCCGCGTTCCAGCCGGTGTCGCGCGACTTCGCCTTCATCGTCGATCGTACCGTGAAGGCCGGCGACATCGTGCGATCAGCGCAAGCCGCGGACAAGAAGCTGATCACGGACGTGACCGTATTCGACGTCTATGAAGGCAAGGGCATTGATCCGGCCAAGAAGTCGGTCGCGATTGCCGTGACGATCCAGCCGCGGGAGAAGACCCTGACGGACCAGGAGATCGACGCGGTGGCGGCGAAGATCGTGGCCGAGGTGACGAAGAAGACCGGCGGCACGTTGCGGGGATGACGCCCGCATGAGTCCCGCCTCGCTCATTCCGGCTGAAATCGGCATCAACGCGGCGATCGCGATCTGCGCGGTCGCTTTCGTTTCCGGAACGGCGCGGGGTTTTTCCGGATTCGGCTCCGCGCTGATCTTCATGCCGCTCGCCAGCTCGATCGCCGACCCGCGGCTCGTGGCCGCGCTGCTCCTGATCATCGATTTCGTCGCTGCCGCGCCGCTGTTGCCGAATGCATGGCAAAAAGCCGACCGCAGGGCGACCGCGGTCATAGTAACAGGCGCCCTGATCGGCGTGCCGATCGGGACTTACCTCCTCAGCCGCCTCGAACCGGTGACGACACGCTGGATCATTTCCGTCTTCGTCTTCGCGCTGTTGTTACTGTTGCTCTCGGGCTGGCGCTACCGCGGCAAGGACCACGCGGCTGTCGCGATCGGCATTGGCGGGCTGTCAGGCTTTTGCAGCGGGCTGGCCCAGACCGGCGGCCCGCCGATCGTCGGCTACTGGCTCGGCCGGCCCATCGCCTCCGTCATTGCGCGCGCCAATATCGTGCTGTTCTTCGGTGCGTCAGATTTCTTTTCCGCTATCAGCTACGCCGCGACCGGACTGATCACGCTGGACGCGATCAAGTTCGCGTTCGTTGTCGGCCCGGTCTACGGCGTCGGCGTCTGGTTCGGCGCCTCGCTGTTCGGCAAGGCCAGTGAAACCGTGTTCCGCGCGATCTGCTACGCGCTGATTGCCGCGGCGGTGATCTTCGGCTTGCCCGCACTGGATGGCGTGCTGCGCTGACGCCACATCGTCGTCCCTGCGAACGCAGGGACCCATAACCACGGACGCCTAATGTTCGCACTGGAATGTGGCTCCAGCCCGCCACAA
>NZ_LLXX01000028.1:12125-50281 GCF_001440405.1 Bradyrhizobium valentinum
CGCTTCGCTTGGCCGGGACGACGGGGGAGGTTTGCCCACGCTACGATTTAATCCATCACCAGATCGCAATACGCATAACCGTCGCGCTCGACGCGCTCGCCTGACGTCACCACAAGCCGCCGCGAAAACATCGGCCCCGCCACCACGCAGGTGTGAAACTCGCCGTTCTCGCCGCAGGGATCGACGCCGTCGGGCAGATCGGCCAGTAAATCTGCATCGAATGTGCGGCCTGCGAATTCGGCCGGCATCTTCATCAGGTCGACGGTGGCGATATGCGCTTCCAGCCCGCTCGCGATCATCGCCCGCGCCAGTTCGAGCGTCGGGCGCTCCCACAGGGGAAACACCGGCGTGATGCCGGTGCCCGCCAGCTTCTGTTCGCGATAGGCGCGAATATCAGCGAGAAACAGATCGCCGAAGATCATATGCGTGATGCCGCCCGCGACAGCCTGCGCGACCGCCTCGCGCATCCGCGCCTCGTAAACCTCGTTCGGACAGGGATAGGGGATCGGCACGATTCGCTGCGGCAGGCCTGCGGCCTCGCATTGCGCCTGCAATATCTCCTGCCGCACGCCGTGGATCGATACCCGGCCGAATGTTTCGGTCACAGTGGTCAGCGCGCCGACAACATCGAATTGGCCCGCGCGCATCACCTCATGCAAGGCAAAGGCCGAATCCTTGCCGCTTGACCAGGAGATCAGTGCTTTCGGACGGGCCATCAGTCGATCGGGGATGCCGACGTGCGCCGTCGTGTTTTCGCCGGCCGCGGCGGCGGCTCGGGATCCTTCAACGCGCCGATCCGCCGCAAAGCCGCCTCTGCCGCGCGCTCGCCGCTCTCCCAGGCGCCGTCGATCGTCCCCCACAGCGTTTCATGCGTCGCCTCGCCGGCGAGATAGATGCAGCCGAACGACTCGGTCAGAACCTTTCGCGAGGATTGCGCGCCGGGACCGGCCGCCGACATCGCGCCGAGCGCGAACGGCGCGGCGTTCCAGCGCGTCGCGCTCGACTTCTTCACCGCGGCTGCCGCCTCGCTACCGAACAGTTTGGTCAGCCATTCCACGGCAAACGCCACCATGGCCTTCTCGCCCTGCGCGGAGAGATCGCGGCCGAACGAGCCGCCAACGTCGATCGTGCAGAGCGACGAGCCGCCCATATTGGCAAATATCAGCGCCGTCTTGGTCGAATTGCTCTGCTCGATGACGACGTCGTCGCGCGCCAGCCCGAGCGGATTGCCCGGCATTTGCAGCGCGATCCGGTCGTAGCTGCCGAGGCTCAGTTTCGAGGCGGCGTCGAGCATGCGCTTCGGGATGTCAGGTGCAAACTTGATGTTGCCGGCAGCCAGCACATTGCTCGACACGGTGACCACGGCGGCACGCGCGGCGATCCTGCCCGCCGGCGTCTCCACACTGACATCGCGGTTGCTCCAGACAATGCGATTGGCCGGTGTCGACAGCGACAGCGGCACCTGCTCGCCGAGCTTTGCGATCAGCGTACCCAATCCCTGACGACAGCCGATCGCAGTATTGCGATCCTGCGCGCGGGACTTGTCGCCGACGGAGACATCTTTCAAATCCTTGCCGGCAAAACTGGCGCCTAACACGAACTCCACCGTGCTGGTCCAGTCGCCGAGATCCTTCGGCAGCACGGAGGCACAGGAGACGTCGAACCGCCGCGCGGCTTCGTCGATGGCGCGGTTGGTACGCACGAGCGCGGCGAGAAATTGCTCGGTTTCGCCGGCGCGGGCGTTGCGGCGGCCGATGCGGATTTTCTGACCCGATGGCGCGGTCGTGATCTCGAGGCCCGCGGCGCGCGCCAGCTTGATCATCGGATTGGTTTCGGGATTGTGCATCCAGCGCGCGCCGCGATCGAACGGCACCTCGAAGGTCGAGGTGTCGGTCTGGCAGCGGCCGCCGACCTGATTTGCCGCCTCCAACACGATCACTCTGCGGTTCGCCGCCATGATCCGCCGCGCCGCAGCAATGCCGGCCGCACCCGCGCCGATCACGACAATGTCGGCTTCGCGCGGCAAGGGTGCTGCTCCCGCGCGCCCCCCGGAAAAAACCGGGACCGCTGCCAATGCCGCGGACGCCGACAGAAAGTGGCGGCGAGTCATTGTCATGTCATGGTTTCCGGGCCTTGAAGGAAAAGAGAACAGCTAGCGAACTGTGCAGCATCTCACGTTACGCAGCAACACTCATGGTAAATCAATCATGATTGATCCGTTTGACGCATGAACTAAATTGAAACCGCTTGCGACCATGCTAAGGGAACAAAAAAGGCGGACGAAAATCCGCTCCGGGGGAATTTCATGGGCGTAATGCTCGATACAATCGGCCAGTTGATCGCGGGCTACCTGCAGAAGGAAGTCCCGGGCTACGAGCCGTTTACCCCCAGCGATCCCGAGCATCTGCGCGGCGTCATCGAGCCCGGCGACGTGCTGCTGGTCGAAGGCAACAACCGCATCTCCGGCATCATCAAATACCTGACACAATCGACCTGGTCGCACGGCGCGCTCTACGTCGGCCCGGTTGACGGCGCGCACGAACCCGACGGCGAGCCGCATGTGCTGATCGAGGCCAATATCGGCGAAGGCGTGACCTCGGCGCCGCTGTCGAAATATTATCCCTATCACACACGCGTCTGCCGCCCGATCGGCCTGTCCTTTGAGGACCGCACCACGGTGTGCCGCTACGCCATCAACCGCATCGGCTTCGGCTACGACACCAAGAACATCGTTGATCTGATGCGCTACCTGATTCCGTTGCCGGTGCCGCAGCGCTGGCGCCGGCGCATGATCGCGTTCGGCTCCGGCGATCCCACCAAGATCATCTGCTCGGCGTTGATCGCGCAGGCGTTCGATGCCGTGCGCTACCCGATCCTGCCCAAGATCACCCGCGCCGCCTCGCGAAAGGCCCGGCGCGAAATCCTGCATATCCGCGATTCCTCGCTCTACATGCCGCGCGATTTCGACATCTCGCCCTATTTCGAAATCGTCAAACCCACTATCGTGCACGGCTTCGACTACACGGCCCTGCACTGGGCCGACAAGCAGAAGCCGCTCCCGGAGGTAGCGGGCGAATTCGGTGTGTTTCCAGAGATCAAGTCGCCGCCGCTTGTTCCTCAAGAGGTTGACGAAGAAGCGCCGCTTCCGGCTGCGGCTGAAGAAGTGACCGTCGAAACGACGATGATCGAACGTGTCACCGTGTCGGAGCATTATCTCGCCGTCGAATATGTCCCGGTCCGCCCGCCGGAGCGCCGCATGAAGCCGCGCATCCCGGAGACGGTGGCGTAGGCCTCGTCGCAGCTACTAAACCCTCATGGTGAGGAGCCGCGCTAGCGGCGTCTCGAACCACGAGGCCCCGTTGGTGCCATTCATCCTTCGAGACGCGCTTCGCGCTCCTCAGAATGAGGTCTGACAAATGGGAGGAGCGCCGATGCGCACGCATGCCCTATCGCTCCGTCAAAACCTCCCCGCCAGCGTCAGCCGCACCGCCAGCGGTTCTGCCGGATGCACATGCCGGTCCGCCATACCGCCGATCGGCTCGCCCGGCAGCCGCGACAGATAATAATATTCGATCTGGTTGGTTCGCGCGTTGAAGAGATTGAGCACGTCGAGCTGCAGCCGCAGTCCGTTGTCGAATTTGTAGCCCGCGCGCGCATTGAAGATCAGCGACGCTTGCGAACGAACGCTGTCGTCCTCGATCAGGGGGCGCGGCCCGAAATAGCGCGCCCGCAGCGCGCCGAACCAACCGCTGTCGCCGCCAAACGTCATGCCGCCTGCCGCCACCCATGCGGGCGCGCCCGGGATGAAGTCGCCCGCAGGATCAAAGTCGGTGAAGCGAGCGCGGGTATAGGCGACATCCAGATCGAGCCGCATCCATGGTAGCAGTTGATACTGGTTGGTCCATTCTACGCCGACGCGCTGGCTGGGGCGGCTCGGCTCGGTGGTACCGGCGTCGCCGACGAACAGCAGCTCCGAATCGAAGTCGAGCACGAATACCGCGAACGAACTGGTGAGGCCTTCGACCGCTTTGGTGCGGATGCCGAGCTCGGCGCCTTTCGAGCGTACCAGCAGAGGCACGCGATCCTGCGGCGTCACCTTGTCGATCGGATCGACCGTGATGGTCACGCCTCTGATATCGTTGGAGTGCAGCCCGTAGCTGGCATTGCCGTAGAGTTCGGTCCGATACCACGGCCCCAGCACGATGCCGGCCTTGGGGCTTGTCATCGACGCCTGCGCATTGCCGGAATTCTCCGGCGTGTCGCCGATGACGCGGCCGGCAAAGTAATCCTCGCGGATGCCGACCGTGGTGCGCAGCCAGTCGGTCCAACGCGCCGTCGTGTCGGCCCACAGGCCGACATTGCCTTCACTGACGCTGTCTTCGCGAACCGTGGAGAGCGTCTCGCGCCGGAACGTCTTAAGCAGGCCGACACGGATATCGTCGCCTCGCGTCTGCAATCCAACGCGGGTCTGCGTCTCGACGCCGGCGACACGCATATCGAGGGCGTGGCTGGCATTGAGCCCATAGACGGTGCGCCGGTCCATCTGGCTGAACTGATCGCCATTGACGGGATCGTCGAGAAAATAGGTAAAGTTGTTGTAGAGCCGCAGCGAAGAGTTGATCGCATAGGCGCTGATCTTGCTCTGTCCGTATTCGCTCGATTGCGCCCAATTGCTCGACAGCGAGAACCGGCTCGAGACCCCGCCATCGGTCGGATCGAGTGTGCCGAACCGGCTGATCACGCCCTGGTCGATCGCGCGTTGCGCCACCTGGTCGGTCGAATTCCAGCCGTTGGAATAGGCCATCGCCGACAGCGTGAACCCGTCGGTCGCGCTGCCCTGGCTGTAGCGCAGCACGCCGTTGAGCTTGCGCACATTGTCGGGCACGTCCCAAGGCCCGCTATATCCAACGCCTTCGAAAGCGGTGAGCAACGTGCCCGCGCCGACAGATGTCGATCCTGCCGCCAGCGTGCGGCGGTAGCCGAAGCTGCCGAACGTCAACTCGGCAATGTTTTTCGGCAGCCGGTTGACATAGTCGATGGCAACGGCGCCTGCGGAGGCGAAATCGCCCTGGTCGGCAAAGTACGGCCCTTTGTGGACATTGACCGACTGCACCAGCTCCGGAATCAGGAAATTGATATCGGCGTAGCCCTGCCCGTGGCCATGGGTCGGCATGTTGACCGGCATACCGTCGACGCTGATGGCCAGGTCAGTGCCGTGATCGAGATTGAAGCCGCGCAGAAAATACTGGTTGGCTTTGCCCTCGCCGGAATGCTGGGTCACGATCAGCCCCGGTACCGCCTCCAGCGCTTCGCCGGCGCGCGAGAAAGGCCGGGCGTTCACTTCCGCTCCGCTGATGGTCATGGCGCTGGCGGCAGCGGGCTGAAGATATGCCGGCCCTGCAGTCGCGGACACCGACGTCACGCCGCCGCTGACCTGCGGCGGGACAGGTGCGCTCGGCTGAACCGCGGATGGATTTCGCGCGGTCTGTTCACGCCGTTGTGGCTTGGTGCGCTTGTTTGGCCGCGCTCCGGGAGAGTCCACCGTCACCGCGGGAAGCTCGCCAGGCTTGGCTGCCGCGACACTCTGCGCGTCTGCCGGTGGCGCCATGACAAGCAGTGATGCGGTGGCGGAAAATACCCACCAAACGGCCCTACACAACGCTCATGCCCCCGCATCATAACTGCTACAGTCGGCGCACGATCGTATCAGTCGACTTAACCCGGCGCCTCACGCTAGCAAGCGCAGTATGACGTTACAATAAAAATATCATACTGCAGGACGCCAATGGAATTTCCATGCAACGGATCACCATCACCATCGAAGACGATCTGCTCGCCGAGATCGACGCGGCGGCACAAGCCCGCGGCTATCAAAACCGCTCCGAGATCATCCGCGATCTCGCCCGCGCCGGCCTGCAGCAGAGCGCCGAGGATGCGGCTCCATCAGGCCAATGCGTCGCCGCCCTGGTCTACGTCTACGACCACGCCGCGCGCGACCTGTCGAAGCGGCTGGTGCAGAATTTCCACGGCCGCCACGATCTGTCGCTGGCGACGCTGCATGTGCATCTCGACGACGATAGTTGCATGGAGGTGACTGCGCTGAAGGGCCAAAGCGGCGAGGTCCGGCACTTTGCCGACCACATCATCGCCGAGCGCGGCGTTCGCTATGGCCGCGTTGTGATGATTCCGACGGGATCCGACAAGAAGCCGAGGGCGCGCAAGCACGGCCACCGGCACGACTAGCGTCGAGGCAAGAACGCGTAGGGCTGTAGCCCGGATGAAGCGGAGCGAAATCCGGGAACACTCTACGAGCATCCACAGATCCCGGATTGCGCTTCGCTCCATCCGGGTTGCGAATACGCGTTACCTGTCGGAACGGCCGATTACGGCCATCAGCTCCGCGATCTTTTCGCGCTGATCGGCCTTGTTGCCGCTGGTGATCGCATGCTCGACGCAATGCGACACGTGATCCCGCAACACTTCCTCCTCGACGCGCCGCAGCGCGGCCCGCACGGCGGAAATCTGCGTCACGATGTCGATGCAGTAGCGGTCCTCATCGACCATCTTGGAGAGGCCGCGGACCTGGCCCTCGATCCGGCTGAGGCGTTTTTGACAGGATGCCTTGATGTCTTTTCGCATGAGGTCTATATACCCCTACAGGGTATAGGTTTCAAGTGCCGGAGCGAATGATGCACAAGAACAAAAACGCCGACCAAAACGGCGCGTCGAAGAGCGGCTGCTGTAGCGGCCATGGCCACGACCACTCCAGCCATAGCCATCACGATCACGCCCACATTGCCGCGACCGTGCGCGACCCTGTCTGCGGGATGACCGTGAACCCCACGACCAGCAAGCACCGCTTCGATTTCCGCGGCGAGACCTTTCATTTCTGCTCGGCCGGCTGCCGGACCAAATTTGCCGCCGATCCCGCCTCATATCTGGAAAAGGACAGCCGGCCGAAACCCGCCGTGCCGGAAGGCACGATCTACACCTGCCCGATGCATCCGGAGATCCGCCAGGTCGGTCCCGGAAGCTGCCCGATCTGCGGCATGGCGCTGGAGCCGGAGGTCGCGAGCCCGGATGCACCGCCCAATCCGGAGCTCGCCGACATGACGCGCCGCTTCTGGATCGGCCTCGTGTTCGCGCTGCCTGCGGTTGTCCTCGAAATGGGCGGCCATCTCGTCGGCGGCCACGGCTTCCTCGATCAGACGCTGTCGAACTGGATTCAATTAGCGTTTGCGACGCCCGTCGTACTGTGGGCCGGATGGCCGTTCTTCGTGCGCGGCTGGCAATCGCTCCTGACGCGCAATCTCAACATGTTTACGCTGATCGCGATGGGCACTGGCGTGGCCTATGTCTACAGCGTGATCGGCACGGTCGTGCCCGGCATTTTCCCGGCCACCTTCCGCGGTCATGGCGGCGCAGTCGCGGTCTACTTCGAAGCGGCCGCGGTCATTACCGTGCTCGTGCTGCTCGGCCAGGTGCTTGAGCTGCGCGCCCGCGAAGCGACATCAGGCGCGATCAAGGCGCTGCTCCAGCTCGCGCCGAAGACCGCGCGCCGGATCGGCGACGACGGCGCCGATCACGAGGTGGAAATCGACACACTTGCGGTCGGCGACAGACTGCGGGTGCGGCCGGGCGAGAAGGTGCCGGTCGACGGCGTCATCCTCGAAGGCCGGTCCTCGCTCGACGAGTCGCTGGTAACAGGCGAATCCATGCCCGTCACCAAGGAGCCGGGCAGCAAGGTGATCGCGGGCACGCTCAACCAGTCCGGCGGGTTCGTGATGCGCGCCGAGAAGGTCGGGCGCGACACGCTGCTTTCCCAGATCGTGAAGATGGTGGCGGACGCCCAGCGTTCCCGCGCGCCGATCCAGCGGCTTGCCGATCAGGTTTCCGGCTGGTTCGTGCCGGTCGTTATCGTCGTGGCGCTGATCGCGTTTTTCGCCTGGGCCTGGCTCGGACCAGAACCGCGCATGGCGTTCGGCCTGGTCGCCGCCGTCAGCGTGCTCATCATCGCCTGTCCCTGTGCCCTCGGCCTTGCCACGCCGATGTCGATCATGGTCGGCGTCGGGCGCGGCGCGCAGGCCGGTGTGCTGATCAAGAACGCCGAAGCGCTGGAGCGCATGGAGAAGGTCGACACGCTGGTGGTCGACAAAACTGGTACGTTGACCGAGGGCAAGCCGAAGGTGGTCGCGATTGTGCCTAGCGCGGGATTCGAGGAGGCGGAGATTCTGCGGCTGGCGGCCAGCGTCGAGCGCGCCAGCGAACATCCGCTGGCCGACGCCATCGTGCGATCGGCCAGGGAACGCAATCTCGATCTCGGCACGGTGGAAGAATTCGACTCGCCGACCGGCAAGGGTGTCACCGGCAAAGTCGACGGCAAGCCTATCGTGCTAGGCAATGCCAACTTCCTGCAATCGCTCGGCATCGAAACCGGTTCGCTCAACGAACGGGGCGAGCATCTGCGCGGCGACGGCGCGACCGTGATCAACATGGCCGTCGACGGCAAGCTGGCGGGCCTGTTCGCCATCGCCGACCCTGTGAAGGCGTCAACGCCCGACGCGCTGAAGGCGCTGGCGGCGGAAGGCATCAAGGTCATCATGCTGACCGGCGACAACAGGACGACGGCGCACGCCGTCGCGAAAAGACTTGGTATTGCCGACGTCGAGGCGGAGGTGCTGCCCGATCAAAAGAGTGCGGTAGTGGCAAAGCTGCAGAAAGCCGGAAAGATTGTCGCGATGGCCGGTGACGGCGTCAACGACGCGCCGGCGCTCGCCGCCGCCGAAGTCGGCATCGCCATGGGCACCGGCACCGACGTCGCGATGGAAAGCGCAGGCGTCACGCTATTGAAGGGCGATCTGGTCGGCATCGTTCGTGCGCGCCGCCTCTCGCAGGCGACCATGAGCAATATCCGGCAGAACCTGTTCTTCGCCTTCATCTACAACGCCGCCGGCATCCCGATCGCCGCAGGCATCCTCTATCCCGCTTTCGGGCTATTGCTGTCGCCGATCATTGCGGCCGCAGCGATGGCGCTGTCCTCGGTCAGCGTCGTAGGAAACGCATTGCGGCTAAGGATGTCGCGGCTGTAGTTGCCGTACACCACTCTCACCCCACGCTCGGTGGGCTCCCTCCCCCCTTGCGGGGGAGGGCTGGGGAGAGGGGTAAGCCACGGGCACGGACCGGACGAATTGCCGACGGCTAGCCAAGCATGATTCCGGTTGAACAACGAGCACCGCCGTTGCCGTCACCCCTCTCCCTGGCCCTCCCCCGCAAGGGGGGAGGAACATACCGCCCGAGCTGACTCAGTAGACGCCCATCATGCAGCCTTCGCCGCTGTGCCGCGCGGCAGTCCGGCGCGCGCCAGACCGCCGTACAGCGCCTCACCGGGCATTTCCGATTGCAGGATCCCGCGCACCGCGATCAGCTTCTCGATGTCGATGCCGGTCTTGAAACCCTTGCTCTCGCAGAGGAACACGAGGTCTTCGAATACGACATTCCCCGTCGCGCCGGGTGCGAACGGGCAGCCGCCTAGGCCGCCGAGCGATCCGTCCAGTACGCGCGCGCCGGCATCGAGCGCGGCGGAGGCGTTGGCGATGCCCATCCCTCTTGTATCGTGCAGGTGGATGCAGATCGGCCTTGTGCCCGCGATCTTCACTGCGGCCGCGACCAGTTCGCCGACCTGTCTCGGCCCGGCATAACCGACCGTGTCGGCGATCGCGACCATGTCGACGCCGGCCTCGAACAGTTTTTCCGTCAGCCGCAGCACTTCCATCGGATCGACTGGCCCCACGATCGAGCAGCCCAGCGCCATCGAGATCGCCGAGTTCACCACCGGCTTGTGCGCGCTGGCGTCGCGGAGTTCGCAGAGCCGCTTGACGTTGGCAATCGCCGACTCGCGCGAGCGGTTGGCATTGGCCTGGCTGTGCTCTTCAGTGGCCGAGACCACCGTCGCCACTTCAGCGACGCCGGAGGCCAGCGCCTCGTTGACCCCGCGCTCATTCAGCGTCAGCGCAATGCCGCAGGCGCTGGGCAACGACGCCACGGTCGCGATGATATCGCGCACGTCGGCGAACTGCGGGAACGTCTTTGCCGGCAGGAACGAGCCGACCTCGAAGTGGCGCACGCCCGCGGCGTATTCATCACGGATCCAGCGCTGCTTCGCTTCGGTCGACGGAAATGTCTTCACGAGCTGCAGGCCGTCGCGCAGGCCGACCTCGCGCAGAATGATTTTGTTGTCGGGATAGAGTTCCTGAACGCGGGTCATGGCAGCCTCATGCGGCGTTATTTTTGGAAGATGGGGTTTGTTTGTCGAGTTCGGCGCGAACAGCTTCAGTATCGGCGCCAAGCACCGGCACCTTCAGCCCCTCACCGATGTTGCCGCCGTTCCACTCCACCGGCAACGCCGGGACGCGGAACGGCGCGCCGTCGGCGTTGAAATTCTGCACCAGCCCACCGGGGCGCAGCACATGCGGATCGTGCAGCAGATCCTCGGGGCGATTGATCGGCGAATAGGCGATGTTCAGCGCGTCGAGCCTTGCAGATAGATCGGCGATCTTCCAGCCCTTGATCACTTCGGCGACACGCGGAATGATTCTCCCGCGCGCCAGAATCCGGTCCGTGGTGTTGCGCAAGCTCGGATCGTCGGCAAATTCCGGCAGAGCGAACTCGCGGCAAAAACTCCACCAATGGCCCTCGGTGACGACGCCGATGAAGATACGCTCGCCTTCAGCCGTGTCGAAAATGTCGTAGATCGGCCAGGCATGCTCGCGCTCCGGCATCGAGCGCGGCTTCCTGCCGGTCATTTCATACTCGACCATGTGCTGCGCGACCAGAAACAGGCAGTTCTCGAACAGCCCGATGCGAATATCGGCGCCGTCCCTCTTGCCGCCGCGCTTCTCGTAAAGCGCGGCAAGGATTGCGATCGCGCCGAACATGCCGCCCATGATGTCGTTGGCGGAAGAGCCGACGCGTTGCGGTCTGTCGCGCGTCCCGGTCATGGCGGCGAGCCCAGACATCATCTGCACGACCTCGTCGAGCGCCGGCCGATGCTCGTAGGGACCGGAGAGAAAACCCTTGTGGCCGGCGACGATCAGATGCGGGTGTTTGCGGCGCAATTCCTCGGCGCCGAGGCCCTGCTTTTCGAGCTGACCGTCGCGAAAATTCTCCAGGAACACGTCGGCGCTTTCGAGCAGCCGGTGCATGGTCTCCCGATCCTCGGCATGCGTGAAATCGAGCACGACGCTGCGCTTGCCCCGGTTGAACAGTGGGAAGAACGAGGTTCCCATGCCGCCGAGCGAACGCGTCTTGTCGCCGACCGGCGGCTCGACCTTGATGACCTCGGCGCCCAACTGCGCGAGGACCATGCCGCAGGTCGGCCCCATCACCATATGGGTCATCTCGACGACCCTCACGCCGTCAAGCGGCAGTCCCGTCCCTGTCATCGCGGATCTCTCCCGTGCAATCTTTTGGCGTCCAGCCTAGGCCTTCGGCGGCCCTTGGGAAGGCACAATCTGTCAGACGCTGCATTCGCTGCCGCATAACGCCCGCCGCCACTTGCTGCGTCCGGACGGAGCTGGCCCTTGCCGAAGGGCTCACACATATCTACCTCTCGCGAGGGTTTTCTTGGGAAGAGGTTGAACTGTCATGTTGGACGCCGCCGTCAAGGCGCTTTCGCAGATCCTGTCGCCGCCGATGCGCACCATCCTGTGGCGCTCGATCGCCTTGGCGCTGGTGCTGATTACGGTGCTGGCAATCGGATTGCAGCGCGCGTTGAGCTGGTTCGCGGAATACGGCGAGGTCTGGGCCGAGGCGATGCTCGGGCCGGGTTTCCACGCCACGCTCAACATCCTTTCCTGGATCATCTCAATCGCGGCCGGGCTTGGCGTCGTACTCGGCGGCATCTTCCTGATGCCGGCAGTCACCTCGCTGGTGGCGAGCGTGTTCGTCGACGACGTCGCCGAGCATGTCGAGCGCGAGCATTATCCGGCAGAGCGTCCCGGCGACGCGCTGCCGCTCGGCGTCGCCATCCCCGAAGGTATCAAGACGGCGCTCTTGACGATCCTGGTTTACCTGATCGCGCTGCCCTTCGTGCTATTCGCGGGCGCCGGCTTTCTGATTTTCTTCATCGCCACCGCCTGGCTGCTCGGCCGCGAGTACTTTGAGCTGGCGGCGATGCGTTTCCGCCCGCCCGCGGAAGCCAAGGCGATGCGCAAGGACAATGCGGCGACCGTGTTCACCGCCGGCCTGTTCATCGCGGCCTTCGTGTCGATCCCGATCGTCAATCTGGCGACGCCCTTGTTCGGCATGGCCTTCATGGTCCACATGCACAAGCGCCTCTCCGGCCCGAGGCCGGAGCTGATCGAGCCGGCGCGGAAGACGGGAATGCCGGTGGTGTGACTCCTCTCCCTCTCCCCGTTCTTCACGGGGAGAGGGTCGGGGTGAGGGGCTGTCACCGCGAGCTCTGAACGACGTGAGACCTGTACCCCCTCACCCGGATCGCACCGGACGATGCTTCGCATCGCCGAGGCGATCCGACCTCTCCCCGCAAGCGGGGCGAGGTTGAAGAGACTCACACCGTCTTTTCCGGCCAACGGCAGAGATCGTTGATCAGGCACACCTCGCAGCGCGGTTTGCGCGCCAGGCAGGTGTAACGCCCATGCAGGATCAGCCAGTGATGGGCGTGCAGCATAAACTCCGGCGGGATCACCTTTTCCAGCCCCAGCTCGACCTCGAACGGTGTGTTGCCGGGCGCAAGCCCCGTGCGGTTGCCGACGCGGAACACGTGGGTGTCCACCGCCATCGTGTGCTCGCCATAGGCCATGTTGAGCACGACATTGGCGGTCTTGCGTCCGGCGCCCGGCAACGTCTCGATTTCAGCGCGCGTCCGCGGCACCTCGCCGCCGAATTCGGCGATCAGTTTTTCCGACAGCGCGATGACGTTCTTCGCCTTGTTGCGATAGAGCCCGATGGTCTTGATGTACTCGCGCACTTTTTCCTCGCCGAGCGCCAGCATCTTCTCCGGCGTATCCGCGACCGCAAACAGCGTGCGCGTCGCCTTGTTGACGCCGGCATCCGTTGCCTGCGCCGACAGCACCACCGCGACCAGCAGCGTATAGGGGTTGAGATGTTCGAGCTCGCCCTTCGGCTCGGGATTGGCCTTGCGAAAACGGCTGAACGCTTCGTGGATCTCGGCCGGTGTCCACGGCCTTGGCTTTGCGGATTTCTTCCCAGGCTTGGGCGCCGCCTTGGCGGCCTTCTTTGCCGGTTTCTTCGGCACGGGCGGAACGCTGGGCTTTTTGGCGCTGAGAGAGCGGGTGATTTTGGCCATGATCGGGATATACTGATACGCGATGACCGCAAGCAACGACTTTGATCCGGCGCTTGACCAGCCGACGCTGTTTTCGGCGCGGGTGACGCCGCATCGCTCGCTCAATCGAACCGGCTTTCTGGTGCTGATGACATTCATCAGCGTGGTGAGCTTTGTCGCCGGCATCGCATTTTTGCTGATGGGTGCATGGCCGGTGCTTGGCTTATTCGGCCTCGATGTGCTGGTGATCTACTGGGCGTTCCGGATCAATTTCCGCAGCGCAGCGGCCACCGAGGATATCGTGATGACGCCTTCGGAATTGCACGTGCGCCGGGTCAGCCATCGCGGCGACGTCATGGAATGGACGCTCAATCCGCTTTGGGTGCAGCTCGAGCAGACAGGCGACCCCGAATTCGGTATCGAGCGCCTCTATCTGGTCTCTCGGGGCCGCCGCGTCTCGGTCGGCTATTTTCTGGGGCCAGACGAAAAAGCAAGCTTTTCCAAAGCCTTAATGGAAGCGCTGCAGACCGCCAAGCGCGGCATCACATACAATCCGGTCGCGTAGGCTCTCTTTTTCGAACGCGTTTCCTTCACGCAAACCGGTTCCCACTTCGCTCGAAAACGCTACGTTGTCAGAAATCGGGTGGTTTGGACCGCGCATGAGCCCTAAATCAGACCCCATGATGATAACAGCCATACAAGACCAGCGCCTGGCCAAGCCGGGCCTCCAGAGCGCCGCGCTGCGCGATTACGACTCTGTCCGCCGCGCTATCGCGTTCATCTCCGAGCACTGGCGCGCGCAGCCGACCATCGAAGCGATGGCGGATGCCGCCGCCGTGACGCCGGATGAACTGCACCATCTGTTCCGCCGCTGGGCCGGGTTGACGCCGAAGGCCTTCATGCAGGCGCTGACGCTGGATCACGCCAAGGGCCTCTTGCGCGATTCCGCCAGCGTGCTCGACGCCGCGCTCGATTCGGGGCTGTCAGGGCCGGGCCGGCTGCATGATCTGTTCGTCACCCATGAAGCGATGTCGCCGGGCGAATGGAAGAACGGGGGCGCCGGCATGACGCTGCGCTATGGTTTCCACGCCTCCCCGTTCGGCACCGCCATCGTGATCGCCAGCGACCGCGGGCTGGCCGGGCTCGCCTTCGCCGACCCCGGCGAGGAGCCGACGGCGTTTGCCGACATGAAGCGGCGCTGGCCGAACGCGACCTATGTCGAGGACCATGATGGCACCGCCGATCTCGCGCAACGCATCTTCGACACGCGGCTGTGGCGCCCCGACCAGCCGCTCCGCGTGGTGCTGATCGGCACCGATTTCGAGGTGCGGGTGTGGGAGACGCTGTTGAAGATCCCGATGGGCCGCGCGGTCTGCTATTCCGACATCGCCAACAAGATCAAAAGCCCGAAAGCCTCGCGCGCCGTTGGCGCCGCCGTCGGCCGCAACCCAGTGTCATTCGTTGTGCCCTGCCATCGCGCACTCGGCAAGGGCGGCGCGTTGACCGGCTATCACTGGGGTGTCACGCGAAAACAGGCGATGCTCGGCTGGGAAGCCGGCCAGGTCGGGCTGCACTAGAATGCAGATTTCGTAGGATGGGTAGAGCGCAGCGAAACCCATCACTTCTTGCGTAAAGCCACGATGGGTATCGCTTCGCTCCACCCATCCTACGCGACCGAAGTCACGCGGCCAGATCAACCTTCGTCGCCACCGTCGAATCCGCGTTCAGCCGGTAGATCACCGGCACGCCGGTTGCGAGTTCGCGCTTGATGATCTGCTCGGGCGTCAGCTTCTCCAGCACCATGATCAGCGCGCGCAGCGAATTGCCGTGGGCAGCGACCAGGGTGCGCTGTCCGCGCAGCACCCCGGGCAAAATCTCCTGCACGTAATAGGGCAGCGTACGCGCCAGCGTATCTTTCAGGCTTTCCCCGCCGGGCGGCGGCACGTCGTAGGAGCGGCGCCAGACCAGCACCTGGTCCTCGCCCCATTTCTTGCGGGCATCATCCTTGTTGAGGCCGGAGAGATCGCCGTAGTCGCGTTCGTTGAGCGCGAGGTCCTTCGTCGTCGGCAGCCCGGTCTGCCCGATCTCGGCGAGCATCAGCTTCAGCGTATGCTGGGCGCGCGTCAGGTCCGAGGTGAAGGCAACATCGAACGTCAGCCCTTGTGCCTTTAATTTGCGGCCGGCATCCCTGGCTTCGGCAATGCCCTGCTCGGTAAGGTCAGGGTCCTTCCAGCCGGTGAACAGGTTCTTCAAATTCCAATCGCTCTGCCCGTGACGCACGAGCACAAGAAGACGTTCGCTCATTCCTGAATTTCCGTTGTTCGATTCTAGAAGTCGGCAAGCCCCAGCACATCGGCCATCGTGTAGAAGCCGGGCTTCCTGCCGTGCGCCCATAGCGCGGCCTTGACTGCGCCCTGCGCAAACATGGTCCGATCCTCGGCGCGGTGGGTGAGCTCGATGCGCTCCATGGCACCGGCGAAGATCACGCTGTGATCGCCGGTGACGGTGCCGCCGCGCAGCGAGGCAAAGCCGATATCGCCCGGCTGCCGTGCGCCGGTATGCCCGTCGCGGCCGCGCGCCGAGTGGGTATGCAGGTCGACGCCACGGCCGGCTGCGGCGGCCTCACCGAGCAGGAAGGCCGTGCCCGATGGCGCGTCGATCTTGGCCTTGTGATGCATTTCGACAATTTCGATATCGAAGCTTTCGTCCAGCGACTGCGCGACGCGCTTGACCAGCGCGGCGAGCAGATTGATGCCGAGGCTCATATTGCCGGACTGAACGACTACCGCACGCGAGGTAACGCTCTTGATCACCGCCATGTCGGACATGGATAGCCCGGTGGTTCCGACAATGTGCACGAGACCGCGTTCGGCGGCGATCGCGACATTGGCGATGGTAGCGGCCGGCACGGTGAAATCCAGAATGCCGTCGGCATTGGCCGACAGTTTCCAGAGGTCGGCGGAGAGCTCGATACCGTTGGCAGGCAGGCCGGCAAGAACGCCGGCATCCTTGCCCAGGAGTTCCGAGCCCGGCGCTTCCAGCGCGCCGGTCAAAACAGCACTGGGCGTCTCGGAAATGACGCGCACCAGCGCGCGGCCCATCCGGCCGCCAGCCCCCGCAACGATCAATCGCATATCGGCCATGGCTTCACCTCTCCACGCCCTATAGCGGGATGAGGCCGTTCCGGCAACTAATCAGGGGCGCTTGGGGCTTCCGGACGACCAGGCGAATCCGGCCCGGGAACGGAGAATAGAGAACAGGCAGGAGGCATCCTGCGCCGCGCTCGATCCCGCCATGACCGGCATCGATCGGCCATTTATGGAAGCTCAAACCAAATGCTCCGAAGAGCGGCACCCGTTGCGCCTAAAGGGTGAATTCCAGGTCGCGCTGCAGAACGACGCGGCCGTCGCGCTCCACAACGTACATGGCTTTGTAGGTACCGCGCTCCCAACCCGTCGCCGGACGCTTTTTGCCGGTAAACAACAGGTATTGTGCTTTGTTCCTATCCAGTTGTGAGGCTCGATTTTCGGCGATGACGTTCCCGATCGGGTCCTTGATGACAAGCCGTTGTGTGTCGCCCGTCTTCAGGCCAATGACGCGAACAAAAGCGACAATTGCCGGTGCGCTGGCAGACGGCAATTCCTTGCCCTCGCTTCCATCCTCGACGCGTTCCATCGTCACCGGCCCGTTCGTAAAGCCGGCGTTTATGACGACCCGCTCCTGATAGGCGAGTCGCGCGTGGAGTGCAGGATGCCACAGCAGTGCGCCGCTCCCGCAGGAGCCGGCAGGAGCCCCATACGCGAAAGGATCTACGATCGCCCCCTTATGCCTGACCGTGAAATGCAGATGAGGATGTTCGGTCATTCCTGAAAGACCGACGCGACCAAGCGGCTGCCCAGCCTTGACCAGGTCACCCGGCTTCACCATCAGGCTGCCGCTGGCCATGTGGCAATATTGGGTTTCCCATTGGTCCGGATGTTCGATCACAGCTCCATTGCCGCATTCGACATCGCGAACAGCTTCGCGCGCAGATTTGCTAAAGGCGCCGTCCGGCGCGTCACCTCGTGTGCGAAGAACACGGCCGCTTGCGGAAGCAAGAACTTCCACGCCGGCCTTCTGCGACGCCAGTGACGGCAAGCGAAAGTCCGTCCCATTATGGGCGTCATACGTCAGAGTGCCGCATTTGTAGTCTTGCGTTGATGCTGACGGATCGACATCAACGTAATTCTGAATGTAGCAGGTCCGGCCGGGCTCGCAGGCGATTGGCATCCCCAATTGAATGCTCTGGGCGATCACCTCCGAAGAAAAGCCAAAGGCCGCCGCAACGGCAAAGGCTCGAGTCATACCGCGCATAAAGTCTTGAACCATCATAAGCGGTTTGCGCATCAATTCGGTGGCCGCTTGCCAGCCGTCCAGATCAGCCGGCAATCTGATGATACTGGGCAGACGGCCTTCTCGCGCCCGCCGGCCCCGAATGGGGATTGCGTGAGATGATAGAGCAGAAAGAACTCGGCCTGCCGGTTGATTCCCAATTTAAGCATGATGCGCTTGGTGTAGGTTCTTACCGTTGCCTCGGTCAACCGCAGGTCGGCGCCGATATCGCGTGGACATTGGAATTGGAGAATCTTGGCGATGATTCTCTCTTCGGCCCAGTTCAAGCCGAACGCGGATGCAATACGGTGTGCCCCCAGCGCTTCATCGAACTGTGGCACGATGATCAACGCCT
Source organism: Bradyrhizobium valentinum (assembly GCF_001440405.1). Taxonomy (GTDB): domain Bacteria; phylum Pseudomonadota; class Alphaproteobacteria; order Rhizobiales; family Xanthobacteraceae; genus Bradyrhizobium; species Bradyrhizobium valentinum. The sequence continues at coordinate 30,158 of NZ_LLXX01000028.1, forward strand.
TCCCCGCGTCCCAGTGCATTGGTGCAGCCCCGATCTTGGCGAAGGCAAACTGCTGGCGCTCCGTCGAGAGAGGCACGGTTGTATTCAGCCAAACCTGGCCAGGTCGCGGGATCAGCGCCTCCCGGATCGCCTCCCTCAAGCTCTCGGTTACCGATCCGCTGCCCGCGAGCCTGCCGCCATCTATTCTGAGAAGTTCGCCCTTTGCCAGCAGCGCTTGTCCACTGTGGTTGATCCCGTGAACATGCAGGCCTTCGTCCACGACGAAGGCGGGAAAGGCCAGTTTTTCCAGCCAGATTTCTGCATCCAGATGTCGATCAGGTGACCGCTGCGCAAGGGAATGAGCTGTCTCCCAAACCGTACGCACCGCACGCGCGAGACAGGGAATTTCGGCCCGAGCCAGCGCAGCCTCCCGCCATCCTGCCACAAATACCACGGTTGACCTGTTACGGGAGGCGAACCTCCCGATAACGGAATGACTATTTATTCCTGGCTCGGGGCCAATCAATTTCCGCACAAAAGTGGTACGCGCGTTGACAGGTTCGAGAAGGGCGCAATCTGCGCCAGCGCCCTTGCGGGCAATGCGCGCGACCGTATCGGTGCATGACGGATCGATTGTGGCGTGTCCGATCCGGACCTCTTTAAGCTCCGACCCGCTCGTGCGAGACATGACCGCGACGTAGCAACTGCTGCACTCGAAAAGCTCGGCAACAGCCTTGCCAAAATACTCCATCGCCCGCTGGTTGGGACCTTGCTCCGTAGAGCGCCCTATCTGAGGATCTTCGGCGTTCCGAGACTCGCCGCGCTCAGCATCACTGAAGCGAAATCCGCTATGCCTGAGAGGTAGTGCTTTGCTGTTCTCATGCACGGGGCGCCTCCCGCAAGAGTATGTGGCCGGACAGATGCCGGCGGTCTAACGCTCCTTAAACGCGCGGTCGATGCGCAGTTCCATCGGCTGCAGCAAATATTCCGCGAAGGTTCTTTCTCCCGTCTCGATAAATATCTCAACGGGCATTCCAGGCAGCAATGATGGAAGATACGAGGCCGTCGGCGCGTTGATATCAAGCTCGACTTCCGCCATGTAAGACGTAATGCCGCTCTTGGCGTCGGTCAGTGCGTCTGCCGCTACGGCGACGACCTTTCCATCGAGCATCGGCCGGCGACGAATATTCAGCGCGTGAACGCGCACGCGCGCGCTCTGTCCGGCATAGACCTCTTCCCGATCCATCGGCTTCAATGCTGCCTCGATGACGAGCCGATCTTCCGTCGGAACGATTTCCAGGAGAGTTTCGCGTGGTGCAAGCACGGCATGGAGATCTCTGCTGTTGAGGCCGACGATCTTTCCACTCTCGGGGGCACGCAATTCAGACCGGTCAAGCTGATCGCGCAAAGCGGCAATTCGATGTCGGAGATCCCCAATCTCCTCGCTCGTCGCATGCCGCTGCTTCGCAATCTCCTGATTTTGATTGAAGCCCAGTTGTCGACGCCTGTCTTCGAGTTCCGCCATTTTGCCCCGCATCTCCGCGACCGATGCCGAGTTCCGGGCAACCTGTCCGCTGGCCTCGGCTTCGGCCCGCTTCAGGGCCAATACGCGTGGCTTTCGAGCGAGGCCCTTTGACAGCAGGTAGCTCGTGTCAGCTATTTCTTCCTGCAAAAGCTTGAGTTGTTTCTCGACACCCTCGGTGTTGCTCTCGAGGCCGCGGATCGAGTCAGTCAGTTGCAGCATCTGCTGGTCGATCATTTTTCGTTCATTCTCGATCGCGGCCAGTCGCGCCGCAAACTCGGCTACCTGGGTCTGCATGGCAATGCGCGCGGACGCATTGCTCGCGTTCCTGTTCAGCTCATCCGGAAACACGATCGATTTCGCGAGGACCTGTTCCGCCGCCAGCCGCGCCTCCATCGCCAGAGCAGCAAAGTACTTTGTCTCGAACGAGCCCAGGGCAGCTTCGATCTGGGTCGTGTCGAGTTGTGCTATGAGCTGACCCGCCTCGACGTGATCGTTTTCCCTGACGTGGATTGATTTCACTATTCCTCCCTCGAGGTGCTGGACTGCCTTGCGCTTCGAATGAACCTTTATGACACCTGGCGCCACAACCGCGCCGCGCAGGGGAACCGTCGTGGCCCACACGCCGAAGCCGCAAAATTGCAGAACGAGCAGCACACATCCCCATCCTATGATCCGCCGCATGTCGGATCGTGGCCGCTCTCTGCGGAAAACGGCAACAGCGCGATGCTGACCGTCCTGATTCATTGAACCGGTCCCCTCACAGCCAGTTTCTGCCGTTCCGGATTATGCCGGACGACGTGCGGCTTCGGCCCAGATGAAGTGACAGGCAGGCGGAGAACGTCGGCAGGCGGCCCGAACGCGAGCTGCGCGCCATCCCTCAAAAGGAGTACTGCATCCGCGATGGTCAATAGCCGGGGCCGATGGGTGACAATCACCACCGCCGCGCCGCGCGCTTTCGCGCGCTCAATGGCGGAACACAATGCTTCCTCGCCTTCAGGATCGAGATTGGCGTTCGGTTCGTCCAGCAGGATCAATTTTCGATCGCCGAAGAACGCCCGGGCAAGGCCGATCCGCTGGCGCTGCCCACCGGAAAGCTTGTTACCGTCGCGCCCTATTTCGGTCTGGTAGCCCGCTGGCAGAGACAGGATCATCTCATGCGCCTGCGCGAGTATGGCCGCGGCAACGATGTCCTCGTCCCGCGCATGTTCGTCAAAGCCGGCGATGGCTTCGGCCACGGTGCCGCCCAGAAGCTGCACGTCCTGAGGAAGATAGCCGACAAACTGGCCGAGCTGATCGGGGTCCCAGTCATGCAGGGCTGCATCGTCCAGCCGGATCGTGCCGCTACTCGGTCGTTCCAGCCCCGCCATCAGGCGCAGCAAGGTCGATTTTCCAGCGCCAGTCGGGCCAATAACGACAACGATCCTGGAGGGCAGACATCCAAACGTGATGCCCGCGAGGATCGGGCGCTGCGCCGTGGCCATCCGGTACGTCACCCGCATCACTTCAATGCTGCCGGATGGGGACGGGAGCAGCGTACGTCTCTCACGAACAAGCACTGGAGCCGCGGCCGCCTGAACTTGTACCCATGCCTCGTGTGCCGATGCCAGTGCGCGCCATGCCGAGATAAGGCCCTCCATCGGCTGCAGCGTACGGGCGATCAGGATCGCACTCGCAATCAGGCTACCAGCCAGCACCTCGTTCTGAAGTACGAGCCAGGCGCCTGCGCCGATCGCGGCGATCTGCAAAATAGTTCGTACCATGCGCGCGGCGGATGCGATCGCGGACACCCGTTCGCTGCCCCGGACGACCGGGCACAACGCCTGGTCATTGAGATCCATGAATTCGCGGACGGCACCTCGGGTCCAACCCATGGCCCGCACGAGGCCGGAATGTCGGACGATACCGTCGAGAGTGGCCTGCGTCCGCAGCGCAGCTTCCGACGCCTGCGCGACTTCCGTGCGCGCGACCCAGCGGCTGGCAATGCCCATGACCAGCAGAATTGCCGCTCCGATCAGGGCGATGACGCCGTACCATGGGTGCATAAGAAACAGAATGAAAATGAACGCCGGCAGGAAGGGAGCGTCAATCAGCGCTGCGACCGTGCCGCTCGAAAGGAAAGTCCGCAACTCACGAACCCTGACGAGATCGTGCGTCCGGCCATCGCCGCGCCTCGCCTCGTCTACAATGGTGCTTTCGAGAACAATAGGCGCGACACAGCGCTCAAATCCGACCGCAAACCGGCTGAGTAGCCGGCTGCGAAGAACATCGAACATGGCGCTGAAGACGAGCGCGCCTGCGGCGATGATGGTGAGGCCAACAAGGGTTTCAACGCTGCCGCTGGTGATGACCCGATCGAACACTTCGATGGCGTAGAACGGAACGACAAGGAGAAGTATGTTCAAGGACACGCTAAAGGCCACGACCCACACGAATGCGGATCGTCCCGGAATCAATCCAAGCAGCGATCGTGCAGCGGACGCTGGGATCTCACGACGGATACGCGAATACATGACTGGCCGGCACTACTACTGAAAGAAGTATTGCAAAGAGGCAGGAGCGGGGCGGCTGCCGGGCCGCCCCGCTGAAGTTGTGGGGTTAAACGACCTCGATGGCCTCGTAACCCGCGGCGTCATTGATGTCTTCGATCGACTCGAATTCCGTTCCGACGCCGCCCGAAACGCCGGTGAGCGTGATAGTGCCGAAGCCGAAGTCGAGCACCGTGTTGGTGCCGTCGTCATCCACCACGATGGTGGCCGGATCAAACGCCGGATCGGCATCGACATTAACTTCATCGCCGTCGCCAAAGTTCAGGTCAGCGACTTCATCGTCGCCGAAGTTGGTGGCCGTGTCATCGCCGAAATTGTGCATGTCGGTGCCTGCACCGCCTGTCTGCGCATCGTCGCCGAGACCGCCGTTAAGTTCGTCGGCACCGTTGCCGCCGTCCAACTCATCGTTGCCCGCGTCGCCGTTGAGGGTGTCGTTGCCGGCGTTGCCGGAGAGCGTATCGTCTCCCTCTCCGCCATTGAGCACATCGGCATCGGCGCCGCCGGCGAGCGTGTCGTCTCCGGCGTCGCCGTCCAGCGTATCGTCGCCCGCTCCGCCGCTGAGCTCGTCGTCGCCTTCGCCGCCGGACATCGTGTCGTTGCCGCCACCACCGGTCATGGTGTCGTCGCCATCGTCACCGGACATGGTATCGTCGCCGTCGCCACCGGCCATGTCGTCCGCGTCGTCGCCGCCGCTCATCGTATCGTTGCCGCCTTGGCCGTTGAGCGTATCGTTGCCGGCACCGCCGTTCAGCGTGTCGTCATCGGCCCCGCCATTCAGCGTGTCGTTCCCGAGACCGCCATTCAGCGTGTCCATGCCCGCATTGCCGTTCAGGGTATCGTCACCGACCCCGCCGCTGAGTGTGTCATCGCCCCCGTTGCCCGACAGGTCGTCATCGCCGGCGCCGCCGTTGATGGTGTCATTATCGGCACCGCCGGCGATCGTATCGTTGCCGGCATTGCCGTTCAACGTATCCATACCGGCTCCGCCATCGATATTGTCGTCGCCCGCGCCGCCATTGACGGTGTCATCGCCTTCACCGCCGAGGATCGTATCCATGCCGGCGTTGCCGTTCAGCGTGTCGTTGCCGGCTCCGCCATCGATGTCGTCGTCGCCCGCGCCGCCGCTGACGGTGTCATCGCCTTCACCGCCGGCGATCGTATCGTTGCCGGCATTGCCATTCAACGTGTCGTTGTCGGCTCCGCCATCGATATTGTCATCGCCCGCGCCGCCAGTGACGAGGTCGTCGCCTTCCAATCCGGTAATCGTATCGTTGCCGGCCAGGCCGCTGATCTCATCGGGATCTGCCGTGCCAACCAATACGTCGTCGTTTGGTGTTCCGGGGATAATTGCCATGGTATCCGCTCCCTGAGCATGGACGTCCGCAATGACGGATCGGCTTGCGGCCCGTCATGCGTGTCGCGATTTTGGTGTTGGCTCGATTCCATCACGATCGATGTGGGGCTCGATCGCGGCAACCTTGGATTAAGGCGGGGCGGCGTCGCAATCCCCATTTGGGGACAAAAGAAATGTCGGATGGCGAACACGGAGCGAGCGGCTCACGTGTTCACTTGCAGGCGTGGCCGTTAGCTATTACTTTTTTTCGATCGCAGCCAATTGTTCCAGCACGGACGGAAACATTCGCACATATTTCTTGATGACCGTTTCTTGATGCCGGTTTCGTGATGCCATGGGTGCCGCGATTGCACGAACGCAGCGCGGCGTCTACGAGCGAAACGCTTGCGGCACCGCATGAGCTTGAGGGGATCGATCGCGAAGTATCTGCGGCTTTACGGCTGCGGACCGTCATAGCCCTCGATGACGATCAGATCGGCGATCGAGTGCGGCTGGCGCACCCTGATATTGGCCTGGTATTCCGGCGAATTGTAGCACGCCAGCGCTTTCTCGTAGCTGTCGAATTCGATCACGACGTTGCGCGAGCGGCTTTGGCCCTCGACCGCGGTGAACTTGCCGCCGCGCACGATGAAGCGCCCGCCGAATTTCTGGAAGATGGCCGGGTTGGCCGCCATGTAGGGCTTGTAGCCCTCCTCGTTGCTGACATCGACGCGACCGATCCAGTATCCCTTCGCCATCTCACTCTCCCGTTTCCTGTCTCGTTGGTTTCACTACGCCAGAGCCTGTTCGATTTCCGCCTGAATGGCGTCCGCAGCCGCCTTCGGATCGGCGGCCTCCGTTACGGGACGTCCGACCACCAGATAGTCGGCGCCGGCGGCAATTGCACGCGCCGGCGTCATGATGCGTTTCTGGTCTCCCGTTGCGGCTCCCGCCGGGCGGATGCCGGGAGTCACCAGATGCATCTGGTGGCCGACGATCTTGCGCAGCGCCGCCGCCTCTTCCGGCGAGCTGACGAGCCCGTCGACGCCGAGCACCTGCGCCTGCTGCGCCCGCGCCTCGACGAGATCGGAGACATTGAGGCGATAGCCCGCGGCATGCAGATCGCCGTCGTCATAGGAGGTCAGCACGGTGACGGCGAGAATCTTCAAGCCCGATCCGGCGCGCGCCTCGACCGCGGCCTTCATGGTCTGCGGATAGGCATGCACGGTGAGGAAGGTCGCGCCGAGTTTCGCTACGCTCTCGACGCCGCGCGCTACGGTGTTGCCGATGTCGTGCAGCTTGAGATCGACAAAAACCTTCTTGCCAGATTTCGCCAGTTGCTGCGCCAGCGGCAAGCCGCCGGCGTAAGCCAGTTGATAGCCGATCTTGTAGAAGCTGACGCTGTCGCCGAGCCGCGCGATCATCGCCTCCGCTTCAGTCACTCCTGGCAAGTCGAGCGCGACGATCAGGCGGTCCTGCGCTGCGATATCGGCTGGCTGCATGTCACCTCACATCATGCGTTGGGAAACGTCGATCAACTGCCGCACCAGCGCTTTCAGCGCCTGGGCATCGGCGGAATTCTTCAAGCGATCCATCTCGTCATAGGCGTCGTCGGCGAACGCCAGCGCGAGCTGGTTCGGAATCACCTGGGCATGGCAGGCCGAAAGTATCAGCCGCAGCGCCGCCAGGGCGCGGGCGCCGCCGAGCCGCCCGCCGGAGGCCGACGCAATTGCAAACACCCGCTCGCGAAATACTTGCCCGCGGGCCTCGTGTGCGTCCTGCACCCGGCTCACCCAGTCGACGGTGTTCTTGACCAGCGCCGGCACCGAGGAATTATATTCCGGCGTCACGATCAAGACGCCATGATGGGCCGCCATCATCCGCTTCAAATTGACCGCGTTCTTCGGCACGCCGGATTTCGCCTGCAGGTCGCCGTCATAGATCGGCAGGGGAAAGTCGGCGAGCGAGATCCGGGTGATCTCGGCGCCTTCCTGCGCCAGCGCATGCGCGGCTACCGCAGCCAGCTTCGCATTGAGCGAGCCGGCGCGTAGCGATCCCGGGATCACGAGGATTTTCAGCGCGGACATATTGAGTTCGTATTCGGGACAGACTTGCCACGCGAATACGTGGCGAGCATCTTCTACGAAAATGCTCTTAACTGATAAGTTGCGCGTATTCTATTCGCAAAACCGGTGCCCACTTTTGCGGAATACGCGGTATCAGCCCTTGCGATACACCCAGACCCGGGCGGGCGGAAGGTTCATCCAGATCCGCTCGGAAGCTTCTGTGGACACGCCCGGCAGCGATTTCGGGATCGGCGGCGCCACCGAATAGGTGAACTGCACGAAAGGCGCGCCCGGCGCCAGCGCCATGAAGGCGTCGCGGATCAGCTTCAGCCGCGTCAGCATCGGTTTGGTGACCAGCGGCAGGCCGGAGACCACAGCGGACGCCGGCGCGTCCAGCACGTCCTTGAGCGAGGAGCGTAGCGCGTAGGCGTCGCCCTGCACTACCTTGGCCTGCGGATAACGGTCGCGGAGCAGTGCGCAGAAGCCCGGATTATATTCGACCAGCACGAGCCGCTTTTGATCGACGCCGTGTTCGATCAATGCATTGGTGATCGCACCGGTCCCGGGCCCAAGTTCGACGACCGGTCCTTGTGCTTCGACGTCGACATATTCCGCCATGGTCCGGGCAAGCAGCTTGCTCGACGGCATCACCGCACCCATGTGCAGCGGCTTTTCAATCCATGAACGAAGGAAGCGGACCTCATCATCGAGACGAGGCTTCTTCAACGCACGCACGGACGATTGCAAAGGCATGTCGCTACCAGGCGGGGCCCCGCAACAAAGCAGGGGATGTCAGAAAACAGTCATAAACACGTATAGGTCGACGGGGGTACGGTCAAGCCAAACGGTAACGCGCTAGGTCCGCCAAAGTGCCCGCGATCCGGCGATAAGATCCTGTGCAAGCTGAATGAATCATGACTGCGGCGCGAGAACTGCACTTCGCCCAGCTCGCGTTCGCGCCGGTCAGGAGCCCGCGCGGCTGCCGAAGAAGTCCTTGACCTTGGTGAAGAAGCCCGCCGCTTCCGGCTGGGTGGCGCCGGACGACAATTTTTCGAACTCGGCGAGCAGTTCCTGCTGCTTCTTGGTCAGATTCTGCGGCGTTTCGACCATGACCTGGACGTACATGTCGCCGGTCTGGCGCGAGCGGAGCACCGGCATGCCCTTTGACGCAATGCGGAAACGGCGGCCGGACTGTGTCCCGGCCGGCACTTTCACCTTGGTCTTGCCCTTGTCGATGGTCGGAACCTCGAATTCGCCGCCGAGCGCGGCCGCGACCATCGAGATCGGAACCCGGCAATGCAGATCGGCGCCGTCGCGCTGGAAGAACTCGTGGGTGGCCAGCGACAGGAAAATATAGAGATCGCCGGGCGGCCCGCCGCGGACGCCGGCCTCGCCTTCGCCGGCAAGGCGGATGCGGGTGCCGTCCTCGACGCCCTGGGGGATATTGACCGACAGCGTGCGGTCGCGCGTCACCCGACCCGAGCCTGAGCAGTTCGGGCAGGCGTCCTCGATCATCTGGCCGCGGCCCTGGCAGCCGGGGCAGGTCCGCTCCAGCGTGAAGAAGCCCTGAGCCTGACGCACGCGGCCGGCGCCGCCGCACATCGAGCAGGTCTTCGGCTTGGTGCCGGCCTTGGCGCCGGTGCCCGAACAGGGTTCGCAGGTGACCGAGACCGGAATCTCGATCTGCGCGGTCTTGCCCTGGAAGGCTTCCTCCAGCGTGATTTCCATATTGTAGCGCAGGTCAGCGCCGCGCTCGCGTCCGCCGCTGCGCCGCTGCCCAGCCATGCCGAACAGGTCTTCGAAAATATCGGAGAATGACGAGGCGAAGCCGGCGCCGAAACCGGGACCGCCGCCGCCCATGCCCTGCTCGAACGCGGCATGGCCGTAGCGGTCATAGGCGGCGCGCTTCTCGCCGTCTTTCAGGACCTCGTAGGCTTCGTTGATTTCCTTGAACTTCATTTCGCTGGTGGCGTCGCCCGGATTCTTGTCCGGATGCCATTTCATCGCCAGCTTGCGGAAGGCCGACTTGAGCTTGGACTCGTCTGCGTTCCGATCGACTTCGAGGGTTTCGTAGTAACAGCGCTTGGTGGACATCAGTCAGACCCGCCCGAACTTCACGCCGAAGGCGCGCACCAAGGATGCAGCCTTCAACTTAAAGAAAAATGACCCCCACCCATCGAACGCAAGCCGCGCGCTCTTTTGGATGAGGGTCATGACCGAAAGCCCGCTTATGCTGACTTCTTGTTGTTCTTGTCGTCGTCGACCTCGGTGAACTCCGCATCGACCACGTCATCCTTGGCGGCATCCTTCTTGGCGTCCGCCTCGGCCTGCTGCTTGTACATGGCCTCGCCGAGCTTCATCGAAGCCTGCGCCAGCGTGTTGGTCTTGGCCTTGATGGCATCGGCATCGTCGCCCTTCAGCGCTTCCTTCAGGTCGCTGACGGCATCCTCGATGGCGCGGCGCTCGGTGTCCTCGACCTTCGAGCCGTGCTCGGCCAGCGCCTTCTCGGTGGAATGCACCAGCGCATCGGCATGGTTCTTGGCGTCGACCGCTTCGCGGCGCTTCTTGTCTTCCGCGGCATGGGCCTCGGCGTCCTTGACCATCTTCTGGATGTCCGCCTCCGACAGGCCGCCGGATGCCTGAATCCGGATCTGCTGCTCCTTGCCGGTGGCCTTGTCCCTTGCCGACACGTTGACAATGCCGTTGGCGTCGATGTCGAAGGTAACCTCGATCTGCGGCATGCCGCGCGGCGCCGGCGGGATGCCCATCAGGTCGAACTGGCCGAGTACCTTGTTGTCGGCCGCCATTTCACGCTCGCCCTGGAAGACGCGGATGGTGACGGCGTTCTGGTTGTCCTCGGCCGTCGAAAACACCTGGCTCTTCTTAGTGGGGATCGTGGTGTTGCGGTCGATGATGCGGGTGAACACACCGCCCAGCGTCTCGATGCCGAGCGAAAGCGGGGTCACGTCGAGCAGCAGCACGTCCTTGACGTCGCCCTGCAGCACGCCGGCCTGAATTGCCGCACCGATGGCGACGACTTCGTCCGGGTTGACGCCCTTGTGTGGCTCCTTGCCGAACAACTGCTTCACGACTTCCTGGACCTTCGGCATGCGGGTCATGCCGCCGACCAGCACCACTTCGCCGATTTCGGCGGCAGTGAGGCCCGCATCCTTCAGCGCCTTGCGGCAAGGCTCGATGGTCTTCTGGACGAGATCGTCGACGAGGGCCTCGAACTTGGCGCGCGTCAGCTTCATCGTCAGATGCTTCGGCCCGGTCTGGTCCGCCGTGATGAAGGGCAGGTTGATTTCGGTCTGCGTGGTCGAGGACAACTCGATCTTGGCTTTTTCGGCGGCCTCTTTCAGGCGCTGCAAGGCAAGCTTGTCGCTTCGCAGGTTGATGCCCTGCTCCTTCTGGAATTCATCGGCGAGATAGCCGACGAGCCGCATGTCGAAGTCTTCACCACCGAGGAAGGTGTCACCGTTGGTGGACTTCACTTCGAATACGCCATCGCCGATCTCCAGGATCGAGATATCGAAGGTGCCGCCGCCGAGGTCATAGACCGCGATGGTGCCTGTCTTCGTCTTGTCGAGACCATAGGCGAGCGCCGCCGCGGTCGGCTCGTTGATGATGCGCAACACTTCCAGACCGGCGATCTTGCCGGCATCCTTGGTGGCCTGGCGCTGCGCGTCATTGAAGTAAGCGGGAACTGTGATGACCGCCTGCTCGACCTTCTGGCCAAGATGGGCTTCCGCGGTCTCTTTCATCTTTTGCAGGATGAAAGCGGAGACCTGCGAGGGCGAATAGGTCTTGCTGTCGGCTTCGACCCAGGCGTCGCCGTTCGATGCCTTGACGATCTTGTAGGAGACGAGCTTCTTGTCCTTCTCGACCATCGGGTCGTCATAGCGGCGGCCGATCAGGCGCTTCACCGCGAAGAACGTACGCTCGGGATTGGTCACCGCCTGACGCTTGGCAGGCTGGCCGACGAGGCGCTCGCCGTCATCGGTGACGGCAACGATCGAAGGCGTCGTCCGCATGCCTTCCGCATTCTCGATGACTCTTGCAGTCTTGCCATCCATTACGGCGACGCACGAATTCGTGGTGCCGAGATCGATCCCAATGACCTTTCCCATGGTCCTCATATCCTTCTTTTTGCGGCAGGTTGGCTGGGCCCTGGACGGCGCACCTAACCGAACCCCCAACGTTCAAATACTCGCGATATTGCGACGGTGAGCCTCATATAGGAGGGGGGGTCGGGCCTGCAAGGACCGAACGTAACGTTAGGGCCTGAAAAGGCTGACGTTTGAAAGATTGTGTCAGCCCGGGGCGGGGGCGCATCAGTGCCTCAAGCGGCGTTAAGAAATCTGCAAGGCCGCTGAGCGCTCGCGCCGCCGAAACGTTGCGCAGCGATGCGGCATCATCCCACCGCGAGGGCCCCGCCGCCGCGGGCGGGGACGCGGTATTTGGCCGCTGGAAGCGCCTCAAAAAGAGCCCGGATACCGGGCAGAATCCTGCAAAAAAGCAGCCATATCGGATCGTAACGGTGGAACGGACGCCTGCCCTGCCCTGTTGCAGGGACATCAAAACCGCTAAAAGCGGGCCGACTGGAACGACCCTGTCGTGCCCCGAGGCCCAAGATTCCGCTACAAGATTCCATTGGCACCGTCCGACCATGAACGGCCTCCATGCAAACCCGGTAGATCCTCCATGACGCCCATTCGATACTTCGCTGCGGTTGCCCTGATCGTTGCCGCCATATCTTCTGCCTTTGCCGCTTCCGCGTTCGCCGCCGACCCGGTCTTCCCGCCCGGCGCCAGGGTCGGCATGACGCCGCTGGTCGGCCTCAACAAGGCCAGAACGTTCATAGGCTTTGAGACCGAGGACAAGGGCGTCAAGGTGCTGGTCACCGATCTGCCCGCCGAGGCCTATGGCGAGGTCGCCAACGCCTTCAAGGCTAACCCGGGCGGCACCGGCGGCATCAAGCCGGAGAGCATTGAGACCGCGGCGGGGCTCGCCTACTACACCGTCGAGAACGGCAAGGACGGCACCACCAATGTGCGCCGCTATTCGATGATCCTGCCCGGCCCCACCTTCTCCGGCTATGTTGCCGTGCAGGTGCCGGAGAACGCCTCGAAGATCTACACCGACGACGCCGTGCGCCAGATGTTTGCTTCCGCTGTGATCCGCACCGAGGTTCCGGTCGAGGAGCAGCTCGGGCTGATGCCGTTCAAGATCGGCGAGCTCTCGAGCTTCAAGAACATCCGCACGCTGGCGCCGGGCGCGGCCCTCATTCTCTCCGACAGCGACGAAAAGAAAGGTTTTGAGATCGCGCCCTTCATGATCATCGGCCTGATCGGCTCGACCGCGGCCTCGCCCGACGATCGCGGCCGCTTTGCCCAGCAGATTGCGACCACGATTCCCGGCGTGCGCGACGGGCGGATCACGATGTCCGAGCCGGTCCGCATCGATGGCCAGCCCGGCTACGAGACGCGCATCGATGCCACCAGCGGCAAGGACAATACGCCCGTCACCATCGTGCAATGGCTGCGGTTTGGCTCGCAGACCTCGATGCGCATCATCGGCTCTTCACCGCGCGAGGAATGGACCAAGGCCTTCCCGCGCTTCCGAGCGGTCCGCGACGGAATTCATCCGCGAACCTGATTACCGGATAGTCCGGCGCGCCGTGATTTCGGGCTTTCGTTTTGTACACAAATGGAACTAGCCTCCCCCGGGTACACATCAGGGGAGATGCGCTATGCTTTCTCGTAGGCTGGTTCTGACAGGTCTCGGCGCGACGTCGGTCGCTGCCCTCGCACCAGGAGCGCTCATGGCCGCACCGATCAAGCCGGATAACGCTTCGGCGCTGCTTATCATCGACGTGCAAAACTGTTTCCTTCCCGGCGGCAGCCTCGCGGTCAAGGACGGCGACCAGGTCATTCCGATCATCAACGGCATCGCCAAGGGCTTTGCCAATGTCGTGCTGACGCAGGACTGGCACACGCCGGGTCATGTCTCGTTCGCGACATCGCATTCCGGCAAGAAGCCGTTCGAAACCGTCAGCCTGCCCTACGGCAAGCAGGTGCTGTGGCCCGAGCACTGCGTGCAGGGCACCGAGGGCGCGGCACTGTCTAAAGATCTCTCGCTCCCGCAGGCCGGGCTCATCATCCGCAAGGGCTTTAACAAGGAGGTCGACAGCTATTCGGCCTTCACCGAGGCCGATGGCAAGACGACCACAGGGCTCGCCGCCTACCTGAAGGCGCGCAAGGTGAAGCGCCTGTTCCTGGCGGGGCTCGCCACCGACTTCTGCGTGGCATGGAGCGCGCTCGACGCGCGCAAGGCAGGCTTTGAAACCTATGTGATCGAAGACGCCTGCCGCGGCATCGACACGCAGGGCTCGCTTGCAAAAGCCTGGGCAGACATGACCAAAGCCGGCGTCAAGCGCATCCAGTCGAGCGACATCGCGGCATAACGCGCGTCGTCTTCGGAGGCCAGGAATGCCCGGTCCGGCGGCACCGTTCGCGTTTGAGATGATCCGTCGCGCGCCGTCGCAGCGCACGGCAGGCCTGATCTCGGGCATGACCGGGTATCGCGAAACGGCGCGCGGCCGGTTTTTCCAGCGCGAAACCGCAGGTTTGGTGGTGCCGCTGATCATCAGCTTCGGCACGCCGTTCCTGATCGCGCTCGGGCGCGCGCCCGACTTGGCGGACCGGCAGCCGAGTTTCGCCGCCGGGCTTTATGCCGGGCCTGTTCATATCGAATCCGACGGCGGCGCCGAATGCGTGCAGGTGGATTTCACGCCGCTCGGCGCCTACCGCTTCTTCGGCGGCGCCGTCGTCGATCTCGCCGCGCGCATGGTCGACATCGGCGACGTGCTTGGTCGCGAGAGCCGGCAACTGCGCGAGCGGCTTGGCGCGACACCCCGCTGGCAGGACCGCTTTGATCTGGTCGAGGATTTTGTAGCAGGCCGCGACAGCCATTTGCCCTCGCCCGAGATCGAATTCGCCTATCGCCGGCTGGCACGCAGCGCGGGCGGCGCGCGGATCGCCGCGCTCGCAAGTGAGATTGGCTGGAGCCGCAAGCACTTCGTGGATCGTTTCCGATCCGAACTCGGTCTCGCGCCGAAGCCGATCGCCCGCATGTTGCGCTTTCGTGAAGCCTGCCGGCTCGCGCGGACGGAAACCGCAAGCGGCTGGGCTGCCATTGCGGCCGAAAGCGGTTATGCCGACCAGGCGCATCTCGTCCGCGAATTTTCTGCCTTGGCCGGCGAAACGCCGACGGCGTGGGCCCGGCGCCTTGCGCTGAATGATAGCCGCCTGACGCGACCGCTCGACGCGCTGGACGCCTAGAGCTTGATCCGGAAAAACGGGTACCGGCTTTTCGAAAAATAGCTCGTTCCGGTAACAAATCTTCAAGCCCGAGCTGACGCGTCCGTCGCATACTGGCGCAACAGCGATCAGCAGGGAGTTTTTCCGTGACCGAGCAAAGCAAGATCGAAGCGCCGCGCCTCTATCCGACGATGCGCTGTCGCGATGCCGAGACCATGATCCGCTGGCTGAAGGACGTGGTTGGTTTCACCGAGTATGTCACCTACCGCAAGGAAGGCGCGGTGCAGCATGCCGAACTCGCCTACGGCTCCTCGCTGCTGATGCTCGGCCAGTGCGGCGACGACGAATACGGCAAGCTTGTCGGCGATATCGGCGGCCGTCGGACGGATTCGCTCTACGTCGCGGTCGACGATCCGGACGCCCTGCACGCCAGGGTCAAGGCGTCGGGCGCCAAAATCGAGATGGAGTTGCACAACACCAATTATGGCAGTCGTGACTTTGCCTGCCGGGATCCGGAAGGCAATCTCTGGAGTTTTGGCACCTACTGGCCAAAGACGACCGAGAAACCACTGGAAGGCTCCACCAGCTCAAGTGCAGTCGACGATATCGCGGCTTGGCGTGGCAAATATGCCTCTTAAGACCCTCATCCTGAGGAGCGCGGAACGCGCGTCTCGAAGGATGAAGGCCGAGGTGCAGCAGCGGGGCCTTCATGGTTCGAGACGGCGCTGACGCGCCTCCTCACCATGAGGGTCTATCGCTCACGCCGCGCTGTTCGGTTCGTTGTTGGCCGGCGCGGCCTTGGCGCCGCCCTTGGAGACGCCGACCAGCGCCGGGCGCAGCACGCGCTCGCCGATCATGAAGCCGGCCTGCACGACCTGGACCACTGTCCCCGATGGAACGGACGGATCGGGCACTTCGTACATCGCCTGCTGGAAGTTGGGATCGAACTTCTCGCCCGACGGATCGAACTTCCTGACGCCGTTCTTCTCCAGCGTGTTGAGCAGCGAGCGCTCGGTCAGCTCGACGCCTTCGATGAAGGCCTTGATGCCCGGATCGGCGGTCTCCCTGGCCTCGGCGGGAATCGCGTCCAGCGCGCGCTGCAGATTGTCGGCGATCTCCAGAATGTCGCGCGCAAAGCCGGTGATGCCGTACATCTTGGAGTCGGCAACCTCGCGCCTTGTGCGCTGGCGCAGGTTTTCCATTTCCGCCAGCGTGCGCAGCACCTTGTCGCGCGCTTCGGCCAGTTCCTTGGTCAGTGCCTCATTCGATCCTTCCTCGGGATCGTCGGGCATGATGTACGGTTTTGAGACCACGGGCTCGCCGGTCTGGGCCGGATTTTCCGCGTCGTCACTCGGCCGCTTGGGATCGGTCATAAGACTGCCTTCTCAAAAAACGCATCTGGTTGGATGGGGATTTGTTAGGCGGGATATCGTGCTTTAATGGCCGAAAATCAAGCGCAACCACACCGGATTGGGGTCAATTTGGGGCCGGTTAGCCGCCCAGCATCCGGCTGACGATCCGGGCAGCGTAATCCACCGTCGGAATCACCCGGGCGTAGTTCAGCCGCGTCGGCCCGATCACGCCGAGAACGCCGACGATGCGGCCCGATGCGTCGCTGTAGGGCGCGATGATGGTGGAAGAACCGGACAGCGAAAACAGCTTGTTCTCCGATCCGATGAAAATCCGCACGCCTTCGGCGCGCTCCGCCCGGCCCAACAGATCGATCACGCCGCGCTTGGTTTCGAGATCGTCGAACAGCGACTTGACGCGTTCGAGATCTTCCAGCGCGTGCAGATCTTCGAGCAGGTTGGCGTGGCCGCGCACGATCAATTGCCGGTCCTCGTTTTCGCCGCCGGACCAGCTTGCGATGCCGGCCGCAATCACTTTCTGCGTCAGTTGATCGAGTTCGACGCGGCTCTGCGCCAGCGCGGTCTCGAGTTCGAGCCGCGCTTCGGCGAGCGTGCGGCCGCGAATCCGCGCATTGAGGAAATTGGTCGCTTCGGTCAGCGCGGAAGAGGGAACGCCGGGCGGCAGCGTCAGCACACGGTTTTCGACCTGTCCGTCTTCGCCGACCAGCACCACCAGCGCGCGCTCCGGCTCCAGGCGCACGAATTCGATGTGCTTCAACCGCGAATTGGATTTGGCGGTCAGCACCACGGCAGCCGCCCGGGTCAGTCCGGACAGCCGCGTCAGGGCTTCGCCGAGCGCGGCCTCAACCGATTGTGCGCGACCGACAGACGCAAGCTGGTTCTGGATCGATTCCCGCTCGGGTTCGGTGAGGTCGCCGACCTGCATCAGGGCATCGACGAAGAAGCGCAGGCCGAGTTCGGTGGGAAGGCGGCCTGCCGAGGTATGCGGCGCGTAGATCAGGCCGAGCGCTTCGAGGTCCGACATCACGTTGCGAACCGAAGCCGGCGACAGCGGCATCGCGATCAGGCGCGAGACGTTGCGCGAGCCGACCGGCTCGCCCGTCGCGAGATAGCTCTCGACGATTTGACGAAAAATGTCGCGCGAGCGCTCGTTAAGCTGGGCAAGCCCGGCAGGCGGCGCGATCAGGCCAATCGGATCGTGGTGGGCCACTGTTAACTCCCTGATACCCCTAATTTGTCGTTCCGGCGGGGCGATGACAAGCGTCCCTTTCTTCATGGTGTTTTCGAGCGAGGAAACCGCATCAAAACATCACGAAATCGGGGCCAAAAACCCTTGCCGCTACGCACGCCCCCACCTACAAGCACCGCAAACGCGTTTTCGCTCGATTTTCGAAAGGATTTCCCATGCGGCCAAGCCGCCGTGCGCCCGATGAGCTGCGCCCCGTGTCTCTGGAACGCGGTGTCGTCAAGTACGCCGAAGGTTCCTGCATGGTGAAGTTCGGCGACACCCATGTGCTGGTCACCGCCACGCTGGAGGAGCGGCTGCCGCCCTGGTTGAAGGGCCAGGGCCGCGGCTGGGTCACCGCCGAATATGGCATGCTGCCGCGCGCCACCCTGGAGCGCACCCGCCGCGAGGCCGCGTCCGGCAAGCAGGGCGGCCGCACCGTCGAAATCCAGCGGCTGATCGGCCGCTCCTTGCGCGCAGCCGTCGATCTCGAAGCGCTCGGCGAACGCCAGATCACGGTCGACTGCGATGTGATCCAGGCCGACGGCGGCACCCGCACGGCCTCGATCACTGGCGCCTGGGTGGCGCTGGCCGACTGCATCTCGTGGATGAAGAACCGCAACATGCTGAAGACCAACGTGCTGCGCGACAATGTCGCCGCGATCTCCTGCGGCATCTATCAGGGCACGCCGGTGCTCGACCTCGACTATGCCGAGGATTCCGAGGCCGAGACAGACGCCAATTTCGTCATGACCGGCGACGGCCGCATCATCGAGGTGCAGGGCACCGCCGAGAAGACACCGTTTTCGCAAGACGAGTTCCTGGCGCTGATGGAACTGGCGCGCAAGGGTGTCGCGCGCCTGGTGGACTTGCAGAAGATGGCCGTCGCGTAGTCTGATCGATCATGCACCGTCGAATCACTGGCCGGCTCGTGATCGCGACCCATAATCCCGGCAAGCTTGCCGAGATGCGGGAACTGCTGGCGCCGCATGGCGTCGAGGCTGTTTCCGCGGGCGACCTGGGCCTCGGCGAACCCGAGGAAACCGGCGAAACGTTTCGTGCCAATGCGGCGATCAAGGCGATTGCGGCGGCGAGAGCGGCGCAGCTTCCAGCCTTTGCAGACGATTCCGGCCTTGTGGTCGATGCGCTGGACGGCGCGCCCGGGATCTACTCGGCACGCTGGGCCGGCGAGGGCAAGGATTTCACCGCAGCGATGACCCGGATCGAGCGCCTGCTGCAGGAGCGCGGCGCAACGACGCCTGACAAGCGCGGTGCGCATTTCGTTTCCGCGCTGTGCGTCGCGTGGCCGGACGGCCATATCGAGGAGGTCGAGGCGCGCACCGATGGAACTTTGGTCTGGCCGCCGCGCGGCACCGCCGGTTTCGGCTATGATCCTGCTTTCCAGCCCGATGGGCACACGCGGACCTTTGGCGAGATGACCTCGATCGAGAAGCACGGCCTGCCCCCGCTCGGCCTCGGCCTGTCGCACCGCGCCCGCGCCTTCGTCAAACTGGCGGAGATCTGCCTTGGCTAGCGCCGAACGCCACTACCCGAAGCGAGCCGCCTTCGGCGTTTACGTGCACTGGCCGTTCTGCCTGTCGAAATGCCCGTATTGCGATTTCAACAGCCACGTCCGCCACGCGCCGATCGACGAGGAACGCTTTGCGCGCGCCTTTGCGCGTGAGATCGAAACCACCGCGGCGCGCGCCCCGGGACGGACCGTCACGTCGATCTTTCTCGGCGGCGGCACGCCGTCGCTGATGCAGCCGCACACCGTCGGCGCGATCTTGGACGCGATCGGAAAACACTGGCGCGTCGCCGACAATGTCGAGGTCACGCTGGAGGCCAATCCGACCAGCGTGGAAGCGACGCGGTTTCGCGGCTATCGTAGCGCCGGCGTCAACCGCGTCTCGCTCGGCGTGCAGGCGCTCGACGACGCCTCGCTGAAAGCACTCGGACGATTGCACAGCGCGCGCGAAGCGCTGGACGCGATCGCGATCGCGCGCACCGCGTTCGACCGCTACTCGTTCGACCTGATCTACGCCCGCCCCGACCAGACGCCGCAGATGTGGGCGGACGAATTGAAGCTCGCGATCTCGGAAGCCGCCGAGCATCTCTCGCTCTACCAGCTCACCATCGAGGAAGGCACGCCGTTCTTCGGCCTGCATGCCGCGGGCAAACTGAAGACGCCGGACGAGGCGCTGGCGCGTACGCTTTATGACGTGACGCAGGAGGTCTGCGCACAGCATGGCTTGCCGGCCTACGAAATTTCAAACCACGCGCGGAGAGGCGCGGAGTGCCAGCACAATCTCGTCTACTGGCGCGGCGACGAATATGCCGGCATCGGCCCGGGCGCGCATGGGCGGCTGGATATTGACGGTGCGAGACACGCTATCGCGACCGAGAAGCGCCCCGAGGCCTGGCTGATGCGTGTCGAGGCCAACGGCCACGGCGTCGTGACCGACGATTCGCTCAACAGCGAAGAACGCGCCGATGAATTCCTGCTGATGGGATTGCGCCTGTCCGAAGGTATCGACCCCAAACGCTATGCCGCGCTATCAGGCCGCGCGCTCGATCCGGGCCGGATCGCCGTCTTGCGCGAGGAAGGCGCGATCACCGTCGACGCCGACGGCAGGCTGCGCGTGACAAAGGATGGCTTTCCGGTATTGGACGCCGTGGTTGCGGATTTGGCGGCGTAAGCTTCGTAGATCCTATGGGGTGGCAGGTGGTCAGGGGTAAGCTGAGTTTGCGAGCACCC
>NZ_LLXX01000029.1:0-21361 GCF_001440405.1 Bradyrhizobium valentinum
GGCGCGAGGGTCGCGGCGGCCTGCGGCGACGCGGCTTGCTGTGCCCCGGCCGGTGCCGCCGGGGTCGCGGCCGTCGAATTGACGCCAAGCGCCGACTGCAGCGTCTGGCGAAGCACGATCAGCGCGGCCTTGAGGTCGGGAACGCCGCTCGTGGGGAGCGAACCTGTCGCCAGCGACGCTTCGAGGAAGATTCCGGATTTCTGGAACGCCGTCTTGATGTCGCCGCCGTCGAGGCTCTGATCGAGACTGGTCTGTTGCGCCAGCACCTGCGCAATCGCCGCCTGCAATTTTGGCGGCAGGTTGCTGGACGACACCGCCACGCCGAGATTGGCAAACAACGGCGCCAGGCTGTCCTGTTCGGTCACCGCGGCCTGCGCCGCCGCGGAGACGGCTGCGCGCTCCAGCGGCGTCAGCACGTTCTTCGGTACCACGATGGTCGGACGGTTGGCGGCGGCATCGGCCAGCGCATCGGGTGAAAGCGTCACGGCATCGGCCGCGGCGCCGGCGGCATCGCCGCCCTGCCCGACCACGGCGAGGCGAATGCCGTCTTTGGTCTGTGACACCGCAAGCTGCAGGTTCTGGCCTTGCTGCAGCGGAATTTCAGTGGCCACGTCGATCGACAGGCTGGCGATTGCAATCCGCACCAGATCGGCGGAGAGCACTTTCAGGACCTGTGCGTTGACCACGCTGCCCGGCTGCAGCACGAGTTCGGGCGCGATGCCGCCAACCTCTTGGGCTGATAGCACCGGCAGAACGGGATTGATCGAAGTCGCCATGTCCTAGGGTCTCGGCCAGGCTAGAGGCTAACCCGGCGTCGTAAACCTCTGCTTAACCGACGGCGGCCGCTCAGGCCTTCAGAGCGGCCAAAATGCTCACCGCGGCCTTAAAATCGACCAGCCGGGCCGCCCGGCGGGCCGCCACCTCCTCGTCCACGCCCCATTTTTCGGCGTTCCAGTCCTCATCGACATGGGCGGCGGTCCAGACCTGATCGGGATCGCGGACACCGTGCAGCAGCGCCAGCGCCAGCAGCGCCGAGCCCGTGAGCGTCGTCACCACATGCAGTGCGGCCACGGACCAGGGGTCGGATGGGAATATGTCGCGGGCTGCCTTGATTGCCTGCTCGGGCTGGGTGATGTGAACGATCCCCTCCGACAGGATGAAATGAGCGCCAAGGTCGTTTGCAGCCCAGGACAGCACGGGGTCCCAATGCGCGGCTTCCCGGGCGACCAGCGCCTCGGGATGGCCGGCACGATAGAACAGCAGATCGGAACCGAGATATTTTGCGACGTCCTCGGCCACGGCATCGACGCGATCGGTGACCTCAGCGACGCTGTTGGCAAAGCGCGTCAGCGGCATGGTCAGGGGATCAATGGTCTCGCCTTGCGCGTTCCATTCGGCAGCGATCTTCTGGGCGAGCCCGCTGGTGGGCGCAACGACCTGACGGCCGGAAGGCGTGCGGATCGGCTTGCCGTCAAGCGTAACGGCAAGCCCGCCATCGGCTGGCGCGATGCCGGCCTCCTTGTAGAACCGCTTACGTTGGGGAACGCGCGTGGCGCGTCGCACCGCCTCCTCCGGATCGAGCGGAGAATGTCCGGCGACTTCATCGAATAGTTCGCGCATGCGGCTTCCGGTGGTCGGTGATAATCGAGGCCTGACAATACGATATCGGGGGGTGCAAATAAAGCCGATGAGGACGTTGCGGCCACGACTTGCCATTCTGGTTGTGCTGGCCAGCGTGGCCGTCTCGCCGGGTTCATGCCGGGTTCCGCTTCCCCAGCATAACAGAGAGAGAAGCTTGAATGTAGGATGGGTAGAGCGAAGCGAAACCCATCGCGGTCATGATTGCGATGATGGGTATCGCTTCGCTCCACCCATCCTACGAACTGCCGCCGGCGTCAGGGTTTTTGATAGATCACCTTGCCCGCCCGGATCGTGTAGGCGACCTTGGCGAGGTTGGTGACGTCGGCGATGGGATCGCCGTCGAGCACCACGACGTCGGCGTCAAACCCGTTCTCGACCCGGCCTTTCTTCGCGGCCTTGAAATATTGCGCGGGGTTGGTCGTCAGCGACGCGAGGATCTGGCGCGCCGACAGCGCGCGATGCATCAGCTCATATTCGAGCGTCGTGTCGTAATAGATGGTGAAGCCGACATCGGTGCCGAACAGGACCGGCCCCCCATTGTCGGAGAACGCCTTGACCTGAGCGACGGTCGTCGCAACGAGGCGC
Source organism: Bradyrhizobium valentinum (assembly GCF_001440405.1). GTDB lineage: Bacteria > Pseudomonadota > Alphaproteobacteria > Rhizobiales > Xanthobacteraceae > Bradyrhizobium > Bradyrhizobium valentinum. The sequence continues at coordinate 2,227 of NZ_LLXX01000029.1, forward strand.
GTAGCGATATCGGGCGCGACAGGAAGCTTTGCAAACAGCGACAGCGTCGGAACCAGCGCAATGCCCTGCTGCTTGAAGCGCGCGATCTGCTCGGGCGAATAGACCGGTTCGCCGGGCACCGTGTGAGCCATGATGTCGACGCCGGCCGCGATCACGGCGTCCACGCCCGCCATGTTTTGCGGATGGGCGAACACCGGCTTGCCCGCAGCATGCGCCACATCGACAGCCGCCTTGGCGATGCCCGGGTCCATGTTCACGACCGGCTTGCCGGTGCCCTTGAAGGAGCCGGTGAACAGTTTCACGCCGTCGAGGCCGAAGCCCATATAGGTGCGCGCCAATTGCGCGGCTTCTTCCGGCGCGGAAGCTTCGGGTAGCTTGATCTCGGCGGGCAGATAGGCGGGATGACCGTCCTTGGGAAAGATGCTGCCAGCGGTATGGATGGCCGGGCCCGGCACTTCGCCGGAATCGACGCGACGGCGCAACGGCAAAGTATCGCGCCCGTCGGACCCGAGGTCCCATACGGTGGTGAAGCCCCACCGTGTCAGCATCGCCTGCATGTGCTCGGCCAGCGGCGCGGCGGGCGCGGCGCCTGCGTTCTTCCACACGGCCTGCGAGAAATGGACGTGGCTGTTCCAGAAGCCGGCGACCACGGTCTTGCCGGCGCAATCAATGACCTGCGCGTCGCTGGGGATTTGCAGTTCGCTGCGGCTTCCGACCGCGGTAATGACGCCGTTCGCGGTGAGAACCACGGCATCCGAAAGCGGCGCGGCGTCGGGCGAAGCGTAGACGCTGCCGCCCACGAGCGCGAGCGTCTGGGCGTTGGCTGTGAGGCTCGAACAGGCAGAGACAAGCGATAGACCGAAAACTGCGACGCAGAGCCGATTCAAGATCATATGCCGACGCCTCGCGGATGACGGTGTGAAATCGACGGAGCGATACCAAATCAACGCTGCTGCCGTTTGACAGTTGTTGCGCTCGGCCTGCGGGGCCGTGTCATTCCTCCGGCGCGTTCTCGATCGGATCGAACCGGTCGTGCTCAAGCCCGAGCAGATTCCAGGATTGCAGCATATGCGGCGGCAGCGGCGCGCTGACATCGATCACGCCGCCGCGCGGATGCGGGATCACGAGCCGCCGCGCCAGGAGATGCAGCCGGTTCTGCAAGCCGCCCGGCAGGTCCCAGTTCTCCTTGTTGAAATATTTGGGGTCGCCGACGATGGCGTGGTCGATATGCGCCATATGGGCGCGCAATTGATGGGTTCGCCCGGTGACCGGCTTCAGCGACACCCAGGCGAGCTTCTGCGCCGAGGTCTCGACCACGGCATAGTAGGTCACCGCGTGGCTCGCGCCCTCGTCGCCGTGTTTTGCGACGCGCATGATACTGTCGTCTTCGCTCTCCTCCTTGGCGAGATAGGTCGAGATGCGGCCCTGCTTGGGCTTCGGCACGCCCGCCACCAGCGCCCAGTAGATCTTTCGCGCCGAGCGATGACGGAACGACCCGGTCAGGGCGGTCGCGGCAAAACGGGTTTTTGCAATCAATAGGCAGCCCGACGTTTCCCGATCCAGCCGATGCACCAGCCGCGGCTTCTGCCCCTTGGCGTCGCGCATCACTTCCAGCATCAGATCGACATTTCGCGTGATGCCGGAGCCGCCCTGCACGGCGAGCCCCGCAGGCTTGTTCAACACCATGACGTCGGCGTCCTCGAACAGCGTCATCTCCTTCAGCGCGTGCAACGTCTTCGTTGCGGCTTCCGAGAGCGTGCCCGAGCCCTTCGGCGCATCGAGCTTGAGCGGCGGAATGCGAACGCTCTGGCCTTCTTCCAGGCGGTCCTTGCTGTCGGCGCGCTTGCCATTGACGCGTAGCTCGCCCTTCCGGACGATGCGCTGGATATGGGAGAACGACAGGCCGGGGAAACGCGCCTCGAGGAAGCGATCGACCCGCATGTTGCTCTCGTCGGCGGTGACGACGACGGTCTGGACCTTGGTGGGCAGCGGCGGCGGCTCGGGTGCGACCTTCGCCGGCTCGGCGACAACAGGCTTTGAAGCACGGGGTGGCGAGGCCGCAAACCGCGCCGCTGGCTTTCCGCCCGGGCGATGTGCCGGCGGCCGCTCGGCTGACGATCCTCGATAAGGACGCGCGCCCTTCGGGCGATCGCCCGCGGGCCGGAGAGGTCTCTTGACGCGTCGGCTCATGATGGCTGCGGCTCCGAAAGTTATGCGGTTGGGTAGCGCAAAAGCAGCGAACCGTCACGGTGAATTCAGTACAAATCAGGCGCCGGATCGGCCATGTTAGGCCAAACGACCAAGAAACGTGGGGCAGTCCGGATGAAATTATCAAGGCCGGCTTTGATCGTGCTGGCGGCAATGGTCGCGAGCACGGCGTGGGCGCAGATGCCGGAGGATCTGGCCTGGAAGCTCCTGGAACTCGGCCGCGTCATCGATCCACCCAAGACGGTGGAGCTCTACGCGCCGCTGCAGGAAAAAGAGCCGTATCAGGGCGTCAAGGTCGAGCGGGACGTTAAATACGGCCCTGCCGATCGCAACCTGCTCGATATCTTTGCACCGGATAACGTGACATCGGCCCGGCCGGTTCTGATCTATGTACATGCCGGCGCCTTTGTCGGCGGCAACAAGCGGACCACACCGACCAGCCCGTTCTACGACAACATCATGCTGTGGGCGGCAAGGAACGGCTTCATCGGCGTCAACGTCGCCTATCGCCTCGCGCCGCAGGCGCCCTGGCCGGCGGGTGCCGAGGATATGGCCGCGGCGGTCAAGTGGATCACCGACAAGATCGGCGAGCACGGCGGCAATCCCGCGCGCATCTACCTGATGGGACATTCCGCCGGCGCGGTTCACGTCGCAAACTATGTCTCGCATCCCGAATTTCACAAGGTGAAGGGCGGCGGCCTCGCCGGCGCGATCATGCTCTCGGGAATTTACGACCTGACTGCGACGCCGCTCGCCGATACCCAGCGCGCCTATTTCGGCGCCGATCCCGCGCGCTACGCCGAACGATCCTCGCTGTCCGGTTTGGCTACAACGGATATCCCGCTGATGATAGCCGCCGCTGAACTTGATCCGGAAGGCTTCGTGCTGCAATTTGATCTCGCAAAAGAGGCGAGTTGCAAACGCGCCGGCGGATGCGCCCGCTCGCTCCTGCTGTCGCAGCACAGCCACATGTCGGAGGTGTATTCGATCAACACCGCCGACACCCGGCTGACCGATCAGATCCTGGATTTCGTGAAGACAGGGAAGTAGCCGATCGCTCGGCCGCGTGTGGGTCGCCCCAATTGGCCGCCCGCTCGCGCTGTGTCGGGTGCGCCCTAGGAGCTACTTGCACTGTGCGACGCTTCTCACCGCGGTCAAATCACTGCTGGAATTGTTGGAGGGACGCTTTTTGGCGGCCTCCTCCGCCGCGGCGCAGGCCGACGCCGCATCTCCGTTTTGGAACCTGGCCCAGGCAAGATTGGTCCAGGCATCGCCGAAGTCCGGGGCCTCCTTGACCGCCTGGTCCAGCACCGCCTGGGCATCGCGCGGCCGCTTGGCTATCAAGAGCAGGCGGCCATAGTCGGCTTTGAGCGCCTTCACCGGATTGGGCTGCTTGAGCGCGATCCTGAACAGTTCGTCGGCGGCATCGAGGTCATTGAAGCGAGCTTGAGCGATCACCGCAAAGCCATGGTAGACGCTGCTCTGTTCAGGTGAAACGAGAAAGGCCTGATTAAACCGGAGCGCGGCTTCCCGTACCTTGCCGCCCTGTATCGCTATCCACGCACGCTTGGTCGTTTCCTCGAACGCCTTTTCGCGCGACCCGGTGGCCCCGATGATGGCGCTTACAAACTTCTCATCCTCGGCCTTCTGCTCCGCACTCCTGGCCGCAAATCCGAAGAACGGCTGCTCGTTAACCGGCGCAGTATAGGTCCGCTTCGTCACTTGCACGCCCGGCGCAACCTCGACCGTCTCGGCGGCTGCAGGCAGCGGCGGCGCCAGCATCACCACGCAGGCGACAGCCAGAATGGTCTGTTTGAGAAAGGTACCAGAACGTCTCATTCGCGATGGCCTCGTTCCTTGCGCAACTTCGCCCAGTAATCCAGCCGCTTGCGGATTTCGCGCTCGAACCCGCGGTCCGGCGGATCGTAGAAGGTCTGCCGCCCCAGCGCTTCCGGAAAGTAGTCCTGCCCGGAGAAGGCGTCGGGCGCGTCGTGGTCGTATGCGTAACCCGAGCCATAACCTTCCGACTTCATCAGCTTGGTCGGCGAGTTGAGAATATGCTTTGGCGGCAACAGCGAGCCGCCTTCTTTCGCCGTACGCATCGCAGCACCGAAGGCCGTGTAGGCGGCGTTCGATTTCGGCGCGGTGGCGAGATAGATCACGGCCTGCGCGATCGCGAGTTCGCCCTCGGGAGACCCAAGAAAATCGAAGGCATCCTTGGCGGCATTGCAGATCACCAGCGCCTGCGGATCGGCAAGGCCGATATCCTCCACCGCCATTCGCACCACGCGCCGCGCCAGGAACAGCGGATCCTCGCCGGCGTCCAGCATGCGCGCGAGGTAATACAGCGCCGCATCGGGATCGGAGCCGCGCACCGATTTATGCAGCGCCGAGATCAGGTTGTAATGCCCGTCGGCGGATTTGTCGTAGATCGGCGCGCGTCGCTGCAGGATCTCCTGCAACTGCGCGGCGTTGAAGATTTCGTCCTTGCGCGCGGCCCGCCAGACCTCCTCGGCCAAGGTCAGCGCCGCGCGGCCGTCGCCATCGGCCATCCGCACCAGCACGGCGCGCGCCTCCGCATCGAGCGGCAGCCTCCTCCCCTCGACCTTCTCGGCATGCACAAAGAGTTTTTCGATCGCGGCAGCATCGAGCGAATGAAACACCAGCACGCGCGCCCGCGACAGAAGCGCGGCGTTGAGTTCGAACGACGGGTTTTCCGTGGTGGCGCCGACCAGCACCACAGTGCCGTCTTCCATCACGGGCAGAAACGAATCCTGCTGCGCGCGGTTGAAACGATGCACCTCGTCGACGAACAACAGCGTGCCCTTGCCCATTTCGCGCCGGGCGCGCGCCGCGTCGAACACCTTCTTCAGGTCGGCGACGCCGGAAAACACCGCTGAAATCTGCTCGAAATGCAGTTCGGTGGCGTCAGCCAACAGCCGCGCCACGGTGGTCTTGCCGGTACCAGGCGGCCCCCAGAACACCAGCGAGCCCAGCGAGCGCGTCTCCAGCATGCGCGTCAGCGCACCGTCGGGCCCGAGGATATGATCCTGGCCGACGACGTCGGAAAGCGAACGCGGGCGCAGCCTGTCCGGCAGCGGATGCGGCGCATCCTGCTCCATCCCCGCCGCAGCGAAGAGGTTGGCTACCTCGCGTGGTCGCTTCGGACTCATCCGCCCAGCGTCACGTTGATCTGCTGGCCGCCGCGCACCACGACGATGCGCCAGAGCCTGGAAGCGGCCTTCGAAGCCTTGTCGAGGTCGCTGGTCTTGCTGATCTTCTGGCTGTTGACCGCAAGGATGATGTCGCCCTTCTGGAAGCCCACGCTTGCCGCGGTGCCGCCGTCGGCGAGGTCGATCACCACGACGCCCTCGGTCTGGGAATCCAGGTGCAACTCATCGGCAATCGCCGGCGAAATATTGGCGACCTTGGCGCCCTGGAACGGCGATCGCGCGGTGAGCACGATTTCATCGCGGTTGGTGTCGGGGGCAGTCTCCAGCGGCACCGTGACCTTGACGGTCTTTCCGGCGCGCTGCACGTCGATCTGCGCCGCGCCGCCGAGTTGCCGCGTGGCGAACCGATAATCGAACGCGTTGGGGTCGTCGATCGTCTGCCCTTCGATCGCAACGATCAAATCCGATGGCTTCAGACCAGCGCGCGCCGCCGGACTGTTCGGCGCGACATTGGCGACCAAAGCGCCGTTCGGCAGCTTCAGGCCCAGCGTATCTGCAATTTCGGGCGTCACCGCCTGCAGCTTCGCACCCAGCCACGGCCGCTTGACGGCCTTGCCACCGCTTTTGGCGGACGCCACGACCACGCGCACCATATTGGCGGGGATCGCAAAGCCGATGCCCTGCGAGCCGCCGGAGCGCGAGAAGATCGCGGTGTTGATGCCGACGAGCTTGCCGGTCATGTCGACCAGCGCACCGCCGGAATTGCCAGGATTGATCGCGGCGTCGGTCTGGATGAAGAACTGGTAGTCGGTGACGCCGACCTTGGTGCGGGCCAGCGCCGAGACGATGCCGTGAGTCACGGTCTGGCCGACGCCGAAGGGGTTGCCGATCGCGAGCACGACGTCGCCGACCAGCAATTCATCGGAATTGGCGAAGTCGAGGGTTGCGAATTTCTCTTTTCCGTCTTTCACGCGCAGCACAGCCAGATCCGTGCGGCTATCCTTGAGCACGATCTCGGCCTCGAACTCGCGCTTGTCGGCAAGCGAGATCTTGACCTGGTCGGCGCCCTCGATGACGTGGTTGTTGGTAACCACGAGGCCGGAAGAATCGACCATCACACCCGATCCGAGCGAACGCTGCATTTGTTCGGGCTGCTGCCCGGGCACGCCAAAGAAACGACGAAAAATCGGATCGTCCAGCAGCGGATTGCGGGTTTGCACGGTTTTACCGGCGTAGACGTTCACCACCGCCGGCTGCGCGCGCTGCACGATCGGCGCGTAAGACAGCCGCAGTTCGGCGCCCGAGGTCGGCACGCGCCGGTCCTGCGCCAGCGCCGGTGTTGCCATGACTACTGAGGCCAGCAGCAGGGCGAAGGATCGGATCAAATTCATGCGAAAATCCTGGAGTTCAGCGCCACACATATAGATGCGAGGCGGCAACGAGAGAAGATAAAGCGGTACCCAATACCAGTAGCTACGCCGCGCGATCGGGCACTTTGGCGACGTCTGGCGCCGGCGCACAGGATAGCCGCTCCTGGTGGCCCTCGCCCCACGCCCGCAGCGTCTCGATGACAGGACGCAGGCTTTCGCCGATCTCTGACAGCGTGTACTCGACCCGCGGCGGCACCTCGGCATAGACCTTGCGAACCACGAGCTTGTCGTCCTCGAGCGCCCGAAGCTGCTTTGTCAGCATGCGCTGGGTAATCCCGGGCATCCGCCGCCGCAACTCCCCGAAGCGCTGGGTGCCGGCCTGCAGATGAAACAGGATCACGCCCTTCCACTTGCCGTCGATCAGATCGAGCGTGGCTTCAACCGCACAGCCCGGCCGACGGGTAAAATCTCGCCGTTTCATGAGTTTTCCTGAAGGTTTTCCCAATAGTATCCAAACAGGGACTAGTTCCCCGTATTTACAGTACTTGCCAAATGGATGCCAGCGCGACAGTTAGGCGGCGAAAGCGTTTTCAAGCGAAGTGGGGCCGGTTCGCGTGAAGAAAACGCGTCAGAAATAGAGACCTTTCCAAACGACGCAGGAGACACGGACATGAAGGCTGTCGGGTACAAAAAATCGCTCCCCATCGAGGACGCGCAATCGCTGATCGATTTCGAGGCCGCCAAACCGGAACCGAAGGGCCGCGACGTCAGAGTCGCCGTCAAGGCGATCTCCGCCAACCCGGTCGATTACAAGGTCCGCAAGCGCGCCGCCCCGCCCGAGGGCGAGACCAAAATCCTGGGCTATGACGCAGCCGGTGTAGTCGATGCCGCCGGCCCCGACGTGACCCTGTTCAAGCCGGGCGACGAAGTGTTTTACGCCGGCTCGATCCTGCGCCAGGGCACCAACGCAGAATTTCATCTGGTCGACGAGCGGATCGTCGGCAAGAAGCCGAAATCGCTGTCGTTCGCGCAGGCCGCAGCGCTGCCGTTGACCTCGATCACCGCATGGGAATTGCTATTCGACCGGCTCGGCGCCGTGCCGGGGAAGAGCCTCGATCCGCGCACCCTGCTGATTACCGGCGGCGCCGGTGGCGTCGGCTCGATCCTGATCCAGCTCGCGCGCCGCCTTACCGGCCTGACGGTGGTCGCCACCGCCACGCGTCCGGAGTCGCAAAAATGGTGCCTCGACCTCGGCGCGCACGCCGTGATCGATCACTCCAAACCGATGAAAGAGCAGATCGAGAAGCTGAAGGCGCCGCCGGTGGCGCTGGTCGCGAGCCTCACCTTCACCGACCAGCATTACAAGGCGATCGCGGATTTCATCGCCCCGCAAGGCCGGTTCGGTCTGATCGACGATCCCCCGGAATTCACCGTTAGTGCGTTCAAGGGCAAGGCAGTTTCGATCCACTGGGAGTCGATGTTCACGCGCTCGTCGTTCCAGACGGCGGACATGATCGCCCAGCACCATCTGCTCAACGATGTGGCAGACCTCCTCGACAAGGGCGTGCTGCGCACCACGCTCGACCAAACTTTCGGCACCATCAACGCCGCCAATCTGAAGCGCGCGCATGCGCTGCTGGAAAGCGGCAAGTCGCGCGGCAAGATCGTGCTGGAGGGCTGGTAGCGGCCCAATAAACAGGGTTGATCGGAAGGTCGATTCAAGGGACCCTGTCCCATCGATCCGGGATGGCTGTCGCCGAAACCCCCGGCGCGAATTGCCGGGGGACACGAAAGACAGGAGACCTGTTTCGATATGATCCGGATGTTTTTGACGGCCGCGATAGCGTCGGCCTGCGTGGTGGGCTGCGCGTCGATCGCAGTAGCGCAGGCTGGCTACCCCGAAAAACCGCTGCAGTTGATCGTGCCCTTCCCGCCGGGCGGGGCCTCCGACGTTGTCGGGCGCATCATTGCCGGCGAGTTAGAGGCGCGTCTGGGCAAGCCCGTGATTGTGCTCAATCGCCCTGGCGGCGGCACCACAATCGCGGCCAAGGAGGCCGCCAACGCGGCTGCCGATGGTTACACCCTGTTCGCCAGCTCGAATTCGACCTTTACCTTGCAGCATGCGGTGAAGGAGAACGTGCCATACGACAGCGCCAGGGATTTCGAGCCGATCGGCCAGACCGGCACCCTAGCCATGGTGCTGGTTACCCATCGCGACAATCCGATCAAGGACGTCGCGGCGCTGGTCGCTGCGGCCAAGGCTAATCCCGACAAGCTGTCGCTGGCTTCTTTTGGCGTGGCGACCATTTCGCATTTTGCCGGCGAGCTCTTCAAATCGAGTGCCGGGGTCAAGATGGTGCACCTGCCCTACAAGGGGAGCGCGCCCGCGATGAACGACCTGATGGGCAAGCATATCGAGTACCACGTCGACACCGTGATCGCGATCAGGCCGCTGCTCGAATCCGGCACGGTTCGTCCGCTGGCGGTGTTCTCGGCCAAACGCTCGCCGTTCCTTCCCGACGTTCCAACACTCGCCGAACTCGGCTACCCCAATATCGACCTTGTCTCATGGGGTACCGTGGTGGCGCCCAAGAAAATCCCCCCGGCTATTCGCGACCGGCTGGCCTCGGTGCTGGAAGAGGCGATCGCAAGCCCCCAGGTGATCGAGCGCTTCCAGAAAGTCGGGTACGAAGCTGGCTTCAAGCGCTATTCGGACTGGCCGGGATTCATCGCCAGGGAAACCGCCGAGATGAAGGAACTGGCCCGCAAGGGCGGGATCAAGGAAGAGTAATCGTGAGATGACCGAGCCGTGCGATCTGTCCGCGGTGACCGCCCGGGTGCTGATCGGCGAGCGCAAGCTTTCGCCGGTCGAGCTGATGGACAGTTGCATCCGGCGCATCGAGGAGATCGACCCCTCCGTCAATGCGATCATCGCGCGCTCGTTCGATCGCGCGTGCACGGCAGCACAGGAGAGCGAGGCCGCCGTCATGCGCGGCGGCGTGCTTGGGCCTCTGCACGGGCTTCCGCTCGGGGTCAAGGACCTGATCGACGCCAAAGGGCTACCGACGAGCTTCGGTAGCGTGCTGTTTGCTGACAACGTCGCAGCCGAGGATGAAGCTGTTGTCGCGATGCTCAAGCGCGCGGGCGCCATCGTCGTCGGCAAGACCAACGTCCCCGAATGGGGCGCGGGCGGCAACACCCGCAATGCGCTTCATGGCGCCACCGGCAACCCGTTCGACCCCGAGCGCTCCGCCGCCGGCTCGTCCGGCGGATCGGCGGTGGCGCTTGCCACCGGCATGGTGCCGCTGGCGACCGGTTCGGATACCGGGGGGTCGGTCAGGAACCCCGCCGCGTTTTGCGGGGTCGTCGGATTCCGCCCCTCGCCCGGGTTGATCGCGAGCAACAGCCGCAACATGGCCTGGCTGCAGATCTCACAGCTCGGGCCGATGGCAAGAAATGTATCGGACGCGTGCCTTATGCTTTCCTGCATGCTGGATCGCGACGCGCGCGATCCGCTGTCGGCCATCCTTCACGCCGGCGGAACGCCCGTGCGCGAGACCTACCGCGATCCGCCACGGACCGATCTCGCCACCTTGCGCATCGCGGCGACATGCGATTTCGGATTTGCTCCGACGGAGCGCGCCATCGCCGAGACGTTCAAGAAGAAGCTCGCGACGTTCGGATCGGCATTCCGCAGCCTCGAGTGGACCCATCCTGATTGCAGCCACGCTGACGAGGTGTTCCGGATCTTGCGCGCTGTCGCATTTCTGGGCCGTCACCGTGAACTCGCCGAGAAATATCCGGACAAGGTGGGTCCCAATATCAGCGACAATGTCGCCCAAGGACTAGGCTATTCCGCCCTCGACGTGGCGCGTGCGCTCTCGCTGCAGACCGCGCTTTACCGGAGCTGGCAGACATTCTTCGGCGAGCATGATTTTGTCATTGCGCCGACGGTCACGATCAGCCCGCGGCCCTGGTCGGAGCTCTACCCGGCCGCTATCGATGGCGCGCCGACCAAAAGCTATTTCCACTGGCTGGCGTTGGCCTATGCCGTGACCAATGCCGGACACCCGGCCGTGGCGATACCGGCTGGCCGCGACGGCGCCGGATTGCCGTTCGGCATCCAGATCATCGGCCCGCGAGGCGGCGATGTCGCGACGCTTTCGGTTGCCCGCGAGATCGAGGCGCTGCTAGGCGCCAATCCGGAGACGGCCCGTCCGGTGCCGGATCTGGCCTGGCTGCGCCGTCAGCCGCCTATATCCGGCCGGCCAGGTTTTCTGGATTTCGATTGATTCGGCTCCATTCGAAGCCGTCGCCTGAACGTTCGTTCATCAAAGTTAAATCTGACGCCAGAGCGGTCTGGAGTCCGGCACTTGGGCAACGAACTTCACTCGAATGTGTTTAGTAAGTGTCTGTTTTTGCGAAAGAGCGAACTTCGCTCGAAGGTAAAGTATTGGCCGTCTGAATTACGGAAAGGAGTGGTCCATGAGGAAAGCACCTTTAGTTCTGGCCGCTGCGGCGGTCCTGGGCTTGACGGCGGTAACGGCACCGTCGCCGGCGGAGGCCCACTGGCGCGGAGGAGGATTTTTCCCGGCCGTGGCTGGCGGACTGATCGCGGGCGCGGTGATTGGCGGACTGGCCTCGAACGCGTACGCCTATGGTCCGGGCTACGGATACTATGGCGGCTATCCGTATTACGGCGGGTATTACGGCGGTTATGCGCCGGCCTACTATGGCGGCTATTACAGCGAGCCTTATTATCCCGTCGTTCGCTACCGTCGCGTGGTTCGCCCGGCATTCGCCTACTATGGCGGTCCGCGGTTCTATGGTCCGCGGTATTACGGCGGCTGGCGTCGCTGGTGATCCGGCAAAATGAAAAAGGGCCGCCCGACTGGCGGCCCCTTTTTGCATGGCGCTGCGAGAGCATCTCAGTCGACTTCATGCACCACGGTGCGGGTAGCGGGATCGACCAGCATCACGCGGTTGTTCGAGTAGACGTAGCGATACTTCGTCACTGACGGACCCCAATCCGGAGGCACCGCCTCAAGTTCGACCTCGGTCGGCACCCTGGTGCCAACCACGATCCTTTCCCGTGTTTCCACCGGGCGGATCTTGTGCTCGGTCACATAGCTCTTGATCTTGGTGCGATATTCCGGCTCGATCCGGATGGTCGCGCCCGCAGCTCCGGTCGTCGTCTCGACGGTGGTCTGCGCGTTGGCCATCGTCGCAACCAGCGACGCAGCCGCCGCAATCATGAACAGCTTCTTCATCTGGCTCCTCCTCAAACCGCATCAGCGCGGCTGCAGAAGAAACAGATTTTTCACCCTCTTGTTCCGAAAAGAATGCGGCACCGCAACGCGTTGAATGCGCAAAGCTATCGACTGACGCGCCGCTTTCAGCGCGATATCGCATTGCAGCTCAAATTGGCGCAACGCCCTCAACGAAGATCAGCCGTCGATTCAGCGCCGTCTGCCGCACCTTCAGAGCCTCCGCATATTCCGACGAGCCGTACCATTCGCGCAAACGCTCCATCGTTGGAAATTCGACGACGATTATGGTTTTCGGTGGTGGGCCGCCTTCGATCAAATTTGCGACGCCGCGGCGGACTAAATAGCGCCCGCCATACTGCGCGATCGTCTTCGCGGCGATGATGCGATAAGCCTCGAAACCCGCCGCATCGCGCATCTCAACTTCGGAAATAACATAGGCCGACATCGCAAACCTCCGACCACAGTTAATCACCGGATTTCGACGATCTCCGCCTCGCCTCCGGCGACGACGCCGACATCGCCGACACCCTTGCCAAACAGCGCGCGTGCCAGCGGCGACGCGTGCGAGATTGTCCCACGTGCAGGGTCGGCCTCGTCTTCGCCGACAATGCGGAACGTCTGCCGGCGGTCATCCTCGCGCACGATGGTGACGGTGTGGCCGAGCCGCACGACCGAATTGTCCGTGGGCTCCGGGATCACCGTCGCTGTGGCGCGGCGCGCACTCCAATAGCGGAGGTCGCGGCGGGCGCTGGTCAGGGCTGCCCGGTCGCCAGCGGATTGCGCTGCGGCATGGGCGGCCTCGGCCGCGGCCAACGCTTGCTCGATCTGGTGGAGACCCCCAGGCGTCACGTCATTCGGAAGATCGGAGATCGGCCGATCAGGCAGATCTTCGACGTCCTCTGCTTCCTTGGCGAATGCTCTACTCATGTCTTGTCAAACGTGTGTAGGCCCCGACGGTTCCTATGAAGCCATGCGGTAACGGGATCGCGAGTGCGTCGGCCAACAAAAAAGCGGCGCTGGAAGCGCCGCTTTTGAAACCTGCGATCTGGAAGGCTTACGCCGCTTCGGCGGACTTTTCCTGCACCGGGCCGGAATCCAGGCCCTTGGCGTCGACGTCGCGGTCGACGAACTCGATCACCGCCATCGGCGCGTTGTCGCCGTAGCGGAAACCGGCCTTGATGATGCGGGTGTAGCCGCCCTGGCGGTCCTTGTAGCGGGGCGCCAGTACGTCGAACAGCTTGCGAACCTGATCCTTGTCGCGCATCTCGGAAATCGCCTGGCGGCGCATGGCGAGCCCGCCCTTCTTGCCGAGGGTGACGAGCTTCTCGACGATCGGGCGCAATTCCTTGGCCTTCGGCAGCGTGGTGACGATCTGCTCGTGCTTGATCAGCGCGGCGCACATGTTGGCGAACATCGCGCGGCGATGCTCGGCGGTGCGGTTGAGCTTACGATGAACCTTGCCGTGACGCATTGATCTATTCCTTGATTTGTCTTCGTCGCGACGGTTCGTCGGACATGTAGCTCAGGTGGGCTGCCTGCGTTCGCCCGTTAAAAAGCGCGATGAAACATCATCGCGCTTTGACTTATTGTTCGATCAGTAGTGATCTTCGAAGCGCTTGGCGAGCTCGTCGATGTTCTCCGGCGGCCAGCCCGGCACTTCCATGCCGAGATGCAGACCCATCTGGGCCAGCACTTCCTTGATCTCGTTCAGCGACTTGCGGCCGAAGTTCGGGGTGCGGAGCATTTCCGCTTCCGACTTCTGCACGAGGTCGCCGATATAGACGATGTTGTCGTTCTTCAGGCAGTTTGCCGAACGCACCGACAGTTCGAGCTCGTCGACCTTCTTGAGGAACGCCGGGTTGAAGGCGAGATCGGGGATGATCTCCTGCGCCACTTCCTTGCGCGGCTCCTCGAAGTTCACGAACACGTTGAGCTGATCCTGCAGGATACGAGCGGCATAGGCCACCGCGTCTTCTGGCGAGATCGCGCCGTTGGTCTCGATCGTCATGGTCAGCTTATCGTAGTCGAGGATCTGACCCTCGCGGGTGTTCTCGACCTTGTAGGAGACCTTGCGCACGGGCGAGAACAGGCTGTCGACCGGGATCAGGCCGATCGGCGCGTCCTCGGGGCGGTTACGCTCGGCGGCGACATAGCCCTTGCCGGCGGCGACCGTGAACTCCATGCGGATTTCCGCACCCTCGTCCAGCGTGCAGATCTGCAGATCGGGATTGAGCACGACGATGTCGCCGACGGTCTGGATGTCGCCGGCGGTGACGACGCCCGGACCCGACTTCTTCACGACCATGCGCTTGGGGCCTTCGCCCTGCATCTTGATCGAGATGTCCTTGATGTTGAGCACGATGTCGGTGACGTCCTCGCGAACGCCCGCGATCGAGGAGAACTCGTGCAGCACGCCGTCGATGTGCACCGATTGCACGGCCGCGCCCTGCAGCGACGACAACAGGATACGGCGCAGCGCGTTACCGAGCGTCTGACCGAAGCCGCGCTCGAGCGGCTCGGCGACGACGGTCGCAAACCGGATCGCATCGGAGCCCGGCGTTACCTGAAGCTTGTTCGGTCGAATGAGTTCTTGCCAATTTTTCTGGATCGTCACTTTGTCACCCATGGGCCAGTCAATCTGCCTTCAAATCACTGGCGTTGGAGATCGCGGATCAGTCCGCGGAAAATTCCAAAAGCAATTGCGGGCGGCAAAACCGCCCGCAATCGAACATCAGACCCGCCGGCGCTTGCGCGGACGGCAACCATTGTGAGGGATCGTCGTCACGTCTCGGATCGACGTCACGGTGAAGCCCGCCGCCTGCAGCGCACGAAGCGCCGATTCGCGGCCCGAACCGGGGCCGGCAACTTCCACTTCCAGCGTACGCATGCCGTGTTCTTGCGCCTTCTTGGAAACGTCTTCGGCCGCGACCTGCGCGGCATAGGGGGTCGACTTGCGCGAGCCCTTGAAGCCCATCGTGCCGGCCGAGGACCAGGCGATCGTGTTGCCCTGCGCGTCGGTGATGGTGATGGTCGTGTTGTTGAACGACGAATTCACGTGCGCGATGCCGGAGGCGATGTTCTTGCGTTCGCGGCGGCGTACGCGGGTGGCTTCCTTGCCCATTACCTAAAAACCTTTCCTGTGATCTCAAACGCCGCCGTAGTGCCAGCGGCTACACCTAAAAACGCGAGTGGCGAACAGCGAATAGTAAGGTTCGACCCCTATTCGCCATTCGCTATTTCCTGTTCGCCAAACTTACTTCTTCTTGCCGGCGATCGACTTGGCCGGGCCCTTGCGCGTGCGCGCATTGGTGTGGGTGCGCTGGCCGCGCACCGGCAGGCCGCGACGATGACGCAAGCCGCGATAGCAGCCGAGGTCCATCAGACGCTTGATGTTGATGCCGGTCTCACGGCGAAGGTCGCCTTCGACGAGATAGTCACGGTCAATCACTTCGCGGATCTGCAGGACTTCCTGGTCGCTCAGTTGGCTGACACGACGATCCAGGGGGATCTTGACCTTTTCAATGATCTCGGCCGCATTCTTCTGGCCGATGCCATGGATGTACTGGAGCGCGATCAGAACGCGCTTGTTGGTCGGGATATTCACGCCGGCAATACGGGCCACGGACTTCTCTCCTGTCGCCGATCCTTCATGGAAGCGGCCTTAAGTTCTTGCTATCTCGGGCAGGTGTCCGCAAACGCGAACACGACGCCCTTCCCCTCATCTGCTTCGGGGCCCGGCGTCGTCAAAAAACTATCCGACTTGGATGCGGGGCTTATTAAAGGATTCAACTCGGTTTCGTCAACCGCCTCTACCGTTTAGCTCGCTTTTTCGTGACCTTTTCGGCAGCCTTGCGGACGGCCTTTTTTGCCGCCTTTTTGGCCTTCCCGGCTCCCCGGCCCCTGACCGGCGAAGCGGCCCGCCGGCCTGCCTTGCCCACCTTCTTGGCCGCCTTGGAAGCCGGTTTGGCGGCCTTACGCGCCTGTTTGACGGCTTTCTTGGCGGTTTTGGCAGCCTTTTTGCCCGCGGGCATGGCGGTCTTCCTGGCGGCTCCCCTGGCCTTCCGGGCCGGTACCGCCTTGGGTTCCACCGCGCCGACGGCGGTCAGGATCCGGTTAATCTCGCGGGTAACCTGTTCGATGGTCATCATCCCATCGACCGTCGCCAGCTTCCGCCGCTCCGAATAATAGTGGATCAGCGGCTCGGTCATCGAGCGGTAGCTCGCCAGCCGCTTCGACAGCACTTCCGGGGTGTCGTCGATTCGCACTTCCTCGCCGCGGGCCTGCATCTCGGCGACGCGCGTCTCGACGCGATTCAGAAGCGCGCTCTCGTTGACGCGCAACTCGATCACGGCGTCGAGCTTGATGTGCTTCTTCTTCAGGAGATCGTCGAGCGCAGCCGCCTGCGGCACGGTGCGCGGAAAGCCGTCGAGGATGAAACCGTTCTTCATGTCGGGCTGGTCGAGACGGTCGGAAATGATCCCGATCACGATCTCATCCGGCACCAGGGAGCCGCTGGCCATGATGTCCTTGGCCTGCAGGCCAACTGGCGTTTGCGCCGCGACCGCCGCACGCAGCATCTCGCCGGTCGAGAGCTGGACGATGCCGTACTTCTGAACCAGCCGCTGTGCCTGGGTCCCCTTGCCCGCGCCCGGCGGACCCAAAAGGATCAATCTCATGACTATTCGCCCCCCGGCTTGGTGAGCGAAATCCCGCGCACCCTGTATTGAATTTCAGAGTCCGCCGATCAGCGGCGGCGACCCCTCAGCTTGGATTTCCTGATCAGCCCCTCATACTGATGGGCCAGGAGATAGCCCTGCACCTGCGCCACCGTATCCATGGTCACGCTGACGACGATCAGAAGCGATGTGCCGCCGAAGTAAAACGGCACCGAAGCATAGGAAATCAGGATCTCGGGGATCAGACAGACGATCGCCAGATAGATCGCGCCGAGCACGGTAACGCGCGACAGCACGTAATCGATATATTCGGCGGTGCGCTCGCCCGGACGGATGCCCGGGATGAAGCCGCCATGCTTCTTCAGATTGTCGGCGGTCTCGGTCGGGTTGAACACGATCGCGGTGTAGAAGAAGGCGAAGAACACGATCAGGCTCAGGTAGAGGATCAGGAATAGCGGACGGCCGTGGCTGAGCTGGGTGTTGAGCCACTGGAACCATTCCGGGCCCTGGCCGGCATTGAAGTTCGCAACCGTCGCCGGCAGCAGCAACAGCGACGAGGCGAAGATCGGCGGGATCACGCCCGAGGTGTTTAGCTTGAGCGGCAGATGCGAGGACTGGCCCTCGAACATCTTGTTGCCGACCTGGCGCTTCGGATACTGGATCAAAAGCCGCCGCTGCGCGCGCTCCATGAACACGATGAAGGCGATCACGACGATCGCCATCGCGATCACCAGCAGGATCAGCCCGGTCGACAGCGCGCCCTGGCGTCCCAGTTCCAGCATGTTGGCGAGAGCAGACGGCAGCTCGGCAACGATGCCGGCCAGAATGATCAGCGAAATACCGTTGCCGATGCCGCGCGAGGTGATCTGCTCGCCGAGCCACATCAGGAACATGGTGCCGCCGGTCAGCGTGACCGTGGTGGAAATGAGGAAGAACAGCCCGGGTTCGCTGACGACGTTGCCGGCGCCCTGGAGGCCGACGGCGATGCCGTAGGCCTGGAACGTGGCGAGGATCACCGTGAGATAGCGGGTATACTGGTTCAGCGTCTTGCGACCAGCCTCGCCTTCTTTCTTCAGCGCTTCGAGCTTGGGCGATACGGTGGTCAGGAGCTGGATAATGATCGATGCCGAGATATACGGCATGATGTTCAGCGCGAAGATCGCCATGCGGTTGATGCCGCCGCCGGCGAACATGTTGAACATGCCGAGGATGCCGCCGGCCTGCGACTTGAACACCTGCTCCCAGGCCGCGGGATCGATGCCGGGCAGCGGGATATAGGTGCCGAGCCGATAAACAAGCAGCGCACCCAGCGTGAACCAGATGCGCTTCTTCAGTTCGTCGGCTTTCGCCAGTGCGCCGAAGTTGAGGTTTGCCGCAAGTTGTTCTGCTGCTGAGACCATGTTCAGGCTTTCTCCCGCCGTCCCTCAAGCCGTCGCCCCTAGCGGGGCGATCGGCAGACGCCGGACATTATTTGGTGCTCGGCTTCGATAAGTCCATCATCCTACCGTGCGGATCGCCCGCGATTGAGCGGACGATGACGCAGATGTTACGCCGCCTCGCCTTCTTCCTTCTTGGCCGGGGCCAAGATCTTCACCGTGCCGCCGGCCTTCTCGACCGCCGCGACCGCGGATTTCGAGGCGCCATGCACCTCGATCGCCAGCTTGGCCTTGAGTTCGCCGCGGCCGAGCAGCCGCAGGCCGTCCTTGGCGCGACGGATCACGCCGGCCTTCACCAGCGATTCGACGGTGACGGTTTCCTTGACGTCGACCAGCTTGGAATCGATCGCCTGCTGCAGCCGGTCGAGATTGATCTCGGCGAAGTCGAGCCGGAAGATGTTGTTGAAGCCGCGCTTCGGCAGGCGACGATGCAGCGGCATCTGGCCGCCCTCGAAGCCCTTGATGCGCACGCCCGAACGCGCGGTCTGGCCCTTGCCGCCGCGGCCCGAGGTCTTGCCCTTGCCCGAACCGATGCCACGGCCGACGCGCATGCGCTTCTTGCGCGAGCCGGCGTTGTCGGCGATATCGCTGAGCTTCATCGCCCTGTCTCCTTACTTACTTCTCGCCGACGACGCGGACGAGATGTTGAACCTTGGCGATCATGCCGCGAATTGCAGGCGTGTCCTGCAGCTCGGTGACACGACCGATCTTGTTGAGCTTGAGGCCGATCAGCGTCGCACGCTGCGAGTGATGGCGGCGGATTGCGCTGCCGGTCTGCTCGACCTTGATCGTCTTTGCGGCCTTGGCCATCGTCTTAACTCCAAAGAGCGCTTAAAAATCGCGCCGGTTATTCAGCCACCACTTCGGCATCGCCGCCGACGCGGCGCGACTGCAGCGTGGACACCTTGATGTTACGGCGGGCCGCCACCGAACGCGGCGAATCCTGATGCTTCAGCGCGTCGAAGGTCGCGCGAACCATGTTGTAGGGATTCGACGAGCCGA
>NZ_LLXX01000029.1:21460-28672 GCF_001440405.1 Bradyrhizobium valentinum
CCGCGCGCATCGGGCCGCCGGCGATGATGCCGGTACCGGCCGGAGCCGCGCGCAGGTAGACGCGGCCGGCGCCGTGGCGGCCGGCGATGTCGTGATGCAGCGTGCGGCCTTCGCGCAGCGCCACGCGCGTCAGGTTGCGCTTGGCCGACTCGGTCGCCTTGCGGATCGCCTCGGGAACTTCGCGCGCCTTGCCGTGGCCGAAACCGACCCGGCCCTTCTGGTCGCCGATCACGACCAGCGCCGCAAAGCCGAAGCGCTTGCCGCCCTTGACGACCTTCGCCACGCGATTGATGTGGACCAGCTTGTCGACGAACTCGCTGTCGCGCTCATCGCGATCCCTGCTCCGTTCGCGTCCGCCGCGTTCGCGTTCACCTGCCATGGTGTTTTCCAATCTTTAGGGGAAGAAAGCCCCTGTCCTCGTAATTATCAAAAACCGGTTCGTTAGAAGCTCAGTCCGCTTTCGCGGGCCGCATCCGCAAGCGCCTTGACGCGCCCGTGATAGAGATACTGACCGCGATCGAACACCACTTCCTTGACGCCATTCTGCACGGCGCGTTCCGCCAGCAGCTTGCCGACGGCCTTGGCCGCATCGATGTTGGCGCCCGTATTGCCGGCCTCGCGCATGGTCTTTTCCAGCGACGAGGCGGAAGCCAGCGTCTCGCCCTTCAGGTCGTCGATGACCTGGGCGTAGATGTGCTTCGACGAACGGAACACCGACAGACGCGGGCGTCCATTGGCGGACCGGCGCAGCGCGTTGCGCACGCGCTGCTTGCGCCGGGCATTCGTGACCTTGAGTGACATGACCGGCTCCGTTACTTCTTCTTGCCTTCCTTGCGGAAGATGAATTCGTTGGCGTACTTCACGCCCTTGCCCTTGTACGGCTCCGGCGGACGGTAGGCGCGGATCTCGGCCGCGACCTGGCCGACGCGCTGCGAATCGGTGCCCGTGATCGTGATCTCGGTCGGCTTCGGCACCGCGATGGTGATGCCTTCCGGGATCGCGTAGACCACGTCGTGGCTGTAGCCGAGCGCGAGCTGCAGGTTCTTGCCCTGCATCGCGGCGCGGTAGCCGACGCCGGTGATCTCGAGCTTCTTCTCGAAGCCCTTGGTGACGCCCTCGACCAGGTTCGCGACCTGCGCACGCGCGGTGCCGTACATCGCCTGCGCGCGGTTGGTCTTGAACTTCGGCGCGACCTTGACCTCACCGCTTTCGAACTTCACCTCGACGTCGTCATGGACGACGAACTGAAGCTGGCCCTTCGGCCCCTTCACCTTGACGGTCTGTCCCTCGACGGTCGCCGTCACACCGGACGGGATCGCCACAGGCCGTTTGCCAACACGTGACATGGCTCAAATCCTTCCTCAGAACACCGTGAAGAGAACTTCGCCGCCCACGTTCGCATCGCGCGCTTCGTGGTCAGCCATGATTCCCTTCGGCGTCGACAACACCGAAATGCCGAGACCGTTGTTCACGCGCGGCAGGTTCTTCACCGAAGCGTAAACCCGGCGGCCCGGCTTGGAGACCCGCTCGATCTCGCGAATGACCGGCTCGCCGTCGAAATACTTCAGCTCAATCTCGAGCTCGCTGCGGCCCGAGGCGTGTTCGACGCTGGCGTAGCCACGGATGTAGCCCTCCGACTTCAGCACTTCGAGCACGCTGGCGCGCATTTTCGAGCCCGGGGTCGAGACCTTGGACTTGGAACGCATCTGCGCGTTGCGGATGCGGGTGATGAGATCGGAGATCGGATCGTGCGTTGACATCTTGACGACCCTCCTTACCAGCTCGACTTCACGAGCCCGGGAACCAGGCCCTTGGAGCCGAGTTCACGCAGCGCGATGCGGGAAAGCTTGTTCTTGCGGTAGTTCGAGCGCGGACGACCGGTCAGTTCGCAGCGGTTACGAATGCGCGTCGTCGACGAGTTGCGCGGCATCTGGGCAAGCTTCAACGTCGCCGCAAACCGCTCTTCCATCGGCCGGGTCTTGTCAGCGATGATCGCCTTCAGCTTCGCGCGCGCAGGCGCGGCGTTCTTGGCCATCCGCTTGCGCCGGTTGTTCTTCTCGATCGAACTCTTCTTTGCCATGCTTGGCTCCTGGGTTTCCGCGTTTGAGAGGCTTTAACTGCGTCTCACTGCCGGAACGGGAAATTGAAAGCGGTCAACAAGGCGCGCGCCTCGTCGTCGGTCTTGGCCGTGGTACAGACCGTGATGTCCATGCCGCGGGCTTCCGAAACCTTGTCGAAATCGATTTCGGGGAAAATGATGTGCTCCTTGAGGCCGAGCGAATAGTTGCCGCGGCCGTCGAAGCTCTTCGGATTGAGGCCACGGAAGTCGCGCACGCGCGGCAGTGCCACGTTCACCAGGCGGTCGATGAACTCGTACATCTTGGCCTTGCGCAGCGTGACCTTGCAGCCGATCGGCTGGTTCTCACGCAGCTTGAAGGTCGCGATCGCGATCCGCGAATAGGTCACGATCGCCTTCTGGCCGGCAATCTGCGTCAGTTCGGCAGCCGCGGTCTCGGCCTTCTTGCGGTCGTTGACGGCATCGCCCACGCCCATGTTGAGCACGACCTTTTCCAGCCGCGGCACCTGCATAACGTTGGCGTAACCGAACTTTTCGGTCAGTTGGCCACGAATGCTCTTGTCATACTCCGCGCGCAGGCGCGGCGTGTAAGCGGTATCAGCCATCGATCTCTGCTCCCGAGCTCTTGGCAATGCGTACCTTCTTGCCATCAGCCTGAATCTTGAAGCCCACGCGGGTCGGCTTTCCGTCCTTGCCGACATAGGCGATGTTGGACAGGTGGATCGGCGACTCCTTGGAGATGATGCCGCCTTCCTGGTTCTGGGTCTGCTTCTGGTGGCGCTTCACCATGTTGACGCCGCGCACCAGCGCCTTGTTCTCGGCGGGGCGGACCTCGAATACTTCGCCGGTGCGGCCCTTGTCGCGGCCGCTCAGCACGATGACCTTGTCACCTTTCCGGATCTTGGCAGCCATCACAGCACCTCCGGCGCAAGCGAGATGATCTTCATGTGGTTCTTGGCGCGCAGCTCGCGCGGCACCGGCCCGAAGATACGGGTGCCGACCGGCTCCGACTGGTTGTTGATCAGCACTGCGGCGTTGCGGTCGAAACGTATGACCGAGCCGTCAGCGCGGCGGATGTCCTTGCGGACCCGCACCACGACGGCCTTCATCACGTCGCCCTTCTTCACCTTCCCGCGCGGGATGGCTTCCTTGATCGACACGACGATAACGTCGCCCACGGTGGCATAGCGGCGCTTGGAGCCCCCCAGCACCTTGATGCACATGACACGGCGTGCGCCTGAATTGTCGGCCACGTCGAGGTTGGTCTGCATCTGAATCATTGATGCACCTCGTCCTCTTTCTGATGCGCTCGAATTAGCGCCTAAAATTTTCCCTGATAACCCGTCCGGCCTGGCCGAACGAACCTCAGGCCGTTTTCTTCTGCTCGCCCCGGACCACGGTCCAGCGCTTCAACTTCGAGATCGGCTTGCTCTCCTCGATCCACACCATGTCGCCTGGCTTGAACTCGTTGTTCTCGTCGTGCGCGTGGTAGTTCTTGGAGCGGCGGATCGTCTTCTTGTAGATCGGATGGGTGAAGCGGCGATCGACGCGCACCACCACCGTCTTGGCTTGCTTGTCGCTCACGACCACGCCCTGAAGGGTACGTTTCGGCATAATAAAGGCCTCTTACTTCTTCTTCGCGCGAACCTGCGCGGCGATGGTCTTGATGCGGGCGATGTCGCGGCGGGCTTCACGCAGCCGCGAGGTGTTCTCCAACTGCCCGGTGGCGCGCTGGAAACGCAGATTGAAACGCTCCTTCTTCAGATTGAGGACGGCGTCCTCCCTCTGGTCGTCGCTCATCGCGCGGATGTCTTCAACTTTCATCGGGGCCATGACGGTTACTCCGCAATGCGCGCGACGAAGCGCGTCTTGATCGGCAGCTTGGCGGCGGCGAGCGTGAGCGCTTCCTTCGCGGTCTGCACGTTGACGCCGTCGATCTCGAAAATCACGCGGCCGGGCTTGACCCGCGCCACCCACAATTCCGGCGTGCCCTTGCCGGAACCCATGCGGACTTCGGCGGGCTTCTTCGACACCGGCAGGTCGGGAAACACGCGGATCCAGACGCGGCCGGCGCGCTTCATGTGACGGGTCAGCGCGCGGCGCGCGGCTTCGATCTGGCGGGCGGTGATGCGCTCGGGCGCCATCGCCTTCAGACCGAATTGACCGAACGACAACGTCGCACCCGAAGTCGCAACGCCGTGGATACGGCCCTTATGCGCCTTCCGGAACTTCGTTTTCTTTGGTTGCATCATGGCTTTAAGCCCTCAAACCTTCTTCTGATGTCTCACGCAGCGGCGTCGCGGCGCGGCCGTGCAGTGTCGCCTTCGGCCATCTTCTTGTCCTGGGCCATCGGATCGTGCTCGAGGATCTCACCCTTGAAGATCCAGACCTTGACGCCGCAGGTGCCGAACGTGGTGAACGCGGTCGCCACGCCGTAATCGACGTCGGCGCGCAGCGTGTGCAACGGCACGCGGCCCTCGCGGTACCACTCCATGCGCGCGATTTCCGCGCCGCCCAGACGGCCCGAGCAGTTGATACGAATGCCTTCGGCGCCAAGACGCATCGCCGACTGCACCGCCCGCTTCATGGCGCGGCGGAACGCGACGCGGCGCTCGAGCTGCTGGGCGATCGATTCGGCGACCAGCGTGGCATCGAGTTCCGGCTTGCGGATTTCGACGATGTTGATGACGACGTCGGAAGCCGTGATGTCGGCAACGCGCTTGCGCAGCTTGTCGATGTCGGCGCCCTTCTTGCCGATTACGACGCCGGGACGCGCCGAATGGATCGTCACGCGGCACTTCTTGTGCGGACGCTCGATCACGATGCGGGCGACGGCCGCCTGCTTGAGCTCCTTGTGCAGGATCTCGCGGATCTTCACGTCTTCATGCAACAGCTTGCCGTACTCGTTCTTGCCGGCGAACCACCGCGAATCCCAGGTGCGGTTGATACCGAGACGCAGTCCGATTGGATTGATCTTTTGACCCATCGTTTTCTCCCGCGCCCTTAAGCGCCAGCCTCGGCCTCGACCTGACGAACCACGATGGTCAGGTGCGAGAACGGTTTATACACACGCCCCGAACGGCCACGGCCGCGCGGCGAAAAGCGCTTCATGACGATGCCGTTGCCGACATGGGCCTCGGCGACGACGAGATCGTCGACCTCGAGGTCATGGTTGTTCTCGGCGTTCGCAATCGCCGATTCCAGGCACTTCTTGACGTCGACCGCGATCCGCTTGCGCGAGAACTGCAGGTCGGCGAGCGCAGCCGACGCCTTCCGGCCGCGGATCAACTGCGCGACAAGATTGAGCTTCTGCGGGCTGACGCGCAGCATCCGGGCAACCGCCTTGGCCTCGTTGTCCGCGAGGCTACGTTCGCGCTTTGGTTTGCTCATCGTCTATTCCTCAAGCCTTCTTGGCTTTCTTGTCGCCAGAGTGGCCATGGAAGGTACGGGTCGGCGAGAACTCGCCGAACTTGTGACCGACCATTTCCTCGTTGACCGAGACCGGCACATGCTTCTGGCCGTTGTAGACGCCGAAAACCAGGCCGACGAACTGCGGCAGGATGGTCGAGCGGCGGCTCCAGATCTTGATGACGTCGTGACGGCCGGACGCGCGCGCAGCGTCTGCTTTCTTGAGCAGAGAGGCTTCGACGAACGGGCCTTTCCAGACTGAACGAACCATGTCCGGCGTTCCTTACTTCTTCCGCTTATGGCGGCTTAGGAGGATGAATCTGTTGGTCGATTTATTCGAACGGGTCTTCTTGCCCTTGGTCGGCTTGCCCCACGGAGTAACCGGGTGGCGGCCGCCCGAGGTACGGCCTTCGCCGCCGCCGTGCGGATGGTCGATCGGGTTCATGACGACGCCGCGGTTATGCGGACGCCAGCCCAGCCAGCGGGTACGGCCGGCCTTGCCGATCGAGATGTTCATGTGATCGGGATTCGACACCGCGCCAATGGTGCCGCGGCAACGGCCGTGCACCAGGCGCTGCTCGCCCGAGTTCAGGCGCAGAATGACGTAGTCCTGGTCGCGGCCGACGATCTGGGCGTAGGTGCCGGCCGAACGCGCGATCTGGCCGCCCTTCCCGATCTTCATCTCGATGTTATGGACGATGGTGCCGACCGGCATGTTGCCGAGCGGCATGACATTGCCGGGCTTCACGTCGACATAGTTGCCGGCAACAACCGTATCGCCCGCGGCGAGCCGCTGCGGCGCCAGGATGTAGGCCTGCTCGCCGTCCTGATACTTGATCAGCGCGATGAACGCGGTGCGGTTCGGATCGTATTCCAGCCGCTCGACGACGGCGGGAACGTCGACCTTGTTCCGCTTGAAGTCCACCATGCGGTAGGCCTTCTTGTGGCCGCCGCCGCGGAAGCGCACCGTGATGCGGCCGGTGTTGTTGCGGCCGCCATTGCCGAGCTTGCCCTCGGTCAAAGCCTTCACCGGCTTGCCCTTGTAGAGCGCCGAACGGTCGACCATCACCAACTGGCGCTGGCCCGGCGTCGTCGGATTGTATGTTTTCAATGCCATCGCTGTGTCGCCTTATAGTCCGGTGGTGACGTCGATGCGGTGGCCCTCTTCGAGGGTCACGACAGCCCGCTTCACGTCCGACTGCGAACCGAAATTGCCGCGGAACACCTTGGTCTTGCCCTTGCGGACCAGCGTGTTCACGCGCTTCACCTTGACGTCGAACAGCTTCTCGACGGCTTCCTTGATTTGCGGCTTGGTCGCCTTGCTGGCGACCTTGAACACGACCTTGTTGTGCTCGGACGCTACCGTCGCCTTTTCGGTGACGACAGGAGCTACGATCACGTCGTAATGGCGCGGATCGATATTCTTCATTTGAAGCGCGCCTCCAGCGCATCGACTGCCGCCTTCGTCAGCACGAGCTTCTGACGACGCAGAATGTCATAGACGTTGATGCCCTGGATCGGCAGCACGTCGATATTCGGAATGTTGCGCGCAGCGGTCGCGAAACCGGTGTGCAGCTCGGCGCCGTCGATGATCAGCGCATTTGTCAGGCCGAGACCCGAGAAATGGCCGACCAGCGCCTTGGTCTTGGCGTCCTTGACCTGTGCGCTTTCGATCACGATCAGGCCGCCGTCCTTGGCCTTCGCCGACAGAGCATGCTTGAGCGCCA
>NZ_LLXX01000029.1:28752-100781 GCF_001440405.1 Bradyrhizobium valentinum
GGTCGGTCGCGTGCGAGCGGACCACCGGGCCGAACGCACGGCCACCGCCGCGGAACTGCGGCACGCGGGCCGAGCCGTGACGGGCGCCGCCGGTGCCCTTCTGCTTGTACATCTTCTTGCCGGTGCGCCAGACATCGGCGCGGCCCTGCGTCTTGTGCGTTCCGGCCTGGCGCTTGTTGAGCTGCCATTGCACGCAACGCTGGATGATGTCGGCGCGCGGCTCGAGACCGAAGATCGCGTCCGAGAGCTGGACGGATCCAGCTTCCTTGCCTTCAAGGGTCGTGACTTTCAGTTCCATCTCACGCGCCCTCCTGCTCGGCCGGAGCCTGAGCCTGCTCGCCGCCGGCGACCTTGAACTTGCCTGGCTTCGGAGCTTCCTTCGGCAACGGCTTCTTCACAGCGTCGCGCACCGAGATCCAGCCGCCCTTGGAACCGGGAACGGCGCCTTCGACGAGGATCAGGCCGCGCTCGACGTCGGTCTGCACCACACGCAGGTTGAGCGTGGTGATGCGATCGACACCCATGTGACCGGGCATCTTCTTGTTCTTGAAGGTCTTGCCGGGATCCTGACGTCCACCGGTCGAACCGATCGAACGATGCGAAACCGATACGCCGTGGGTGGCGCGCAGACCGCCGAAATTCCAGCGCTTCATGCCGCCGGCAAAACCCTTACCGACCGAGGTGCCGGTGACGTCGACGAACTGGCCGACGACGAAATGGTCGGCCTGAATCTCGGCGCCAACCGGGATCAGCGCGTCCTCGGACACGCGAAACTCGGTGACCTTCCGCTTGGGCTCGACCTTGGCGACCGCAAACTGGCCGCGCTCTGCCTTCGGCAGATAGACGGTCTTGCGGCTACCGGCACCGAGCTGCAGCGCGACGTAACCGTTCTTCTCGGTCGTGCGGTGGCCCAGCACCTGGCAATTGCCCAGCTTCAGCACGGTCACAGGGATATGTTCGCCGGTCTCCGTAAAGACCCGCGTCATCCCGACCTTTTGTGCGATCACTCCGGAGCGCATCGGCGTGCTTCCTGTTCTTTCTGTCCGCTAACTTCGGACGATCCTGAAATTTAGAGCTTGATCTCGACGTCGACACCAGCGGCCAGGTCGAGCTTCATGAGAGCATCGACGGTCTGCGGGGTCGGGTCGACAATATCGAGAAGGCGCTTGTGGGTGCGCATCTCGAATTGCTCGCGGCTCTTCTTGTCGACGTGCGGTGAACGGTTGACGGTGAACTTCTCGATGCGGGTGGGCAGCGGAATAGGTCCGCGAACCTGGGCACCGGTACGTTTCGCCGTGTTCACGATCTCGCGGGTCGACGTATCGAGAATACGATGGTCGAACGCCTTGAGACGGATGCGAATATTTTGGCCGTTCATTGCCGTTTGTCTTTCTTTGTCGCGTAGGGCGAGTGGTGAGTAGCGAATAGCGAATGGATTAAATCCACTCGCTACTCGCCATTACCTGTTCGCTTATTCGATGATGGCGGCGACGACGCCGGCGCCGACGGTGCGGCCGCCTTCGCGGATCGCGAAGCGCAGCTTCTCTTCCATCGCGATCGGCACGATCAGGTGCACTTCCATCGCGATGTTGTCGCCCGGCATCACCATCTCGGTGCCTTCGGGCAGATGCACGACGCCGGTCACGTCGGTGGTGCGGAAGTAGAACTGGGGCCGGTAGTTGGTGAAGAACGGGGTGTGACGACCGCCCTCCTCCTTGGTCAGGATGTAGGCCTCAGCCTTGAACTTGGTGTGCGGCTTGACCGAACCCGGCTTGCACAGCACCTGGCCACGCTCGACTTCCTCGCGCTTGGTGCCGCGGAGCAGCGCACCGATGTTGTCGCCGGCCTGGCCCTGGTCGAGCAGCTTGCGGAACATTTCGACGCCCGTGACGATGGTCTTCTGGGTGTCGCGCAGACCGACGATTTCGATTTCCTCGCCGACCTTGACGATGCCGCGCTCAACACGGCCGGTGACGACGGTGCCGCGGCCCGAGATCGAGAACACGTCTTCCACCGGCATCAGGAACGGCTGGTCGATCGGACGCTCCGGCTGCGGAATGTAGGAGTCGACATTCTTCATCAGCTCGAGGATCGCGTCGTGACCGAGCGCCTTGTCCTTGTCTTCAAGAGCGGCCAGCGCCGAGCCCTTGATGATCGGGATGGTGTCGCCCGGGAATTCATACTTCGAGAGCAGTTCGCGGACTTCGAGCTCGACGAGCTCGAGCAATTCCGGATCGTCGACCATGTCGCACTTGTTCAGGAACACGACGAGCGCGGGAACGCCGACCTGACGGGCGAGCAGGATGTGCTCGCGGGTCTGCGGCATCGGGCCGTCGGCGGCCGACACGACCAGGATCGCGCCGTCCATCTGCGCGGCACCGGTGATCATGTTCTTCACGTAGTCGGCATGGCCGGGGCAGTCGACGTGGGCATAGTGACGATTGGTCGTCTCATACTCGACGTGAGCGGTCGAGATCGTGATGCCGCGCGCCTTCTCTTCCGGCGCCTTGTCGATCTGGTCGTACGCCGTGAACGTCGCACCGCCGGTTTCAGCCAGCACCTTGGTGATCGCTGCGGTCAGCGAGGTCTTGCCATGGTCGACGTGACCGATGGTTCCGATGTTGCAGTGCGGTTTAGTACGTTCAAACTTTGCTTTGGCCATTTGACTCTCCGTTCAGTCGTTAGCTTGAACCAACGACAATCAGGCAAACTTCTTCTGGACTTCTGCCGACACGTTCGCCGGCGCTTCAGCGTAGTGATCGAATTGCATCGTGAAGGTCGCGCGTCCCTGGCTCATCGAGCGCAGGTTATTCACGTACCCGAACATGTTCATGAGCGGCACCATCGCGTTGATGACGTTGGCATTGCCGCGCATGTCCTGACCCTGGATCTGGCCGCGCCGAGAATTCAGGTCGCCGATGACCGACCCGGTATAGTCTTCCGGGGTCACCACTTCGACCTTCATGATCGGCTCGAGCAGAACGGACTTGCCCTTCTGCAGCGCTTCGCGGAAAGCCGCGCGCGATGCGATTTCGAAGGCCAGCGCCGAGGAGTCGACGTCGTGATACTTGCCGTCGACGAGCTGGACCTTGACGTCCACCACCGGGAAGCCGGCGACCACGCCCGAGCCCATCACGCTGTTGAGGCCCTTTTCGACGCCGGGGATATATTCCTTCGGCACCGCGCCGCCGACGATCTTCGATTCGAACTCGTAACCCTTGCCGGGCTCGTTCGGCTCGACGATGATCGACACTTCGGCGAACTGACCGGTACCACCGGTCTGCTTCTTGTGGGTGTACTTGACTTCAGCGCGCTTGGTGACCCGCTCGCGGAACGCCACCTGCGGCGCGCCGATGTTGGCGTCGACCTTGTAGGTGCGGCGAAGGATGTCGACCTTGATGTCGAGATGGAGTTCGCCCATGCCCTTGAGAATGGTCTGGCCGGACTCCTGGTCGGTCGACACGCGGAACGACGGATCTTCGGCAGCGAGCTTCGCCAGCGCGACGCCGAGCTTTTCCTGGTCGGCCTTCGACTTCGGCTCGATCGCGATTTCGATCACCGGCTCCGGGAATTCCATCTTTTCCAGAATCACCGGCTTGTCGGGATCGCACAGCGTGTCACCGGTGCGCGCTTCCTTCAGGCCAGCCAGCGCGACGATGTCGCCCGCATAGGCTTCCTTGATGTCTTCGCGGTTGTTCGCATGCATCAGCAGCATGCGGCCGATACGTTCTTTCTTCTCGCGGGTCGAGTTCACGACGCCGGTGCCCGACGCCAGGATGCCCGAATAGATGCGGCAGAAGGTGATGGTGCCGACGAAGGGGTCGTCCATGATCTTGAACGCGAGCAGCGACAGCGGCTCCTTGTCGTCCGCCTTGCGCACGACTTCGTTGCCGTCCTCGTCCATACCCTTGATCGCGGGCACGTCGATCGGCGACGGCAGATAGTCGACGACGGCGTCGAGCAGCGGCTGCACGCCCTTGTTCTTGAAGGCCGAACCGCACAGCACGGGATAGAACGCGCCGGTCAGCACTGCTTTACGGATCAGGCGCTTCAGCGTCGCCTCGTCCGGCTCCTTGCCGTCGAGATAGGCGGCCATGGCATCGTCGTCGAGCTCGACGGCGGCTTCCACCATCTTCTCGCGGTATTCCTTGGCCTGATCGACCATGTCGGCCGGGATATCGACGTAGTCGAACTTCGCGCCGAGCGATTCATCGTTCCAGATGATGCCCTTCATGACGACGAGGTCGACGAGGCCCTTGAAGTTGTTCTCGGCGCCGATCGGAAGCTGGATCGCGATCGGCTTGGCGCCGAGGCGGTCGACGATGTCGGCGAGACACTTGAAGAAGTCGGCGCCGGTCTTGTCCATCTTGTTGGCGAAGACGATGCGAGGAACCTTGTACTTGTCGCCCTGGCGCCAGACGGTTTCGGTCTGCGGCTCAACGCCCTGGTTGGAATCGAGCACGCATACCGCGCCGTCGAGCACGCGCAAGGAGCGCTCGACTTCGATGGTGAAGTCGACGTGGCCGGGCGTGTCGATGATGTTCAGGCGCTTGCCGTTCCAGAATGCGGTGGTCGCAGCCGAGGTGATCGTGATGCCACGCTCCTGCTCCTGCTCCATCCAGTCCATCGTCGCGGCACCTTCGTGCACTTCGCCGATCTTGTGGCTCTTGCCGGTGTAATAGAGGATGCGCTCGGTGGTCGTGGTCTTGCCGGCATCGATGTGCGCCATAATACCGAAGTTGCGGTAGTTCTCTATGGCATGAACGCGGGGCATGGGCTGTTCCTTAAAATCCGTGTTTCGCCGTTACCAGCGATAGTGCGAGAAGGCGCGGTTGGCTTCCGCCATCCGGTGCACATCTTCACGCTTCTTGACGGCATTTCCCCGGTTGTTCGACGCGTCGAGCAACTCGGCCGAGAGCCGCTCCGTCATCGTCTTTTCATTGCGCTCGCGCGCTGCAGTGATGATCCAGCGAATGCCCAGCGCCTGACGGCGGACCGAGCGGACTTCGACCGGCACCTGGTAGGTGGCGCCACCGACGCGACGCGACCGCACTTCGATGGTCGGCATGACGTTTTCCAGCGCCTGCTCGAACACCGGCAGCGGACCCTGCTTGGTCTTGGTTTCGATCATGGCGAGCGCGCCGTAGACGATGCTCTCGGCGGCAGACTTCTTGCCGTCGTACATGATCGAGTTCATGAACTTCGTGATGATGACGTTCCCGAATTTCGGATCCGGGTTCACTTCACGCTTTTCAGCAGAATGGCGACGAGACATCGATTCTGTTCCTGATTACTTCGGACGCTTCGCGCCGTACTTCGAACGACGCTGCTTACGGTTCTTGACGCCCTGGGTATCGAGGACGCCGCGGAGGATGTGGTAGCGCACGCCGGGCAAGTCCTTGACGCGGCCGCCGCGGATCATCACCACCGAGTGCTCCTGAAGGTTATGGCCCTCACCCGGGATGTAGCCGATCACTTCGAAGCCGTTGGTCAGGCGCACCTTGGCGACCTTACGAAGCGCCGAGTTCGGCTTCTTCGGGGTCGTGGTGTAGACGCGCGTGCAAACGCCGCGCTTCTGCGGCGACTGTTGCAGCGCCGGCACCTTCTTGCGCGACTTCTGCACCGTACGCGGTTTTGCGATCAGCTGGTTGATCGTCGGCATGTCAGCCTTCACCCTTTAGTTCGCGCGAAACCTTGGAATGGCCCCGCAAATTCTTCTCGGAACTAGCCGTTCCGTTCGGCCCGCCTTGCGTGAAAAAACATCCACGCAAAACGAAATCGCGCCAACCACTCATCGCTGAGCGGAAAGCGCTTCGACGCCACAGAGGACCGCGAGTGAAGACCGATCAGCGGTTGCTGTCCGGCCTGCTTTCGAGGTCATGCATCCGAGTTCACTCTCAAGAGGACGTGCTCAAGAGAACTAAAATCGTCCTGGCATTGCCTAGCAATATGATCGACAGCGTTTGAGCGGCATTCGTCGAGGTTGGTGCCCGTCTCAGTCCAGAAGGATTTGAAAGGGTGTTCCGTTCCGACGCTGGCGTTGCTCACCGCCTGTCGTTAAGTGGCCGTCTTCTATAAGCGGTGGATAGCTAAGTCAAGCGAAACGAGAACGCTGGAAACGCCTATGGCGTCTGCGGATTCAGCGTTTCGCGTGAGCTCGGGAGGTGCGAAACGGCGATGCCCTGCCCTCCGGCGGTGTGCCGAGTCGACTTATTTTTACCCGGATAAATAGGCCCAGAAGGTACCGATCTCCGGTTCCAGCTTTCCCGGCTAGGCCTTTATTTGCCTTTCCGAGCGCAAAACTGCCGCAACATGGCCGGGATTGCCCATGAAATGCACCGACATCGCGATCATCGGCGGCGGCCTTGCCGGCTCGACCACGGCCGCCATGCTCGGACGCGCGGGCATTCCGACTGTTCTGATCGATCCGCATCAGGCCTATACATTCGACTTCGGCGTCGAAAAAATCAGCGGCGACGAGCAACTCGGTCGCTTCTACCAGACCGGAATCGCCGATTCGGTGCTTCGCTCGGCCACCCATGACGGCGAAAACTGGATCTCGCGATTCGGCTACCTGCTCGACAGAAGCCCAGCCGCCAATACGGCATCATGTATGACGCGCTGATCGGCGCGGTCCGGGCGGAGATCGTAGCCCCGACCGAACTCGCGCAGTGGCAAATCGCCCTGCTCACTCCTCGTCATCATCCTCTTCCTCGTCATCGTCTTCATTATCATCGTCGGCCTGAGCGGCGGCGTTGTGCGGTGTGTGGCGGCCCTGGTCGTCCCAGAGCTTGCGGTAGACGCCGTTGGCTGCGAGCAACTGCGCATGCGAGCCGCGCTCGATCGCCTTGCCGCCTGAAATCACGATGATCTCGTCCATCTCGACCACCGACGTCAGGCGGTGTGTCGACCAGATCATGGTGCGCCCCTCCGCCACGTTCAGAAGCGTGCGGTTGATCGCGGCTTCCGTGGTCTGGTCGAGCGCCGACGTCGCTTCATCGAGCAGCAGCAGCGAGGGATTGCGGATGATCGCGCGCGCGATCGCGATGCGCTGGCGCTGGCCACCCGACAGCGTGTCGCCGCGCTCGCCGACCGGCGTGTCGTATTTCTGCGGCAGGCTCATGATGTAGCGGTGAATCTCCGCCTTGCGCGCCGCTTCCTCGACCTCCGCGTCGCTGGCGCCTTCCTTGCCGAGCCGGATGTTCTCCCGGATCGACATGTTGAACAGCATGTTCTCCTGGAACACGATCGCCATGCCCGCCCGCAAGGATTCGCGGGTCACGCGGCGGATGTCGACGCCGTCGATCGCCACCCGCCCCTCGTCCGGCGTATAAAGACGCAGGATCAGGTTGAGCAGCGTGCTCTTGCCCGAGCCGCTGGGACCGACGATTGCGATACGCTTGCCGACGCCAAGCTTGAGGCTGAAATTGTCAAGCACCGGCGTCTCGCTGCCTTCGTATGCGAAAGTGACGCGGTCGAAGGTGATGTCGTTGGTGATGCGTGGCAGATCGGGCGCGCCCGGACGATCAGCACCGCGCGTCGGCTCATCCAGCAGTTCCTGCATATGCCGCACGGCCGCCGCCGACTGGATCGACACCGGAATGAAATGCATCAGATGGGCGATGTTGTAGGATACCTCCCAAAACGCGCTTTCGAACGTGACGAAGGTGCCGATGGTGATCTGGCCCTTGGTGGCGAGATAGGCGCCAATCGCCAGCACCACGAGGTGCAGCAGCAATACTGAAATGGTGACGGTGCGTTCCACCATCGTGGAGAGGAAGACAGCGGACGCGGTCTTGATGCGCACTTCCTGGTTGCGCATGGTGAACCAGCCGAGCGTGCGGCGCTGCAGGCTGAACGCCTTGATCACCGCCTGCGCCGCCACGTTTTCCTGCACGGTGCCGAGCAGCGCCGATTCGTTGAGCTTCTGCTCGTAATTCGCCTGCACCGCCTTCGGCGTCAGGATCCGCGGCCCGATCAGCGTGATCGGAAACACCAGGAGCGCCACGGCCGCAAGCTGCCAGTTCAAAAACAGCATCAGGATGATGCCGGCGATCAGTTCCAGGAACGGCAAGGCAGCGCTGTTGGCGAAGGTCTTGATCGAACCTTCAAAGGCAGCAAGGTCAATCGAGAAGCGCGAGAGGATTTCACCGCGCTTGGTCCGGGCGAAATACGACGCCGGCAGGTTCTGGACGTGCTCGAACAGCCGCGTCCGCACATCGGCAATGATGCACGCCGCCAGCCGCGCATCCCAGCGCTCGTACCAGACCGCAATGATCGAGGTGATGATGCCAGCGACCGCAAGCACGCCAAGGATCTTGTAGAGCGCCTGAAAATCCTCTTCGCCGAGAGCGTCGTCGATCAGGAATTTCAGGCTGAGCGGCATGATGACGTTGAACAGCGTCTCAACGAGAACGCCGAAGGTCACGAAGACGAGCAGCTTCCTGTAATTGCCCAGATACGGCTTGACGAAGCCGTAGATGGTGGCCATCGCGCCGGCGGCTTCCTTGGCGGTGAAGACGACGAGGTCCTCGTCATCATCATCGTCGTCGAGCTCCAGCTCGTCCTCTTCGTCGTCCCGGTCATCATCCTGGGGCACGGCGGTCGCCTTGCCCCCAGCCAGGGGCGCAGCGGCAGCCCCGACAGCGAGCTTCTTCGCAAGCTCAGGATCGTCCGCCGGCGCAGGATTCTGATCATCCGAGGAAGGAGGCTTGGGCGCCATGAAACCAACCGATGCTGCACGGCCGGCATGACCGCAAATCGAACGCGGCAGCGGCGGCCGCTACCGCAAAGGATTCTATGCGATCGGGATGAATTCGGCAAACATTTGGCCGACAGGCTCTGATTCATCAGAGCCTGTCGCGCCGTAATACAACCGGCCGGAGCTCAATCGTCCGATTCGACCTTGTCAAAAAACGAATAGCGCAGGCTGTCGGAGTCGGCGTACCACTGGCCCGGCCCCTTGTTGGCGGCCAGCGTCGCCGCCCACACCGCATCGGTGCAGTCCCGGCGGTGCATCGAGAGGTCGAACCCGTTGCCGAAGAACAATTCAGACCACTCCCACCAGGTGCCGAGCTTCTTCACGCCGCGCAACAGGTCGTAGCGGTCGATCAGCGCGGGCGCCATGTCCGACGTCACCGACCCGAACACGAGTCCGGTCTTCACGACGCGGTTGAGCTCGCGCACCGCCCGCGGGACCTGCTTTTCGGAAATGTGACACAGGCTGGTCTCGAACACGAAATCGAACTCATCGTCCTTGAACGGCATGTCGACGATCGAACCGAGCTTGTTGAACTTCCGCAGCGCCTTCGGCGTTTTGGCGTGGATCGCCCGGTTGTTCTCGATGCCCCAGGCGTCGATGCCGCGCTCGCGCAGCGCGCCGACCAGTTCGCCGCTGGCGGAGCCTGCAACAAGCAGCTTGTAGCCCTTGGCCCTATCCCAGACGATCTTGATCAGGTCAGTGAGATAAGCCGGATCGGTAAACTGGCTCCAGACTTCGCTGTACGGGCCAAGGCCACGGTAATTCTCGAAATAGCCGCGGTCGATCTTGTCGGACGACACCTCGCCCTGCTGTGCACGCGCACGGCGCAACCGCATCATCTCGGTCAGAATGATATCGGTGGCGGCGTCGGAGGAGTCGAGCAGACCGTTTAGCGTCGAATCGAACAGGTAGTCGCCGACCACGACGATCCCCGGATGCTGCTTCGGCTCCGGGCGGTGGTTGGTCATGACGTCACGCACCGGCAGGCCGCCCGGAATCGCGTTGACCGAAGACAACCAGCGGTGGATCTTGCCTTCCAGGAAATGATCGCGCGCATCGCCGAATGAAGCCGGCAGCGACTTGAGCGCGGCATCGATCAGTTCCTGGTCGCTGAGATTGGCAAATGCCAGCGCGTCCGACCCGGCGATCAGCCAGTTGAGCACTCCGTGCTTGCCGACGTCGTGGCGGGCGCCCTCGTTGTAGACGCAGCAGCCGCCGAACGCTTCCGACATGAACCAGGCGCCGGGGATCTTCTCGCCCCAGAACGGTTCGTCGAACAGGATCGAAACCCTCAGATAATGCGCCGGTCGGTCGAAATAGGCGACGTGCTTGACCATCGATTTGCGCAGGTCTTCGCCATCCCAGCGCATGGTGGCGAGCCAGGAATGCGGCAGGCACATTAGGACCAGATCGAAATCCCGTGTTTCCGGCCCCTTCCCGTTCATCATGTTGAGCTGATAGCGGCCGGAGGAGGTCTTTCCGACCTTGAGCACGCGGTGATTGAGCTGGATGTCGGCATCGACTTCCGAGCGCAGGCAGTCGATCAACTGCTCGTTGCCGTTCTGGATCGAGTACAGGCTGATATAGCCGTCGATATCCATCACGAAATTCTTCAGCGCGTTCAGCCCGTTAGTGTTGTGGCTCTCGGTCGCGATATCCGATCGCGCCATCACCTTGAAGAACCGCTTGGCCGTGGGATCGTCGACTTCCTTGTCCAGCACTTCCTCGCAGGTCATGTAGGCCCAAGGATGCTCGTTGTCGTGAGCGCCAACGCCTTCATAATATTCGATTGGCGACACCATATCGCTGCAGCGCTTGCGGAACGCCTCAATCGCAGCCGCGGTCTTCTCGCCATATTTGCGGCGCATGCCCGGCACGTCGTGGAGCAGTTCGCCGTCGATATGCACCTGCTCGGCGTCCATCGGTATCGTCTGCAGGCCGAAATGCTGGATCAGTTCCCGCAGCGGATCCGGGCCAGTCATCGAATAATCGTAGATCTCGGCGACGCCTGCCTCGTACATCGCCGGCGCGGTATCGAATTTGCGCGAAACGATCTTACCCCCGACGCGGTCGGACGCCTCGTAGATCGTGATGCGGCAGAGATCGCCGAGCTTTTTCTTCAAGTACCAGGCGCTCATCAGCCCGCCCGGGCCACCGCCTACGATTGCAAGATCCAACATTTCTTTCCGTCGCCCCCCGGTGCTCCCTGCCTTTAAGAAAGCAACCGGTCTAAATCACAAGCAAAAGCGCTTTTCACCCTGAAGGGAAGATGAACAAAGCAGGTCCCCCGCAACGCAGCAATGAAAGAAAGCAGCAAGAAGGCCGGCTTGCGCCAGCTGTTTGTCTTCGCACCCGTATTCTTGCGGGGGCCGTATTCCGCCGGCGGGAGGGCCAGCGATTTCGCCTCCGGAGGCATGGACATGGCTATCTAGCCGCCTCGGAACGCCTTGCCGGCGAGCAGGCTGACCAATTCCTGCTGGCGCGAGAGGCCGGTCTTTGACAGCACGGCCTTGAGCTGGCTGCGCACCGTTTCTCGATTGACGCCGGTCGCGTCGGCAAGTGCATCAACGGTTTCAGCCTGGCCGATGCCTCGCGCCACGCGCGCTTCCGCCGGCGTCAGGTCGAACAGGCCCTGCAGGACCTCCGCGGTCGGCACCGTAGCGCGATCGACCGGCGTCACCACCACCAGCGCGGTGGCCTGCGTGAAGACATCCCGTGCGGAACCGCGTACGGGGATGATATGCAGCACCATCGGCACGCGGTGTGTCGTCGCAGCGATCGGTATCGACTTCACGGTCCGGCCGCCGGCAAGCGGCAGCGTACCCAGCGCTTCGGCGAGCAGCGCGTCCGCGGCAACGTCCGTGATCATCACGCGCTGGGCGCGATCCTGAAACAGCGAAGGCATCAGCGCATCGAACAGGCCGTTTGCCACGAACACCTGGCCGGGCCCGCGCAGCACCGCGCCCGGCAAGTCCAGCGCCTGCAGTGCGTCAACCTGAGCATGCGCGCGCTCGAAGCCAAGACGGTTTGCTGCGAGGGAAGCCCGGGCCAGATGCGGCCGCAGTCCATCGAGCAGATTGACGACCTCTCGCGGCACCGGACCGTGATCCTGATGCCGTGGCACGACGATTGCGATTGAATCGCCGCTCGGTATCGGGATGATCGTCCCGGCCCGGTAGCCGAGGCCGTGTTTGCGGTAAAAGTTGCAATAGACTTCGTTGGTCGCGATCTCCTCATCCGAGAGAAGATCCTGGTCAGTGACGAAGCCTGCATGATTCAGGGCAATGGCGCGCGGCAGATTGGGATCGCGCTCGCTCCATCCGTCTCCCAAGAAAACCGGCATGAGCTGGTCGTATTCGGGAGAATTGACCGCGCTGGTGTATCCGTCCCGCACGCCGAACAGAAAGCCGCCGTTGCCGCCGACCGCAGCACCGAGTTCGCCAAGCAGGACTGGCCAAAGCGAAGGAACCAGTCCAGCCTCATAAATGCGGTCGATCAGACGTTCTGAATCAATTGATGCGTTCATGGGGAATCGAAGGGACTGTCAACATGGCCAGACATCATGCGGTGATTTGCTAGCACGTATCACCCTTATGGGTGAAGCACGCGTCACCGCCGTTGAAAAAAGGAAAAGCCGGCTTTGCAGCCGGCTTTTTTGTTGATCGGAACTTCTTGTTGGGCAGTTCTTGGCGGAGCCCTTACTCCGCCGGCGGCAAGGCCAGCGGTTCCGCTTCCGGAGCGGTCGGCACGATCGCAGCCTGCTTCTCGCGCTCGTCGAGGATCAGCTTGTCGCGCTTGACCGCGACTTCGCGGATCTTCGCCATCGAGGCGCCGGTGCCCGCCGGGATCAGCCGGCCGACAATGACGTTCTCCTTGAGGCCTTCCAGCGGGTCCACCTTGCCGTTGACGGCAGCTTCGGTGAGCACGCGGGTGGTCTCCTGGAACGAGGCCGCCGAGAAGAACGAGCGGGTCTGCAGGCTCGCCTTGGTGATGCCGAGCAGAACCGGCGTTCCCGTGGCGGGCTTCTTGCCCTCTTCCTTGGCCTTCACGTTGAGCGCGTCGAACTCGATCTTGTCGACCTGCTCGCCCGAGATCATGTCGGTGTCGCCCTGATCGGTGACCTCGACCTTCTGCAGCATCTGACGGACAATCACCTCGATGTGCTTGTCGTTGATGAGCACGCCCTGCAGCCGGTAGACCTCCTGGATTTCGTTGACCAGATAGGCAGCGAGTTCCTCGATGCCCTTGATCGCCAGGATGTCGTGCGGTGCCGGATTGCCTTCGACGATGAAATCGCCCTTTTCGACGATGTCGCCGTCCTGCAGATGGATGTGCTTGCCCTTCGGGATCAGGTACTCGCGCGGCTCCTCGGTCTTGTCCATCGGCTCGATCGAGATGCGGCGCTTGTTCTTGTAGTCGCGGCCGAAGCGAATAGTGCCGGCGATTTCAGCGATGATCGCCGCGTCCTTTGGCTTGCGGGCCTCGAACAGTTCGGCCACCCGCGGCAGACCGCCGGTGATGTCGCGCGTCTTGGCGCTTTCCGTGGAGATACGCGCCAGAATGTCGCCAGCCTTGACCTTGGCACCGACGTCGACCGACAGAATGCCGTCGACCGACAGCATGTAGCGGGCATCGCCGCCACGTGCGAGCTTCAGCACCTTGCCGTCCTTGCCCTTGACGACGATCGCCGGACGCAGAT
Organism: Bradyrhizobium valentinum; assembly: GCF_001440405.1. GTDB lineage: Bacteria > Pseudomonadota > Alphaproteobacteria > Rhizobiales > Xanthobacteraceae > Bradyrhizobium > Bradyrhizobium valentinum. The sequence continues at coordinate 42,213 of NZ_LLXX01000029.1, forward strand.
CCGCCCCGCCCCGCGACGCGCGCCAATCGATGACGACGCGCTTGGCGATACCGGTGGATTCGTCCAGCGTTTCCGAGATCGACTGGCCTTCGACCAGATCCTCAAATCCGATGGTACCTTCGACTTCGGTGAGAACCGGACGTGAGTACGGATCCCATTCCGCGATGCGCTGGCCGCGCTTGACCATGTCGCCCTCGTCGACGTGCATGCGCGCGCCGTACTGGATGCGGTGGGTCGCACGCTCGGTTCCGTCGGCATCGGTGATCGCAACGACCATGTTGCGGACCATCGCGATCAAGTGACCTTCGCTGTTCCTGGCGATGGCCTTGTTCTTGATGGTGACCTTGCCTTCGAAATTCGACTCGACGAACGACTGCTCGTTGATCTGCGCCGCGCCGCCGATGTGGAACGTGCGCATCGTGAGCTGCGTGCCCGGTTCACCGATCGATTGGGCGGCAATGACGCCGACCGCCTCGCCGTGGTTGACCGGCGTGCCGCGGGCCAGGTCGCGGCCGTAGCACTTGCCGCAGATGCCGTTGACGAGTTCGCAGGTCAGCGCCGAGCGGATCTTCACTTCCTGGATGCCGGCCTGCTGGATGGCGTCGACATGCGTCTCCTCCATCAGCGTGCCACGCTTGACCACGACCTTGTTGGTCGCGGGATCGCGCAGATCCTCGCCCGCGGTGCGGCCGAGAATACGCGAGGCCAGCGACGCGACGACCGTGCCGGCATCGACGATGGCGCGCATCTTGATGCCGAGCTTGGTGCCGCAATCGTCCTGCGTAATGATGCAGTCCTGCGCCACGTCGACCAGACGGCGGGTCAGGTAACCGGAGTTAGCGGTCTTCAACGCAGTGTCCGCGAGACCCTTGCGGGCGCCGTGGGTCGAGTTGAAGTACTCGAGCACCGACAAACCTTCCTTGAAGTTGGAAATGATCGGCGTCTCGATGATCTCACCCGACGGCTTCGCCATCAGGCCGCGCATACCGGCAAGCTGACGCATCTGGGCCGGCGAACCGCGCGCACCCGAATGCGCCATCATGTAGATCGAGTTGATGTCGGCGTCGGCGCCCTTCGGCGTCTTCTTGGTCGAGGAGATTTCCTTCATCATCTCCTTGGCGATTTCTTCGGTCGCCTTCGACCAGGCGTCGACCACCTTGTTGTACTTCTCGCCATGGGTGATCAGGCCGTCATTGTACTGCTGCTCGAAATCCTTCGCCAGCGTACGGGTGGTGTCGACGATCTTCCACTTTGAGTGCGGCACGACCATGTCGTCCTTGCCGAACGAGATGCCAGCCTTGAACGCATTGTAGAAGCCGAGCGCCATGATGCGGTCGCAGAAGATCACCGTCTCCTTCTGACCGCAGTGACGGTAGACCTGGTCGATCACGCCGGAGATTTCGCGCTTGGTCATCAGCTTGTTGATGATGTCGTACGAAATCTTCGAGTTCTTCGGCAGCAAGGTTCCGAGCATGACACGGCCGGCGGTGGTCTCGATCCAGCGCTTGGTGGCCTTGCCGCTCTCGTCGGTGCCCTCCCACCGGTACTTGATCTTGGTGTGCAGGTGGATGACCTTCGAATGCAGGGCGTGCTCGAGCTCGGCCATGTCGCCGAAGATCTTGCCTTCGCCGGGCAGGCCTTCGCGCATGATCGACACGTAATAGAGGCCGAGCACGATGTCCTGCGACGGCACGATGATCGGCTGGCCGTTCGCGGGGTGCAGGATGTTGTTGGTCGACATCATCAAGACGCGCGCTTCGAGCTGCGCTTCGAGCGACAGCGGGACGTGCACGGCCATCTGGTCGCCGTCGAAGTCGGCGTTGAACGCGGCGCAAACCAGCGGATGGAGCTGGATCGCCTTGCCCTCGATCAGCACCGGCTCGAACGCCTGAATGCCGAGGCGATGCAGCGTCGGCGCGCGGTTGAGCAGCACCGGATGCTCGCGGATCACCTCGTCGAGAATATCCCAGACCTCGGGACGCTCCTTTTCGACAAGCTTCTTCGCCTGCTTCACGGTGGTGGACAGGCCCTTGGCGTCGAGCCGCGAATAGATGAACGGCTTGAACAGTTCGAGCGCCATCTTCTTCGGCAGGCCGCACTGATGCAGGCGCAATTCGGGACCGACCACGATCACCGAGCGGCCCGAATAGTCGACGCGCTTGCCGAGCAGGTTCTGCCGGAAACGGCCCTGCTTGCCCTTGAGCATGTCGGCCAGCGACTTCAGCGGACGCTTGTTGGCGCCGGTGATGACGCGACCGCGGCGGCCGTTGTCGAACAATGCGTCGACGGCCTCCTGCAGCATGCGCTTTTCGTTGCGGATGATGATGTCCGGCGCGCGCAGCTCCATCAGCCGCTTCAGGCGGTTGTTGCGGTTGATCACGCGACGGTAGAGGTCGTTGAGATCCGAGGTCGCAAAGCGGCCGCCGTCGAGCGGCACCAGCGGACGCAGGTCCGGCGGAATCACCGGCACCACGGTCAGGATCATCCACTCCGGCTTGTTGCCGGAATAGCGGAAGGCCTCGACGATCTTCAGGCGCTTGGCCAGCTTCTTGTGCTTGATGTCGGACTCGGTCTCGTGCATCTCGGCGCGCAGGGACTGCTCGAGCTTTTCGAGCTCAAGCCCCTTCAACAGCTCGCGGATCGCTTCCGCGCCGATCATGGCGGTGAAGCTGTCCTGGCCGTATTCGTCCTGCGCCTTCAGATACTCGTCTTCCGACAGGAGCTGACGGTCCTTGAGCGCGGTCAGGCCCGGCTCCAGCACGACGTAATATTCGAAGTACAGGATCCGCTCGAGATCCTTTAGCGTCATGTCGAGCAGCAGGCCGATGCGGGACGGCAGCGACTTCAAGAACCAGATGTGGGCAACCGGCGCGGCCAGTTCGATATGGCCCATGCGCTCGCGCCGGACGCGCGACAGCGTCACTTCGACCGAGCACTTTTCGCAGATGATGCCCTTGTACTTCATCCGCTTGTACTTGCCGCACAAGCACTCGTAATCCTTGATCGGCCCGAAGATGCGGGCGCAGAACAGGCCGTCGCGCTCCGGCTTGAAGGTCCGGTAGTTGATGGTCTCCGGCTTCTTGATCTCGCCGTAAGACCAGGACAGAATCTTCTCCGGAGATGCAATCGAGATCCGGATCTGGTCGAAGACCTGAGCCGGGGTCGTCGGATTGAAGAGATTCATAATTTCTTGGTTCATCGTCTTCTCCTCGCGTGCCGATCGTCACCGGCAGCAAATTCGAAATTCTTCTTTGCGCGCGCCCCGCTCAACGTCCGAGCGAAGCGCGAATATCCGGCCCATGTGCGAAGTTGCCTTCGCGCCGGGCCGGACATGGAATCTTTGACGTTACTCGGCCGCCTCGGACGTCGGCGCCGGTCCCATCTTGGAATTGTGCAGGTCGACGTTGAGGCCGAGCGAGCGCATTTCCTTGACCAGCACGTTGAACGATTCCGGAATACCCGCCTCGAACGTGTCGTCGCCGCGCACGATCGCCTCGTACACCTTGGTACGGCCGGCGACGTCGTCCGACTTCACGGTCAGCATTTCCTGCAGCGTGTAGGCCGCGCCATAAGCTTCCAGCGCCCACACCTCCATTTCGCCGAAACGCTGGCCGCCGAACTGCGCCTTGCCGCCCAGCGGCTGCTGAGTGACGAGCGAGTACGGACCGATCGAACGCGCGTGGATCTTGTCGTCGACCAGATGGTGCAGCTTGAGCATGTAGATGTAGCCCACCGTCACCTTGCGATCGAAGGCGTCGCCGGTGCGGCCGTCATAGACGGTCGACTGGCCGGAGGCGTCGAAGCCCGCGAGCTTCAGCATCTCCTCGATGTCGGCTTCCTTGGCGCCGTCGAACACCGGCGTCGCGATCGGCACGCCGTGGCTCAGGTTCTTGCCAAGCTCCATCAGCTCGTTGTCGTTCAGCGTCTTGATGGTTTCATCGTCGCCATAGATCTTCTTCAGGGTCTCGCGCAGCGGCTTGAGGTCCTGCTTCTGATAATAGCTGTCGATGGTCTGGCCGATGCGCTTGCCGAGGCCTGCGCAGGCCCAGCCGAGATGCGTCTCCAGAATCTGGCCGACGTTCATGCGCGAAGGCACGCCGAGCGGATTGAGCACGATGTCCGCGTGCGTACCGTCCTCGAGGAACGGCATGTCCTCGATCGGAACGATCTTGGACACCACGCCCTTGTTGCCGTGACGGCCGGCCATCTTGTCGCCGGGCTGGATCTTGCGCTTCACCGCGACGAAGACCTTGACCATCTTCATCACGCCGGGCGGCAATTCGTCGCCACGCTGCAGCTTTTCGACCTTGTCGAGGAAGCGCTGTTCAAGGCCCTTCTTTGATTCGTCGTACTGCTTCCGCATCGCCTCGATTTCGGCCATCAGCTTGTCGTTCGGGGACGCAAACATCCACCACTGCGACTTCGGATACTCCTCGAGCACGGCGCGCGTGATCTTGGTGTCCTTCTTGAAGCCCTTCGGACCGGCGATGCCCTGGCGGTTTTCCAGGAGCTCGGCGAGGCGGCCGTAGACGTTGCGGTCGAGGATCGCCTGTTCGTCGTCGCGGTCCTTGGCCAGACGCTCGATCTCTTCCCGCTCGATCGCCAGCGCACGCTCGTCCTTGTCGACGCCGTGACGGTTGAACACGCGCACTTCCACGATCGTGCCCTGCACGCCCGGGGGCACGCGGAGCGAGGTATCGCGGACGTCGGAAGCCTTTTCGCCGAAGATGGCGCGCAGGAGCTTTTCTTCCGGCGTCATCGGGCTTTCGCCCTTCGGCGTGATCTTGCCGACCAGGATGTCGCCGGCGCGAACTTCTGCGCCGATATAGACGATGCCGGCTTCGTCGAGGTTCTTCAGCGCTTCTTCCGAGACGTTCGGAATGTCGCGGGTGATTTCCTCAGGGCCGAGCTTGGTGTCGCGGGCCATCACCTCGAACTCCTCGATGTGGATCGAGGTGAAGACGTCATCCTTCACGATCCGCTCGGAGAGCAGGATCGAGTCTTCGAAGTTGTAGCCGTTCCATGGCATGAACGCGACCAGCACGTTGCGGCCGAGCGCGAGCTCGCCGAGGTCGGTCGAGGGACCGTCGGCGATGATGTCGCCCTTCTTGACGATGTCGCCGACCTTCACCAGCGGACGCTGGTTGATGCAGGTCGACTGGTTGGAGCGCTGGTACTTCATCAGCCGGTAGATATCGACGCCCGACTTGGTGGGGTCGAGATCTTCGGTGGCGCGGATCACGACGCGGGTGGCGTCGATCTGGTCGATCACGCCAGAACGGCGGGCCGCGATCGCAGCCCCCGAGTCACGGGCGACCACGCCTTCCATGCCGGTGCCGACGAACGGCGCCTCGGCGCGAACCAGCGGCACCGCCTGGCGCTGCATGTTCGAGCCCATCAGCGCGCGGTTGGCGTCGTCGTTCTCGAGGAACGGGATCAGGGCTGCGGCAACCGAAACGAGCTGCTTCGGCGACACGTCCATATAGTCGACCTTGTCAGGCGTGATCGGCAGCACTTCGCCGGCGTGACGGCAGACGATCAGGTCCTCGGTGAAGCGGCCCTTGGCGTCGAGCGGCACGTTGGCCTGCGCCACGCGATAACGGCCCTCCTCCATCGCCGAGAGGTACACGACCTCGTCGGTGACGCGGCCGTCCTTGACCTTGCGATAGGGCGTCTCGACGAAGCCGTACTTGTTGACGCGCGCGAACGTCGCCAGCGAGTTGATCAGGCCGATGTTCGGACCTTCCGGCGTTTCGATCGGGCAGATGCGGCCGTAGTGGGTCGGATGCACGTCGCGCACCTCGAAGCCGGCGCGCTCGCGGGTCAGGCCGCCCGGACCAAGCGCCGAGAGACGGCGCTTGTGGGTGATCTCCGACAGCGGGTTGGTCTGGTCCATGAACTGCGAGAGCTGCGAGGAGCCGAAGAACTCGCGCACCGCGGCAGCCGCCGGCTTGGCGTTGATCAGGTCCTGCGGCATGACGGTGTCGATATCGACGCTCGACATGCGCTCCTTGATCGCGCGCTCCATGCGGAGCAGGCCGATGCGGTACTGGTTCTCCATCAACTCGCCGACCGAACGCACACGGCGGTTGCCGAGATGATCGATGTCGTCGATCTCGCCCTTGCCGTCGCGCAGGTCCACGAGCGTCTTGATGACGGCCAGGATGTCTTCCTTGCGCAGCGTGCGATGGGTGTCGGGCGCGTCGAGTTCGAGGCGCATGTTCATCTTGACCCGGCCGACCGCGGACAGGTCGTAGCGCTCACTGTCGAAAAACAGCGACTGGAACATGGTCTGGGCCGAGTCGATGGTCGGCGGCTCGCCCGGACGCATCACGCGATAGATGTCGAACAGCGCGTCTTCACGCGTCATGTTCTTGTCGGCATGCAGCGTGTTGCGGATGTAGGCGCCGACATTGACGTGGTCGATGTCGAGCAGCGGCAGCTCCTTGTAGCCCTGCTCGTTGAGCGCCTTCAGCGACTTCTCGGTGAGCTCCTCGCCGGCTTCGGCGTAGATTTCACCGGTCTTCGGATTGACGAGATCCTCGGCAAGATAGTTGCCGACCAGCTCTTCATCCGACAGGCGCAGCGCCTTGAGCCCCTTTTCCTGCAGCTGGCGCGCCGCGCGCACCGTCAGCTTCTTGCCGGCCTCGAGCACGACCTTGCCGGTATCGGCGTCGATCAGATCGTTGATGGTCGAGTAGCCGCGGAAGCGGGCGGCGTCGAACGGCACGCGCCAGCCTTCCTTGGCGCGCTTGAAATTGATCTTCTTGTAGAACGTCGACAGGATCGTCTCGCCGTCGAGACCGAGCGCGTACATCAGCGAAGTCACGGGAATCTTGCGGCGGCGGTCGATGCGCGCGAACACGATGTCCTTGGCGTCGAACTCGATGTCGAGCCAGGAACCGCGATATGGAATCACGCGCGCGGCAAACAACAGCTTGCCGGACGAATGGGTCTTGCCCTTGTCGTGGTCGAAGAACACACCGGGCGAACGGTGCATCTGGGAGACGATGACGCGCTCGGTGCCGTTGACGACGAAGGTGCCGTTCATGGTCATGAGCGGGATATCGCCCATGTAGACGTCCTGCTCCTTGATGTCCTTCACCGACTTGGCGCCGGTTTCCTCATCGATATCGAACACGATCAGGCGCAGCGTCACCTTCAGCGGCGCAGCATAGGTCATGCCGCGCTGGCGGCACTCGTCGACGTCATATTTCGGCGGCTCGAATTCGTAGCGGACGAATTCCAGCATCGAGGTGCCCGAGAAGTCCGAGATCGGGAACACCGAGCGGAACACCGCCTGCAGGCCTTCGTCCAGCCGGCCGCCCGGGGGTTCGTCAACCATCAGGAACTGGTCGTAGGACGCCTTCTGAACCTCGATGAGGTTCGGCATCTCGGCGACTTCCTTGATGTGTCCAAAGAACTTGCGAACACGTTTGCGACCGGTGAATGTCTGCTGCGCCATCGTGGCCTCTCATTTTCGTCGCCCTTGTGGGCGAACCTTCCGAAGCGCGACTGCCATCGCCCCCGGGTTGAATTTCGAATCGCTCAAAGGAACAAAGCCCACTTTCAGGAATTAAGTCCTGAACCCGTTCTTTAGACCCTCAAAACGCAAAACGACGCGCGGGCGCATGACTGCACCCGCCCGTCACAACTGGTCGCTTCACGGACTGAAAAAGCCCGAAATCTGACTGTCTCCCAACGGCTTACGCCGGGAACCCTGCCGTCCCGCCGCCTACCGTGTTTTCCTGCTGCCGCCCCGATATGGGGCAGAACCGTGGAGATTCGAGGGGCTAACCCCGCGAATCCCCACACTTTTCTGTGTAGTAGGCTTACTTCAACTCGACCTTCGCGCCAGCCTTTTCGAGCTGGGCCTTGAGCTTGTCGGCCTCGTCCTTGTTCACGCCTTCCTTGACCGGCTTGGGCGCGCCTTCGACGAGGTCCTTGGCTTCCTTGAGGCCCAGGCCGGTGATGGCGCGGACTTCCTTGATGACTTCGATCTTCTTGTCGCCGGCAGCGGCGAGAACGACCGTGAAGTCGGTCTTTTCTTCAGCCGGAGCAGCGGCGGCGCCGCCAGCGGCGGGACCGGCAACCGCAACGGCGGCAGCGGCGGAAACGCCCCACTTTTCTTCGAGGAGCTTCGCGAGTTCGGCGGCTTCGAGCACGGTCAGGCTCGAGAGGTCGTCGACGATTTTCTGCAAGTCAGCCATTGATCTATTTCCTTAAACGTTTGGTTTCGAACCAGTTTTGAGATTAGCGAAGGGTCAGGCCGCTTCGCCCTTTGAGGCATAGGCCTGGACGACGCGCGCGAGCTTGGCCGCGGGCGCAGTCGAGAGCTGAGCGATCTTGGTCGCCGGCGCCACCAGGAGGCCGACAAGCTTTCCGCGCAGTTCATCGAGTGACGGCAGCGAGGCAAGCGCCTTCACACCGTTCACGTCCAGGACGGTTTTACCCATCGAGCCGCCGAGAATGACGAACTTTTCGTTCGTCTTGGCGAACTCCATGGCAACCTTCGGCGCCGCTACCGGATCGTTTGAAGTCGCGATCACGGTCGGCCCCTTCAGCAGGGAACCGATGGCAACGACATCCGTGCCTTCAAGAGCAATTTTGGCGAGACGGTTCTTCGAGACCTTCACCGACGCGCCCGCCTGCTTCATCTGCGTACGCAGTTTCTGCATCTGGGCCACGGTGAGGCCGGAATAGTGGGCGACGACTGCGACGCTCGTGGTCTTGAAGACCTCGTTCAGCGCCTCAACCGCGTCCTTTTTTGCCGCTCTTTCCACAGCAAGCTCTCTCCGGTTGGCGGCCTTCGTAAGAAGTGAGACCGCCGGGTTGCACCCATCGTCTCACCCAAAACCTGACCTCTAGACACCAGTCTCAAGGACACGTCGGGCAAGACGACATTGATAAGCCTGCCCTCCCGAACCAGATGGCGCGGGGTGTCGAGGTTCGAACCAAATCAGCTACGGCGCCGCAAAGGGCGGCGTTAAAGCAAAATCCGGTCTTCACCCGTCTATGCAGGCTGTAAGATTAAGCCGTTGAAGAAATTTGCATTTCAGTACAAATTTCGACTTGGGCGCCTGCAGTCTCGGACAGGATCGAGGTCATCCGGCAAGCCGAAAGACCCCTGCCGCATTCCACCGAAGCGATGAGTTTTCCTTCCTTTCGAGCAATCCATGCGGATGTCCTGAAAGGAATGATCTCCTACCGTGCCGGGTTTTCGGAATGCGCGCACGGACGTGCCAGCAACGGCCAGCACGCCCGGAAGCCGGTTGTTTACCGAGTCTCACCCGACTTGCCAAGGGCAAAATTCACACCAGTTCGCTGACTGGCCGGAACAAAAATTTTCGCCCCGAATCCTGGAAATTCTTTGACGGGCTCCGTCACACCGGGGTCATCAGGCTCGTCTTGGCCGCAGGAGGTTCCCATGCGGCGTCAGTTAGCGGCCTTTCTTGCGATACTTACGGTTCTGAACGGGCTGATCATGCTCGTGGCCGGCCCGCTTTGGTACCAAACCGTGCCAGGCGTGCCGGACACCGGCCCGTTCAACCCACATTTCGTTCAGGACATCGGCGCCGCGTTCCTCGTGGCCGGTCTGGCGCTGGCCGCGCGGGCATGGCGGCCACGGTACTGGCCGGCGGCTGTCGCGGGCGCCGGATTCCTCGCCGTCCACGCCCTGCTCCATGTGGTGATCATGGCGGGCGGCCACGCCCATCACCCCGCCTTCGACCTCCTCGCCATCGTGCTGCCGTCGGCAGCCGCCCTTTATTCCGCCTTCCCCAGCCAAGGAGAACATCATGCGTAGTTGGATCGCGCGCCGCAGCTTGCGCGCATTTGCCAAGCGTTACGGGTACGACATCAGCTATCTCGAAATGATGCTGAACGTATCCCCTTCCGCCTTCTTCAAATTCGCACCCCTCATGAAGGCGGCCGCCCACCGCGAGGCGGTCCCGATCGACGCGAGTTTCGCGGCCAAGATCGTCGGCGCGTTGGCCGAGGATTGCGGCCCTTGCACCCAACTGGTCGTCGACATGGCGCTGGAAGCCGGCATGGCCAAGGACCAGATTGAAGCGGTTCTCCGCCGCGATCCACGCGCAATGAACGACGCGACCACGCTGGGTTTCAGGTTTGCCGACGCCGTAGTGCGCCGCTCCGGCGAGGATGACGAGTTTCGCGACGCCGTCCGGGCCCAATGGGGCACGAAAGGCGTGATAGATCTGACCCTGGCGCTGCAAATGGGCCGCATGTTCCCGATGGTGAAGGCCGGACTCGGCTATGCCAAGGAGTGCCGCCGCGTCACTGTCCGTGGACACAATGTCGATGTCGTCAAACAGGCCGCATGACCACGACCCGCTGGCGCCCCATCGCGGGCGCCTGCTCGGGCTCGCCTATCGCATGCTCGGCAGCCGCAGCGACGCGGAAGACGTCGTGCAGGACGCCTATTTTCGCTTTGCCGGCGCGCAGGACGTCCACAACGCGGAGGCTTTTCTCGTTACCGTGGTGACCCGGCTTTGTCTCGATCGCCTGAAAAGCGCGAGGGCGCAGCGGGAGGTCTATGTCGGGCCATGGCTGCCGGAGCCGGTGTTCGATGCGGAGAGCCTGTCGGCCGACGCCGCCACCGAGCTGGCCGACGACCTATCGTTCGCATTGCTGCTGGCGCTGGACCGGCTGTCGCCAATGGAACGCGCGGCCTTCCTGCTCCACGACGTGTTCGATACGCCGTTTTCCGAGATCGCCGCGATGCTCGGTCGCACCGAGGCGTCCTGCCGGCAACTGGCATCACGGGCGCGCCGTGCGGTGCGCGACAATCGCCCGGCGCCGGCGCGAGCGCCCGACAATCACGCCCGTCTGCTGCAGGCTTTCAGTGAAGCGGTCGCCAGCGGCAACGTTGCGCAGCTCGCCGCGCTGCTACGCGAGGATGCGGTGGCGCTCACCGATGGCGGTGGCCGCAAGACGGCAGCGCGCAATCCGATCATCGGCGCCGACAAGATCGCGCGTTTCTTCATCGGTATTGCCGCCAAGAACGCCGGCCACGACATGCGCATCGAGCCTGCCATGATCAACGGCGCCTTCGGCGCCCTGCTCTACCTGGACGGCGAACTCGACAACACCATGAGCATGGCGATCGACGGCGAGAAAATCGCCGCGATCTATATCGTCCGCAATCCAGACAAGCTGCGCCATCTGTCGTCTGCCGGGTTGCACTGATCCAAGTTGAACAATCGCGCTAACGGCCTCCTAACCTCATCGTTCAGATTTGCCACGCTCAGGTCGTGCATTAACCGCCGCACAACCGCCAGCCGGCAGTTTCAGGCCGGAGCTGCGCCGGCCGTGGCGCCAGGGGAGCGCTGTCATGCCTGTTATCCGCAATTCCGCCCGAGCATTCATTGCGGCACTGATCGTGCTTGTCATATTCCACGGCATCATGTCGGTGCTTGGTCTCGGCGTATTCCTCGCCAACAAGATCGAGCCGCCCTCGCCGGACCGCGCATTTCAGATTTTCGTGACGCGCGTCGCAATCGATGCCGCCCTGCTTGCCGCCGGCCACTGGCTGCTGCGTTCGTTCGGCCTCGCCACGCGCATGATCTATGGGCTGATGGGCGGAACGGCCGCCGCAGTCGGCTATGCCTTTGCGTTGTCGCAAGACCTCAACATCGCTCCGCCCCTGGACGGCACTCTTCTGACGGCAGCGGTATTGCCGACCCTGGTCGGCATGATCAGCGCGACCCTATACGCCCAGTTTGCCGGCCGCGAGATGCTGGGAGCCCATCGCGGCAGTACCGCAATTCCCGACGCCGCCCCCGTGCCCGCCATTCCCGCAAATTTCGATGGGCCGGTTCAAGTCCGCACCTCGATGGCTGCAACCACCATCGCGGCGATGGTGCCGGCTGCCATGGTGGCGCTGATCACAATCCCCTTCGTGACGTTCTTTCTGACAGAATGGGACACCGATGGTTCGCAAAATCCGGCCTGGGCCAATCAGATTTCGCGAATGGCGCTACCGGCGTATTTTTTCATGGCAACCTTGTTAGCGACAGCCATTCCATCGGCCATCATTGTCAGCGTCACACACGCTGCAGCGCGCGCTTTCCGGCGCACGCGCGGAACTGACTACGCCGTCATCGGTGCCCTTGTTGGCATAGTCGCCTCCGTTGCCTTGGCGATGTTGGTTCCCACACCCCTGTTAGCGCTGGTCGTCGTTGCCGCGGCCATCATGGGACCTGCCTATCGCCGCTTCGCAGGCCTCGAGCCGCTGCCCTTGCCCGAAGCGGTGATGGCGACCGACCCTGCCACTCTGGTCGGCGAGCACGATCCCGCGCGACGAACTCGCGCCGTGATCATGAACGGCTGAACCAGCCGGCCAGTAGCGCTATCCCACCTTGTAGGGCAGCGGCTTGCCGGCGAAGAACGCATCCAGATTGGCCAGCACGCAGTTCTGCATGGCCACATGCGACTCCAGTGTATGGCCGCCGATATGCGGAGAGAGCACGACGTTAGGCAGCGCCGTCAGCGTATCAGGCGCATGCGGCTCCTTCGCGTAGACGTCGAGACCGGCGCCGGCGATGGTCTGATCCGTCAGTGCTGCGATCAGCGCCGGCTGGTCGATGACCGAGCCGCGCGAGATGTTGACGACGTAACCGTCCTTGCCGAGCTTGCGCAGGATATCGGCATCGACAGCGTGATTGGTATCCGCTCCCGCCCGCACCGCGATCATCAAGACGCTGCACCATTCGGCCAGCGCATCCAGGCTCGGAAAATATCGGTACGGCACGTCGTGCTGGCTGCGGCTGAAATAGCCGACCTCGGTCTCGAAGGCGGCGACGCGCGCGGCAATCTTGCGGCCGATCTCGCCCATGCCGTAGACGCCTATTCTGCGGCCGAGCATGCCCGCCTGCGGACGCATCATCGGCGACGGTTTTGCAGCCGCCCAGCTTCCGCCCCGCACGTAATCGTCCGCCGCGAGCAGTCGCCGTGTGGCCGCCAGCATTAAAGTAACCGCGATGTCGGCGACCGACGCCGCGTTCGCCCCCGGGCTGTGACCGACCGCGATGCTGCGTTTCGCCGCCGCAGCCAGATCGACGCCGTCATAGCCGGTGCCGTAGCAGATGATCGCGCCGAGCTTGGGCAGCATGTCCATGGCGCCAGCGCCGAGCGGCGTGCCGCCCGCCGTAATCATCGCGCGAATGTCCGCGAGCTGTTCGGCAGAAAACACTTCACTGGGCGGCTTGCCAGCGGCGTTCAGGAGTTCAAACCGTTCGCCGAAACGCTCCATCTGGGCCTTTGGAAAACGCGAATAGATCAGGACCTTCTCGGGCATTGTTCTTCCTTCTTGCCAAGTCCTTCTTGTCGAGTCCGGCATAGGCGACGATTACGCAAAGCGTCGTCAAACGCAAAGGGCGGAATCGGTTTCCCGATTCCGCCCTTTTCTATTCACGTAAACTGAAATGAACTAGCCAAGCAGCGTGCCCGGCTCGACCTTGACGCCCGGGCCCATGGTGGAGGAAACCGCCACGCGCTGGATATAGGTGCCCTTGGCGCCGGCGGGCTTTGCTTTCGACACCGCATCAGCAAGCGCCTTCACATTCTGCACGAGCTTTTCCTCGGAGAACGACGCCTTGCCGACACCGGCCTGCACAATGCCGGCCTTCTCGACGCGGAACTCGACCGACCCGCCCTTGGCGCCCTTTACGGCGGACGTGACGTCCATCGTCACGGTGCCGATCTTCGGGTTCGGCATCATGCCGCGCGGGCCGAGCACCTTACCGAGGCGACCGACCAGCGGCATCATGTCGGGGGTGGCGATACAGCGATCGAAATCGATGTTGCCGCCCTGCACCTTCTCGACCAGATCTTCGGCGCCGACGACGTCAGCGCCCGCCGCCTTGGCTTCCTCAGCCTTGGCACCGCGGGCGAACACGCCGACGCGCAGCGTGCGGCCGGTGCCGTTCGGCAGGTTGACGACGCCACGAACCATCTGGTCAGCGTGACGCGGATCGACGCCGAGATTGATCGCAATTTCGATCGTCTCGTCGAACTTCGACGTGGCGCGTTCCTTGACCATTTTGATGGCATCCGCGAGCGGGTAGAGCTTCTCGCGGTCGATGCCCTCGCGGACCTTCTTCAAACGTTTTCCGATTGCCATGGTCCGTTACCCCGCAACTTCCAGACCCATCGAACGGGCGGAGCCCTCGACCATCTTCATGGCCGATTCGATGGATTCGCAATTGAGATCCTTCATCTTCTTCTCGGCGATCTCGCGCACCTGCGCTTTGGTCACCTGGCCGGCCTTGTCGCGGCCCGGAGCTTTCGAACCGGACTGGATCTTGGCGGCCTGCTTGAGGAAGTGGGACATCGGCGGCGTCTTCATCTCGAAGGTGAAGGAACGGTCCGCATAGATGGTGATGATCACCGGGATCGGGGTGTTCTTTTCTTCCTTCTGCGTCTGCGCGTTGAACGCCTTGCAGAATTCCATGATGTTGAGGCCGCGCTGACCAAGCGCGGGACCGATCGGGGGCGAAGGATTCGCCGCACCAGCCGGGACCTGAAGCTTCAGGTATCCGGTCACTTTCTTTGCCATGTATCACTCCTGTTGTGCCGGCCGGGGCCGGCGGTTTCAGGGCCCGTGGTTCGGTTGAAGCGCGGTTGGCGACCGCCCTCTTCCTCCCACGGCCTTAGTTGACGCGAAGACAAGCTTCGCGCCGTTCCAATCAGACCTTCTCGACCTGACCGAATTCCAGTTCGACAGGCGTAGCGCGGCCGAAGATCGACACCGCGACCTTCACGCGCGAACGCGCCTCGTCAATTTCTTCAACCACGCCGGAGAACGACGCGAACGGACCATCGGCCACGCGGACGTTCTCGCCGATTTCGAACGATACCGACGCCTTCGGACGTTCGACGCCTTCCTGCACCTGGTGCAGGATCCGCATCGCCTCGGATTCGGAGATCGGCATCGGCTTGTTTTCGGCGCCGAGGAAGCCAGTCACCTTGGGCGTGTTCTTGATGAGATGGAACGCCTCGTCGGTCAGCTTCATCTTCACCAGCACGTAGCCCGGGAAGAACTTGCGCTCGGCATCGATCTTGCGGCCGCGGCGCACTTCGGTGACCTTTTCGGTCGGCACCAGCACCTGATCGAACAGTTCCTCTAGTCCGCGCTGCTTCGCCTGTTCGCGGATCGATTCCGCGACCTTCTTCTCGAAGTTCGAATAGGCGTGGACGATATACCAGCGCTTGTCCATCGTAAGGGTTCCGGTGCTCATCATTGGACGCCCAGCAGGAAAGTGACGACGTAGCGGATGATCAGATCCGAGATGAAGAAGAAGATCGAAGCCAGTGCAACCATCACGAACACCATGATCGTGGTGATCGTCGTCTCGCGGCGCGTCGGCCAAGTGACCTTGGCGGTCTCTGAGCGCACTTCCTGCAGGAATTTGAACGGGCTGAAAGCCATCGTTGGTTACCGCGTCCTTCGTGAGACGTTTGTGATTTAAAGCGAATCCGAACAGCCCTCTCGCGCCCAGCCCTCTCTCGAAGGATGAGCCGCATAGCGGGCTCGATTGTTCGGGGGAATTCAAAGCCGCGCCGGATATCCGTCAAACGGGCCGGCAGCAGGTAGCGGGTATCTACTGGCAGCCGGGCAAAAGGTCAAGGTACGGGGTGCCGCGGGCCTCCAACGAGCCGTTTCCGGGGGGGGGGCCTGGACGGCGAAAAGCCATTGGTTAATCGCAGGTACCGGCTCCCCCTCAAATCCTCATGAGAGCGCGATCCGGATATTAAAAGCTGGCTGCTATCCTGATGCTCGATCGATGGGCAATGAGGGATGACCATGGCTCAGTTAGGCCACGAATACGATAGACCTTCAGGCGAGACGGCCTGGACCGTTCTCGACGCGGCGAATGACCTCGGCGACATCATGACGGTCGATGCGTGCCGAAGGGTGATCGACGCTGACTTGCGCGGCGAAGTTCCCGCCCGATCGGACATAGCGGTACTTTCCGCATTTTTTAGCTAGTTTCGAGCTGACGGGAAGGAATCCCGCCAAACCACTGATCGACCACCTAATTTTTGCACCCGAGAAGCTACTGCCGCAGTTTCTCCCGACTGGCATCCAGCGCATCCCGGCCGGCCTGCTCCACCCGGTCGGCATATTCGGCACCGGCGTCTGCAAGTTCGGCCTGGAGCGTGTCGGAGGCCTCTCGGACACTTTGCGACACGGCTCCTGCACGCTCCTTCAGGTCTGCCTTCAGGCCATCACTCAGGTCCCCGACCCACTCGTCTTCGAGAGCAGACTTGGCCAAGGCGCCCGCCACCGTGGCACCGATCGCAAGACCTACGGCGCCGAGGACCAGCGGTTGCCTTTCCAGAAGGTCGGAAAGGGAGGATTGGGCCTGCCTGAAGGCTTCCTTCCTTGGCAATGCCCGGCCCAACCGGTCAAACATCTCCCGCGCACTGGTCATGCCTTCGTCGAACCGCTCGCTCGTCGTTTCCGCCGCCCCTGACATCGCATCGGAAGCGGCCGTTCTGCTGTCACTGACCGTTTCGTTGATGCCGCGCGAGGCTTCGTCCTTCATCCGGGAGGCGCGATTCCGCATGGAACCGTAAGTATCCTCCCAAGTGGAGCCGGCCGACCTTTGTGCACGTGCGCCGATGTCAGCGAGCGGCGCGGCCGCTGACGTGACCGAACCGGCGGCGTTCTTCAGCTTGTCGCTACCGATGAGCAGCCACAGCGCGCCACCCCCGATCAGGGCCGCGGCAAGCGGGTTCTCCCGGGCAGCGGCGGTCAGACTATCTATGAAACTTCCTTGTGAACCGCTCATCGCACCATTCCCTTCACCGTGTCCTTGTCTTTTTCGAGCTGGCGCAACGTTTCACGCGGCGCCAGATGGCGTGCGTCGAGCCGGTTCATGCCGATCGCAAACAAGATGCCTGCGAGCACCGCGGCAACGATCGCAGAGATCAGATAAGAGACCGGCTGCGACCATCCGCCCGCTATTAAGGCCGCGGACAGCGCGAACAGCGCCATGACGATTGCGGGAACGACCAGGACTGCGCCGGCCGCGATAAGGCCGACGGCACCACCGATTTGCTGAACCTTCTCGCCGAGCTCGGCCTTGGCAAGATCGACCTCGTTCTGGAACAGTTTTGCGAATTGCGACAGCGCGTCTCCCAGAAGGTGCGAGATCGTTCGAAGATCGGTTTTGGTGTTCATGACGCCTCACCTTTGTAGGATGATGAAGAGCTCTGGCTTCCCGACGCCTTCAGGAAGCGGACAGCCGCGAAACCGGCAAGCACCGACAGACCGAGAAAAGCCGCAGGCTGCCGCTTTGCAAAATCCGTCGCGCCATCGACCAGATCACGGAAGCTTCCGTCGCGGATCTTCTCCGCGGCCTCGTCGACATATTCGGCCGCCGAATTGATGCCGCGGGCAGCGAATGGCACGTCATTTTCAAACGCGCGGGCCGCATTCCTGATGTCGCCGGCCAACCGGCCGACGAAATCCGCGCCGCTGCGCTGTTGTTCGCGAGCCTGATCCTGGAAACGATCCGCAGCTCCGGCTGCAGCGTCCTTGGCCGCATCGGCCGCTTCCTTGAATTTGTCGCGGGCGGTGTCGGTCGATTCCCTCAGAACATCGCCAGCGCGTTGTTTGATTTCAGCGCCGGCATCCGCCACCTGGTCCTTCAGGTTCTGGGACGAGTCGGTATTCTGGTTCTGGGAAAAATTCTTGGTATTAAGATCCATTTCACTCATGACGGCCTCTCATTAGCGTTCGGGGTTCGGGAAGGATCGAAGGCCGTCGTCACGACATCGTCGGCCACCTCTTTGAGCCTGTCGGTCACGCCCTCGGTAATACGGCTGGCGTGTCCACCGAGGTCGGAGTCGGAGATACTTTTTGCTGCAGCCTCGGCAGCAGAGAACACCGCGTCTTTGCCCGCCTCGAATCCGGATTGTGCTGCAGAGCCGGCAGCGCGCTTGACGCGGTCGCTGGCTTTGCCGGCCACGCGCGCCTCGGCCGTAGTGCTCGGAAGAGAAGCGGCAAGGATGGCGCCGATTGCTATGCCGAGGCCGCCGATCAATGCCGCGTTATCCCGGATTACCGTGCTTGCAGTCGCTGGAGCAGCGGTCGCTGTGTCCTTCGCAGTCGAGCGAATGCGCTCCATCCTCTCCTTTGCCATTTCCGAAGCGGCATCCATGCCGGACCTGACCTTGTTGGCGACGGCATCGGCGGCCTGCGTTGCACGGTCCCTCAGGTCACCAGCCATTCCGCCCGCCGTATCCGCCATTCCGGCTGCGCTTTCCTGAGCTTCGTCGGCCATACCGGCGGCCTGCCGCTCGGCGTGCGACGTCGCTTTCCGCATGCCATCACGGAGCGACTGCGCGCGTTCCGCAGTCTCGTCGATAACCTCCCTCGCCCTCTCAATTGCCGGCTCCGCCGCTTCCGCAGCGCGATCGCGAACGGTCTTCGAACTTAGGGCAAGGCCGGCGCCAATCATCAAGAGCGGCAGCGGGAAGCCACGGGCCAGGCGCAGCGCGGGCACGGCAACCGCGGTGCCGGCGGCGATCGCTTGCATCGGATTATCCATAGCCTGCTGCTTCAGCGCGTCCAGCCAGCTATGGGTCTTGTGACTGATGAAGCCGCTCACCTCGGATTTGATGTTTTCGGGCGAGACCTTGTAGCGGATGTCTTCGGCGGTGTCGGCGATCTGTTCCCTCAACCGGTCGACGGTTGCCGCAAGCTGCGCGCGGCTTTGCTCGGAGTCCCGTCGTAGCTCCTCCACGGATCGTGTCATGTCGTCACCGCCCTGTGGGTTCGTGTTGTTTTGAAAACGAACTCAGGCGCTATTGAATCGTTCCTCGCGCGCCTTGCGCGCCGCTGGATTGCGCGCGTCGTCGATCGCCTTCGTCAATTCGGCGCCGAACAGGAATATCTGCGCGGAGTAATAGACCCAGAACATCAGGACGATCAGCGCACCCGCGGCGCCATAGGTCGAGTTCGGGGCTGCCTGACCGAGGTACCATCCGATCAGCGACTTTCCGACGGTGAACAGGAGGGCTGTGACAAAAGCGCCCAGCAGAAGATGACGCCAGTAGATCGTGGTATCCGGCAGCACCCTGTAGATCGCTGCGAACAATAGCGTGAAGATGCCGAGCGACACGACTGTGTTAATCGTGCTGAGCACGACCTGGCCGGCAGACCACTGTTCCAGGGCTGACAGCCCGGCGCTTGCGGCCAGCGAGACTATCAGCATGAAACCCAGCGCGGCCACGAGACCGAGGCTGGCAGCCCGGCTTCGGATCAAGGAGGAGATTGGCTCGTCCGGCGGCTTGGCCTTGAACGTTGCGTTCAATGCCGTGCGCATCTCGCCGAACACACCTGACGCTGTTATCAGCACCGTGACGATGCCGACGGCGGTCGCGGTTGCGCCGGACGTCGGATCGCTTGATCGCGCCAGGATGGATTTAATGAAGTCGGCGCCGGTCGGCCCCAACAGCTTACCGAGTTCCTCACTGATCGCGGCCCGGGCAGCGTCCTGCCCAAACGCCAGGCCGGCGATCGCAACGACGATCAGAAGCACGGGTGCCAGAGAGGTGGCGGCGTAGAAGGCGATGGACGCTCCCCGGCTCAATGCATCGTTAGCAATGAAGCCGGATACCGCAGCCTTCAGGACTCGCCACAAGAGTCCCATGGGTCTTCCCTCGTCTCCCCCTCGAATGCGCAACAAGCTGCGCGCTGTGCCGGCAACGCGGGAGTTCTTGGAAGTTTCCTCCGGATACTGAGGAATTGCAGGGTGCGACGATACGGCTGCGCGCATCGGCGTCCGGCCTCTCGCCGACCGAGTGTTTCCGCTCTGCAATCTGTTCCGTGAATGACGGAGCTGAAGCCGTCCGCTCGCCCGCGGGTGAAAGGGCGGCCACCGGTCCCGTGGAAAGGCGCAGTCCCCCGAATCGGTCGTGCCCCTAGATGGGGTTTAACAGGCCCCCGTCATAGTCAAACAAATTAGAGGTAAGTGCTTGATTTAGCTGGCAGGAGTGGCAGGGCTCGAACCTGCGACCCCCGGTTTTGGAGTTCGAGGACATTCCTCCCCTCCTGTCATTTCCATTTTCAGTTGGTCCCATTCTATAAGGGTTTTCGCCAGTTCTAGATCGTGCTGGTTTCGTTCGATCCCTCCCCATTTCAGGCGGTTTGTTAGCAAACCGTTAGCACGAGTTCGCGGAATGTACCCGGCCCAGCAGCAGGGCCGAGACAGCCCGCCGTGCCCCTTTCCTTTACTGCCCGTCCAGCTCTTGCCCCACCATTGCCCCCAAGGCGCATTCGAGTATGAATGCTGGGATGCTTAACCCCAAATCACCCGAACCGGATGCTCTCGGCCGTGGCGTTTACAGCGCAACGGAGGCGCTTCGATTGCTGAATTTCAGCAGCCGAGGCACGGCACCTTCCGATCGGGTTTCACGCAGCACGGTAGCGCGATGGCTAAAAGGGTACGAGCACGGTTCCGCCGTCGAGGGCGAAGGAACCAAGAAAGGCTAAGCTCCTGCAGAGACGTAAGGCTGCGCCGCAAGCGAGATTTCTCGGTGCGCATCCCAACCTTGAAGTTACCCTTCTGGTTTCGCGTGCAATACAGCGTCATGCCCAGGAAGTAGATGGTCTCCGGGCGTTTTCTACCGCGTTTGCCTGCGTGTCACCGCGACGCTGAGCTTCGATGGAAGTAAGTGTACTTACAACGGGCTTCTTTCCGAGTCGTACCGCGGCTTCATGGATTGTGGTCGTGAGGGGACCCTTCCACTCAGACTTTGGACCAAATGATCCGACTGCAATCCGCTTCGTCCCTCGTCGGCGGCCGCGAGCGACGGTTCGCGCAGAACGCCGATGTGCTCAGGAATATGCCAAAGGAGAACGCAAGCAGCCGGCGTGTTGAAGCCTTTGCGGGCTTTTTTGACTGGGCTCATAGTCAAATTGCAGTTGGCGACCTCATCGTTTTTTGTCGTTCGCGTTGAGGCTTTCGAGTAAATCTAGTGCCGTATCGATCTGCGCTATCTGGCGTTCGATTTCGTCCCGCGCAACGTCTGAAGAGCCGTTATCAAGCTGCCTCAGCAACTTCTCTTTTCGCGCAAGCAGATCGCTATAGCTGTGTGCGCACCGCAGTCCTGAGCGAGCAACGGTTCATGCCATCACCGAGAAGTTGGTTGCAGTCGGTGGCATTCCAGTAGGGCAGCGTCCCGCCTTGCTGCCCCTTCTTCGCCGCGTTCAAGGCGCGTTCAAATCAAGGCTTAGCCGAAGTGCCCAGCCTGCTCAGAGGTCATGCCCTTTCGCCGCTTGCCGCCGGATTTGACTCCCGGACGAGCTGTGATACCCCCGACTTGGGGTCAAGCGGATGACGCGGTTCGTTCTCAGACGACAGGTGGGCATGGTGGCTGCGTTCATCGCGGCCTACGCGCTCGTTTTCAACGTCATTCTGTCCAGCGTCCTTGCCGCCGGACTTGCCCCAACGGCTGCGGCGGCCGCTCACGTGCTTTGCGTCAACAGCGCTGACGCGGATGCGGCCCGGAATGATGCAG
The DNA here is from genome assembly GCF_001440405.1 of Bradyrhizobium valentinum. Taxonomy (GTDB): domain Bacteria; phylum Pseudomonadota; class Alphaproteobacteria; order Rhizobiales; family Xanthobacteraceae; genus Bradyrhizobium; species Bradyrhizobium valentinum. The sequence goes on from NZ_LLXX01000029.1 coordinate 63,768, forward strand.
GCAAGAGTGGACAGAAGATAGCGATCCACTGCCCCCTGTGTGTCGGGCACCTCATCACAGGCGCGCTGCCTCCGCCGCAACCAACCTTGTGTGATCGTCTTCCCGTTCAGACCTGCGCCGTCTTCGCGTTCGTATCGCGCTTCGTTGCGCATTTCCGATCGTTCGATCACCAGTCCCGCGGACCACCTCGGCTGAGCTGACGATCCCCGGCGCAAGCCATTCGTCTATTCATTCGGGAGTTTCATCATGTCATCCGCTTTCAGGTGGTTGCGCGATTGTGTGCTCGCCAGTGCCGCCGCCGTCATCGTTATTTCACCCGCGAACGCTCAACCAGATTCGCAAAAGCCGTTGCCGCCCGTAACGATCGACGCGCCTCAACAGAAGCGCGATGCGACCGTCCGTCCGCCTCGCGCCGCCGAGCGGTCGGCCCGCGCCCGACGTCTAACCCGAGCGCCAACCGCTCCGGCCCCGTCTGCCGGCGACCAAAGCGGCGCCTCTCGGGTCGCACTGGGCGTTCTGTCGGCGCAGCAGGCGCTTGTGGAAATCAACAACACACCGGGCGGCGTGGCCCTCGTTCCCGCCGAGGCCTACAGAAACTCGACGGTCTCGAACACGATTAAGGACATCCTGGACTACGTCCCGGGCGTCTTCGCTCAGCCGAAATGGGGTGACGACACCCGCCTGTCGATTCGAGGTTCAGGATTATCGCGCAATTTCCATCTGCGCGGCGTCCAGCTCTACATGGACGGCATTCCCATCAACACGGCAGACGGCTACGGCGATTTTCAGGAGATCGATCCGACAGCCTACAAATACGTGGCGGTCTACAAGGGTGGCAACGCACTGCAATATGGCGCCAACTCCCTGGGCGGCGCGATCAATTTCGTCATTCCGACTGGTCGCGATCCCTTTCCAAACGGCGCGTCCTTCGATTTCGGCGCCTTCGGTTTCAAGCGGCTGCAAGCCAATGCCGGCGGTGCGAACGGCCCATGGGATGGCTTTGTCACTGCCTCGACGCAGGCATCCGACGGCTTTCGGGATCACAGCTTCGGATCGAGCAACCGCATCAACGGCAACATCGGCTATCAGATATCGCCGGACGTCGAAACGCGATTCTATTTCAATGCGAATGAGGTACGCCAGCGCATTCCGGGCAGCGTTGACAGAACGACCGCGCTGACTTCGCCTACCACGGCTGCTCCAATCAACGTCGCTAATGACTGGCAGCGCAATATCGACACCGTGCGGGTAGGGAACAAGACGACCATCCGCTTCGAGAATACCCAACTTGAGTTCGGGGCGTTCGGGGTTGATCGGCACTTGATGCATCCGATCTTTCAATGGCTCGACTACCGGTACAAGGACTATGGCGGCTTCGCAAAGGTCACGGATGACCGCTTCATCGGCGGGTTCCGCAATAGATTCGTTGCCGGCTTCAATATCCTGAACGGCACCATTGACGCACAGCAATTCGTCAACGTTGGCGGCTTCAAAGCGACGCCGACCTCGTCACTGTTGCAGAAGCCGCAAAATTACTCCGCCTATGCCGAGAACTCGTTTTATTTCGTACCAGATGTCGCATTCGTTGCGGGCACGCAATATCTGTTCGCGGTACGCGATCAGCAGGTGAACTTCTCCACTAACGGTGACCTCAACGGCCGCAGTTCTTTCAGCCTTTGGAGCCCTAAGGTCGGCCTGCTCTGGCAGGTCGATCCGACCTGGCAGGTATTCGGCAACATCTCGCGTAGCGCAGAGGTCCCTAGCTTTGGCGAGAGCGTCAGCCCGAACTTCCTAAGCCCAACCTTGCCCAACATTCCGTTCTTCTTGATCAAGCCGCAAACCGCCACCACCTACGAAATCGGAACCCGCATGAAGCGGCCCGATTACGCATGGGAGATCGCCCTCTATCGCGCCAACATCCGCAACGAACTGCAATGTCTCTTCAGCACGTTCGGCAATTGCAATGTAACCAACGCCGATCGTACATTTCATCAGGGGATCGAAGCCGGTGCAGGCGCTGCCATTTTCCGCGACATCTTCGTCGGCGGGGCTGCACCGGACAAGATCTGGTTGAACCTTGCCTATACGCTGAACGATTTCCGCTTCGACAACGATCCCACGTTCGGTAACAACATTTTGCCTGGGGCGCCGCGGCACTACCTTCGGGCGGAGCTGTTGTACAAGCATCCCACCGGGGTCTATTTCGGGCCCAATCTGGAATGGGTGCCGCAAGCCTATTTCGTCGACAGTGCCAACACGCTGATAACGTCGGCCTACGCGATCTGGGGTTTCAAGGCAGGTTTCGACAATGGCGGCCCGTTCACGGGCTACATCGAGGCGCGCAATATCGCAAACAAGGCCTATATCGCGAGCGCAAGCATCATCAACCGCGCAACTCCGACGTCACCTCTGTTCGAGCCTGGCAACGGAAGAGCCGTGTATGCCGGTGTGAGGTACCGATGGTAAGCGCGATGGTCTTCAAGCCGCGAGGCCAATTTGCGCTTGTCGGACGCCTCCGTGACAGGCGGCTGATCAAGGCGACCTTACGTGTCGTTTCGCTTCTGGTTGTCCTGTTTTCCAGTGGGTTCGCCCTCGCCGAAACTGCCGGCGAGGCTGAAATTGACACATTGCTGCATGGCATGTTTGACAAGCCAGGGCTGACGCTGAAGGTATCGCCTGTCGTGATCGCAGGCGATTTCGCCATCGCCGGCTGGACCCAAGGCGAGATGGGCGGACGGGCTCTGCTCCGGCGCAAGCAGGGAGCGTGGGTGCTGACGCTCTGCGCCGGCGACGGCATCAAGTCGCATGACGCGCTGCACCAGGCCGGTGTTCCAGCACAGGACGCCATATTGCTGGATGCAAATCTGGCGGTCGCCGAGGCAAAGATTGATCCTCAACGGGTGGCGATGTTCTCGCGCTTTGAGGGCATGGTCACAATGGAAGGAACCTCGGATCACGCACATGACTAGGCAAAACAGTCGAAGTAGCGTGCTCCGCTAGGCAAGGCCCAACCCACTCAGACCAAGAGGCTGACCATGAAAAACACCGCAAGAATGCTCGCGTGCGCTGCCAGCCTTTTTGTCTGGTTCGCGGCCCCCGCGTCCGCCGAAGAGATCAAGGCCGGGGACCTCGTCATCACCCAGGCCTGGAGCCGCGCGACGCCGGCCGGAGCCAAGGTCGCTGGCGGTTATCTCACGATCGAGAACAAGGGCACCGCGCCGGATCGGCTGATCAGCGGTACCGGCGATTTTGCCGGCACGGTCGAGATTCACGAGATGGCCATGAACAATGGCGTGATGACGATGCGGCCGCTCGACAAGGGATTGACGATCGAGCCGGGCAAGACCGTCAAGCTCGCGCCCGGCGGTTACCATCTGATGCTGATGGACCTGAAGAATCCGCTCAAGCAGGGCGAAAAAGTGCCGCTCACGCTCGAATTCGAGAAGGCGGGCAAGGTGACACTGTCGCTCGACGTGCAGGGCGTCGGCGCGCAGGCACCCGCCAGCGGGCACGACCATTCCGGCATGAAAAAGTAGGGGCCAGCCAATGTCGAAAGCCGCTTTTGTCGCCGCGCTGGCGGTGCTCGTCGCCACGGCGGCGAGTGCGCATGTCACCCTGGAAAACAAGCAGTCGTCTGTTAGCTCCTACTACAAGGCCGTGTTCGCCGTGCCTCACGGCTGCGCGGGATCGGCAACGGTCAAGCTTCGCGTCCAGATTCCGGAAGGGGTGATCGGCGTCAAACCGATGCCGAAACCAGGCTGGACCGTCGAGACAGTCAAGGGCAAATACGCCACCGAGTATCAACACCACGGCAGCAAAGTTTCCGAAGGCGTCAAAGAGGTGGTCTGGAGCGGCGGCAAGCTCGCCGACGACAATTACGATGAATTCATCGTCGCAACGTTCCTGACCGGCGGGCTGAAGCCGAATACCACGCTGTATTTTCCCGTCGTGCAGGAATGCGAACAGGGCGTCAGCCGCTGGATCGATATTCCGAAGGAGGGTCAGGGCGCCCACGGGCATGACGGCACGTCGCCGGCGCCGGGCGTCAAGCTGATACCGAAGCCGTAGGAAACGCAATGGCGCGCCTGCTCGCCGGCCTTGCCGCGCTGCTGACGGCGCTCTGCTTTGCGTCTGATGTGTGGGCCCATGCGACGCTCGTCTCCGCGGAGCCGGCCGACGGCAGCGTGCTGGCGCAGCCGCCGAAGATGGTGCAGTTGCACTTCAACGAGAGCGTGACGCCGGCCGTGATCGGCCTGATCGATGCCAGCGGCAAGGCGCGCGAAGTCGCCACGCGCGCCGTCGGCCAATCCGTTCTGATGGTCCTGCCTGACGACTTGCCGCAGGGCACCCAAATCGTCAGCTATCGCGTGGTCTCGCAGGACGGCCATCCCGTGGCGGGATCGCTGGTGTTCTCGATCGGCGCCGTCACCGGCGCGGCGACGCCATCAAGGGACGGTCTGGTCTCGTCCTTGATCTGGCTGGCGCGGATCGGCGTCTATCTTGGATTGTTCGTCGGCGTTGGCGGCGCGTTCTTTGCCGCCTGGATCGAGCAGGGGCCAAGCGGTGGGAAGGCGATCCTTGGTGCGCTTTATGTCGGCCTTATCAGCGCGATTGCCTCCTTGGGGCTGCAGGGCATCGATCTCCTCAACCTGCCGGTCAGCAACCTCCTGACCATAGCGCCCTGGAAGGCCGCGCTCTCCACCAGCCTCGGCCCGTCAGTTCTGATCGCAATCGCGGCGATGGTGATTGCGCGCCTTGGCTGGCAAGGCCCGTCGATCAGGAGCGCTTGGATACGCTCCGCGATCGCGATGGTCGGCGTGGGGCTTTCGCTCGCCGCAAGCGGTCATGCTGCCACGGCGTCGCCGCAATGGCTGACCCGGCCGTTGTTGTTCCTGCACGGGCTCAGTGTGACATTCTGGGTTGGTGCGCTCGCGCCGCTTGCCGCGATGGCATTGCAGCGGGACAGCGCGTTGCTGTGGGCACTGCGGACGTTCTCGTCGCTAGCGGTATGGGTGGTGGGTGTCGTGGTGCTGGCGGGCGTGGTGCTCGCTGTCATTCAGCTCGAGAGTTTTCGCGCGCTGATCGAGACCAAGTACGGCATCATCCTCTCAATCAAACTTGTACTGGTCGCAGGCCTTCTCGCGCTCGCAGCGCTGAACAGATATCGTCTGACGCCTGCCGTCATGCGCAACTATGAGAACACTCGGCCCTTGCTGCAGTCGATCTTGGCTGAGTGCGTACTGGTCGTCGCCATTTTCGCCGTCGTCGCCGGTTGGCGTTTTACGCCGCCGCCACGCGCGCTCGCGGCTGCTGCCAAAGCGCCGCTCGCGGTCCATATCCACACTGATACGGCAATGTTCCAGGTACTGATCTCGCCCGGACGGGTCGGGGTGGACAATTTCGTCCTGCAATTGATGAACGGCGATGCCAGCCCGCTTAACGCAAAGGAGGCGACGTTAACGCTCAGCCTGCCGGAGCGCGGCATCGAGCCGATCGAGCGCAACGCGACGCTCGGGCCCGACGGCTACTGGCATGTGACGAACGTGCCGCTGCCGCTTCGCGGCCGCTGGCATATGCGGATCGAGGCACTCGTCACCGACTTCCGGAAGGTGACGCTGGAAGACGATTTCGAGCTGCGCTGAGTAGGGACCGTCTCGCCTTTCGAAATGTCGCCTTTGGGTCTCGGTTCTGTAAAAACGTCCTAGCGGAAGCATACCCTTGCACGACATCGACCAAATAGAACTGATCGCGCCCTTGCTTCTCTATCCAGCCATCCTTTGACAGTTGCCGGATGCGCTCCGGGCTCACCATGAGGAGCCGCGCGGCAAGGGCCGATGTGATCAGTTGGCCGCGCCCGGCGGCGCCCGTATCCGGCCCCGGGGGCGCGTTTTGGGCACTCGCCCGGCCCGATCCGCCAGCCGAATTCTCGCCCACCAGTGGCGCCCCTATGGGCGCCGTGGGTCCGCCTTTACGCCTTTGATCTTCCGGCATTATTTCCCTCGGGACGGGGCCAAAAGGATCTTCCAACCACCGACCAGTGGCCTAGTTCTGGGCCATTCCCCGGGGCTTTGGCCCATTTCCGCGCCGGCGCCGCCGGGGAGGAAACAAAGAAAATGGAGCGTATGTGAAATGACGAAGCTAACCCCGGCCGATCTGGCCCACTTCACGGGCACCGCCGAATGGTATCGCCACGCTCTCAACCGGCGCATGCTCTACACCGACGGCGTGCAGTATCTGGCCGAGAAGGGCGGCGCGTATTGGCTGCTCGACAAGATCGCTTGCCTGCAACTCGAACCGAAGATTGGGGCCGAGGAATTTCAGGTCTGGCGCTTGCACGTCATGGATGACCGCACCGCGCGTCTCGTTTGCGACGACGGCAACGATAACGGCACCGTCATTCATTCCGAGGACATCGACTTCACCGATTTCCCTCTCGATCAAATCACCATTTGGGTCGAGGGCAATGTCATCCTGCTGCCGACCGAGCGGTAGCCGCGCTTTCGCTGGGGATCGGCCGATGACGCAATTTTCCGACATCGATATGCGCGCGATCGAGGCAATCCGCCGCGCCGCTTATTTCACCGCGACGCTCGCGTTTGGACGCGGCCGATATCGCGTCGAGGAACGGCCCACCGTTCTCGCCGCCATGGATGCCGCCCGCGAGATCGAGCAAGACCCGGCGGCGCATACGCGCCGCGCGCTTGTGTACGCCATCGCGCCCGACGGTCACGCCACGCTGCTGACCAGCGCACTCATCGCAAAACTGCTTTCCCTCGAATCGTAAGGATGTCCGCTTTACACCTACAAACGTGACGTTTTCTAACGAACGCGATGGACAAGTTGCTGACTCTGGCGCCTTCGCCTCGAAGGTCAGCGACCAGTAGCCGATAAAGCGGGACGTGCGAAACTCCTGAACTGGAGTATCAATCTATCCCCCAGACCCTCGGTTGCGATACGTGCACGTCGTCAGTGAGAGAGGGCGTCGATGATGCGGCAGTCGGCGATGCGCCCTCCGCCCTCGCAACAATTGTTCAGGCGATGGAGTTCCGCCGCAAGCCGCTTGAGGTCCGCGATCTTCTTCTCGACTTCTTCGAGATGCGCAGCAGCGAGCCGATCTACGTCCGTGCAATCCTGCTCCTTCCGGGCGGACAGCCTCAACAAGTCGCGAATTTGGTCAAGCGTGAACCCGAGATCGCGGCACCTACGGATGAAGCGCAACCGAAACACCTGCTCGCGATCGTAGGTGCGATAGTTACCGGGGGTCCGTCGCGGCGAGGGCAATAGGCCGATCCGCTCATAGTAGCGGATCGTCACCACTTGGGTCGAAGCGGCTTTTGCCAACTCGCCAATGCTCACTGGCCCATCAATCGTCGTCATGGCTTGACCCTATAGCGGCTATAGGGTGCAGCATAACAGTGTTGTCACCGCTCGGGAAACAAGATGATGAGCGCGCACTGTTGCCACCACCCTGAAAAAGTTGTGCAAAATCAATTGGATATGAAGTATCGGCGGGTGCTCTGGATTGCCCTCGCCATCAATGCCGGCATGTTCCTGTTCGAGGTCGTAGCCGGCCTCGCAGCCGGATCGGTGTCCTTGCAAGCCGATGCACTCGATTTTCTGGGTGACACCGCGAACTATGGGATCAGCCTGTTCGTCATAGGCCTCGCGCTTCGCTACCGGGCGCTGGCGGCCCTGGCCAAGGGTGCGACTATGGGTGCGTTCGGCCTTTGGGTCGTTGGAGCGACGATCTGGCACGCCATGAGCGGAGCCGTGCCTCATGCCATCACGATGGGGGCGGTCGGCATTGCGGCGCTTGCATCCAATGCCGCGGTTTTCGCGCTGCTGTGGGCCTATCGGTCGGGCGACAGCAACATGCGCTCGGTCTGGATCTGTTCGCGTAACGACGTGCTCGGCAACCTCGCGGTGATGCTCGCGGCGCTGGGCGTATTTGGGACCGGCACGGGCTGGCCGGACGTGATCGTGGCGGCGATTATGGCAACGCTCGCCATACAGGGGGCGTGTGCCGTGATCCGGCACGCGCGCTCCGAGTTTGGTCAAACCGACCTCAACATGCGCGCGGGCGTCGGTGCAGCAAAGCCAGAGCCGCGCGGCGGGTTTGGGTAACCAGATATATCAAGGAGCAGGACATGTTAGCCCGATGGGCACTCGCACTCGGAATACTTCTGGCGCCGACGATTGCGGCCGCACAGGGTCATGGCCATTCGCATCGCGGGGGCCAGGAGGTCCGGATCGGGACCTATGAAGTGGAGTTGACGGTCGCCGGGTCCGAAATGACGTTGCATGTCAACGACACGACCGATCAGAAAGTCAATGCCGAAGGATTTAGTGCAACCGCGGTCGTGCTCGCCAAAGGCAACCAGCAAAAGACCGTGGAGCTGGCGCACGCGGGCGACAACAAACTCGTCGGAAAGATCGATTTCGCAACCGATGCGAGGTTTCGTGCAACGGTGACGCTGCGGAATCCGAAAGGCGAAGTCGGCAAGGGCCGCTATAACCTCGACGTGATGCGTTGAGCGCGGCGCGCGACGTCGAATCCGACTTCGAGGAACGTGAGAGGTCCGGAGATCGCAAGCGATGACTTCTGTAAGGCTGGCGGGCGTGATCGTCGGCGTGGCCATCCTGGCGGGCGGCGCTGCGTTCTGGTTTTCGCCAGAGGCCCGGACGACGCTCGCCTCGCTGGTGCCGAAGGGGAGCCCGTCCACAAAGGCTGCCGAACGTCACGGCCATGACCATCGGCCTGCAGGCGCCATCAAGCTTGCTGCCGACCAGATCGCGAAAGCCAGGATCGAACTTGCAGCTGTGGGCAGTTGCACGATCACGCAGCGGGTCACTGCCCCCGGCACCGTAACGCCAAATGCCGATCGCGTTGGTCGGGTCGCCGCCAAGGTCGTGGGAACGGTCGCGGAACTTCGCAAGCGCCTCGGCGATTCCGTTGTCAAGGGCGAGGTCGTCGCCGTGCTGGAAAGCCGCGAGGTCGCCGACGCCAAAAGCGAATACCTTGCCGCTCGGCTTTCCAATGAATTGCAGCAGGATCTCACCGCGCGCGACAAATCGCTGTGGGAAGGACGCGCCGTTCCGGAACAGCAGTATCTAAAATCGCGCACCGCCGCAGCGCAGTCCGAGATGCGACTCAATATCGCTCGTCAGAAACTGCTCGCCTTGGGCGTGGAAGCGGACGACATCGCCGGCCTGCCGAAATCTCCTGAAGGGCTGTTGCGTAACCAGAACGTTCGCGCGCCCATTGACGGGCAGATCGTCGAGCGCCGCGTTGATCTCGGAGCACCTGTCGGCCGCGAAGGGCAGGAAAGCGAGATTTACGTCATCGCCGACCTGTCCTCGCTCTGGGTGGAGCTGTCCGTGCCGACTTCCGAGCTGGCAAATATCGCAGTAGGGCAACCTGTCGCTGTTATGGCCCGTCAAGCCGGGCTACGAGCCGTCGCTAAAGTCATCTTCGTTGGTCCCCTCCTCCAGGCCGATACGCGCAATGCACGGGTGATCGCTGCAATGGACAACGCCTCGATGGCATGGCGGCCGGGCGTGTTCGTGACGGCGCAGATCTCCATTGCGGAGCAGCCTGGCGAGCTTTGCGTGCCGCGCGCGGCGCTTCAAACGATCGAAGGCGAGCAAAACCTGTTTGTCCGCACGGATGAGGGATTCGAGAAGCGGGAGGTCGTGATCGGCCGGAGCGACGACACCAATGTCGAGATTGTATTCGGCCTCGATCCGGGCGAGGTCATCGCCACGACACGGACCTTCGTGCTCAAGGCCGAGTTGGGCAAAGGCGAAGCAGGTCACGGCCATGATCACTAAGGTCCCGGCCCAAGGCGCACGGCGGAGGCGATCCGCCGATGATTGAGCGTGTCCTCACGTTTTCGGTCCAGTATCGATGGCTTGTCGTCATGCTAACGGCTATGGCTGCCGCATTGGGCATCTGGTCGCTGGCCAAACTCCCCATCGACGCTGTTCCCGACATCACCAACAATCAGGTTCAGATCAATACCGTCGCGACGGCGCTGTCGCCATCAGAGATCGAGAAACAGGTCACGTTTCCGGTTGAATCCTCACTCGCCGGAATTCCGGGACTTGAATACACGCGATCGATGTCGCGCAATGGCTTTTCCCAAGTCACCGCCGTGTTCAGCGATCGGACGGACATCTACTTCGCGCGCCAGCAGGTCGGCGAGCGTTTGACCGAGGTGCGGAGGACATTGCCGCCTGGCATCGAGCCGCACATGGGCCCGATCACGACCGGATTGGGCGAAATCTATTGGTGGCTTGTTCACTACTTGCCGGCCGGCGAAAAGATTCCCGTCCGCGACGGACAGCCGGGCTGGCAGACGGACGGTACCTATCTGACGCCTGAAGGCCAACGGCTTCGCAACGACTTCGAGCGGGCCGCCTACCTGCGCACGGTCCAGGATTGGATCATCCGTCCACAGTTGCGTCACGTAAGCGGCGTCGCGGGCGTCGATGCGATCGGCGGATACGTCAAGCAGTATCATGTGCAGCCGGACCCGACACGGCTCAACGCATTGGGCATCTCGTTCGGCGAGCTCGCCGAAGCCATCGAGCGCAACAACACCAGTCGCGGAGCGGGATATCTGGACCGGTTCGGTGAAGGCTACGTCGTCCGTACGGGCGGTCGCATCGAGAGCATGCAGGAGCTTGGCGAGATCGTCGTGGTCACGCGCGACGGCGTACCGGTACGCGTAAAGGATGTTGCTAACGTTGCAATCGGCGGTGAGCTTCGCAGCGGCACCGCCAGCCAGGACGGCCAGGAAGTCGTGGCCGGCACGGCCTTGATGCGGATCGGCGCGAACTCACGCGCCGTCTCCGCGGCGGTCGACGCCAAGATGCGGGATGTCAATCGTACCCTGCCGCCGGGCATCGAAGCCAAGACCGTGCTCGACCGAACGGGGCTGGTCGATGCGACGATCCGGACGGTTGCGACCAATCTTGCGGAGGGGGCGCTGCTGGTTATCCTCGTCCTCTTTCTCCTGCTGGGAAATTTCCGCGCGGCACTGATCACCGCGCTTGTCATCCCGCTTGCCATGCTGCTGACGGCAACCGGCATGCTCCAGGGACGCATCAGCGCCAATCTGATGAGTCTCGGTGCGCTGGACTTCGGCCTGATCGTGGACGGTGCGGTGGTGATCGGCGAGAACTGCCTTCGGCGGATCGCTGAACGTCAGCATGGTCTGAATCGTCCGCTGGAGCTCAATGAACGGCTCGCAACCGTAGTTTCGGCCTCAAAGGAGATGATCCAGCCCACTGTCTACGGTCAGGCAATCATCATCCTGGTCTATGTCCCGCTGCTCACCTTCAGCGGTGTCGAAGGCAAGATGTTCGAGCCGATGGCGCTCACGGTGATTCTGGCCCTTGTCTCGGCGTTCATCCTTTCGCTTACCACGGTGCCTGCGCTCATCGCGATCCTAATCACCGGCCGCGTCAGGGAGGTGGAGAACGGTATCGTGCGCGCCTTGAAGCGCTGCTACGCTCCGGCGCTCGCCTGGGCCATCCGCTCGCCGATACCGGCGATCTCAATATCTATAGTGCTATTCACCGCCTCCTTGCTGTTGTTCGCGCGGCTCGGACAGGAATTCATCCCGACCCTCGACGAAAAGGACATCCTGCTCCATGCGATTCGCATTCCCAGCACGTCGCTGGACCAATCTCAGGCGATGCAGTTCGACGTCGAGAAGACGGTGAGCGCATTGCCGGAAGTGGCTTATGTCTTCTCGAAGACCGGCACCGGCGAGAGCGCCTTGGACCCGATGCCGCCAAACATTTCGGACACCTACGTCATGCTGAAGCCGCGCGACCGGTGGCCCGATCCCACCATGCCGAAGGGCCGCCTCATCGAACGGATTGAAGAGACCGTCCGCGGTCTTCCCGGAAACAGCTACGAGTTCACGCAGCCCATCCAAATGCGTTTCAACGAACTGCTTGCGGGCGTGCGCGGCGACGTCGCCATCAAGGTCTTTGGCGATGAATTCGAGCCGATGCTGCGATCCGCGAACCAGATCGCAGCCATCCTGCGGCTGCTGGAGGGCGCGGCCGATGTGCGCGTCGAACAGGCGACCGGGCTTCCCTTCCTCGAGATCGCGGTCGACAAGGCTGAGATCGCACGGCGGGGGTTGAGCCTGTCGGCTGTCCAGGACCTGATCGGGGCCGCTGTCGGCGGCCGTGAGGCAGGTGTGATCTTCGAAGGCGATCGGCGCTTCGAGATTGCAGTGAGGCTTGCCGATCCGCTGCGCACCAACATCGAGGCCTTGAAAAACATTCCAGTGCCGCTGCCGCAGCCGAACGGGCGGCCGGGCTTCGCAACGATCCCGCTCAAGGAGGTTGCGGTGTTCACAATGGGCGAAGGCCCCAATCAGATCACGCGCGAGAATGGCAAGCGGAGAGTGGTGGTAACGGCGAACGTGAGGGGGCGCGATATCGCCTCGCTGGTCGCCGAGGCGCAGGACAAGATTGCTGAGCAGGTGCAGATCCCGCCCGGATATTGGATCTCCTGGGGCGGCCAATTCGAGAACCTTGCAGCGGCGCGCCAGCGGCTCATGATTGTCGTGCCCGTCTGCTTCCTCCTGATCTTCCTGCTCTTGTACACGGCGCTGGGTTCGTCGCGTGACGCCCTCCTGGTCTTCAGCGCGGTGCCGCTGGCGCTGACTGGCGGCATCGCTGCGCTCTGGCTGCGCGACATGCCGTTCTCGGTTTCGGCGGCCGTCGGCTTCATTGCGCTTTCGGGTGTCGCTGTGCTCAATGGATTGGTGATGTTGACCTATGTCAGACAGTTGATTGCCTTCGGGCGCTCGCCGCTTGAGGCGATCCACGAGGGCGCGATGACCCGCTTCCGTCCAGTCGCCATAACCGCGCTTGTCGCCTCGCTCGGTTTTGTGCCGATGGCACTTGCCACAGGCACGGGTGCCGAAGTGCAAAAGCCACTGGCAACTGTGGTTATCGGCGGATTGTTCTCGGCAACGCTGCTCACGCTCTTGGTCCTGCCCGCTCTATACGTGATCTGTCAGAGGGGCTATGCCTCTTCCAAGACGGATTCCTCGAAGAGCAGGTCAGTCACGTTATCGGCAGAGTAGTGCCCGATCCAGACCCAGGCTTACGAGTACTTGACTTCTGCTTCTCTTCCAAAACCTATCGGCTCAAACTGGAGCGTGGTGGTCGCTGCTGCCGCGCCGCTGTGCCGAGGGGGCCTCGGCCATCGCCTGCTTACCACGCGCAATTCCGCGATACATGCGCGCCCCGCGTCGTTCGATTTCCGAGTAAGGGATTTCCGGGCACGTCAGTCGCGCCCGCGCCGCCGGCTTGAGAAAATAGATATAGCGCATCTGGTAGCCGTCGAGCGGCACGCCCTGGCCGGACCATGAGCCGCCAGTTTTGGCGAAATGCGCCGCGCGATTTTTGCCGGTCACTTGCGTCATCTTGTGCGTGACCGTGCCATCGGGCAGTCGCAGCAAGCTTTTGTTCAACTTGATCCCGGTGAGCACCGCGCCGGCCGCGCGATAGATCGTCCCGTCGCCGCATTGGCAACCGTCGGCGAACGAGATGATCCATTCAATGTGCGGGTAGTGCTTGCGGATCATCCGCATCGCGATGGCGAGCGCGCGGCTTTCGGAATTCCTCGGCAGCGCTTCCGAGAACGCCAGCCGGTTCAATTCGAGAAAGCCATTCCATTTCGTATCGCGCACCAACCCGAGAATATTACTCTTGTCCATCGACGGGCCGAACGTCATCGCGCCTTCGAGCCGATCGTTGAAGAAAACGCCCAGCGATAGGAAAGCATTGTTGACCGTCTTGTGGCTGTAATGCAGCCGAATGATCAGCGCGTCCGCGTCTTTCTTCGAGATCGGCGCGACGCGGATTTCTTTAGCCTGTCCCATGGCGCTCCTAGGGCGTGGGCTCGTAAGCATGTAGCCAGATGCGGATAGCTGCCAGCTTGATGAAGGCGAGGCCGCCAATGGTCTGAATTCACTTCCGCTTTCGGGGCATAGCGGATATGGCCGGACTTGCTGCTGGCTCAACCCGGTCGCGAATGACCCAACTGAGACATTGGGGTCACTAGTTTTGAGGTCACTAGTTTTGGCCGTGGCTAGTGAGCGCGTCGACCGCGTTGCGTCGGATGCGCGGGCGGATACTGCCGAAGCCAAGCCTTATTGCGGGATGCGGCACACCCAAAGCAACATAGGCGGCTCGAAAAAATCCGAAGCCGCCTATGCTTGCCGAGCCTACGGAGAGCGACTTCTATAGCCTCAGCTAGTAACCCGCGCGCCTGCCATATATGGCGGAGGATTAATGTTTGACCAAGGGTTCTCCATTGGCCCAAAGGGCAATGATGCTGCAGGACCTGCTGCAATTGTACGGAGTCGCTGGATACGTCGGAAGACCGGATGCCAGATCGGTCTCCACCGTTATACGGCGATTAGCTCATGACGGAGCAAACGCGTCGTCGAACCGATCAGTTGATTGAGATCGATGAATTCTAGCCGATTCCCATCTTTCCTGAGCAAACCGCGCAGCCCCGTTGAATAACCTCATCGACACGATTGTCTCTCTGCACTGTATCTCTCAGGGCGTCACGAATCTCGAGGAAGTTTGGTGATTTCGGTGCCAGCAGATAAAGCGCGGCCTGCGCTTTTTAACAGAATTGTCACAATCAGACGCATTGATTTAGATCAAGATCGCCGATTTTGCCGCGGGTGAAGTAGCCGTGCTCGCGGGAATGGCCCTTGACCAGCATCCCGCCATGATCACCGGGGGGTGATACGTGACATGACGGCGATATTCTCTGCCTCCACTGCCAAGGCTGATGTCACAGTTGATGACTGCCTCTCGCAGCCTGACGGGATGATCTGGATACCCGGTGGCACTTTCCGCATGGGATCGGACAAGCACTATCCGGAAGAAGCTCCGGCGCACCGCGTCGCCGTGGACGGTTTCTGGATGGACCGCTATCCCGTGACGAACGGTCAATTCAGGGAATTCGTAAGAGCGACCAAACACGTCACCGTCGCCGAAATTCCACCCGACCCCAAGGATTATCCGGGAATGCTCCCGCATATGATCTACGCGGGCTCATTGATGTTCTCTCCGCCCGCGCATCCGGTCAGTCTCCGGGACTTCAGCCAGTGGTGGACCTTCGCCAAGGGCGCGCAATGGCGGCATCCCTACGGACCCGGAAGCAACATCCGTGGGCTTGACGATCATCCCGTCGTGCATGTGGCATTCAACGATGCGCTCGCCTACGCGAAATGGGCTGGCAAGGATTTGCCAACCGAAGCGGAATGGGAATTTGCAGCGCGCGGCGGGCTCGACGGTGCCGAATTTGCCTGGGGCGATGAATTCACACCGCACGACCGTCACATGGCCAATACCTGGCAGGGTGAATTTCCGCGGCAGAACGTCAATGCCGATGGCTTCGAGCGCACCTCGCCGGTCAGCGCGTTCCCGCCGAACGGTTACGGACTTTACGACATGATCGGCAACGTCTGGGAATGGACGGCCGATTGGTATTCGCCAAAGCATCAGGCGGATGCTCTGAAGGCTTGCTGCATTCCGGAGAACCCGCGCGGCGGCCGCGAGGCCGACAGCTATGACCCGAGAACCACCAATGTGAAAATTCCACGAAAGGTCATCAAGGGCGGCTCGCATTTGTGCGCGCCGAACTACTGCCGACGCTACCGGCCGGCAGCGCGCCATGCGGAGCCGGTCGATACTTCCACCAGTCACCTTGGATTTCGATGCATCAGGCGAGGAGCCACTGACGCATCATAAAAAGGGAGAGCGACGCCATGTTGGATTTCATATTCAATGACAAGCCGCCTTCTGCCGCAACGCCGCCAAGCAAGTCGTCCGGTTGTCTCAAGCGATCCTGCGCCGCCTTGTTGAGCGCATCGATGTTGATGCCACTGTCCGGACTGGTCAGTACGCCGGCGGTGGCGCAGCAACCGCCGCAGAAACCCAATATCCTCTTCATCATGGGTGACGACATCGGCCTCTACCAGCCGAGCATCTATCATCGCGGGTTTATGGTCGGCGAGACGCCCAACATCGATCGCATCGGCAATGAAGGCGCGATATTCACGCATTACTATGCCGAGCAGAGCTGCACGGCCGGTCGCAACGCCTTCTTCACCGGCATGCATCCGCTGCGCACCGGCATGATTCCTCCGCAACTTCCGGGCAGCCCGTCCTATCTGCGGCCCGGTACGCCGGCGCTTGCCAAATTCCTGCTCGATCTCGGCTACAACACCGGCGAGTTCGGCAAGAACCATCTCGGCGACCACACCGACGCGCTGCCGACCGCGCATGGCTTCCAGGAATACTGGGGCTACCTGTATCACCTCGATGCGATGCAGGGCGTGAGTTTCCCGGACATCAACAAGTCCCCCACCCAGCAGGAGGTTGCCCCGCCATGCAGGAATACGCCGATCCCCGGCATCCCGGAGGTGCCGGGCGCGGTCGATCCGAAAACGACGATTTGCCTGACGCCTCCGCGCAACGTCCTGTCGTGCAAGTCGGATGGTACAGCCAGGACTCAGCAGTGCATCGACCAGGGCCCGCTGACGCTCGAGCGATCAAAGGGTGTCGACGAGGAAATCTCGGCCAAGGTCATCGACTTCATCGACCGCAACGATCCGAAGACGACGGGCAAGCCTTTCTTCGTCTGGTACAACCCTGCGCGCATGCACATCACGACCGTGCTGAATGACAAATACTCGGCCATGATCGGCACGCCGGGTGGCAAGGACTGGGGCCTCAACGAGGCCGGCATGAAGCAGATGGATGACAACATTGGCTATGTGCTCAAAAAGCTCCAGGACATGGGACAGCTCGACAACACAATCGTCGTGTTCACGACCGACAACGGCGCCGAAACCATCACCTTTCCGGACGGCGGCACCACTCCGTTCAAGGGCGGCAAGCTGAGCACCTGGGAAGGCGGCATGCGCGCTCCGGCGGTTATTCGCTGGCCGGGCGTCATCAAGCCAGGCACCGTCAAGAACGACATCTTCGCGGCGCTCGACTGGCTGCCCACGTTTGTCAACGTCGCGGGTGGCGCAAAGGGAGACGCGCTGAAGAGGCGCATCGAGGCCGGCCAATATCCCGGCATCGTGAAGACAACGCTCGATGGCGTCGATCAGACCGAGTATCTTTCCGGGCGTTCGGAAAAGTCGGCGCGCGATACCTTCTTCTACTATTCGGGCAAGGATCCGTCGGCGGTCCGCTACAAGAACTGGAAGATCTACTTCACGATGGTGTCCGACGCCCCACAGGGCTTTATTGCCGGAGCGCTTCCCTATCACTGGGCCCAGGTCGTCAATATCAAGCGAGACCCGTTCGAGACCTCGATCGGTTCACAATACAAGACGCTCATGGGCATGGGTGGCGTAATCGGGTCCCCTTCTACAGCCTACGTCTACGACTGGAACATGCTGCCCATCGGCCAGGCGCTCTGGCTGAAGGAACTCGAGACCTATACTTTGTACCCGCCGCTTCAGGACCCGGCGAGCTACAACCTCGACCAGGTGCTGCAACAGATCAAGCAGGCCAAAACTGCTGGTCGCAGCGACTAGTCGCGACCGTCAGAGCGGATTGCAGCTCAAAAGAAAGAGGAGAAGTGGCCGGTCGGAAAGGACCGGCCACTTGTTCGGGGAACGGGAGCTGAGCCATGAAATGCACGAAGCGGTCGTTTGCCGTCATCTGCGTACTCTTAGCGGTGCATCTGTACTTGAGTATTGGAAGACTCAGTGCTCGCGATGCCGATCGCGGCTCTGATACCTTGGCACGCGCTGAGACAGCTAAAAAACAATGCATAAACAGCTGTCGTGCACGCTATCGCGACTGTCGTCGTCTGAACCAATTGCCGTCGTTCGAGTGTCGGGGTGTTTACCAGGACTGCACCCGATACACCTGCACCGGCTCAGGACCAGGATGACCGACGAGCGTTTTTCCGCCATAAGCGGCAACGCCAGCCCGCGCTATACCTTCAGGGAAGGTAAACTCGCTACCAAAGACGTTTATCGCAAGCCGATCACGCTCTAATTCGCCGTTGCTAGCCTCTTATCCAGACCTGCCTGCGAACTCACCTCGCAGCGGCCTCGGGCGGCCTGTAAGGGTCTGGGGTACCGAGTTTGATCGGAGGGTACTTCCTGAGGCTCGCCTCGAACTCGCCAATGATCCTAACTGCGGGATCGGCAACCCACGAATGGGAGGCCGCGACGTCGCGTTCTTCCTTCCGGTCGGTCAGCAGGTTGATGATCTTCGGCAACGGCAGTTTCTGCGGCGGCGCGTACATATTTTCCTGCCAGATCAAATGCACTTTCCAGTTTCGCCTTTTGACCGCTGAGAGGCGGTCGGCGACGTAGGCCGGGAAACCCTCGCGGTTGGAGGTCTCCTGTTTGCCAAAAAAGAAGTCCTGCTGATCTACGCCGTCAATCGGACGATCCGTGGGGACCTTCGCGCCCCCAACATGCGCAAGCGTCGTGAAGAGGTCCACGATGTGAACGATTTCGTTGCTGACGCGGCCCGCTGGCACCTTGCCCGGCCAGCGGATGATGAACGGCGCTCGCAGTGAACCTTCCATCGCCGTGAAATACGTCCCCCGCCAAGGTCCGTTGTCACCCTCCCACGGGTGGGTCGCCTCCGGGCCATTATCGCTGCCGAATACGACGAGTGTGTCGTTTTCAATGCCCGCTTGCTTGATGGCGTCAAGGATTTGCCCGGTGCGGTGATCCATTTCGGCGAGGCAATCGGCCCAATCGCCGTTGCCCGTTCTGCCCGCGAATTCCAGATTTGGAAGCGTCGGCATGTGAACCTGCGCGAATGGAACGTAAGCGTAGAATGGCTTGCCTGCGCTCGCATTGCGCTTGATGAACTCCACCGCACGGCTTGTAATCTCCGCGTCCATGGTGCGGCGACGATCCACGTCCAGCACCGCGACCTGCCGGGGTTTTTCGCCCTTGCGGGCTTCATAGATATGTTGGGGGTGAACCACCTTTTCATTCCAGCCCTGCTTGTTGCCCACCGATGGCCACATGCTTTTCGTCTCGTTCAGGGATGGCCACATCGCTTCGTCGTAGGTGCGCGGGATGCCATACCACTCGTCAAATCCCTGATTTGTCGGCATCCGATCCTCGGCGCTGCCGAGATGCCATTTACCCCACATACCAGTTGCGTAGCCCTGCACTGACAACAGCTCCGCGGTGGTGACTTCCCACTGTGTCAGCCCGTCTGGTTCGCCACCAATCGGGACTTCGTAGGTGCCGGAACGGATGGCAAAACGGCCGGTCAAAAGTGCCGACCGAGATGGTGTGCATTGTGCTTCGACGTTGAAGTTGAGCAGACGCGTGCCCTCATCGGCGAGCGCATCAATCCGTGGGGTGGGCGCGCCGCGAAGGATACCGCCGCCATAGACGCCCAACTCCCCATAACCCAAGTTGTCTGCGAGGATAACAACAATGTTGGGCTTCTTCGGCTGTTGCGAAGCCGCGGGGACACTTGCAACCGTCACTGCGACGAGCGAAGCTAACGAACCGAGCCAGATGCCTTTGTTCGTATGCATTTTCCAACCCCCTTTGTAGCGCTTTGGCGCGCTGCCCCACTATGCGCAAAAGCTTGTCGCGTTAGCCCATAATCAATCAGATATTGCGGCGAGGCAATCAGGGCGCTTTGGAATTTGAGCGTGACTTACTGGGAAGTTTTCAAGCTAATCGCACTGGCATTTCTGATTTCAACCCCCACTACCGCCGCCGGCGCTGCGTTGTTATGGTGGTTCATGAAACAGCCGCCTCACTTGGTCGCGCCTAATGATACCAAAGCCAAGCGTGTGGACGTCGGCTGTTGGCACATCGCGTCATTTCGCTGCGCTGCGGTATTTGGTCGGTATCGGGGCATAGCGGACATCGAGTAAGCCGCACCAATCAATCTCGATGTGTGAGTACGCGCCCTAGATATTCGGCGCAGATCGCGGTGAGCGCATTGCCTTGCGGCGATCGATTGGGATTGTCCGGGTCACGTGGCTTGGTCGCACTGGCGATGGCGCGCTCGACGATCCCGAATTGCTCGCCGTAGAGAATGAACGTCATGTCGCGAAACGGCGACCGCTCGCTGTCGGGCAATTCGGGCATCTGCTCTAACTCGCCGACCCCGACGGACAGCTTCGATAGCTCGTCCTCGCTGATGCCGGTCAGGCCGATCTCGAAACCGCCTTCCAGCAAGTCGCTCAATTCAAGCCGCAGCATCTCGTCATCCCAATCGCTCGCGTCGGTGAGCCGATTGTCCGCGATGACATAGGCGCGCTTCTGGTTCTCGGTCCACCCGCGCGCAACGAGGACCGGCACCTCGGCGATGCCGAGCAACTTGCCCGCCGCCAACCGGCCATGACCGGCCAGCACCATTCCGTCATCGGCGGCGAGGATTGGCATGGTCCAACCCCACTCGCGAATAGACGCCGCGATCTGCTCAATCTGCTCAGGCGAATGCCGCCGCGAATTGCGCTCATAGGGCCGCAGCCGCTCTATCGGCCACATTTCCACCGCGCGCGATTGCGCCAGATCATCCATTGCGATGCCATCCCTCGGTCGTCGGTGACGCCCGGCGGTAACCCAAACAAAGGGGCAAAAAGCCGGGCAGAAATATGCGGATTTTTTGCGCGCGGCGGCCGCGCGGACCCAGGGAGCCGCGATACGGTCCCTAAATTTTCGCGCGAAAATCGCGATGCATGGCCCATTGCGGGCCGCGCAGGGCGATGGCATGGCCTCAATCGATCAGGCCGCCCCTCCTCCCCTCGGGGCAGACCCGCCAACCGGCAGCCATTGCAAGCCACGCTGATGCGGCGATGTGAGCCCGGGGGCTTGCGAGGGCGGGCAGGCGCATGACTCGCCGAGGCGGGAGACAGGCCCGGCAAGAGGATGCCCCTGCCCGAGGGGAGGAGGGGCTATTCGCTCAGAGATGAAGGGGAAGGGTCTCCCCCCTTACCCCCTCCTCCCCCTGTACCTTTCGATGCGCTGCATGTCGATGTTCGGATCATGGCGCGGCGGCGCGTGGCGGCGCGTTCATGATCGCGCGCTCAATCTCGAACGCGAGCGACTTCGCTTGATAGGCGCTGTCGAATGGCAGCGGTCGCGGTGCGGTGTTGACCAGCCATGAATACCTATCGGCCAACTGCCACGTCATCAGCGCCTTGACGTTGGGGAACAACAGCACGTCAGCGAGGAATGGACGGACGAAGGTAGCGACTGCCGTGTCGATGGTAGCCGCAGCGGTGCCGGTCGGCAGCGCGGGCGCGGTGCTGCCAGCGTGGTGCACGTCCAGTTCGGAAATGTGGACTTCCAGACCCCGGCCCTGCAACTCCTGCATCAACCACATGACGCCTTCATGCGTGGCCCTCGCCCACATGATCATCAGATGGCTCTCAAGTCCGACACCATGGATCGGGCAGCCCTGATCGAGCAGCCGGTCGATCAGGGTGAGGAAGGCAACCCGGGTCCGCCCCTCCCCCCACGTCGACATCCTGTCTCTGCTGCCAGATGACGTATTCGGGCGTTACCAATCTCGTACCGGAAACCGTCAATCTGACCTTTCTGCAAAAGGTAAAAAACGCGCTGCTGGTCACCTATCCGCAGACAGCTTTGCGAGGCGATGGCCAGGTGGTCGTGACCCCCTTCAACCAAACCCCGTAGAGGTCTCGCCGGGGTTTCTCTGCATCGATGAGAGTGTTCTTGTATGCGACACGAGCAATGGTGGTCGTTACACCCTGTCCAGCGCTGCGGCCGAGGAGGCTAGCCTTTCCGCGTCGGACGCTTATTGCAACGGCAATACTCGGGCACTGACCCGGATGATGAAGCAGTGGCAGCGCGAAAACAACGTTTCCTTGAAGTCGTTTCAGCTTGAACGTTTGTCTGTGGAGTTCTTGTCGAATTGGGAAAGCAATCAGCGCGACCACTTTTGGTACGATTGGATGGTGCGCGACTTCCTTGGTTACCTGATCGGCCGCGCCAACACATTCGGATGCACGCATACCGGCGGCGATCTTCACGCTACTAGGCGACAGTTCTCCCGCCGGTATCGGGCGATTAGGCTGGATGAGACGATTAAGGACTACGAGCTACTCGCAGGCGAATTTACCAACCTTCGAGATCGCTTTCGACAGGCGAAGCTGATTGGCTCACAGAGGCCAGCGGCAGAGTTCGAGGCCGAGGTGAAAGCGCTGATCCCAAGGCTAGAGAAAGCGCGAAGCCGGGTATTGGCACCGCCCGAGCGCTACTTCCGCAAGGCTCAAAAAAATCGGTACCGGAGACTACGTACACGATCGGGATCTCAAAGCGCGCTAGAACTTTAAGCGCGCTAGGACTTTCCGATTTAGAACTCGTGGAGCATTGATCAGACGAAAGCCAAGGCCCGTTGGCCGCGCCTACGATAAGGTAATCTGCCCAAGTCGCACAAACTTGGTGACGTCATATTCGATGGAAATGACGTTCGACATATTTTTCGCACCCATGGCCGCAAGCTGCTGACCTGAGAATTCAATGGTGTACTCCGGTTGCGTCCAACTCACACCGTTCAACGTGGCCACCCCAAGCTGCTTAGATTGGCCGACGTAGCGGCCAGGCGACATCATCACTCCCGCCTCAAGCTCGACGGAAGACCTGGCAGTGAGATGGACAGATTGCTTTCTTACCTGCGTCATTTCGAACTGTTGGTTGCAATGGAGAAGCCATACCACTGTGATGGTCGATTTGCCAACATTCCGATGGGTCGACCCTTTCGACCACCGATTGCCGGATCGATCTCTGGTCTAAAGGTACTTTGGGCTGGGCAGTCCGGCGCGGGTACGCGGGACCGCGCCCGAAAGGCATATTTGACCGGATGATTTTCCGTTTTGCTTCGGTTATGTCACTAGCGCGTGCGCGCATCGGAGCTAGGGGGCCCGGCAGGTTTGCGGTAACCGCACCTATGGGGCCGTCAGGGGCGGTAAACAGCCGCCGAACGGCTAAAAGATACGCAGAGCGATGGGAAAGCAGGAGAAGCCAGCCATCGGCCGCTAAGACCGGCGCGGTCATGTTGGGGGCCGCTTTGCGCCAGTGCCAGTTGCCAGTCCCTAAAGGGACTGGCGCAACTGGCGCACTGGCGCAAATCTCGGCCCTTTACGCCCGATGGCTGCGCCAGTGTGCGCCAGTAATGCGCCAGTTGAGAAGCTGGCGGCTATTCGTCATCGGGACAAGCCAATGCCGATACTGCGGGCGCTTCCGGCTTGAACGGGCCGGGAATAATGAAGCTGCGATCCTTACGGTCCTCGTCCCTGCGCCTCTCGATGTCCAAGACTTTATTTTCCAGCCATTTCTTGATGATCGCTTGGAGGCTTGCGAGGTCTTTCGGGTCCGTGTGGCCCTCATGCGCTACCGTCAGACCGAGTTGCTTGGCGAGCGCATAGCCGAACCACTCCGGCGACCGCCGGTCGGCGCGATATGCGCCAGTCCGCGCCAGTGTTCGCGCCAGTTCCATGTCCGTTTTGGTGAGATATTTGAAGGGGTCGGGCGGCTCCCACGGACTGGCGCACGCAATCCGGTCTCCATTGACCAGATTTTCGACCACGAGACGCATCCATTTTGACTTGCCGAGCGGCCCCATATTGGCCTTCCCGTTGGTGATGCGAATGTGCAGGCGGCGCTCGTCGTCCGACAGCCCGAGCTTTACGGCCTCGTCTCGCGTCATGAGGTTGAGCACCCGCGCCGAGCGCACCGCCCAAAGTACGGAAGACGCACCGCGCATATCTTCAACGGTCGTATCGGGCTGCCCCGATTTTGGTTTACCGGGATGGTGAAAGACCTCACCTGCTGAGTTGGTCCGCCCGGCGATCGAGCCGAAGCCTTCCTTGATCACCACGTCCATGTGAGCATTGTCATTCTCGATCACGCTATGAAAAGAGATCAGCGGGTCGATCATGAAAACGTCGATGCCATTCTGGCGGATGAAGTGCTCCATGTAGTTGAGGGCAGCCTGATCAATCACCGGCCTACCTGCGATCAGCGTGGCGATCCGCAGGGGTTTATCGCGGACAGATTGGACATAGAGGCGGTCGGCCAAGTCCGTCCGCGTGATGCAATAGTGCTGGCATGTAGCGGCGACGCGCCGGTCGAGTTCGTCCTGATCTTCCTCGCCATTGCAGAACCAAACCCGCAGCTTCCCTTGCGGCGAGACAACCTTGGTCGCGATGTCGAAGCCGACGGCCATACAAACGGCTTCGTAGACGGCGCGCGTGGTTTTGGCGCGACCGCCAGCACCAATGGTCGCCCCGATTGCACCGCGAATGTAGTGACCCTCGTAGAGGCTGTGCCGCTTCGGAATTGTCGCCGGGTCACGCCACCACGGGACCGGAGGCTCGCGCTTTTGCTTTTCGCCGGGATCACTGCCGTTTGTGCGCGGCGGCTCCGGCTTTACCTTGTCGATATCTTCAAGTGTCGCGGCTTTCCCGCGCTGTTTCATGCTGTAGTTGATGTCGGCGGTCATCGGGCACTGCTCCCGATTTCGAACGGCGGAATTAGCCGGACTTCGATGTCACGCCCTTGCAGCAGTTCGGCGAGCCTTGCTGAATTTTCTCGTCCGGCCTTATTGTCATCGACGCAGATTGAAACGCAATCGACATGGGCAGGAACGCTATCGGCCAGCGCGGGCATCCGCGTTGCACCGCCTGCGGCCCAAGCACCGATCCCCATCGCGGCGTGCACCGACAATGCGTCCTCGACGCCTTCGCAGATCGCCAGCGCATTGCTGCACTCAGCAAATGGCGCGCAGATCATCGGCGTCCCG
Source organism: Bradyrhizobium valentinum (assembly GCF_001440405.1). Lineage (GTDB taxonomy): Bacteria > Pseudomonadota > Alphaproteobacteria > Rhizobiales > Xanthobacteraceae > Bradyrhizobium > Bradyrhizobium valentinum. The sequence continues at coordinate 88,611 of NZ_LLXX01000029.1, forward strand.
AGGCAGCGCCCGATGGTGATCTTGGCCGGATCGCCATCATCTGCGCTGGGGCGATGACGGTCGCCGCCGTCAGCATTGAGTTTGATCAGGTGAACACCGGCAACGGCTTCGTCGGCCAGGCGCAAAACGCCGGGTTCGATTTCGGCGGGGATGCCGTAAGCGCAAACAATGGCGTGCTTGTAGTCGCTGCACGCAGGCAGGTAGCGGATCGTCGGCGGGATCGGCCCGGTATAGGCGCGGGCTTCCCGAATATATCTCGTTGCGGCGGGCGATTGGTTTACCGCCCGCCCAAGCCCAAACAGAAAGCGCGCCGTGCGAAGCTGCGTCACTGCGTCGTCGGCGCCAATCCGCTTGGGCGGCGGCGCTCGCGATACGGGCCGTGAAGGTTGATCGTACCTGTCGGTCAGCCCTCGGTGACGTAGCTGGGCGAGAACATCCCCGGTTGCGCAGCCGCCCCAGCATTTCACCAGCAGCGCGTCATGGCCGTCGCGAAGGACTAGCGAACGGCCGCCGTGAGCGGGACAGAGGCAGCGCCAAGCGGTGCCTTCGCGCCGTGCTTCGCCGAGGGTTTGGGCGATGGCTGCGGCGCTTGTCATCGCGGCTGCCTGGGCCATTGCGGATTTCGAGTGGCGACCCTAAAATGACGCGGCCACATTTGAAAACTTTCCAAGCCGCTTGGGCGAACGCATCGACAGCCTCGCCCGGCGGCTTTTCTATTTGCGCTTGCCGATCTTGATCGGGGCCACTTTGGCGGGCCCTTCGGCAATGGTTTCGGGTTGCTCGATTTTTCGCAGCCACGCGGCCACCGGAACCCTCAGAAGTGCCCCAAATCTCAGAACCGGGATTTCGCCCCTTTGAGCGGCCGCATAACTCGCGTTCCTCGAAAGCCCGACCATCCTCCCCGCCTCGGGCACCGTAATGGTCAGGGTAGCTTGGCCGTTGTCCGGGCCGCTCCAGTCGGCATTAGTCATGACCAATCTCCATGGCTGCGTAACCTATTACGCAAATCAGCATTAGGCCTAACCCGCCATAACCCAGCTTGACTGTCAAGGCCAATGCGTAATAGTTGACGCAGATTTCGGGAAAGGACACCTGATGCCGCGAACCGTCGGTAGCACCAGCAAGCGGAAGAAAACCTCTGGTAAGCGGCATCCGCTCAATATGCGGACAACACAAGAATTGCGGGATCGCATGGAGAATGCGGCCCAACGCTCGGGCCGATCACTCGCCGCCGAGGTGGAGGTTCGGATGGAGCATTCGTTGAACAGACAGGACTATCTGGTCGAGCAATGGGGCCAGGACGTTTTTGACATCGCCGACAGCATGGCCAAGGCGCTTTGGCATATCGAGCAATTCACCGGCCAGAGATGGATTGATGACGAAAGCACTTTCCAGCTTTTCAGCATGACGGCGGCGGAACTGATCCGATCTTATCGCGACCTCGTTTTGCGGAACGGCCGTGACAGGCCGACCGGCTCGCTCGATGGCAAATCACCGGCAGAACTGGCGCAAATGTTCGCGGGCTTGGGCGGCATAAACCCGCCTCGTGCTCGTGGGAGCGATGATCAATCAATAGCTGACGCCCGCGCTAGCCGCGAAGCATGGGGCAAGACACTCGAACGCTTGGGTTCGCGGCCACTACCAAATCGGCAAGCAAAGGAAAGAAAGCCATGAAGGGCAGCATCACGCAGCGCTCCCCCGGCAGCTATTCGATCATCCTCGATCTCGGCAAAGACCCGGCGACCGGGAAGCGGCGACAGAAATGGCACACGTTTCGTGGCACCAAGCGGGAAGCAGAAACCGAATGCGCTCGGCTGATTACCGAAATGGGGGCGGGCGAATATGTCGAAGCCTCCAAGCTGACGCTCGGCAAATGGGTTGACCAGTGGATTGAGGCCGGGGCACCGGGAAGGCGACGGAAGAAGGTTAGCCAGCGGACGTTGGAGCGTTACGGGCAATTGTTGCGGACGCATATCGAGCCCAAGCTCGGCAATCGGCTACTCCAGAAATTGCGCGCGCCTGACATCGACAGGCTCTACGCCGACATGGCGGAAGCCAAACTCATATCACCACGGACGCAGCATCATGTTCACACTGTTCTCGGTGCCTGTTTGGCGACCGCCCACCGCAAGGGGCTGATATCCGCCAATCCGATGGTGCGGGTTGAGCAGGTTCCCGCGCCGGAGAGTTTCGATCCCGACGAGGAAACCGACGAAATCGGAGAGGGTTTGACCGAAATCGAATTGGCGACATTGATCGCTGGGTTCAAGCCATCCGGCATCTTTCCCGTTGTCGCGCTGGCAGCCGCCAGCGGCGCGCGTCGGAATGAACTGTTGGCCTTGCGCTGGTCCGATCTTGATGCCGATAAAAAGACGCTGCGGATCGAACGGGCTTTGGAGCAGACGAAAAAATTCGGGATCAGGATCAAGCCGCCAAAAACGAAGCGCGGTTTTAGGACCATTGATCTGGATGACGGAACCATTGCGGTATTGCTGAGGGCAAAGGAACGGCATCAGCGGCTCTGCGCTGGCATTCCTGACGTTGCCGAGGTTGATCTTTCCCTGATCCGACTGCCCGATGACGCGCTGATGTTTCCGGCCCTCTCCGTGTCATTCACCACACCGCGCCACCCGCGCAACTTTTCCAAGGACTTCGCTAAGCAGGCCAAACGGCTCGGTTTCGGCAAAACGCGGTTCCACGATCTGCGTGGCATCCATTCGACCGCATTGCTCGACGCCGGCATCCCCGTGCACACCGTCGCCCAGCGGATCGGTGACGATCCCGCCATCCTATTGCGGAATTACACCAAGCGGAAGCGGACGAAGCAGGCCGACAAAAAGCTGTCCGAGACCATCACGGGTTTGGCAGCCGGATTTCTTGGCGTCGGTTGATCGCGCGGCTGCAAGGCCGCGTTAGCAAATCCGTTAGCAAAACCGAATGGTAGCGATGTTGGAACAGCCTAAGTATTTGAAATCATTGGCAGGAGTGGCAGGGCTCGAACCTGCGACCCCCGGTTTTGGAGACCGGTGCTCTACCAATTGAGCTACACTCCTGCAGGGAAGCGGCGTGTGCGGCCGCTTCGCGCCGTTTCAAGCATAGGCCATGCCCCGATTGCAAGGGGCGAAGCGGCTTGCCGCCCTATCCAAAGCAGGGCTTCTGAGCCAAACTTTGTCCTCGGCACAACAAGCAAGAGCAACGGGAGAGACCATGAACGCCCAGACCGCCACCCGGCAGACATCCGCCCCCCAGACCCCTTCTCTCCCCGACGCCAAGCCGGAAACCATAGGCCTCTCGAGTGCCCGTCTGCATCGGATGTCGGATGCCTTCAAGCGCGAGGTCGACAAGGGAACCCTCCCCGGCGCCACCGTGATGGTGGCGCGGCGCGGTCAGATCGGCTGGTTCGATGCGATCGGCCGCCAGAGCCCGGCGGGAAGCGCGCCGATGGCGCATGACAGCATCTTCCGCATCTTCTCGATGACCAAGCCGATTGTGTCGGTCGGCATCATGATGCTGGTCGAGGATGGCCACTTCATCCTGGGCGATCCCGTCGCAAAATTCATTCCGGAATTTGCCGACCAGAAGGTCGGCGTCGAGAGCAACGGCAAGCTCGACCTCGTGCCTGTGAAGCGGCAGATGACCGTTCAGGACCTGCTGCGCCACACGTCCGGCCTGACTTACGACCACACCGGCAACGGCCTGGTCCAGCAGCTCTACCAGCAGTCGCGGCTGCGCAGCCGCAAGATCACCAACGCCGAGCACGCGACCATGATCGCCGGTATGCCGCTGATCTGTCAGCCAGGCGCGGAATGGAACTACAGCCGCTCGACCGACGTGCTCGGCCGCATCATCGAGGTCGTCTCCGGCAAGTCGCTCGGCGCGTTCCTGACCGAACGCATCCTGGCGCCGCTGCAAATGGCCGAGACCGCCTTCCATACCCCCGAAACTAATACCGGCCGCCTCGCCGAACCGTTTGCGACCGATCCCTGGAATGGCGACAAGGTGCAGCTCTTCAACATGCTGGAGAAGCCTGCGATGGAATCCGGCGGCGGCGGGCTGGTCTCAACCACCATGGATTATGCTCGCTTCTGCCAGATGCTGCTCAACGGAGGCTCGCTCGACGGCAACAGGATCATCGGCCGCAAAACGCTGGAGCTGATGGCTTCAGATCATCTCAGCGCCGGCGTGAAGGTCGACTCGCCGCTGATGCCGCCCGGTCACGGTTTTGGCCTCGGCTTCGCGGTCCGCACTCACCGCGGCATCGCGCCTTTCCCGGGCTCGCTCGGCCAGTTCTTCTGGAGCGGCATGGCCGGCACGTTCTTCTTCATCGATCCGGCGGAAGAGCTGTTCACAGTGTTCATGATGCAGGGCCCCGGGCAGCGCGAATATATCCGCAACATGCTGCGGGATCTGGTTTACGCGGCGGTGGAATAAGACGCAGCGTCATTCCGGGGCAGCCCGTTAGGGCTGAACTTTGGTGCGCACTTGCGCACCAGAGAATCTCGAGATTCCGGGTTCGCGCTGGCGCGCGCCCCGGAATGACAGGCCAATAGTCAACTGATCGTCGCGCCGCCGTCGATCACGACGGTCTGGCCGGTCATGAAGTCGCCGGCCTTCGATCCCATCAGCACCGCGGCGCCTGCGATCTCGTCGGGCACGCCGATACGCAAGAGCGGCGAACGCGCGGTCGACGCCTTCAGCGTCTCCGGATTGTCCCACAGCGCTTTTGCGAAATCGGTCTTGATCAGGCCGGGCGCGATGCAGTTCACGCGAATATTGTGCTTGCCATATTCGCAGGCGAGGTTACGCGCGAGCTGCATGTCGGCGGCCTTCGAGATCGCGTAGGCGCCGAGCACGGTCGAACCTTTCAGGCCGCCGATCGACGACACGATCACGATCGAGCCGTCCTTGCGCTCGATCATCTGCGGCACCACCATGTTGATCAGCCAGTTGTTAGCGACGATGTTGTTGTCGAGGATCTTGCGGAACTGGTCATCGGAAATGCCGGCGAGCGAACCGTAATAGGGATTGGACGCCGCGTTGCAGACCAGCACGTCGATCTTGCCGAAGGCGCGGTTGGACTCGTCGACGAGGTTCTGCAGGTTTTCCTTGCTGGAAATGTTCGCAGCGATTGCAACCGCCGTTCCCTTGCCGAATTTTTCATTGATCTCCTTGGCGACCTGGTCGCAGACATCCTGCTTGCGCGAGGAGATCACCACCTTGGCGCCGTGCTCGGCCATACGCTCGGCAATGGCACGGCCGATGCCGCGCGTGGAGCCGGTGATGACGGCGACTTTCCCGGTCATATCGAACAAGCTCATGTCTCTCTCCCGATGTTGATCCAGCGCGATGCCGGTTTCGTCTTGAATTCGAACTAAGCAGCCTTTGCGGTTCCCGACAACTTAAGGCTCAGCCAAGTTTCGTCTCCGGTGGCTCGACCTCCGGTCCCGCCGGCTGATGCATCGCGTTGTGCGAAGCGTCCGCGATCCAGGGCTGCTGGTTGACCATCGGCAGCCGCCAGCCGCTGTAATTGGCACTCGAGAGATGATCGAGCCGTGTCACCGAACAATTATCGATATCGAAGGCCATGCTCTTTTCGGGCTGACCGCCGAGCGCGAGGCCGATAGCGGCCCTGATCGTGCCGCCATGCGCAACCACGACGATGTTCCTGCCCGCCTGTTCGGCATTGATGCGTTCGATCGCGCCGCATGTGCGATTGTACAGGTCCATGAAACTCTCGCCGCCGGGCGGGACCTCGTCGATCTCCGCAAACCAGTGACTGCCGACCGGGCGGCTGGCGAGGAACGCCGCGCGGTTGAGGCCCTGCCACTCACCGAGATGCTGCTCGGCGAACGCATTCACGTGCGGCATCTCCGAAGGCTTGGGAAAGCCCGCGGACCAGATCGCGCTCGCGGTCTGGTGCGTGCGCTTCAGATTGCTTGCATACCAGATTGCGTTACGCGGCAGAATTTTTCCGACCGCCTCGAATACGATGCGATCGCTGCAGTCGCAGCCGAGATCCTTCTGTCCGTAAATGCAGCCGCCATCTTCGCGGACCGGCGCGTGGCGAACCCACCACCATCGTGTCGTGATCGTCAGCGGTTTGTCTGTATTGGACATCGCGAAAGCCCTTCAATACTGTTCGTTGTCGCTGTACGTCAGAGCATACATCGTCTCAAGTGCCTCAGACGTTTGAAATCTTGTTTGAATTCCGCAAGGCGGCAGACGCCGACACGCGCAACACGGTAGGGAGAAGCTCATGGGCCGCCTCGAAGGCAAATCCGTCATCATCACCGGCGCGGGCAGCGGCATCGGGCGCGCAGCATCGGTGTTGTTCTCCAAGGAGGGGGCGAAGCTCGTCATCGTCGATAAGACCGACGGCGTGAAGGAGACCGCCAGGCTCGTCAGCGACGCCGGCGGCACTGTCGAGGCCGTGATGGCGGATGCGGGTTCGGAACCCGACGTGAAGGCGTTCATCGACAAGGCGGTGGCGAAATACGGCAGGCTCGACGCGATCTGGGCCAATGCCGGTGTCAGCGGCGGGCTGGTGCCGCTGGCCGAGCAGACAGTCGAGCACTGGCAGGAAGTCCTGCGCGTCAACCTGATCGGGCCATTTCTGGCGATCAAGCATTCGATGCCGCATATGATCAAGCAGAAGTCCGGCTCGATCGTCTGCACCGCGTCCGTCGCGGGCCTGAAGGCCGGCGCCAGCGGACACCCCTACGGCGCGAGCAAGGCCGGCGTCATCAGCCTGGTGCAGACCACTGCCTACTCGCTGTCCGGCACCGGCGTGCGCATCAATGCGGTGTGCCCGGGCCTGATCGAAACCGGCATGACCAAGCCGGTGTTCGACCGCGCCAAGGAGCGCGGCACCCAAGACAAGATCGGCCAGCTCAATCCCCTGAAGCGCGCCGGCCAGCCGCACGAACTCGCCGCGATGGGATTGTTCCTCGCCAGCGACGACGCTTCCTATGTCAACGGCCAGGCGATCCCGGTCGACGGCGGCCTCACCGCGTCGATGCCGTATACGGGGAAGCCGGTTTAGTTCGTCATTGCGAGAAGCGTAGCGACGAAGCAATCCATACTGTCGGTTCAGCTCGATGGATTGCTTCGCTTCGCTCGCAATGACGGATGCCATGACGATCACAACCCGTCCGGCGGAAAGCCCGATGATTCCGCCGCCAGCGCGCGGTGACGGATGCGCTCGCGGTAGAAGGCGTAGAGACCGGACAGCACGATGATGGATGCGCCCAGCACCATCATCGCATCGGGCACATCGCCGAACACGAGATAGCCGAGCAGCATCGCCCACAGCAGCGCGGAATAACGGAACGGCGCCACCGCCGAGATGTCACCCGAGCGCAGCGCCGAAATGATGCATTGATAGCCGATCAGGAGCAGCACGGCGGCTAGCGCCTGCAGGCCAAGCGCGCCTGTCGATGGCTGCGTCCAGCCGCCGAGCGGGACGAGTATGGCGCCGCCGGCTGCCGTCACAGTTACGGTCGTCAACAAGGTGATGAACAGTGACGGGATCTTGGCGGGTATCCCCCGGGTCGCGAGATCGCGGAGCGCGCAGAATGCGACCGACACCAGCGCGAACACCGAATACTGGCTGAAGCCCGCCAGCCCGGGCCGCACGATGATAAGCACGCCGATGAAGCCGGCCACGATCGCCGACCAGCGCCGCCATCCGACCGGCTCGCCGAATATCACGGCGGCGCCGAGCGTGATCGCCAGCGGCAACGCCTGAAAGATCGCCGAGGTATTGGCGAGCGGCAGATGCGCGAGCGCCGCCATGAACGAGATCGTGCCGCCGATTTCGCCGAACACCCGCAGCGCTACTGGCTTTTGCATCAGCGTGCGCAGCGGACGCAGCGCGCCCTGATGCCACGCGAATGCCGCGACCAGCACGATCGCGAACAGCCCGCGCACCAGCATGACCTGGCCGAAGTTCATCTCTGACGACACCGCCTTGGTGATGGAGTCGTTCATCGTGAACGCCGCCATGGACACCGCCATCAGCAGGCTGCCGCGGATATTCGGAGAGAGTGCCAACTGGATTTCCTCATGGTGAGAAGCGCGAAGCGCGTCTCGAACCATGAGGCCCCATCTGTGGCCTACATCCTTCGGGACGCCCGCTCTGCGGGCTCCTCAGGATAAGGGTTTTTGAGCAGCTATGACGCAGTAGGATTAAGTCGCGCCGGCCTTCTGAGCATATTCCCAGGAAGACTTCGACAGCGGCACGGTGCGCGCCGCCGACTCCAGCGCCTTGGCGTTGGCGGCGGTGCCGTCGCGAATACGTCCGGCGATACCCTGCGTGATGCCCGCCAGGCGGAACATGTTGTAGGCGAAGTACCAGTTGAGGTCGGGCACTTCCATGCCGGTGACGTTGCAATAGATCTGCGCGGCCTCTTCCACGCTCGGAATGTTCAGCGCCTTGAGATCGGCATTGGCCAGACCCGGCATGGTCCACTGCATCAACAGATAGGTGAAGTCGGCCATGGGATCGCCGAGCGTCGACAATTCCCAATCCAGCACCGCCTGCACCCGCGGTTCCGTCGCATGGAAAATCATGTTGTCGAGGCGATAGTCGCCGTGGACGATCGAGACGCGCTTCTGCTCCGGAACGGTTCGCGGCAGCCATTCGGCCACCTTCTCGAATTCCGGAATGTGCTGCGTCTCGGACGCGCGGTACTGTTTGGTCCAGCGATCGATCTGGCGCGCGAAATAATTGCCGGGCTTGCCGAAATCGCCGAGCCCGATCGCTTCCGGATTGAAGACGTGAAGCTTGGCGAGCGTCTCGATCTTGCTGGTGAAGATCTGGCGCCGCGCATCCGGCGTCTGGCTCGGCAGCGTCGGATCCCAGAACACCCGGCCCTCTTCCATCGACATGATATAGAAGACCGCGCCGATCACGGCGTCGTCGGTGCACAGCGCATAGGCCCTGGCAACCGGAAAGCCCTGTTTTCCGAGGGCTGCGATCACGCGGAACTCGCGGTCGACCGCATGCGCCGACGGCAGCAATTTGCCGAACGGCTTGCGGCGCATCACGTAGGATCGGCCTGATGTCTCGAGCTTGTAGGTCGGGTTGGACTGGCCGCCCTTGAACTGCAGGACTTTCAGCGGCCCCTGATAGCCCTCGACGTGCTCGCGCATCCAGCGGTCGAGGCTCGCCTCGTCGATGCGATGGCGCTCCTCGACTTCCTTGGTGCCCGAGAACTCTTCGTCTTTCCTGACGCCGTCCGCCACGATGACGCTCCCTTAAGTTTCTTATCCGTCGTTCCGGGATGGTCCGACCCTTCTACGCTTGCTGCGCAAGCTTCGCAGGGCTTAAGTCCGCCGAAGCGCCTGAGCGCGAAGGCGGAAGGACCAGACCCGGAACCTCGAGATTCCGGGTTCGCGCTTCGCGCGCCCCGGAATGACGGCTGAGAGAGCGCTGCGTTCGCCCCCCTCGATTAGTTAGTGCGTAGCGTTTGCATACTTCCGAAGTTCAAGTCTGGCAATGGCGCGGTTATGCACCTCGTCCGGACCATCGGCCAGACGAAGCGTACGGATATGCGCATAATCCCGCGCCAGGCCGGCATCGTCGGAGACGCCGCCACCGCCGTAAGCCTGGATGGCGTTGTCGATGATCCTCAGCGCCATATTGGGGGCCGTGACCTTGATCATCGCGATCTCGGCCTGCGCGGTCTTGTTGCCGACCTTGTCCATCATGTCGGCGGCCTTGAGGCACAGCAAGCGATTCATCTCGATGTCGGCGCGCGCTTCGCCGATGCGCTGCTCCCACACCGAGTGCTCGATGATCTTCTTGCCGAACGCGGTGCGCGAGGCGAGCCGCTTCACCATCTTCTCCAGCGCCTCCTCGGCCTTGCCGATGGTGCGCATGCAGTGATGGATGCGGCCCGGGCCGAGGCGACCCTGCGCGATCTCGAAGCCGCGGCCTTCACCGAGCAGAATGTTTTCCTTCGGCACGCGAACGTTCTCCAGCAGCACCTGGGCGTGACCGTGCGGCGCATCGTCAAACCCGAACACCGGCAGCATCTTCTCCACCTTGATGCCGGGCGTGTCGAGCGGCACCAGGATCTGCGACTGCTGCTGGTGCTTCGCCGCCTTCGGATCGGTCTTGCCCATCAGGATCGCAATCTTGCAACGGGGATCGCCGACACCCGACGACCACCATTTGCGGCCGTTGATGACGTAGTGATCGCCGTCCTTTTCGATGCGCGTCTCTATGTTGGTCGCGTCCGACGAAGCCACCGCAGGCTCGGTCATCAGGAAGGCGGAGCGAATCTCGCCGTCCATCAGCGGGCGGAGCCACTTCCGCTTTTGCTCCTTGGTGCCGTAGCGGATGAACACTTCCATGTTGCCGGTATCGGGGGCGGAGCAATTGAATACCTCCGAGGCCCAGGAGATGCGGCCCATCTCTTCCGACAGCAGCGCGTATTCGAGGTTGGTCAATCCCGCGCCGCGGAATTCATCATCCTCATGCGCGTTCGGCGGCATAAACATGTTCCAGAGGCCTTCGGCCTTCGCCTTCTTCTTCAGTTCCTCGAGGATCGGGATCACCTTCCAGCGCGGTCCCTCCGCATCCTGCTTCTCGTAGATCGGCACCGCGGGACGAACATGGGTAGCCATGAATGCGCGCACGCGATTCAGCCATTCCTTCTGCTTCTCGGACATATCGAAGTTCATGGGACGCTCCTCGGCTCTTAGCTTCTGAGATTGTTAGGCCGCACTGTCTGCCCACCGCCTGTAGCCCGCAAGGCATTTTGCGGATGGCGGTGACAGTCCGGACCGGCCGAAAATGCGATCCGTTCGCAAACGTGGATTGACATTTCCAGCTCTTCAAACGATAGTTTCATACAACTGTTTGAATTGCAACTGCCCAAGCGGGTACCAGATATGTCGAGCGATCGGACCCGGTCTGCCATCCTTGCCGCCGCCGAACGGCTTTATGCCGATCGCGGCTTCGGCGACGTGACGCTGCGCGACATCGTCGCGGAAGCGAACGTCAATCTCGCCGCGGTGAATTATCATTTCGGCTCCAAGGATGAGTTGATCGCGGAACTGTTCGTCACCCGCAGCCTGGCCACCAACCGCGAGCGGCTCAACGAGTTGAAGCTTGCCGAGGAAAAGGGCGGCGGCCGCGCCCCGATCGATGCCATCCTGCATGCGCTGGTGGGCCCTACCCTGCGCGGCTGCCTCGGCCCTGACCGCGAAGGCTCGACGGCGGCGCGCTTCATGATCCGCGCCTCGATCGAGTCGGTGCCGCCGATCCGCCGCATCAAGAACCGCGAGGTCGATCATCTGCGGAAATTCATCGCCGCGATGCGCCGCGCGATGCCAGGCCGCGACGACGCCGAACTCTATTGGGGACTGCATTTCGCGCTGGCGATGTCGCATCACACCATCCGGGAAAAAGAGCGACTGACCAGATTGTCGGAAGGACAATGCGACCTCAACGACGTGGATGCCATTGTCGATCGCGTGGTCTCGGTCTCGGTGATGGCGCTGGCGGGCGGCGAGACGCCGGCGAAGAAGGTACCCACGCGACCGGCGGTGCCGCATGGCAGGCTGACCCGGCAAGACTTGTAATCCAGGCGGCAACTGGCTTCTCGTAGCCGAATGAACCAACGGGCGACGACGGTTCTCTCCGCGTCATTGCGAGCGCAGCGAAGCAATCCACGTCTCGGCGCGGGGATAGATGGATTGCTTCGCTGCGCTCGCAATGACGTGGATACAGTTTCGCGGTCTCGCGACATGAGCTGCCCGAGGTATGTCAAAATTTCCCGCCCTCTCCAATCAGAGGGCGCAGGGAAGACCGGGTGCTTGCTGCACCCGCGGTCTCGCGTGCGATTTGCGCAAACAAAACTGCACACGAGCATACAGGGCAGCGGGAGCATTCCGGCCTTCCCTGCGCAATGGCTTTACGGCTTACTTCGTGCTCTCCCCGGTGAACGGCTTTCTTGCCACCGTCGTCACGCAGAAACCTCCGCGCAACTTAACGCCAGCACCGCGGCGTCCGGACCACACGACTTCGCCGTACGCGTCAGGCGCGTACGTCTAGCGCGCCTCTCGCGTCCATCGCATCTCACCGCACGTTCGTGACAATGGCCAACGCCCCTCATCTGCGTGAGACGGGCGGAGTTATGCCGGTGATTTGCGTGAGAACGA
>NZ_LLXX01000029.1:101039-155044 GCF_001440405.1 Bradyrhizobium valentinum
AAGATGCGCGCTTGACGATAGATGGTCGGCACGTCGCTACGCTCCTTTGCCGACCCTACGCTGCGGTGCGCATCGATTAGGAATCCCGCGAACCGTTTAGGCCCGTAAGTTATTCAGGCTTGAAGCCGGATGCCTTCACCACCGGTCCCCATAGTTCGGAGTCGGATTTCTGAATCCTTGAAAATTCCTCAGCAGAAGTGCCGGTCGGTTGAACGCCCAAGGCTGTCAGGCGCTTGCCGAACTCTGGAGTGTCTACCGCATGACGCACGGCCCGGTTCAATTGCGTGATCAGTGCGGCCGGTGTTGCGGCAGGAGCGTAGATGCCATACCAGCCCTCACCGCGAATGCCGTAGCCGCCTTCGGTAAACGTCGGCACTTCCGGCAGCACCGGTGATCGCGCCCGGCCCGACGTCGCAAGCACGCGGATACGTCCGGCCTTGTGGGCCTCGACGAGGTCCTGCGTCGAGGTAAAGAACAGCGGCAGGTGACCACCGATCAGGTCGGTGATGGCTTGCGGATTGCCTTTGTAGGCGACGTGACGAAGTTCGAGATTGGCTTGGCGCGCAAAGAGCACCGCAAAGAAGTGCGGCAACGATCCTGCGGCGGGCGTTCCATAAGCCGCCTGATCGGGATGACTCTTCAACCAGTCAACCAATTCCTGCAGGTTCTTGGCGGGCACGTTCGCGCCCACCGCGACGCCAAGGTCGAAGGTCCCAACCTGCGAGATCGGCTGAAAGTCCTGGACCGGATCATAGGCCAAATTGTCGTAGACGTGCGGGAAGAGCACCATCGGCGCGATCGGCGTGAACAGCAGGACCGTACCGTCAGCCGGCGCACCCTTCACCGACTGGATGCCGAGGCGTCCCGCCGCGCCAGGCCTGCTCTCGACGATGACCGTCCGATTGAGCTGCACGCGCATCGACTCCGCGATCATCCGCAAAGCCGTATCGCCGACACCGCCGGCCGGAAACGGCAGTACAATCCGGATCGGGGATTCGCCCGTCTGCGCCCCGGCATGATCCGCCATCAGGCCGAGCACCATTGCCAATGCAATTCGGATCATGCGCATGGACGCCCTCGCTGTTGGCAGATGGTCGTTATGATCTTGACCACTCGACCCTCTGCCTTGATGATCCATAAAGGAAGTCTTATTTTTCTTATATGGCGATAAAATCCATTGATGGAGGCTTACATGGACCGAAGCCCTGCTCTCGACGGACGCATCAAGCTTCGCGATCTTCATGTGCTTCAGACTGCGGCCCAAACCGGCAGCATGGCCAAAGCGGCGGCTCATCTGGCCATAACCCAGCCCGCCGTTTCCTATGCGATTTCAGAGCTGGAGCATGCCGTGGGCGTGCCGCTGCTCGAGCGTTCGTCGCAGGGCGTCACACCGACGGTCTATGGACGGGCGCTGCTGGCGCGCAGCGCCATCGTGTTCAACGAGTTGCGGCACGGCATCAGCGAGATTGCATCGCTCGCCGACCCCGAGGTCGGCGAATTGCGAATCGGCACGACCCCACCGATGTCGGCGGTCGCCTCGGCCGTGTTCAACCACCTGGTGCCGCGCTATCCGCGAATGCGGTTTGATCTGACCGTGGGCCCGACTGACGTGCTGCTCCGCCAGTTGCGCCAGCGCGATGTGGAGATCGTCATCAGCCGGCTCGCGTCGATGGCCGGCAACGATGATCTATGCGTCGAGACGTTGTTTCGCGACGAACTGGTGGTCCTCTGCAGCAAGCACAGCAAGTGGGCCCGGCGCCGCAACGTGTCCCTGGCCGAACTCGTCGGCGAGTCGTGGGTGCTCCCTCCCCCAACAGGCTTCCTCACCGGAATCATGCGCAGCGCATTCGAAGCGCAAGGCCTGGCCTTTCCCCGTGCGACGGTGACGACGTCGTGCACGTATTCGCTGAGCGTGCTGGTGGGCAACGGCAATTTCCTCGGCATTCATCCCCGAGCGATGTTGACGACGCCGAACGAACATCCGCAACTGACCGCGGTCGACGTGCGGTTGCCAACCACAAACGGCGCGATCGGCCTGATCGCGCTGAAGGATCGCTCGCTCAGTCCGGTGGCGAAACTGTTCGCACAGTCGGTCGCTCCGGTCGTGCAGAACATCGAGCCGAAGCGGACATCGAGCGCCATGCGCAGATAGTCCGTTTTCCGGGCGTTCCCGATCAGACGATCAGGAAATCCTGATTGGTGAGCGCCAGCTTGGTCGAGAGCTCCGCGAACTGGACTGCGGCCGCCGAGCCTGTCCCGTCCGGATCGTAGCTAAGAGCGCCGGTATCGCTGTTGTAGATAATCCGGTCGGTCGAATCATGGGCGGCCGCACCGATATGGAACGCCGAAGAGGACATCGTGCCGTTCCATCCAAACGCCGTGAATACCGCGTTGTCCAGCCGGACCGTGTCGTCCACGGCCGAGAAGTCCGTGATCTTGTCGATGTTCGAAGCACCGAGACTCGTATCGAAGACGAAGCTGTCCTGGTTCGCGCCGCCAGTCAGGACATCGCGGCCGGCTCCGCCATAGAGACGATCGTTTCCGTCGCCGCCGAGCAGTGTGTCGTCTCCCGTGCTGCCGTACAGGTAGTCTCTCCCGGAGCCGCCCTCGAGCCGGTCATTGCCATTCTGCCCGTAGAGCCGGTCGTCGCCGCCGAGGCCCTGGATCGTATCGGCGCCGGCCGTACCATTGAGGGTCTCGCTTGATGCCGTCCCGGCGATCACGTTCGACGAAGGCGGAGGTGGTTCGGACGGCGGCGGCTGGGAGCCGCCGCTTGTGGCGGGATCGATCAGGTCGAGCTTGACATTCTTGCTGCCGATCGTCGTCTGCATGGTGGTGCTTTGAATGCCCGCCCCTGAGAACGTGACCGTGTAGGTCGCCGGCGGCAGCACGAGATCATAGCCGCCGGAGCCGTATGTGGTCGTGGTGTAGGTTGCGCCGGTGCTGCTCACGGCGGTTAGCGTCAGACCGCCGAGCTCCTCGCCCACATCGTAGAAGCGGTCGCCATCCTTGTCGTCGAACGCTACGCCGGTGAGGAACACGCCCGAGCCGGACCGCGCGAAGTCTTCGGTAATGAACGCGCTGTCGCGGCCGCCGTAATCGCCTGTCTCGAAGCCAAGCCCGACTTCGCGATAATTGTCATTGAGGATGTTGGCCCGATGACCCGACGAATTCATCAGGTTCGTGTGCAGCAGCAGCACCTCGTCCTGCAGCCCGGCGGGCGATCGCGTCGTTGCCCACGCGATGTTCTCACCCCAGCTCCAGGAACCGCTAAACGCATAGCCCGCGGCAGCCATGCGCTGACCCGCGCTCGATCCGCCTGAGCCTGTATGCGAGAACGTGTCTGTTCCGATCATCCATTGGCTGTGGCCTTCACTGGCCTCGTTGAGATCTCCATCGAAGGCGAGCGGCTGAGCGCCCACCTTGGCACGCTCGACATTGATCAGTTCAAGCAAATACTGCTCATAGGTACTCGGCTGCGCCATGACGATGTCCTCGCAGGGTGATGACTGATGACGATGTGCTGAAGGACCATTCGCGATCGATCTGATTTGCTGCTATTGGCCGAGTGTGATCAGTCGTTGACCCAATCGTGACCATTTATGGGATAATGGTCATGCTCGATGGAGCGACCTTCGGAGTTCCAATCATCCGAGGCGCGGCGAGCGCGCGCCAATTTCTACTTCGCAAAGACAGCATGAGATCGTTCGACGAGGACCTCGTCACAACAGCGCTTCCATCTTCGGATCTTCGCCGCGGAACGCGCGGGCCGGCAATGCCGTTGTGGGTCAGGCCTTGCAAAAGTGCTGCAACACAAGACGACACTCTGGTCGAGGAACACACAGAACGGAGGAATCGATGCCGACCGAGCCGACGATTGCCCGCATCTGGCGCGGCCGTACGCGACCTGAAAATGCTGACAGCTATGAAGCCTATATCAAAGCGGAAGGAATCCCGCCGCTGGAGAAGACGGCGCTCGGCGTTCAGCTATTTCGGGAAGACCGTGAACAAGAGAGCTGGTTCACGACCATCTCCTATTGGAGCGACCTTCAGTCGATGACCGCCTTCACCAAGGGTGAGCCGACCAAGGTGCACCATCTCGATCGCGATCCAGAGTTTCTGATCGAGCTGCCCGCGTTCATCCAGATCCATCGGATCCTGATAAACCGTCAGGGCTTGCGCTGAACTGGAAGGCGCCTACGTCACCGCACTAATCCGACGTCGACCCAGTTGTCATTCCGGGGCTCGCGAAGCGAGAGCCCGGAATCTATCTCACCGCGGAAGATGCGGCCCAATGGATTCTCAGATGTGCAATTGCACATCATAGCTCGCGCCAAGTGGCGCGCCCCGGAATGACGGAGGGAGCATGTCGAGATCAGACGATCTTCTGCGCCTTCAACGCTTCGACCTTGGCATCGTCGTAGCCGATCGTCGCCAGCACATCCTTGGTATCCGCACCGAGCAGCGGTGGCGCGCGATAGTCCTTTACCGGGGTGCCGGAGAACGTGATGGCATTGCGGATCAGCGAAAGGTCATGCTCCAAGGGGTGGTCGACCTTGACCTGCATGCCGCGCGATTTGACATGCGGATCGTTGAACACCTGCGAGAAATCGTTGATCGGACCGGAGGGGACGCCGGCCTTCTCCAACTCTTCCAGCCAATAAGCGACGGGCTTCTTCAAGAACAGCCCGGCGAAGATCGCCATGATCTCCTTGCCGTGAACGACGCGGTCGTTGTTCTTGACGAAGCGCGGATCGGTCGCGAGCTCCGGCGCGCCGAGCACGGCGCAGGTGCGCTGAAACTGGCCGTCATTGCCGACCACCAGCATCAGTTCACCGTCGGTGCAGCGGAACACGCCGGCCGGCATGCCGCCATTGCCCCAGGTACCGCGCCGCGGCGGGGTCTGGCCGTTGACAAGAAAGATCTGCGCGTAATGCGACAGCGCGGCGATCACGGTGTCGAACAGGCAGACGTCGACATGCTGCCCCTCGCCACCATTGGCCTTGCGGTGATAGAGCGCGGCCAGAATGCCGATCGAAGAGTTCATGCCGGTCATGTAGTCGACGATGGAGGGGCCGACCTTCATCGGCCCCGCGCCCGGTTCACCGTCGATGTGGCCGGTGACGCTCATCAAGCCGCCCATCGCCTGCAGGATTGCATCATAACCGGCGCGCGGCGCGTAAGGCCCGGTCTGGCCGAAGCCGGTCACCGAGCAGTAGATGATGCCGGGGTTGATGTCCCTGATCGATTCGTAATCCAGCCGGTAACGCTTGAGATCGCCGACCTTGTAGTTCTCCATCATCACGTCGCAGCTTTTGGCGAGCTCGCGGACAATGTCCTGCCCTTCCGCCGTCGCGATATTGACGGTGACGGATTTCTTGTTGCGGTTGGCGCAGAGGTAGAACGAGTTGTTGTTGTTGTTCTTGCCCTCGGGGTCCTTCAGGTAAGGCGGGCCGAAGGCGCGGGCGTCGTCGCCGCCGCCGGGACGTTCGATCTTGATCACCTCGGCGCCTAGGTCGGCGAGCATCTGCGCCGACAGCGGGCCCGCGAGCACCCGCGTCAGGTCGAGAATCTTGATGCCCGAAAGTGGCAGAGCCGACATGAAACTTCCTCCGAAATCTTGATTCTGTGGCGCGGTCGCCGCGCCTGCCGCTGCGAAGCTTGCCGATACACTATTTTATGTGGCTGAGCCCTGCATTACCGGCATGACGCCATCCGTCCGCCGCCCCACTGATGCAAGGCGCCGCGAACAGGCCGGAGGTCTCGAAGTGAAGCGGATGGTGCGTTCCGCCAATCGGAACGGCCCCGGCATTTGCCGAAAAAGCAACGGCCCGCCGAAGCGGGCCGTCCTATCGTCAAACCGTGGTTGCCGTCACTGCCGGGGGCCGGCCTTGGCGCGGCTGGCGCGCCACTCCAGGAATTCGCGGTACAGCGGATCGCGCTCCTGCGGGGAGAACGCGGTAGCGGCGGGCGCGGCCACCGGGGCGGCGGCAGGCAGAACGGCGCCCGATGCTGCCGATACGGCCGAGCCCGGAGGCGGCGGCATGTTGCGGTCGAGCCACTCCTGTGCCGCCTTGAAGCGCGTCCACCCCGACACCGTCGCCCGCAACGCCATTTCCTTCCACTTCGGATGGAACGGCGGACGTTGCAACTGCGCGACCTTGTCGAACATGGTGTCCACCAGGAGCGCCAGCCGGCGGTAGCGGTCGCTGTTCGGCGCCCAATTATACGACGCCAGCACCGCCTCAGCCGAAATCGTCTCGACCGAGCCGCCCTCCGCCACGAGGCCCGGGTAGTCCGCCGACGAAAGCTTGGAAGGCAGATATTCCTCCTGGAGAGGCTTGGCGTAGTCGACCGGGACCAGATGCAGGTTGCGATCGTTGACCTGGTTCAGCCATTGCAACGGCTTGCCTTCAATCGCCACGATGGCGTCGATTTCGCCCTTGCGCAGCATGTCCACCGCCAGCCGCGGCTCCTGATAGATCAGGTGCGGCCTGATCCCGAGCCGGTCGAACACGTTAATCGCGGTCACGAAGGTGGAGCTGTCGGGCAAATCGACCACCACGGTCTTGCCGTCGAGCTCCCTCATGCTGGTGATCGTCCTCGGCGCCAGGACGTGCATCTCTTCATTGAACATCTTGGCCACGTAGACAAACTGGTTGCGGATGTCCTTGGCGAAGTCCTTGCGGTCGAGATAGGACAGCGTGTCCTTGCGCACGATGCCGGCGTCCACGCCCCTCAAGAGCAGAATGTCGGCCACCGCCTGAACAGACCCGCGGCCCATCACGGGCAAGATCCGCAAATTGGTCCCGCTGTCGAGCACGGAAGCGAGATCCGCGCCGACCTGGGCATAGGTGGAGCCGAACGAGCCCGTCATCAGGCTCACGGTATTGGCGTTGAGCTGGTTGGCCAGATCGCGCTTGGTGGCGGTGCCGTACTTGAAGATCGTCTTGAAGGAATCGCTGACGGCGCCCGGATCGATGCCGCTTCGTACCGGGCCGAAATGCTGCCATTGGCCGTTCGTGAAGCGCATCATCCGCATCTGCTCGATCGGCGCATGATCAGCGGCACTGGTGTTGAGCAAGATGCCCTGCACCATCATGGGAAGCTGGATACCCTTGATCGAGCGGGCCTGCTTCATGATGTTTTCACGTGAGAGGTCGTCGCCGCAGTTCTTCAGGACCTCGTGCAGTGTCTTGCTGACGAGATAGCCGAGAACGGCCTGGCCGTTGGTCTTGCTCACGCTCGGCACATAGCGCTGCATGAAGGCGCTCCATTCGCGGAACGCCGCATCGCCGGCTGCCGCCGAGTCTTCGCCCTCCAGGCGGTATGCCGCCGACAAAATGCCTTCCGCATTTTGCGCGCCCGCCGGCTGAATCACGGCCGAGTAGGAGTTGGCGATCGACGCGACGAAATGGTTCGGCCTCCAGCCGAGTTCGGCGCTTCGCCGGATCGCCATGATCGCGAATTTCGGCGTGGTGAACTCGATGAAGACGTCGGCGCCCGAGGCCTTCAGCTTGGCCATCTGGGCGTCGATATTGGTGTCCGTCACCTTGTACGGGGCCTCGGCCACGATCGCAATCTTGCCGCCCAGGCCGTCCTTCAGGCCCTTCAGGTATTCCTTGCCCATCCCGTCCTCCTGATAGAGGACGGCGATCCTGCTGCGGGGATGGTTCTCCAGGATATACTGCGCAAAGATTTGAGCTTCAGCCGTGTAGGTCGGCAGGAAGCCCATGGTCCACGGAAAATCGCGCGGCTGGTCCCAGGCTGCCGCGCCCGACAAGGCAAAAAGCTGCGGGACTTTTTTTGAGTTCAAATAGGGCTGGATCGTCGCGTTTGTGTTCGTACCGATGGTCCCCAAGGTGAAGAGAACCTGGTCCTCCTCGACAAGCTTGCGGGTCATCTCCATGGTTTTGGTGGGCTCGTAGGCGTCGTCATAGGTGATCATATTGACCTTGCGGCCGTTGATCCCACCTTCGGCGTTGACCTTGTCCAGATAGGCCGCGATGACCTTGGCGATGACGCCATAGGCGGAGGCCGGACCGGTATAGGGAGCGGTGTTGCCAATCCGGATTTCGTTGCTGCCCGGAGGCGCCGCGTATACCTGATCGCTGATCGCCGAGCCGGCCATCGCAGCCAGCACCAGCGCCGTCACAGCGCTGCGTCGAGGCGCGGTGAAAAGCCGGCGCATGGTCGTTCCGGCCCGAGACCGGAACAATTGCTCCATACGCCAACGAGGATCGATCTTAGCCCGCATTGCAGCCCCCCTGTGAGCCCATAACTGTGCAATTTACTAAATGCGCGTGATGCGAGCGGGCACCGTTTCAACCCTACTCGCCGACATTGTGTCTCAATCGGATTGATTTTGTGGCAAGTCCAGGCGTTCCGTAAGGCATGGTTAGCAAGCGCGTATTTTCGCCCTCAGAAATGCACGAAATCGACGTTTACGCGTCGCCTTGCAATCGGAACGTGTTCGTGTGCGCAACCGCAGGTGCCTGCGGCGTATCACATTGCGACACGATATCAGGAAAATCTTGAATAAATTTTGAACGATGGAGCGGGTGAAGGGAATCGAACCCTCGTATTCAGCTTGGAAGGCTGCTGCTCTACCATTGAGCTACACCCGCGCTGGCGTTGAACTAACACGCCGTGCAGGCGGCCTCAACCCGCCGCTGATGGCCCGATCAGAACATCCTGTGGCAGCACATGAACCGGTCCGGGCCCTTAACAGGGGCTGATTCGCCGCCTATATTGATGTTTCCATCAACAATGAAAGGAGGTGATCCAGTGTCTTATACCAAGCGCTGTCACCTCGCTGGGATCGCCCGCTAGGCTCTATTTATAGCCTGGCATCGGGGCGCTCTCAGCCCTGGACCAGCGAGCACAACAATTGGGGCGCGACGGGAGCCATCCCGCCGCGCCTTTTGTTTGCCGGCTTTATGGTTGGCTGCCTGTGGCTGATCACGGTCATGTGCCGGCAGCCTCGGTGTGCGATCAAAATCCGCAGAGATTGACGAAGCGAGGGCGCCGGCCGCGGCGGACTTCGACAATACGCTCGCCACCGTTCATGGCGGAACTGCCGTAGTAGCGGTGGTGGCCGGTGACGTCGTGCCAATCGCCTGCCTGCGACGGTGCGCGCCACTTCGTGGCATCGCAGATGATCGTGGCTGGCTGGCGTCGCATGACCGTCTCCTTGAATGGCACGTTGGCTCGCGTTCTGCTCATCAGTCGAGAGCCTGCCGGGCCGCGTTCAAGGGCAAGGCGATATATCGTGTTTCCGGAATGTTTCGTCGCGGTCGATATGTCGGGATGATCCGGACCGAATCGTCCTTTAAGGGGCAGCCAGTCCGGCCAGCCCATCAAGGAGAATCCGATGCTCTATGCCATTCTCGCCTATCACGTCGAAGCCGAGGTGATGTCCTGGAAGCCGGAAGAGGATGCGGCACTGATGACCAACCTCTTGGCGGTGCACGACCGGCTTAACGCGAAGAAACTGCTCGGACCGGCGGCGCGGCTCGGCGCGACCGCGGAAGCCCGCACCCTGCGCGGACCGGGCGCCGGCATGGTCATCGACGGGCCGTTTGCCGAGACCAAGGAGCAGCTATTGGGATTGTATGTGGTGAACTGCGACAACGCGGACGCCGCGCTCGATGTCGCGCGCGACCTGCGCCGCGTCAATCCGTCCGCCGTCTACGAGATCCGCCCGATCAGGCTTTATCTGCCTGGCGAAGCGTTGCCGGAAACCGCTCAGGAAGGCGGTCAGGGCTGAGGCTTCGAGCCGACGATACGCTCTCCTCGCCGCCTGCTCGCGGCGGGGCGCGGGAGAGTTCATGGGAGTGGCTTGGTTGCCTCCAGGGGAACAAGAGCGATCTCGTTGACACAACCGATCGATGGCGTACGCTTGTCGCATCACGTTTTGCGGGAACTTGCCTGTTTTCGGTATGAGCCGGTCGAGGACATAGGCTCATCCATTTTTATCAAAGAAAATGACGATCACGTTGCCGCCAATCTCTCGGCGCTTGATCTGGAACAGGCTACGCGCCTCCCGTAGGTCTCGAAATCTGGGGTCTCGAAATCTGGCTGCATTCTTGTAACGGAGTTCATCCGATGCAAACCAGGGTCCGAACGCTGATTGCCCTTGTCCTGGCGTTTTTCTTGGCGCTTACATCATTGAGCGCGATCACCGAGCGAGTGCGCGACCCAGGCGTGACCGATACCGAAATTCGCATCGGGAACGTTATGCCCTATAGCGGCAGCTTGCAGGTCTTCGGAGCGATTGGAAAAGCCGAAGCGGCGTATTTCGAGATGATCAACGAGCGCGGCGGGATCAACGGCCGCAAAGTGCGCTTTATCTCATATGATGACAAATCCGATCCATCGACGGCTCTAAGCCTCACGCGCGATCTCATCGAGAAAGACGACGTCCTCCTGATGTTCGGGTCGTTCGGAACGCCGGGGAATTTTGCCGTTCGCGCATACATGAATGAAAAACAAATTCCGCAGCTCTTTGTCGCCTCCGGAGACGATCATCTGAGCGATCCATCGTTGTTTCCGTGGACGATGGGCTGGCAGCCCTCCATTCGGGAAGAGGGACGCATCTACGCCAACTACATACAGGCGTTCTACCCCGGAAAAAGGATCGTTGCTCTCTGGCAGAACGATCATTTCGGTCGAGAACTGTTCAAGGGGTTGGAAGACGGGCTCGGCGACGTTGCCCGGATGATCAGGGTCGATATCGCCTACGATATCGCAGATCAGCATCTGGACACGCACATATCGATCTTGAAGCGATCAGGAGCTGAAATTTTTGTCTTTGCAGGGGTGCCTGCAAACGCAGCGAAAGCCGTCCGAATAGCGGCGGATCTCAATTGGCACCCGGTGTTCATCTTGAACCATATGGCTTCATCGATCGCGACGGCGCAGCCCGCGGACAACGCCTTGAGCGCTATTACGGCCGCCTTCCTGAAGGATGCGAATGATCCGGCCTGGAAGGACGAACAAGCCAGCAAGGACTGGCAGGCATTTGTTGAGAAATACAATCGGGCCGGAGGCAAGGACGACAATGCCGCCGTCTTCGGCTACGCCGCCGCCGAGACATTGGCCCAAGTGCTCAAACAATGCGGCGACGACCTGTCTCGCGAGAACGTCATGAAACAGGCCGCGGCCCTCAAAGACTACCAAAGCTCGATGCTGCTACCTGGGATCAAGATCAGCACCGGACCCGGGAATTTTCGGCCGATCAAACACCTGCGACTCATTCAATTCGACGGCCGCACCTGGCAGCCGATTGGCGAAGTGCTCGAAACGGCTTTCGCCAACGCCCAGAAGTAGGTCGTGCGCGTTTGAGCGGGCGGCTGGCGTGAGAGTTCAAAGGTGGATGGCTTGGCTGGCCTTGGATCGCAGATACAGCCCGCCTACGCCCGTTGGGCTTCGGCGCGGCAGCCTTCGCTACGATGGGGCTTGCCGAGCCGTAGCTCGCGGAGCGAGCGAAGGCTGGTGGGGAAGGAAGGACTCGAACCTTCGAAGCCATACGGCGGCTGATTTACAGTCAGCTCCCTTTGCCACTCGGGACACTTCCCCGTCCGCCAGCGTCAGGAACCGACCGCCCGAGTGGCGGAGGACCGGACCATGGATGACGCTGAGGCCGAAAGCGCGGTCGAACCGGCTGCGGCCGGCGCGTTTATGGGCGAAGGGGGATGGCAAAGTCAACCAATGCGGCCCACCAAAACGCGCTTCCATGGGGCAAATTGCCATATTCATGCCTCCGTGACACAAGCTCCCCATGAGCGATCGCGACCGAAAACCGCCGTTCCGCCGCGGCGGCGGCAAACCCTTCGAAAAAGGGCGGAAATTCGCGCGTCCGCCGGGCCGCCGGGACCGGGACGCGAG
This sequence comes from Bradyrhizobium valentinum, assembly GCF_001440405.1. Classification (GTDB taxonomy): domain Bacteria; phylum Pseudomonadota; class Alphaproteobacteria; order Rhizobiales; family Xanthobacteraceae; genus Bradyrhizobium; species Bradyrhizobium valentinum. The sequence continues at coordinate 112,929 of NZ_LLXX01000029.1, forward strand.
CCCTGACGGGCCGATGATTCTTTATGGCTGGCACACGGTTTCGGCGGCCCTCGCCAACCCGGAACGGGGAATCCGAAAGCTGTTTCTGACCGAAAACGCCGCCCGGCGGCTGGCGGACGAGAATATCGAGACCCGCGTTCCCCCGGAAATCGTCCGACCGAACGTAATCGACCAGCGGCTCGGCCCCGACGCCGTGCATCAGGGCGTGTTGGCGGAGGTCGATCCCCTGCCCTCGCCCGATATCGATACGCTGCCGCAGGAAGGCATCGTGCTGGTGCTCGACCAGATCACCGACCCGCACAATGTCGGCGCGATCATGCGCTCGGCAGCCGCGTTTGCGGTCAAGGCGATCGTCACTACCGCCCGCCACAGCCCAGAGGCCACCGGCGTGCTGGCAAAATCCGCGTCCGGCGCGCTGGAACTGGTGCCGCTGGTGACTGTACAGAATCTCGCCCGCGCGCTCACCGAACTGAACGACCGCGGCTTCATGACCGTCGGGCTCGATAGCGAGGGGACGGAGGATCTCGGCGCGGTGACCTTGCAGCAGCCATTGGCGCTCGTGCTGGGCGCCGAGGGCAAGGGGTTGCGGCAACTGACCCGCGAGACCTGTAGCGTGGTGGCGCGGCTCGACATGCCCGGCGAGATCAAGAGCCTGAACGTGTCGAACGCCGCGGTGCTGGCGCTCTATATCGGCGCTGTCAGGCTTGGCTTGATGAAATGAAGAGCGCCCGCTCGCGGCACGCAAACGGGCGCTGAAATCGTTCACTGATGGCGACAGATCAGTAGTAGCGGCGCAGTACGGGCCGACCGTGGTAATAACGGCCCGTGTAACGGTAACCGTGCCGGTGATAGCCGTACGAACGGTTATAGCCATAGCCGTAGTCGGAGATCGCGCCTTCGCGATAGACCGGACGCGGCGCCCAGTTGCCGGGACCGGTATAGGTCGGGCCCTGGTTGACGTAATAATACTGCTGCTCCGGATCGGGCAGACGCTCTCGGACCCAGCCGCCGCAGGGGTTGCAGCCCGCATAGCCATAAGCGACCGGCGCGACATAGACCGGCGCTGCGCAGGCGGTGTAACCGCACGCCATCGCGGGTGCAGCGGCCATGACGGCGACTGCCGCGACCAATCCTTTAAGTATCTGACGCATTACTCTCTCCTGTTCGTATTTTCTCTAGGTCTTAGCGTGGAAGGTTGTGCGGCCCTCGCCTGTAATCCTGCGGCGCGTAAATGATCTCGGGTGGATCGACCGGCACGTTGGACTGCGCCGGCAGCGGCGCCGATTGCGCCGACCAGGACTGATGATAGCTCTCGGCCGGCTGCGGCAATCTTCGGTTCGCCGGCGGCTCGATTTCCAGGCGCCCGTAACCGGGCATGCGGCCGGCGCTCGGATAGTAATGACCGACACGCGGAACCGGATCGATATAGCGGCCGCCGTAAATGGTCGGCTCGACATGGGTGCCCTTGCCCAAACCCCAATCGCCCTCGACCACCGCATAGGATGCATCGACGCCGTTAATGATGATGGGTACGCCGGGACGGCCCGGAATCACGATCTCGAAGCCGCCGCCGGCAAAGGCCGCCGACGTCATCGCCGCCAAAATTGCCAGTGTCGCGGCAACGCGCATCGCTTGGGATCCCGTTTTCCTGGAGTCCCAATTTAATCCAACGCGCCGGTCCGTGTGTTAAGGCGGCCGGCCAAACTGCCGGTAAGGCTAACGCGCAAGGCTGGATCGCCGCTCAATTGCGAGAAATGGCGCTATCCAAACGTTAACGCCGCTGGGGATCGCAAGGCCGACCCCGGGGATCGCAAGGCCGACCCTGGGGATCGGAAGGCCACCCCGGGACCGGTGGCCCGCTCGATTGTCATTTGCGCGGCAATATCGCACGATCCCGCCTTCTCCCACTTCCTCCTGACTCCAGCCGAAATGCCTGAAATGACAACCAAAACGCCTGTGAAGAATGTGCTCTGGATCATGTGCGACCAGCTTCGCTACGACTATCTCGGCTGCACCGGACACCCCGTGCTGAAGACGCCGAACATCGACGCGATGGCGAGGCGCGGCGTGCTGTTCTCTAACGCCTATGTGCAGTCGCCGATCTGCGGCCCGTCGCGGATGTCGTTCTATACCGGCCGCTACATGCGCTCGCACGGCTCGCACTGGAACGGCTGGCCGCTGCGCGTTGGGGAGCCTACGCTCGGCGATCACTTGAAGAAGATCGGCGTGCGCAACGTGCTGGTCGGCAAGACGCATATGGCGCCGGATCTCGAGGGACTGAAGAGCCTCGGCATCCCTGCCGACTCGATCATCGGCGTGCACGTATCCGAATGCGGGTTCGAGCCTTATGAGCGCGACGACGGCCTGCATCCGACGGGACGGCCGCGGCCGGCCTACGACAATTATCTGCGCCAGCATGGCTATGACGCGCCCAATCCCTGGGAGCATTGGGCCAATTCCGGCGCTGCCGAGGACGGTAGCCTGCAGAACGGCTGGCTATTGGTTCACGCCGACAAGGCCGCCCGCGTGCCCGACGAGCATTCCGAGACGCCCTACATGACGCGGCGCGCGATGGAGTTCATCGCGGAAGCCGAGGACGACGGAAGACCATGGTGCCTGCATCTGTCCTACATCAAGCCGCACTGGCCCTACATCGCGCCGGAGCCCTACGCCAGCATGTACGGGCCGCAGGACGTGCAGCCAGTGATCCGCTCGCAGGAGGAACGCGCCAACGCCCATCCGGTGTTCGCCGCCTATATGGACATGCGCTATTCCCGGAACATGTCGCGCAACGAAGCGCGCGAGAAAGTCATTCCGACCTATATGGGCCTGATCAAGCAGATCGACGACCAGATGGGCGTGTTGATGCAATTTCTCGAAGCGCGCGGCCTGCTCGACAGCACCATGATCGTGTTCACGTCCGACCATGGCGACTATCTCGGCGATCACTGGATGGGTGAGAAGGATCTGTTCCACGAGCAGTCGGCCAAAATCCCGTTGATCGTGATCGATCCCTCGTCTGCCGCAGACGGCACGCGCGGCACCGTCAGCGACGCGCTGGTCGAGGCGATTGACCTGGCGCCGACCTTCATCGACTATTTCGGCGCCACGCCGCCGGATCACATTCTGGAGGGACGCTCGCTAAAGCCGCTGCTGCATGGCGAACGGCCCGCCGACTGGCGCAAGGTAGTGTTTTCCGAATACGACTACGCCATGCAGGACGTTCGCGTGATGCTGAACCAGCCGATCGAGCGCTGCCGCCTGTTCATGGTGTTCGACGGCCGCTGGAAATTCATCCACGCATCCGGCTTCCGGCCGATGCTCTACGACCTCGAAGCCGATCCGCAGGAGTTTGACGATCGCGGCGCCGATCCTGCCTGCGCCGAGGTGGTAGCGCGGCTGCAATCGGAGTTGTTCGACTGGGCGCTGCATCCGAAAATGCACATCACCACGCCGAATGCGAAGATCGCCGCCTATGCCGCCCAGCAATTGCAAGTGAAGAACGGCGTGCTGATCGGCGTCTGGGACGAGGCGGAACTCGGTGCGATCAGGGAGAAGATCGGGATGAAACCGTAAGTGCCGCGCCCTGCACGCATGATTGGTGTTGCGGCGGAGCCACGTCGTGTTGGTAAATTGCGGCTGCTCACGCCGCGTTTATTGCAGTTTCGAGCATGCGGGCGCTACGGTCGCCCGGCGAAACACTTTGCAGCCCTTCGAGGAGAGCCATGAAGCCATATCGCGGCGACATCGGATTTGTCGGCTGGCCATCCTTTTTCCGGCGGGCATCGTGGCGCCGACTGCAAACGATCGCGATCGCGGTCTTGTTGCTCCTGCCTATCGGCGCAGGTTCCGCGCTGGCAGCGCCGAATTCCCCGTCGGCGGCTTCAACTGCTCATGTCTATCTGCTCCGCGGCGTGCTCAATATTTTTTCTCTGGGGCTCGATGATATCGCGGTAAAGCTGCGTGCGCAGGGCATCCCGGTCACTGTCGCGAACTTCGCCTCTTGGTCGTCGCTCGCCGACGAAGCCGCCGCCGGATACAAGAGCGGCAGGATCAAGACGATCATTCTGGTCGGGCATTCCTCGGGCGCGACTGCGCTGCCCGATATGGTCGCCAAGCTGGATCAGCTTGGCGCTCCCGTGAAGCTGGCAATCGGCCTGGATTCGGTGTTTCGCACCAGCCTCTCGGGGCGCGTGGGACGTTATATAAACTTTTACATCGCCAACGGCGCCGGCACGCCGGTCGCGAAAACCGGACAATTCCAGGGCAAGCTCGAGAATGTGAATGTGCAGGGCGTGCCTGGCGTCGGGCACATGTCCATCGAAAAGAACCAGATCATGCAACAGAAGGTGATAAGCGAGATCGACGCCGTCGTCTTCGGCCGATCTGCACCAGCTTCGGGGACACAGAAACCGCGGCAGCCTCGAGCGGCAAGCGCAGCAGGACCCGGCTCGGCAAGCACCGCAGCGGTACGCTAGTAGTTCGGTTCGCTCGCGCAGGCGGCTATCATCGAACTGACGAGCGCCGCAATTCTGCCAATTCCTCGACGATAGATCATCCGCAAGAAGCGCAAGGTGGCGTCGCATGCCGGCATTCATGCTCCGGCGCGCCTTTACAACTGGAATCACGGACGGAAAGCGCATGAGCAGTCCGACGCAGGTTGCGGCCGTGGTGATCCGTGCGGCCCTTTCCGTCTGCATATTTTCGGCCATTTGCAATCTGGCACTCGCCGGGCCGGTCGCCCGCTCGACCAATGCTACCGCGACAATCGCTCCCGACGCGCCGCCAACCGCGACCCAGCCGCAGGCGCGCGTCTACCTGTTCCGGGGCGCGCTCGGTCCGATCTTTTCGCGCGGGATGGACCGCCTGACCAAGCGCCTCGAAGAAGCCGGCATCCGGGCTGACGTCTACGAGTTCACCATTTGCCGGCTGATCGCGGATCAGGCCATCCGCGATTTCCGTAACGATCCCGCTCCGATCGTCCTGATCGGTCATTCGATGGGCGGACTTTGTGCATTGACGTTTGCCGGGATTCTGAAGTCCGAAAACATCCAGGTTAGCCTAGTGGTCACCATTGATCCGGCCCAAGCAAGCCCGAAAGTGCCGCTGAACGTCGAGCGTTACATCAATATTTTTCTGTCCGACAGCATATTGGGCGGCGGCGATGTGGTGGCCGAGCAAGGTTACCAGGGTCATTACGCGAGCTTCGATTTGAAGGAGCACGGGGAAATCACCCACATCAACATCGAGAAGCAGGATTCCATCCACGACCAAGTGGTGACGGCAGTTGCGCAACTTGCGATGACGCCAGCCAAAGGAGAGGCGGCGCCGCTGCGCTACGTCGTTCCTTCCGACGCCCCGATTGAGCTGTGGGACAGCGGCACGCAGCAACTCGCCCGTTCGGGCGATACCTTGCAGAGGCTGGCGGCACTTAACGGTGTACCGCTGTGGTCGCTTACCCAGGCCAATCAGTATTCCGAGAGTGCACCGCTGCCAGTTGGCCAACGCGTCCTGGTTCCGCGCCGTCTTGCTCCACCTGCCGCGACATCGGCGGCGCCGAAACCCAAACGATAGCGCGCAAAATGTACTGCAGCGTCAGTTAGGCCGCAGGAACGGAATCAGCATCGGAACGCGACGGCAATACGATCCATAGGCATCCGCACCGAGTTCTTCCGTGAGGAAGCCCTCCTCCATGCGGGCCTTCAACCCCATCCCGACCGAGATCAGCACCGCACCCAGCATCGCGGTCACCGTGCCGACCGCAATACCCGTCACCAGCATCCCCGCGATAAGCCCCGTATAGATCGGGTGGCGCACAAGCCCGTACGGGCCGGTGTCGATGACCTGATGGCCTTCCTTGTGCGTGATCGCGTTCGACCAGAAACGTCCGAGATGAATTCTCGCCCACCATGTGAACGAGATCCCTGCAAGGACAAGACACGCCAGCACGTAGATGCCAAGACTGCTAAATTGCCAGAGCGGCTTTTCTCCCAAGACCTTGCCAGTCAATGGCAGGAAAAGAACGGCCCCTGCGAGAATCGGCAAGCGGTATTTGAGCGAGTCCCAGGTCATCACGTGTTTCTTGGTTTGACCGGACCAGAACGACGCCACCACCCAACTGATAACCCACAAAATCCAGATGATGGCGAGCAACTGTGTGGGCCAGGTAGTGGTCCAGCCACTCAAGGCGAAAGCCAACCATTGACCAGGATCGTTCAGCATGTCGCGGACCGCCTCAATCGCTTGGATCAGCCGCCAAGCCGTCGCTCGACGTGAAACGGTCGAGGGTGAGCACTCGGCGTTGGACCCCATTCAGGTTGATTGTGGCCGGCATCAAGCAGATGCGCAATGGTTTCCCGTAACACAGGTTCGATGGGGCCTGGCGCATAGCCCAGCTCTCGTTGCGCTTTTTCGATCGACAAGGCCCCTGCTCGCAAAGCGATACGAACGCCTTCGGCCGTACCGGACGGGGGCCGGCGCGTCACGTGATCGGCAATGAACTCAAGCGTCGCAGTGACCATTTCGGCGACCTTGCCGTTCACGTTAATGCACCGGATGCGACGTCCGCTGATATCAGCCATGAGTTCGAGAACCTCTCTCAGCCCCATGCTTTCGCCGCCGAGAACGTAGCGATGTCCAGCGCGTCCGCGCTCCATGGCAAGGATCAGCCCTTCGGCGGCGTCGCGCACATCGACGAGGTTCGCGACAAAATCAAGATGCAATTGAAGGCGCCGGCTGAGAAAATACCGGAGCATCGCCGTCGGCGGCGTAACGTTGTGATCGTAAGGCCCGACCGGCATGGTGGGACAGCCGATCACCACCGGGTATCCCGATGCGGCCGCCTGCATGGCGAACCGGTCGGCGAGCATTTTCGAGCGCGTATATGGACCCGGCATGTCGTCCGGCAAGAACGCATCATCAGCGACAGGAACCATCGATGGCGAGGCACGGAACAGAATGGATTCTGTCGAGCAGTGCAGGAAGCGCTTTATGCCGCGCTTTCGCGCCGTCTCAATGACGATTTCGGTGCCACCGTAATTGACAGTGTAAAAATCAGCTTTCCGCGGCAGCCACATCCCGGGCAGGCCAGCCAGATGATAGACCTCATCGACGCCGTCCATCGCCCGGTTCACCAGGTCTCGATCAAGCACCGACCCCCTGACATACTGAACCTGCGGCAAAGCGTGGGGCGGCGGCTGAAGATCGAGAACCCTCACCTGCCGGCCTCGCGCTATCAGCGCGCAGACGAGGTGCTTTCCGATGAACCCACTGCCGCCTGTGACCAGTATGCGCGTCATGCTGCCGATGGACTCAAGCTGAACTGTTTGAGATCAAGATGCAGCACCTTGCGGATGCTGTTGGATAATGATGGCGAGATCGCGCCGAAAGCCCAGCGCGATAAACAGCTTCGCCATGACAAACATTGGTCCGAGCAACAGGTGGGTCGGGTTGTCGACCAGCGCCGGCTGCTGTCGCTCGAACACGCGGTGCCCGACAATCTGTGATGCGACCCCAACGACAATCAGGATCGCCGTAAGTGACCACATGCCAGCAGTCGTCGCATGACTAACGATCACGGCAGCGACTGAGAGCAAGACGATTGCGGCCCCAAGGATCGCGGCTCCGAGCGCGAAGTCGAGCAGGAACCAGTAGATGAGCACCGGTACGACGGCGATGGTCGCCGCGCTGGTCTGGAACCCGAATACGGTGACGGACCACAGGCTGAGCGGAAGAACAGCAGCCAGGAACAAGAACGCGATGCCGAAGACATGCATCGCGCAATTCCAGGGGTCACGATGGTACTCGACGTAATCCGCAAGCTGCCGCCGAAAATATGAACCCATGCGGTGCTATCCCCCTGCTGTCGGCAGACGCGGCTAGGCGGCAACCAAAAATCCGGCACACCTGCTTCGATGCCCAATTCCCATCCGAGACGTAATGGTAGTTAAACTTGGGAATCATCATCAAGTCAAAGCGCGGACGCGGAACGTTTCACAGCCATCGAGCGCGCGAAGGCGCTCCCAACGTTGAATCATGCAGTAATTCAGGCGACTAACAGGGGTACACGGGTCTCGGGAACCGCCACGCGTTGGGATAATTTTTCCCGCAGGTGTTGCCGCTCAGCCAAGCAGTCATGACCTTTTCGTGAGTACGCGCTCTACCCCCCGCGACGCTGAGCATCAGCATAATCGCTCCGACGAGAATGAGGCTAACGGCCCAAACTCCGCTGTCAGAGCGAAGATCGGGATGGAACCATAAGGAGCGCATGCTGGCTGGCGCCTTACTCCGGCGAAATATGCGCCTGTCGCCAGGCGGCCGGTGGCGTCCCTACCGTCCTGCGAAACGCTCGATTGAAGGCAGCCTCGGAATCGTAACCAACCGCCACTGCGACGCGTGCGATCGGGTCGCGCCCGGAAGCCAGCAGACCGGCAGCGAGTTGCATGCGCCAGCGCGTCAGGTACTGCATCGGCGGCTGACCAATGAGATGAGTGAAGCGCTGCGCGAGCGTCGACCGCGACAGCCCCACCGCTTTCGCGAGCTCATCCAATGTCCAATCCGCCGCCGGTTCGCCATGCAAGAGGTTCAGCGCCTGACCGACGTGTCGATCGGCCAAGCCGGCAAGCCACCCGGTCTGTTCGGGGCCTAGTGCTTCGATATGGCATCTGATTGCTTCGACAAAGAGCAGTTCGCCCAGCCGGGCCAGCACGCCCTCGCCGCCCGTCCGGCGCCGTTCCGATTCGGCCCTTGCAGCACTGATCAGATAGGCAAGGCCCGAATTCTCGCGATATGAACTTCCCCGCAAGTGCAGGACCGCGGGCAGTGCTTCCACCAGCGGATTGAAAGGACGCGTGTCGCAGCCGAGAAATCCGCACAGGATGCGCGCGTCGGCGGGTCCGTTCTCACCCAGGCGCATCATGAGAGGAAGCCGACCGGCCCTCGCCTGACCGTAGACGCTCAGATCAGGGATCGACCGCATGCCCGGAGCGCTGGAAAGGACATGTGCTGAGCCCTGCGGAAAGGCGATGATATCGCCCGCCTCGAGCCGTACGGATGGTGCATCGATCAGCCCGCCCCAGCAGCAGCCATCGATCACCACGTGATACTCGATGACGTGCTGAGCCCCCGGCAAAACGGCTGAAGCGCAGGCAGCCGATGTCGGCGCCTCGGCCACCCAGGGTGCGCGGACGTCCAGATGGAAGAACATCGCGCTACTGAGCCGTACGGCGCGCAGCACATCGGACAGAGCATCCGCGCCCATAGTCCAAGCTCCAGTCGGACGCTCGATCATGCTTCTCGGACGAAAGGCAAAAAATAGGAAGGATTTAGACGCTCAGTCAAGTCATCCGGCAGTCCGGTCATTTGCCGCACCCTCGCGAGGACCTATGTCCCATCGCGCCAAAGGAGGCAGCAATGAACATGATAGTTAGAGAATTAGATCAGCAGAAGCTGGAAGGATTTGTTACACGGATATTGGACGATCTCGGCGCCGCCATGATTGCGCCGCTGGTGCGCATCGGCGACGAACTTGGGTTCTATGCCGCGCTTGCCGAGTCAGGACCGGTGACGCCGCAAGAACTGGCGCGCCGTACCGGAACGGTCGAGCGCCTCGTGCGCGAATGGCTCAGCGCCCACGCCGCCGCCGGTTATCTGGACTATGACGCCACGACCAAGCGCTTTGCCATGAATCCCGAGCAGGCCATGGTCTTCGGAAATCCGGAAAGTCCGGTCTACATGCTGGGCTCGTTCGAGGTTTGCCAAGCGGTGATGCTTGACCAACCCAAGGTGAGCAAGGCTTTCCGCAACGGCGGCGCCGCCGGCTATCACGAACGATGCAGCTGTCTGTTCAGCGGAATGTCACGCTTCTTCGGCGTGAGCTACAAAGCCCATCTGGTGCAGGAATGGCTTCCCGCATTGGACGGTGTGATCGAAAAGCTCAATAACGGTGCGCGGGTCGCCGATATCGGCTGCGGCCATGGCATCTCCACCATTCTGATGACGAAGGCCTTCGAAAGATCCAGATTTTTCGGGGTCGACAACCACGAAGATTCGATCGCCTGCGCCCGCGACGCCGCGAAACGCGACGGCGTAGCAGCCAGGACGGAATTTGATGTCGCCACAGCCAAGAATTTTGTGGGCGGCAATTTCGACCTGATCTGTTGTTTCGACGCGCTGCACGACCTTGGCGATCCCGTCGGCGCGGCGGGCCGGATTCTGGAGGCTCTGGCCCCCGACGGCACATTCATGGCGGTGGAGCCACGTGCAGGAGACCGGTTGGAGGACAATATCAATCCAGTCGGCCGGCTCTATTATGCCGGCTCCACCATGATCTGTACGCCGGTTTCGCTGGCACAGGAGGTCGGGCTCGCCCTCGGCGGACAGGCCGGGCCGGCACGGTTGGAAGCGGTTCTGCGCGAAGCCGGATTTGGCCGCGTGCGGATCGCAGCCGAGACGCCCTTCAACATCGTTCTCGAAGCGCGGCGATAAGACGTGGGCGAACGGGCTGTAAACTTCTTGAGCGGCCGAGAGCACTTGCTCGCCGGCGGCAAGGGTACCTGGTCATGACGCAGGCATTACGAGCGAAACAAAGCAATCGAGAACTTGGCCAAGCCGGCTGGATCCTTGATTATTGGGTCGCCTCTTTGATCGCAACGGTGGAGCGCGCCATACGTCATCGACGCGCGAAGCATCGCGGCAGGATGCAGGCCGATTGCCCTGCTCCGCGACGCGAGAAAGTTGGGATGAAGTCCTAGGTGTGAGAGCAGAGACCCTCATGGTGAGGAGCGCGCAGCGCGTCTCCGGACGATGCTGCGCATCGCCGGGCGAACCATGAGGCCACAGACGGGCCTTCATCCTTCGAGACGCCGCGGAGCCTGTCATCGGGCCGCGCTACGCGCGGACCCGTTGGCGGCTCCTCAGGATGAGGTTCAAGATCCTCAGTTCGTGATCTTGTATCCCGTCGCCTTGACGATCGGCTGCCAGAATGCGGTGTTGGCGGCGAGCTCCCTCGTCAGGCCTTCAGGCGTCGAGCCGACCGGGATCAGGCCGATCGCCGAAAGCTTTTCCTTTACTTCGGGCTTGGCGAGCGCTGTGGCGACCGCTTCGCTCAGCTTCTTCGCGAAGTCGGGCGAAGCGCCGGCCGGCAGCCACATGCCGTACCAGGCGTCCGCCACCAGATCGATGCCGCTTTCCTTCAGTGTCGGGGCATCGGGCAGGAACGGCGAACGGGCCGCACTGCCCACCGCGAGAATCCGGATGTTGCCCGCACGATGCTGCGGAATGGCGTCGGTCAACGTCGAAATGGCGAACGGCAGATGACCGCCGACGAGGTCGTTGATGATGGGCGCGCTGCCGCGATAGGCAACGCGCGTCAGCTTGACGCCCAGCGCCTGCTCGAGCCGCGATCCCGTGAAATGCGGAATGGTGCCGTTGCTGGGCACGCCGAACGTCGCCTTGTCCGGATTGGCTTTCAGCCAGGCAACCAGTTGCGTGAAGTCCTTGACATCGGCGGCCGGGACAGCCGGGCCGGCGAAGACACAAAACTCAAAGCGCACGAGTTGCGAGACCGGAACGAAGTCCTTGGCCGAATCGAAACTCGGCGTCGTCTCGACCATCGGCAGCAGATACATGGTCGGCCCCGTGGTCACGAGGATAGTCGCGCCATCGGGATTGGCCCCCTTGACCGCCTTGATGCCGATCAGGCCGTCACCGCCGGTGCGGTTTTCGACGATGATGTTGCGATCGAGCAAGGGAGCTATGTGTTGCGCCAGCAAGCGGCAAAGCGCGTCGCCGCCGCCGCCGGCCGCAAAGGGAAAGATGATTTTGGTCAGCGGGCCCGACTGCGCCAGCGCTTGGCCCGTCCATGCGGCCAGTGAACATGCGGCGCTTCCGGCCAGAAAATCTCGGCGTTTCATCCTATCCTCCCCGAACGCTTTATTATTGTTCATTCCCGCAGCACTGAGGCGGCCACGTCAAGCCAGCACCATCTCGACTACGGTCATAATTCCGATCGCGATGGTGGCAAGACCCACAGCCCCCTGCAGAATGCGATTGGCCCAGGTGAGCGAGCGGGCCGAGACCGCGAGCGGCACCGCGATCACCGTCGACAGCGCGCCCATGCCGATCATCGAGCCGATCCCGAACAACGCAACGTAACCGAGGCCGACGGCAGGGCTGGAGGCCTGCGTGACCGCAAGCACCAGCAGCGCGGCCGAGCCCGCCATGCCGTGCATCAGGCCGACCAGCAGGGTACGCCAGCGGAAGCCATGGTCATGCGCGTGAGCCATACGGGCATGCGGCGTGGTTTCGCCGGCATGGCTATGGGCATGGAAATGCACCGTGCCGTCGCCATGGCCGTGCTGGTGAAAATGCACGCGGTCGCGCCACAGCCGCCACAGCACATGGGCGCCGAGGCCGACCAGCATCAGGCCGACGGCCGTCTCAATTGGGTGGGCAACGTTGTCCGGGATCGCATGGCCGAGCAGGATCGCAGCGCCGGCAAAGACGAACAAAGTGAGCGTGTGGCCGAGCCCCCAGGTCAGCCCGTGCTTGACGATATCGGCCACATGGCTGCGGCGCACGGCGATGCTGGAGACAGCGGCGATATGATCGGCCTCGAGCGCATGCTGCATGCCCAGCAAAAACCCCAGCCCAAGAATTCCGAACATACGCCCCCTACCCGCCGTATCAGTTGAAGTTCGCCTCAAAGATGAACTTCTGATCTTGATTTGACGCGTTTACTTTACGCGAACCGCTGCCGACCCCGGATCAGGCTTCGCTGGAAAACGCCATGAAATACCAGTTGGAAGCCTTTGTCAGGTCAAGACTTCATCGAACAGGCTTTTCATCGACGCCCACGAGCGGCGGTCGGCCTGTTCGTTGTACAGCGCGGTGCGCATCATCGAGCCGTCGGCAGCGGGATTGGTGAAACCGTGCAGCGCGTTGCCGTAGACGATGACCTGCCAGTCCTTCACCCCGCCCGCCCGCATCTCGTTCTCGAAATCGGCGAGTTGTTCCGGCGGCGCCAAGGGATCGTCGACGCCGGTACAGACCAGCACGCTGGCTTTCATTTGTCCCGGTTGCGCCGGCATCTTGGTCGCCAGCACGCCGTGAAAACTGACCACCGCCTTCAGGTCGGCCCCCTCGCGCGCCAGCTCCAGCACGACTGACCCGCCAAAGCAGAACCCGATTGCCGCCAACCTGGCGACATCGACCTCCGGCAGCGCGGCGAGCGCAGCCAGCGCGGCGCGGCCCCGGGCGCGGAGTTTTTCCGGCTCGGCGCGAAGCCCGCCGACCAGGGTAGCGACTTCCTGCAGATTGGAGGCCTGCCGCCGATCGCCGAACATGTCCGCGGCCAGCGCCACATAGCCAAGACCGGCGAGCCGGCGCGCGCGCTCCATCGCGAATTCGCCAAGCCCCAGCCCTTCGTGAAACACCAGCACGCCTGGCCGCTTTCCGATCCCCTCATCAAGCGCGAGATAGCCGCGCAAATTGACTTCGCCACAGCGGTAATCGACGTCGCGCGCCTGCATGAAATTCCGTGATCCTTCAAACGATTAGGAGCCGGAACTTCACATCTGTTTCGAGATCGCACAACCGGAATCGGAAGTCTCGGCCTGCTCACTCTTTCGGCATCACGTCTGTTTGACGCGCGCAAAAAAGGACCGCATCGGAACAGCGGCAGCTACGGTTTTGTCTGCCCGGCACCTGGTTCCGCGGCGAGGACGGCCGCAGGCATCTCTGCCAGTCGGGGCTGGGCGAATCGAATTCGGAAATGGCGGCTGGAAAGGCCGCTTTTTCTATGTGGGAGCGATGAAAGCGGTCCTTGAGGTTCTGGCCCTTTGCGACCAAGTCTGATATTCGAGCCGCCGAAGATCGGACCAGGTGGCGGGATGTTTCACCCTCGCCGATCGCTTCAATTTGCCGGTTTAGCTCAGCGGTAGAGCAGCGGTTTTGTAAACCGAAGGTCGGGAGTTCAATCCTCTCAACCGGCACCACTTCAACGAGCGTCAGGCGGACGAAAACTCTTCGGCCGAGCCAAGACCCGTTCAGGCCTCCACCATTGCTGGGAATTCCACGGGAAGCGGTTGGGGGAACACCAGCTCTGCCGATTTCCCAAGGCCCGCCGTTGAATAGGAATCGAGCGACGCGTTCCGTTTGCTTACCCGCTCTACGCGTAGCTGTAATCCGAACGCCCCGAGAATCGTCAGGACAGTCGTAAATTCGGGAGAACGATCGCCCATGAACGAGCGGTAGAGCCGTGTTCGGCCAATCTGTATTCGTCGCGCGAACTCCGCAACATTCTCCTGGGCTCGGATGATCTCACCAAAGGTAGAGCAAATGGCACGAAGATTGGATGTTGCAAGGGCAGGATTCAAGAGCCCGGCAACTCCCGCCGGAGTGCTGTAACGTAAGTGGCCATGCACTGGCTGTTGAGAACCATATCTTTCGAGCGTGGATGCGGACGGTTGCACTGTAACGAGCCTCAGGCGTAGTGCCGTAATCACCTTCGTCACTGTGGAAAGCCGCGGCCCCCTCTCCGATACAAATGCCCCGTAGAGGTGTGCCCGCTCTATTCCTGATGCGATAGCGATCGTCGTGACATTTTGGGCCCGGACTGCTTCGCCGAGAGCCAGGCAAACCTGACGGCTATCGGTGGTTTGAAACGCTTGATTCAGGAATTTTTCAAGCTGAGCCGTACTGGCGTATTGAGAGCGACGCGCCGTCTTGGCCATCTGGTGCCATCCGAATCTGCACTCACCGGCGAATCAGAAATAGCCCTCAAGAGGCCGAAAAACCTCTGACCGGGCATGGTCAGAGGTTTCGGAGGTATTTCTGAAGATGCTGGTGCGCTTCTCCATGAGAGGCCGCCAACCTATTCGACGGCTACGCATGATTATAATACATGAGTTACTCATATTATTACAATAGATATTTTTGCTTTATACTCGGCGTGTTCGGCGGAGGGCCTTCGCTAGTTTTGCATCGGCGTGCGGGCAGAGGTTTTTCCCTGACGCTTAACGCAGGATGCGCGTTCAGGCGCCTGGCCGCGGGCGGAACGACTGCATCGGCAATGGCCAAATCCCGGGCGCTGAGCAGTCAGCGCCCGATCGCCAGCGGGCGGTTTTTATCCCCCGTTTGAGCTCCAATTGCCGTCGCCAATGGACTTCGAGGGGATCGTGTTGAAAGCTTGTAACGAGGTACCCTGCGTATAGAAAATGAGAGGCCCAGTGCATCCAGGAGAGTCAGGGCGGTGCTGAACCGAGGCACGCGAGGATAAACAAAGGCTCTATAGAATGTTTCGCGGCATCTGATTGTCTTTTTCGATAAGCTGGCGATGTTATCTTGCGTCCGCAATATCTCCGCGAACACTCCGATGACAGGACGCGCTTCCGAGCTGTTGAGCGCTGCAGTAAGTTTGCGCGCCATTCCTTCGCCAGGCGAAGTCTTCTCAAGAATGTTTCGCTCGGATGTCGAAGCGTCAGCCTTCGCCGTTCTATCGACTTGCCCCTTGGCTGTCACAGCAAGGCGAAATCCCAACACTTCGAGCACTCTTATCATCGTCTCCAGCCCTGTTCCCTGCCGGCGACGAAAGGCGCGAAAAAGCGTGGTCCGGTTCACCTTCGCGAGTTGAGAAAATTCCGCGATGCTCGACTGCCTCGATATTTCGTCATCGATCGCCCTGCAAATAGTACGCAGATTGTTTGTGGCGAATGCGTTCTGTAACAGACCGAGGTTGCTCAACGCCTGACCTTCTTAAAATTGGGTGGAGTTTGAGAACGCTGCGCTGGCGTGGAGCTCGCCAAAAAAAGAGACCCCCGGCGGTGAAAACTGCCGGGGGTCATTTCGATAGTTCAGTTCAGGATCAGAAGTTGCGCTGAACGCGAACGTTGAGCGAAACGGCGTCCTGATCCTTGTACTCGTACCGCGTGGCCGGTTTCGGAGCGGACGGGCCCAAGTTGGCAGCACCGCTGAACTTCTGGTCGAGGTGGAACCACATCACTTCCGCCGAGAACGTCAGGTTCGCAACGGGGGTCCAACGGGTGACCACACCGAGCTGCGAGACGTTGAAGTCGGGGTTGCAGGAGTAGTCTGCGCTTACCACCCTGCCGGCGTTGTAGTTGGAGCACCACTGACCTTTCGCCGTGGTGAGGTCGGTGTTGCTGCCACCATAACGAACCGCAGAGTAGGAGCCGAACAGGCTGCTCGACCAGTACGGATCCCAGTTGTGGTTGAACGCACCACGAATACCGTACGCTTCAACCAGCTTGATATCGCCGCCGGGCAGGTAGACACCGTCGGCAGTCTGGCCGAAGCCGATGCTCTGGTAAGAGTCCGCACGGCCCGTGTCGCCGAACATCGCGAAGCTGGCCGAATTGAAGATCACGTTCCTCGTGTTACCCTTGGCATAGGTCACATCAACCTTGATGTCGTCGCCGGGGCCGGTGGGCAGGTTCTTGAGCTGCAACGCAGCCATCACCGAACCGCCCCACTTGGAATCGGGGTGGCCAGAGATTTCCGACAGGGGGTTCACAGCACCGGCGGTCAGGAGGTTGTAGGAAGGAGTGACTTCGTGCAAGGCGCCCGAAATCTGGAACAGACCCCATGCCTGGTCGACGCGGATATTGCCGACGATGTCCGGAGCATGCGCACCGCTGTAGGCCTGATTACCTGCCGTGATGGCAGTGGCCGGGTTGGCAACACCCAGGTTCAGCAGCGAAGTGCGGCCGTAGTACGGGTCGTCCAGGCCGATGGTGCCGGACACGCCGTTGCCGAACTGCGCGGTGTACTGGATGTTGTTGGTGCCGGTGACGTCGTCATGGCCGCCAATCAGATGCGAGGAGTTGTTGCCCGGATAACCCTGCCAAGGCGTCGCAAAGGCCGAAGCAGACTTACCGAAAGTGAACCCAGCGAACTGGATGAACACCAAATCCACGCCCAGGGACTGCGAGCCAGCCGCAATGGTCGAGCCAGCCACAGCGCCAGGCGTACCATAACCTTCGCCGGTAGACGAGTTCAGGTTGAAGTTGGCCTGAGCGAAGCTACGAACGACACCGTACGCCGTGGCAGTGCGCGTATCTACGCTGAGCGCCAAACGCGAACGGGCAGCATAGTAATCGCGCACGCGATTCTGCTGACCAAGATTGGCGTTCCACGCCGGCTGATGGAAAATGCCGCCGTTGAACGTGGTGTCAACGCGCACATAGCCACCGATCTTCATGCAGGTGTCGGAGCCCGGGATGTAGTAGAAACCCGCGCCGTAAAGCGAGCAGATCTTTACGTACTCGACCGCTTTGGCCTTGACGGGAAGATCGGCAGCCTGCGCTCCGCTCACGGCGATAAGACCCGCCGCTGAGCCGAGAATAAGGCCCTTGATCATATTCATGTTAAACCTCCAAGTTGCGCTGCTAGGACAAGGACCGGACCTGTGGCTGTTCCCCCAGGAAAAGGTCCGCCCTCGCCTTTTGAAAACCGCTCAGTCGTTTCGCGTCTTCGGACACACCCGCATGAACGCGAGGGACTTAAGCGAACCACCTAGAACGGAACGATCCAGGATCCCCCGACCGCCGCAGGAACTATGCATGCGCTAATTATCTAATCAAAATACTTTATGAACTCAGCTATCTCTATCCTGCCCAACTGTGTCGCGACAGCAACACCGGTAGCTCGCGAAATCTTGTTCAGAAACCGGCAGCAAAAGGCATGCAATCAGATGATTTTGTTATTAAATTAGGTAAGCAGCTTCAGGGTGAGTCGGGATGAAACAAGCCATGGGACGGGAACTCCGCCACGGATCAGATTCGTCAGGCCGCGCGAAACGCGGAGCGCCGAATGAGTTCGGCGAGAAGAATCAGGACGTCGCCCGGCAATTTGCCTGGGAGATCGCCGCCATTAACGTGCACCTCCAGGAGATTCGCTATTTCTGGGCAAAAACGCTGGGCATCAGCGGCCCGCAATGGCTGATCCTGATGGCATTGGCCGATCTGGATCAGGGTGAAGGCGTCCCGGTGAAGGTCGTGTCCAAGATGCTCCACGTTGACCCGTCCTTCGTAACGACTCAGTCGAAAATGCTCGAGAAAAAGGGCTTCATGCGCCGTAAGACCTCAGGGGAGGATGCCAGGATCGTGCAGATGTCCTTGACGGACAAGACCTACAAGCACATCGCAGGTTTGGCTTCCGAGCAGGCGGCGCTCAACGAATTCATCTTTGCCGAGTTCAGCGAACGCGAGCTCGGCGAGTTCACCGCCAAGCTCGCGGCATTGAGGAATCGCCTTGAGAAGGCCAGCCTGAAAGTCGCGATGGGCATATGACTTGTGCTGCGGCTGGGCTAGGCCGATATCGAGTTGAGGCGATCGGCCATCCAGTCAAAAATGAACTCGCTGGCAAGCGTAGGGTTGTCGCGGTGTCCCTGCGCGGCAGCGGTTTCAGAGCTTTCGAAAATCTTCAGTGAAATGTCGGAATTGGCGATCTTGAGCCGCTCGAACAGATCGGTCACACAGTCGCGTTCGAGCCAGCCCTGCTCACCCATGGTGATCAGGACCGGGCAATGGAATTTTCGCCCGACCAAGCCGCCATCAACTCCATTACTTCCGGGACTATTCAGCGAGAGGCGATTCATCAAGAACGAGCGCTCATGCATGTCCCAGATTCCGCCATCACAAACCGCGGCGGCGAAGCGATTGTCGAGAGCAACGCCGCGCGCCACAAAGGACGACCCCGAACCGTCGCCGAGAATTGCGATCCTGCGTTCGTCGACATCGTCTCTTGTCGTGAGGTAATCCATCACGTGACCCACCGATGTTTCCAGATCGGAACGGCCGACGACTTCATCGAATTTGGCGCAGGTGCCGGATCCAAGCAGATCTACCGCCAGCATCGACATTCCCCGATCGCGGGCATAGCGTGCCGCCTTGTGGAGATATTCCTCCTTCCGATGGCCGGGTTCGCCCATGCACACGACAACAGGCGCTCGACCAGAAGCGGCGGGAGCAGGCAAAAAATAGCCTTCCAGCGCATAGCCGTTCAGCCAGGGAATCTCGACGACCTCGCCAGCGGGCGTCAAATGCGCAACGTAGCGGCGGGCGCAGGCTCGCATGGTTCGGAGCGCATGCTCCTGTTTCTTGTCGGCAGCATCGAAATCAGACGCTGATGCCTGATAGTAATTGATGGCGCGAAGCCAGTTACTCTGTGCGGTCAGCACATGACCGCGCTTGAAGGCGGCATTGGCGCGCTCATTGCTGATGTCGGCCATCCTTATCCATTCCCGATACCAGGAATCGCCGCCATCCGTTGGGTCTATCCGGCTTGCGGCAAGCAAGCATTCGGAGACCATCGAACCGCCTTCCTGCGCCGCGCCGAGCAGCCTCATGAACTCGATCGAGAACTCTTCGCTGTCTGGCCATTGAACCCAGCCCCCCGGGCCAAAATGAATTTTCATGTCGAAAACAATCGGATCCGCTTATTTGATAAAATTAGTTATATTGCATAATATAGCCTTTCTCAGAAAGACAAGCTCCATGCAAGGCCCGGCAAATACGGGTAGTGCGGTAGGGTTACTCCACCGCAGGCGGCTCCGATAATGAGCAGGCCAATATCTGGAAACTCCGGAATGGTATGGCATCCACCCGCGATGCGCGAAAAGAGCTTCCCGGCCCATACTAGCGGCTACGCTTGCTGATTTTTCGTGCTACTTGCCTGTAAAGACTGCAGTTATCCGTAGTTTTACGGTACAAACAGTTACCCGTAGTTTTACGGTACAAAACCACAACCGACCAACCCCGCCGCGCCCATCTCTCTCTTCGGAGCCGGAACCACCCCTCCTCTTCCACGTTTTTCTCGCATGAGAATTCGCGAAGAAAACTGCAACATGGTTTTGTTGGCTGTGGTCACCTCGATCAGCGTGGCCATTGCAGGCGGCGCCAGTCTGCTGGGGGTCGGCGACAGCAAGCCGGTACGGTTCGCCGATCAGACAGCCGGTCGTGTCGAGCAGGCGCCCGCACCCGACAAGCGGATCATCAACGTCAGCGAGCAGCCGCCGGTGCGCGTGATCGGCGCGCCGTTCGTCCCGAATACGAATCCCCGCGAGCGCTGACATCCCTTTCGTGAGACCTCGGTTGAACCTGGACCACACCTGACCGTCATGTGCACTGTCGGTCAGGACTGTCACCGTTTTGTCACCTCGCGCGCAAAAGCGCGGCAGTTATCCACTGTTACCTCCCCACCCGCTTGATTCCACAAAAGGCCTTTGATGGAGTGACTTGCGCCGAGGTGTTTCATGAAATGGATGAGGGAACGCGATCTCCTGATCGCGCAAACGATGGCGTTTGTTCAATCGGTGACCGGCAAGATGCCGGAGGCCGAGAAGACGGTCGCGACCTCGATCACCCAGCTCTCCGTCGAGACATCCGAATTGACCCGCGCGGCCACGCCGCTCCCTGACGTCGAGGCTTTGCTGGCGGAGACGACGCCCGCCGCCCAGGCGCCAACGGAAGCATCGAGGGAAATACCGAGGGAGTTCTCAAGGCTGGCCTCTCTCATGCGTCCCGACCTGAGGGAAGACTTCCAGGCTGAGATCAAGGCGCGGGTTGCGACTTTCCGTGCTCATCAGGAGCGGTTCAACCGCGAGCGCGAGGCGTATTGCAGCGCGACCATGGCAAAGGTCCATGCGGCTATCAAGGAAGGCGGGCAGCCGCCGCGGCCGGGGAAGTAGAGACACTAAGCGACGTTGGCGCGATATTCAGGGCAGATTCAGAGCCAGGCGTAGACCAGCGCCACGTTGGCCGCGCAGGCGACCAAGAGGCAGACGGTCAGCGTGAGTTGGACACGCTCGCAGGAGGTCTGGAGGCTCGTTCTCATGGCGGGAACATCCGGCGATTCTGGCGGCGGAGTCTCGGGGATTCTTTTTTTCGGAATTTACGGCTCGTTAAAGACTCAGAGACTCCACGAAAATGGGCCGAAACGAGCCAATTTGCTCCCGAAACAACCTGTGGAATGGCGGCATGGCAGCCAAGCCTGAAACCCGGCCCCCGCTTCCGCGTTGACCGTTTTTACCGGAGCTATCCATGCCCTACGCGCTGTTCTCAAACGATGCCAAGCTGAGCAAGGCCTATCCCACCGCAGCCGATGTCTGGAAGATCGCTCAGAAGAGCGGTCTCGTGGTCGATGTCGTCGCCGGACAGGACAACACCGGCCCCCGTCCGGTGCTGGACCATGACTACGAGATCAAGCCGTGCCAGCTCGAGCCGCATGAAGACCCCGCCCGCAACAAGGCCGAAGCCGAGCGGGAAGCCCAGACGGATTTGCAGTTGGCGTCGTGAGGGCGGCGCCATTTGCCAGCTTACGCCAAAGCGCGATATCTCGCCCGTGCGCCCTGTTCCGACGCAACTGCCCTCCGCCGCCATTGACGCAGTCGAACCTGACTGAGGGGTCTCCAGCCAAGGAAGAAAAGGCAATGAAGGCACCCGCCAATCTTGTCGAAAAGCTCGCGACGTTTACGGATCGTTTCTCCCCGCGTACAGTTGCGACATACAACAACAACGACATCATGGTGGCCAAGCTGGAAGGGC
Organism: Bradyrhizobium valentinum; assembly: GCF_001440405.1. Lineage (GTDB taxonomy): Bacteria > Pseudomonadota > Alphaproteobacteria > Rhizobiales > Xanthobacteraceae > Bradyrhizobium > Bradyrhizobium valentinum. The sequence goes on from NZ_LLXX01000029.1 coordinate 134,492, forward strand.
CGTTCCACTGGCACAAGCATGACGAGACGGACGATTTTTTCCTTGTGCTCGAGGGGACGCTGGACATCGAGCTGCGGGATCGCACGGTCACCCTTAATGCCGGCGAGGTGTTTGTCGTGCCCAAGGGCATTGAGCATCGGCCCGTAGCCCGCGGGGAAGTGCACATCCTGCTGATTGAGCCGACGGGTACGCCGAATACGGGTGATCAGGCCACTGCGGCGCCGCGGATCCTCGCCTGAAGAACGAGGAAACCCGTAGCATAGGATCGCAGGCCGTCGCAGATTAGCTGATCGGAGCGTCCAACGGGCCGCTGCGTCATAGTCCCACGGCGAAGCAATAGTGCCCATCTTCATCGGCCGTGGCGGGGCCGGGTTGGCGAACGACACCGCTCGGCGTATGGGTCCGTGGCATCAGCCGGGACGACATCCGAGGTGAAAAATCGGGTTCTACGGCGTTGCCGAGATCAGCGATGCCTGCTCCGAAGACAGGGTGACACAAGCCTTGCGCCGCTGCAGCCCCCTGATCGCACCGGTTACCTTGCGCACCTTGCCGGCCCCGCACGAGGGGTCCTGCACGAAGGCGATTTCATAGGGAGCAAGGATAAGCGGTTCGGATTTCAGGACAGTTTGGGCAAGGCACGGATACGCTGCTGCGGAAAAGATCAGCCCTAACGCAAAAACACGCATGTTCGTTGTCCCACCAGCCGGCCGGAACCATAATATCGGATCGTGACGAAAAGTTGCATGCAGCGCGAAATTTTTTTCGCGCCCGCCAAAAAATCCCCGGCGCACGCTCGCTTCGACATTCTCCAAACAAAAAGGCCGGCGTGAAGCCGGCCTTTGCGCGTGTCGATACCGAAGTCGGTATCAATATTTTCCAGCAGTGGGCCCACCCCAACCGAACCGGTAGTTCACGCCGACCTTGGCGGTGTGCTCGTCGTTGCGGAAGCTGCGGCCGGTGATCTCGGGAGGACCGGACGTGAAGGTGGTGTCGCCGAAATTGTAATACTGGTACTCGGCCTTGGCCGACCAGTTCGGGGCGAACATGTATTCGAGGCCGCCGCCGACGGTGTAGCCGTCCTTGTGATTGCCGTCGGTGGTGAAGGCGGCCGGCGCGCCGGCCGCCGTCGTTACCCCGAGATTGTTGCCGTCGCGCCAGGCGTAACCGCCCTTGGCGTAGAGCAGCGCCGGACCCCAGGTGTAGCCGAGCCGGCCGGTCACCGAGCCGATCTGGTCGGTGTTGGAGGTTACGAGGGTGCCGCCCGGAAACAGGACGCCGTCATTATTGGAGCTGGGCAGCCAGCTATACTGGGCTTCGGCACCCAGCACCCAGTTCGGTGCGAACTGATAGTCGAAGCCGCCCTGCACTCCGCCGAGGAAGCGGGCGTCGCTGCCCTGCAGGGAGTCGTTGCCTGCAAAGGCGCCGCCGGCATGGCCGCCGATGTAGAAGCCGGTCCAGTTATAGACGACGGCCGGGGCGGTATACGCAGGCGCCTTGGTATAAGGCCGCGGCGGCATGTCAGCCGCAAAAGCTGGAGCCGCCATGGCGGCCAGCGCGGCTGCGCCGAGCAGGATCTTCTTCATTTCACTTTCCCCGTTACGGACGTCGGATACCAAGCCAAACAACGTGACTTCATTTAGGTTGCTTTGCGGCAAGTGCCCGCGACCCGATGGCGCGCCACTGTGACGGCACAGCAACAAAATGTTTTAGTTCCCTCGCATGTAAGGCTTTTTTCTCTGTTAAGGAGGTAGCTTCCCGCTTAGTTGATGTCCGCGATGACTAAAGCAAGGTTCAACCCTCGCCGAAAAGTGATCCGAATTTGTTCAGGTTCTGTCCCGGGAACGCCGGAAGACACGGCAGCGCCGGCAAGCCTTTGTGGCCGCCGGCGGCCGGGTCTTCCGCGCTCATTAGCGAGCGACTTCGATGACGGCGTCGGCAAAGGCCTGCGGCGCCTCCTGCGGCAGATTATGTCCGATCCCGCCGGTGATGAGGCGGTGGGCATATTTGCCGGAAAACTTCCTGGCATAGACTTTGGGGTCCGGATGCGGCGCGCCGTTCGCGTCACCTTCAAGGGTGATGGTGGGCACTGCGATGACCGGAAATTCGGCCAGCTGCTTTTCCAGCTCGTCATACTTCGATTCGCCCGGGGCAAGACCGAGCCGCCAGCGATAATTGTGGATCACGATGGCCACATGGTCGGGGTTGTCGAAGGACGCAGCGCTGCGCTCAAAGGTAGCGTCATCGAAATTCCACTTCGGCGAGGCGAGCTGCCAGATCAGCTTGGAAAACTCGCGCCGGTACTTCTCGTAGCCCAGCCGACCGCGCTCGGTCGCAAAATAGTACTGGTACCACCATTGCAGTTCGGCCGACGGCGGCAGCGGCTTCGCGTTGGCCTGCTGGCTGCCGATCAGGTAACCGCTGACCGAGACCAGCGCCTTGACCCGCTGCGGCCAGATCGCCGCGACGATGTCGGCGGTCCGGGCGCCCCAGTCGAAGCCGGCCACGACCGCCTTGTCGATCTTCAGCGCATCCATGAGGGCGATGACATCGGTGGCGAGCGCGCCCTGCTGGCCGTTGCGCGGCGTCTCGCCTGAGAGGAAGCGCGTCGTGCCATAGCCGCGCAGATAGGGCGCTATCACCCGAAACCCTGCCGACGCCAGCAACGGGACGACGTCGACGAAAGCGTAGATGTCGTAGGGCCAGCCGTGCAGGAGAAGGACGACGGGGCCATCGGCGGGTCCGGCTTCGGCGTAACCGATATTGAGGACGCCGGCCTCGATCTGTTTCAGCGCGGCGAACGAGGTATGGGTGCCCGGCCTGATTGCTCCCGCCCCGGGTTTTGCGTCGCCGGACTCCGCAAATAGCTTGCCGTTCAAGGCAAACGGTGCGGCCGCAAGTGTTACGGCGGCGGTGCCGAGGAACCGGCGGCGGTCAGGGCTGACGTGCTGGGACATGGCTTTCACTCCAAGTGCTTTATCTTATGCGATTAAATCGTATCCGATGTATTGGCTCACCAAAGCCCAATGTCAACCCTTCCGATTTAATCGCATGCGATATATGCATCACACTCTCGTGTGGAGAGACGAGGAGATCCTGCCAAGGAAACTGCGAAGACGAACCCGGCCAACCGAACCCGGCTAACCCCAGGCGCTCCGCACTTCCACGCAATCACGCCTGGAATTAGCGCGTCATTTTCTCCAGTTCCGCGAATGGCGCATACGCCACCCCCGCACAGGGCTCGACGGCATTTTCGATAATGCGATCGAACCGGCCGTCGACAAAAAGCATGGCGCGTTCGCGCGGCTCGCGGTAGCCGCCGTCGGATTCGCGCGCGCTGAATCGCAGACAGACGACGTAGCGCAGCCGTCCCCCGACCACGCGCTCGACCGGCTCGGCCATGACGGCGTCGCGCACGCCAACGGGATTGTTGAGATAGGTCTTCAGAAACGACTGCACTTCGGTGCGGTAGTTTTTCGGAAAGGGTTGGCTGGAGACGCCGCGATCCTCGGTAAACGTGATCGGCTTGCTGTCATCGATGGCGGCACAAGCCGAGAGCGCGATCGGCAACAACACCACCGCCGCGATTTTGATCGAACGCTCCAAGCGAACTTTCCCCTGCTCTTTGCCGTCTCTTAGACCGCCTCGCAGTGGAATGGAATTCGCAACTTGGCTATCGGCGTGCGTCGCTCTCGAAAAGTTGAGTACGCGCCAGCCCACCGCCATTAGCAAAGCAAATGGCGTGTGGGCTGGCCTGACATTCGCAGGCGCGGGGGCAATGGGGGCGAAACGCGCGCCGGCGAATCAGAGCTAGCTGCGTTTTGCGGCCGGCTTCACATGCTTGACCGCGACGTGCGGTTTCGCGTGCGTCTTGTTCGAGCCGGTTTGCTTGTGATCGCGCGCCGTCCGCGCATTGGCCTTCAATGCCTTCGTTTTATCCTGCTCCGCCTTCACCGCGGGCGCCTGTGCGGTCGGTGCCTGAACGGTCTTGCCCGGCGTGCCGGCAAGCGCGGGCGCGGCGATAACGGAAACGGCAACGAGCGCTGCGGAAATGGTCTTGAGCATGGTTGTCTCCTTTTCCATGGGGACCCGCGGGCATTTCCGGTCGAAAGGCCGGGCTCGCCGATCGTGCAGGCGACGCTAGCGGCCGTGCACTGAACCTCTTCTGAACCGAACTTTCGGGCGCCGTTCATCTGAATGACATCTTCGTCATGTCCGTTGACGGCGGACCGCTGATGAAAATTGGCGGAATCGAGGTAAAGGGCGCGGGAATGTTGTTAGGCGCCAGGGGTTCAACTCAACGGGCTTCGGTGTAGGATCGCCGAACCGGCCATCAGGAGAATTGCATGAATAAATTAGCGATCAGGCTTTTGACTCTCGCGATGCTGTCGCTCACGCTTGCGGCAGCCCCTGTCGTTTCCGTCGTCTACGCCGCGGCCGACAACGATCCGCCTCCGCCACCGAAGAAGAAAAAGAAATCCAGCGAAGCCCGTCCCGGCAGCGAACAAACCGCATTCGCCGACGGCTATCGCGCCGCCTATGCAGCGATCTACGAGCGCCACGACTACGCGTCGGCGATCGCACAGCTCAAGGCGCTCGGCCGCGACGACACAGCCGCCGTCGCCAATCTGATCGGCTACTCCTATCGCCAGCTCGGCGACTACAAGATCTCGCAGATCTGGTACGAGCGTGCGCTCAAGGCCGATCCGAACCACGTCAAGACCTGGCAGTATTACGGCCTGTGGCAGGTCGAACAGGGCAACCGCGATCAGGCGCAATATCACCTGAACCGGATTGCTCAGCTTAGCGGCACGAATAGCGAGGAATATCGCTCGCTCGCCGCGGCGCTGGAGAAGCCGCCGGGCACCGGACTCGTCTATTGAGGCAGTGACGCCTCCCCGTCATTGCGAGCGAAGCGAAGCAATCCATTTTCCCGTTCTGTCGCGGTATGGATTGCTTGGTCGCTTCTCTCCTCGCAATGACGAAGAAAAAGCCGGCGCAGTTGCAAGGACTGCGCCGGCTTTTTGTTGTTTTTCGAATTTACTTCACCAGCGCCTCGACTTCCGCGCGGAATGCCTGACGCGCGCCGTCGCGTGAATAGAACATGTGGCCGCCGGGATAGACGACGAGCTTGACGCGGTCCGGGCTGGCAAAGGCCGGCAACTGGTCGAGGATCACCTTCGAGGCGAAATAGGGCGTTGCGAGGTCGAACAACCCATGGCCGACCAGCAATTTCGTTTTCGGGTCGAGCGCGAGAATCTGGCGAAGCTGTGAAACCGACTCGGCCGGCCCGCGGCCGAAATCCCACGAGCGGTTCACGCTCTCGCTGAGCAGGTGGTACGAGCCATCCGGCCGCCAGTTGAGTTTGCGCGTGGTGAGCTCGACGGCGGCACTGGTCAGCGGCGCCTTCAGCGGATCGCCGGAAGGATCGCCGAAATGCGCGGAATTCGAATCCGGATATGGATCGAAACCGATGACCGAGGCGTCATAGCGTCCGGTCACCCTGCCGTTGCGGCGATCGAACTCCCGGCGGAATTCGCTGACTTCAAGACGGCCGGCGAGCCTGCGGCTCACGGCCTGATCGATGCCGGTCAGCGCGGCTACCTTGTCGGCAAGCCGGGTGGTGGCCTGTGTGTCCACCTGCCCCTTGATGAGGTCGGTGAGAAATTCGCCCTGCGCGTAGCGTTCGACGTCGGCGAGATCGGCGCGCGTCAGTGGCGCCTTGCCGGTTTCCCTCACCTCACGCGCCACCGCAGCCATGGTCGGGAGCGTGTTCATGTATTGCAGCAGACTCGAGCCGGAGAAATCGCGAAAGTCGAGCAAGGGCGATACCAGAATCAACCCGCGCACGCCGACGCCCTGCTGGGTCTGCAGGTTGCGGACGATCTTAGGCCCGCGAATGCCGCCATAGCTCTCGCCGGCGACGAATTTCGGCGATGAAAGCCGGTCGTATTTTTCCAGCCAGCGACGGATCACGAGTGCAATCGAACTGACATCGCCATCGACCGAAAGGAAGCGCTTGCGCACGTCCTCGCCGGACGCGACGAAGCGGCTGTAGCCGGTGCCGACAGGATCGATGAAAACCAGATCGGTGAAGTCGAGCCATGTCTCGGCATTGGGCAACAGATCGGGAGTTGCCGACGACACCGCGCCATCGCCGCCGATCTGCAGCCGCCACGGCCCGGCCGCGCCCAATTGCAGCCAGGCGGAGGATGCGCCCGGTCCGCCGTTGAACAGAAACGTCACCGGCCGGCGCGCATGATCGGTGCCGTCGAGCTGGTAGGAGGTATAGGCGATATCGGCCTGCGGTTCGCCCTTGTCGTCGAACAAGCGGATCGAACCCGCGGTGGCGGAGAAATCGAGCGTGCGTCCGGGCAGCGTCACCGTCTGTTTGGTCGTGGAATCCGGCGGCAGGCGATGTTGTTCGGCAGCGGGCGGCGGCGCGGCGCTGCCCCGCCCTGCCCCACCTCTCTCGCCGGATGGAGACGGCGACGGCGTTGCCGCCGGCTGCCGCTGCGAAGACGGGGCGATGGTGTCCTGGGCGTACGCGTCGGCCATACAGCACAGGGCCAGAAGCGTAACGGCTAAGCGCATCTGACGCTGCGCCGTGAAACGAAAAGACATGCGGTTCGCTCCTTGCGTCCTGCGATCCAGAAGCCCCTCGGATTCTGCCGCAACACTGCGACAATGAGGCGGTGGTGCACAACAAGGAGGAACCTTGCCGAAATCACAATCCCGACAGCATCCCGTGAGAAAACGGCCGGCACGTCCAATGGTTGTCCCCGCCGACCGTTAGGTGCTATCGGTCGGTTCCGCCGGCGTACCGGCCGAGTATTTTTGATCCATCCATGAAACCATTTGCGCGCTGGCGCGACTAATGAACCTGCGCTTTTCAATGGGGTTTTAAATATGAAACGTACGATTGCTGTTTGTCTCGGCCTGCTGGCGCTGGTTTCTCCGGCAGCCGCAGATTCGCCGGCCGCGGTGGTCGAGGACGTTCAGGGCAAGGTCACCGGCGCGGAATTCATGGACTATGTGACGCCCAAAGCGGTCATCAAGATCGGCGACGGCGGCTCCATCATTCTCAGCTACCTGAAGTCATGCCGGCGCGAGACGATCAGCGGCGCCGGCACAGTCATCGTCGGCGCCGAGGAAAGCGCCGTTCATCTCGCCGAGGTGAAGGCCGAGAAGACGAATTGCGATTCCAATCAGGCAAACGCGACCACACGCGAAACCAGCGGCGTCGCCGCTACCGTGCTGCGCAGCGTCGACAACAGCAAAGCGGCTTCCTCGGTCCAGGCGCAGCTCACCCTTTACGGTGCATCGCCGCTGGTGGAGGCCAAGGGACGCGGCAAGCTGATCATTCGGCGCCTCGACGTGCCGGGCGAGCGTCAGGAGATCAGTCTGGGCGGCACCCAGCTCAAGGGACGGTTCCTCGATTTTGCCAGCGAAAATGTCGCGCTGGCTCCCGGCGGCCTTTACGCCGCCACGTTCAAATCATCGCAGATCGTGTTCCGGGTGGATGCGCAGGCCAAACCCGGCGCGACGCCGATCGTCGGCCGGCTGCTGCGGATGCAATAGGCGTAACGGGCCGTCCCGCTTGAGAATCAGGCGCAGCACGCGCGACAGGATGGTGGTTGCCGCCATCGCGCTGGTCTGCGCCGCGGCTTCGGTTTCTCCGGCGGCCAGACCGATCCGCGGGCTATCGCTCGATATCCTCACCGCACTGCGCTGGGAGACGTTCGGCCGCAGACAGGATCCGGCCGCTTCGCCGGCGGTCGTCGTAGCGATCGACGAGGAAAGCCTGCGCACCGCGCCGTTGAAGGGTGCGCCGATGCTGACCTGGACCGGGGAGATCGGCCGCGTGCTGTCAGCGACACTCGAAGGCGGCGCCAAGGTGGCCGGCTTCGACATTGTGATCCAAACCTCGATCGAACAGTCGGAGATTCCTTTCGGCGAGGGCATGCTCGGCGAGAAAGTCCGTGGCTTCGACCGCGACTTCCTTCGTGCGCTCGCCGGCGCGGCGGCGAGCGGCAAGGTGGTACTGGGAGAAAGCCTGGGTGGCAACCAGGCGGTCAGGCCATCGCCGGGACAGCGCGTCGCCGTACGCCAGCAGCAGAACATCCGCCCGCTCAACGTTCATATCGACAGCGACGACATCGTGCGGCGCCTGCCGCTGAGCTTTACCGTCAACGGGGCAAGGGTGCCCTCGATGGCGGTCGAACTGGCCTCGCGGGCGCTGGGAGCTACACCCGAGTTCGATGACCGCGGCAGGCTGACGCTTGCCGGTTACCAGGTTCCCGGCCGGGTGCCGAACACGATGACGCTGAATTTCGAGGGCGGCGCCGACGACGTTCCGACCTTCTCATTTGCCGATCTGCGCGCATGCGCCGTCAAGAACGACAAGGATTATTTCCGGCGCTGGTTTGCCGGAAAGGTCGTCATTTTCGGCAGCGTTCTCGATATCGAAGACCGCCGGCAGACCTCCAAGCGCTTTGCGACCGGCATCGAAGGCGCGCGCGCACCACGCTGCGCGGCCGAGAGCACGCCGGTAACCGCAGGCTACAGGATCAGCACGATCGCGGGCGTCTATATCCATGCTACCGCAGTCAACAATCTGATCCAGCGCAATGCCTTGGTCGAGCCGGGCCCGCTGTCGCGCTTCCTGATCTCTGCCCTGTTTGCCGCGCTGGCCGCTATCGCGGCATGGCGCTTGAGACCGCTCAGCGCGGCGCTGGCCTGGACCGCCATGATTGTGCTCGGCGTTGCCGGCGCCACGATCGCCTTCAACCAGGCGCTGGCGCTGCCGATCGCCGAGCCGTTCCTGGCAAGCCTTTTCGCGCTCGCCGCCACGATCGGCTTCCGCTTCGTCGTTGCCGACAAGGACCGCCGGTTGCTGCAGAAGAGCTTTGCGCTCTATCTCGCCCCGCACGTCATCAACCGGATGCTGTCATCGAGCAAATTGCCCGAGCTCGGCGGCGAGACCCGCAACGTGACGGTATTCTTCTCCGATATCGAAGGGTTTTCGCTGATCGCGGAAAAGATGTCGCCCGACAGCCTGATGGAGCTGATGAACGAGTATCTTTCGGCGATGACCGACGTCATCGAGAGCCATGGCGGATATGTCGATAAATATATCGGCGACTCCATCGTGGCGGTGTTCGGCGCACCTGCCGACGATCCCGACCATGCCGCCAATGCGGCGCGCGCCGCGCTGGATTGTTGCACGCAACTGGCGGAACTGAACGATTCCTCCGCCCTCTTCCGCGAATGCAAGCTGGCGCAGCGGATCGGCATCAATTCCGGCGAGGCGCTGGTCGGCAATTTCGGATCGCGGCGGCGCTTCAACTACTCGGTGATGAGCGACGCGGTGAACCTGGCTTCGCGGCTCGAGGGCGCCAACAAGTTCTACGGCACCACCGTCATCGCTTCCGAGACCACTGTCGCGCTGGCCGGCGAGGCCTTCGCCTGGCGCGAACTCGACGCTATCCGGGTCAAGGGGCGAACCCAGGCGCTGAAGATCTACGAGTTGCTGGCGCTGTCGGCCGGGCTGACGTCCTCGCAAGCGACATTGATCGCCAACTACGCCGACGGGCTTGCGCACTGGCGGGCCCGCGAGTTCGGGCGCGCTGCGCAGTGTTTCGGCCGCTCGGCCGATATCGACCGGCCGGCGTCGTTATTTGCCGAGCGGGCCCGGGTATTGGCCCAAAACCCGCCGGGCGAGGATTGGGACCCGATCCGGACGTTGCAGGAAAAATGACGCCCCGATGACCGCCGGTTTACGTTACCGGCGCGAAAGGCCGGTTCGGCCATCTCGACAAGCCCCGACAAGGTGTATAGACGAGCGCGGCGCAATCCGGCGCCCCCAGTCCTGGCGTTACCCAAGAGTTCGTCGTCCGATGGCCACCCCCAAGCGATACGACCGGATCGCCTTTGTCGCGAGCGCAGGCACCGAGGCGCAGACCGCGCTGACGCAGCTCACCAAGCTCTACGGCAATCATGATGCCGACGACGCCGACGTCGTGGTGGCGCTTGGCGGCGACGGATTGATGCTGCAGACGCTGCACCGGCATATGCGCTCGGGCAAGCCGATATACGGCATGCATCGCGGCACCATCGGCTTCTTGATGAACGAGTTCACCACGCACGATCTGCATACGCGGCTGGCGGCGGCGCGGGAGTCGCTGATCAACCCGCTCCTGATGCGCGCCACCGACGTCCACGGCGCGGTGCATCTGCATCACGCCATCAACGAGGTCGCGCTGTTTCGCCAGACCAACCAGGCCGCGCATCTGCGCATCCTGATCGACGAGCACGAGCGCATGGCGGAATTGATCGCCGACGGCATCCTGGTGGCGACGCCCGCTGGCTCGACTGCCTATAATTTGTCGGCGCAGGGACCGATCCTGCCGATCAACGCCGCGCTGTTGGCGCTGACACCGATCAGCGCATTCCGCCCGCGTCGCTGGCGCGGCGCCCTGCTCCCCAACTCCGCTTTCGTGGTGATCGAGGTGCTCGAGGGCGAAAAGCGCCCGGTCGCAGCGGCCGCCGACCATGACGACGTGCGCGATGTCCGCCGCGTCGAGGTGCTGTCCGACAAGACGATCTCGATGCGGATGCTGTTCGACCCCGGTCACAGCCTTGAGGAACGCATCCTGCGCGAGCAGTTCGGATACTGACGCCATCGTCCCTGCGCGACCGTTGAGAGAAAAATCGCTGTCCGACCTCTATCAGGAGGCCGGCTTCGCAACCATTCCTTAACGGGCGCCGCGATATGGTTAACGCCAGTATACCGTTTTGCTTGGGCCGGGCTGTTCCATGTATCGCATCGACTTCAACAAGCTGCGATTTCTGATTTGCGACGACAATCCGCATATGCGCCGCATCCTGCGGACGCTTTTGCATTCGTTCGGCGCACGCGAGGTCTATGAGGCCGAAGACGGCGCGACCGCGCTGGAAATGTACAGCCACTATGTGCCCGACATCGTCATCACCGACTGGGCGATGCCGATCTTCGACGGCCTCGAACTCGCGCAGATGATCCGGCAGCCGGAATCGAAGGGCAATCCCTACGCCCCGATCATCATGCTGACCGGGCATTCGGAGAAACGACGCGTGACGGTTGCGCGCGATGCCGGCGTCACCGAGTTTTTGGCCAAACCGATCTCGGCCAAGGGACTCTACCAGCGCATTCTCAACGTCGTCGCCAGCCCGCGCCCCTTCATCAAGACCAAGACCTATTTCGGACCGGACCGGCGGCGTAACACCAACAACGCCTATATCGGCCCCGAGCGCCGGGTCGGCGGCGAGATGGAAGTGATGCAGCAGCCGTCGCTGCTCGACAAGGCGCGGTCGAACATCTAAACGCGGCCCTCATCCAAGCGCAGCCTGGAGATACCATCATGGCAAAAGAGAAGCCCGGGACGCTGCAGATCAAGTCGTTTGCCGATCACCACGTGATCACGCAGCCCAATCCGTTGCGCAAGGTATTGCTGCGCGTCCCCGAATCCGATCTCGACGATCCCGTCGGGCGCGCCGAAAAGGCCCTGGCCGGATTGTCCGGCGAATTCAAGAACTGGATGACGATCGAGGCGGACCGGCTCTCGGCCGCGCACGCGGTCGTTCTCCGCGACGGCTTCACCATCGACAACCGCGAAGAGCTGTTTCGCGCCGCACATGACATCAAGGGCGACGCCGCCACGTTCGGCTTCCCTTCCGCGGGCGCCGCCGCCGAAAGCCTGTGCCGCATCATCGAACATGCGCCTGACCTCGACCTGGTCCCGGCCGAGCTGATCACCCATCACATCAACGCCATTCAGGCGATCGTGCGCGAGCGCACCAAGCTCGACACCGCCGTGATGGCGAGCAAACTGAGCAAGCAGCTCCGCGGAGTCGCCGACGAATTCCTGCTCAAGGTCAACCGCGATCGCCCCGAGCATCTCGAAGCGATTCTGGCGCCGAGCATCGTTCCGGCGGAGTAGGATCTAGCGCGGCTATCTCCACAGGTCGTCCCTGCGAACGCAGGGACCCATACGCCGCGGCTTATCGATCTAAAACACGCTGGTCGATGACTTTCATCGTAACCACAAGCCGCTGTGGTTATGGGTCCCTGCGTTCGCAGGGACGACCTGGATATGTGGCGACAGCTTCGATTACGCCGCGATCAGATCGCGCACTGGCGGCACGAACGCTTCGTCGGCGACCAGTTCGTCGCAGAACATGCGGGCTTCTTCGCGCGCGGACTCGGTTGCGAAGCGCCGCAGCAGGATCAAGAGCGGCTCGGCGGCCTTGCGGTCGGTCTCGCAATGGGTCAGCACGCGCTCGACCATGCGGCGGCGCAGTCGCGCGGCTCCACCGATCGTATCGACATAGCCGGTTTCCTGGCTGACCTCGAGCGCCACGCGAAACGCCGCGAAGGTCGATTCGGGAAAGCCTGCGCGGATCAGCAGCGCCTGCAGGCTAGCGCCGCCGCGGTCATGCAGCAGCGCTGTCACGCGCGCCAGCGGCAGATCGGCCAATTCGGCGAGCGCGGAATCGAACAGTTCGAGATTGCCCGACAATAGCGCGCGCAGGATCAGGCCGGCGGTCAATTGCCCGGTCGCGCGCAGGTGCCGCACCAGGCCAGCCATGTCCTCGCCGCGCGAACGCGCCGCGATGTTCACGGTCGAGCGCTCGCGCGCTTCGCTCGCCAGCCGCCCTGCCCGGTCCGCGCTCAGCCAGTTGCGCGCGACGACGAACTGCGCCAGCGTTTCGGAGAGCTTGGCGACCAGCGCCACGCGGGTGGCGGCGGGCAAGCCTTCCAGCACCAGCATCGCTTCCCTGATAGCGGCGAGATGGCCGTGACGTTCGACGATGCGATCCCAGGAAAACGGCGCCAGTTCAGCGTAGGCGTTTTCGATCAGTTCGAGCGCCGCGGCCGCCGAGCCGACTTCGGCAATCGCGGCGGAAACCGAGGGCGGCAGATTGATGCGGCGAGCTATGGCGCATTGCGTATCGCTGTTGCCGGTCGCGACGATGTCGACGAGATCGGCATCGATAAGAAGCGGTGAATGTTCGAGCACCGGCAGCGCTATCGAGGGCTGATCGAGCGAGAGCGCCTGCACGATGGCCGCCGGCGCTTCGGCACTGCGCGAAAATACTTCCGCCATGGCCTGGCGGACCAGTGGCGAGGGATCATCGAGCAGCATCAGCAGCGCGCCTTCGGCGGCGATGCGATCGTCCTCGGAAAGATCTGAAATCAACCAGGCCCGCGCCAACGCCCGCGTCGCCTCTGCCCGCTCGCCTGCCGGAGCGGTACGAATCCAACTGATGAACTGCCGAACGATCATGGTCCTGGCTTACGCAACGTGAGACGACACCGTGACGCGGTGCCACTATTAGAAAAAATAAACCATGACGCTTAACAAAGGGTTCACCATAAACGGCTGGTTTTATTGACGTTTTGTTAAGGGTGGGAGGACTGGCGATCTTCATTCTGAGGAGCGGCCACTTGGCCACGTCTCGAAGGATGAAGGCCCGGATGGGGCCGCATGGTTCGCCCGGCGATGCGAGCATCGTCCGGAGACGGCGCTAACGCGCCTCCTCACCATGAGGCCGAACATGCCGCTGCAATTCAGCTACTGAACGTGCCGAAGCGGTCGCTGAAGAGATCGAGCCGGCTAGGTGCGCGGACCTCGGGCGTATGTCCCGACAATACGGTGCTCGCTGAGGCAACTGAGGCTGCCGGCGCAACCGAGATTGCTGGCGCAACCGAGGTTGGCGACGAATTACTACCCCACAATTCCTGAACCGCCGGCGAGATCGGCTGCGTGCGTTCGCCGGCCTGAAACAGCGAACGGAACATCGGCTCCGACTGTGATGAAGCGGTCCGCGACGTTGCCGCAACCGGCGTCACGCTGCGCTGATCCGGGAAGCTCGAGAGATAGGCCGCGTTGTCGATCGCCATCGTCGCCGGCGCGGCGCTCGCGACGTTGATGCGCCTTGGCAGATCGCCGCCGACGGCCGCCATCGCCGTGCGCGTCACCGGCGAATTGGCGGCGGCGGCGTAGCGCGTGCTCAGCACTGAATAAACTTGCGAGACGCTGCGCGCCTGCCCCGAGCGGTCGTAGAAGATCGACTGGTTCGCGGCCGCGGCGTTCGGAAACATCCGCGCTGCTGATACGTTTGGATTGTCTTCGGCGCTCTGGATCAACTTGCCGGCGCCGCCGACGCCCATGAAATGCGCCATATAGAGTTCAGCATCGGTCGGACGACGGCCGATCTTGCCGGTCAGTTTGAAACTGTTGGATTGGGTCAGCACCGCCGCCATCGACGAGGCGGCATCAGGATCGTCGCGCAATCGCATGATTGCGGCGCGCGCCGCGGGATCGTCGACCGAATAGCTGCCGGAGAGATTTTTGGTGATGGCGTCGGCATATTGGCTATAGCCGAGATGGGCTCCTGCCTCTTTCACCGTGCCGAGCCAGGTCTGGTCGATGAACTGAAACAGCCCCCGCGCCGACGAGGTGGTGGCGGCGGCCTTCGGGTTGAAGTTGGATTCCATCTTCGCGGTGGCGAGCAGATATTCGAAGCTGGCGCCGGTGGTCGAAGCGGCCTGCCTGATCGAGCCCGCAATCTTCAGACGCGCGGGATCGACACCTGCCGCAGCCGTGGCGCTTGTTGTGTCGACCGCCATGTCTCTGGTGCCCCGCTCCTCGCGAAACCTCGCGCGGGCTCTCACGGCACCGGCAATCAGTGCCTATACGAGGCCGAGACTGCCGCAATTATGGTTAATGGCCCGTTAAGGGCTCCTGCCAAAAAAAAGCCGCAGCGCGGGTTGAACATTTCGGTCGATCGACCGACCTAATACTGAGCGGTCATGCGCCGCTTGAACGACGGGAAATGCCTGGGGGCGACGGGTTCCCGACGACGAATATTGAAAGGGCATCCCTTCAACTTTCCAGAAACAGGATCGACTCATGAGTGATCAAGCCATCCATTCCCCTTCTGCGAAGTCCACAGCCGGCGGCCTGGTTGCGATGCTCTATGGCATCGTCACTTACCTATTGTTTCTGGCCACCTTCCTCTATGCGATTGCCTTCGTGGGCAACCTGCCGGTGCCGAAAACCATCGACAGCGGCCGGCCGGAGCCGTTCATTCCATCACTGATCATCAATGTCCTGCTGCTCGGCATGTTCGCGGTCCAGCACAGCGTGATGGCGCGCCCCGCCTTCAAGCGCTGGTGGACGCGCGTCGTACCGCCATCGGTCGAGCGCACGACCTATGTGCTGTTTGCCAGCGTCGCATTGCTGCTGCTCTACTGGCAATGGCGGCCGATGACAGGCATCGTCTGGTCGGCGACCGATCCGGTTGCGGCAATTGTCCTTCAGACGATTTCCTGGATCGGCTGGACGGTGGTGCTCGCCAGCACCTTCATGATCAACCATTTCGAGCTGTTCGGCTTGCGCCAGGTGCTGGCGCGCCTTCTCGGGCGCGAGTTGCCTCCGGCCGAGTTCAAAACGCCAATGTTTTACAAGGTCGTTCGGCATCCGATCTATCTTGGCTTCTTGCTTGCGTTCTGGGCGACGCCGACGATGACGGTCGGTCATCTGGCGTTCGCCATCGCCACCACCGGCTACATCCTGGTCGGCATATGGCTGGAGGAGCGCGACCTGATAGCGCTATTCGGCGACCAGTACCGACGCTACCGGCAGCAGGTGTCCATGCTGATCCCGCTGCCACGACATAAGGCGAAAGTAGGGTGACATGCATTGGTTGTTTCACGGTGCCCGGCTTGACGCCGGGCATCGGTCTTCCGCGGCTGGAGGGCAAAACGGCGAGCCTGGCCATTTCGAGCGGATTTCATGTAGCGTCTTGGCTACTTCCATCGCATCACGAGGCACCATGGCGCGCGCGGCAGTGAAGAAGATTGAGACCAGCACCAGCTTGCTCGAAGCTGCCAAGAGGGTGTTGCGTCGCGCCGGCTATGCCGGACTGTCGACCCGTGAAGTCGCTGCAGAGGCGGCGGTGCCCTTGAGCCAGATTCATTATCACTTCGGGTCCAAGCAAAACATGGTCCTCGAGCTGTTCGAATATCTCAACGCTCAGCTCCTGGACCGGCAGAACAAATTGTTCGGTGACACGTCACTGAAACTGTCCGAGCAGTGGGACCGCGCCTGCGACTACCTGGATGAGGACATCGCCTCAGGCTACGTGCCGGTGCTGCAGGAGCTGATCGCCGTGAGCTGGCATGATGCGGAAGTCGCCAAGGTGATCCGCGCCGGCCTTATGGGTTGGGTCGATCTGATCGTGGGAGTGGTCCGGGCGGCTGAACGGAAGATCGGTCCCCTCGGCCCCTTCTCGGCCGAGGAAGTCGGCGCGATCGCCGCCTCCTGCTTCATCGGGGGCGAAAGCCTGTTCCTGCTCGGCTTGGAAAAGAAGGGTTCACCGATCCGCGCATCGCTTCGTCGCGTCGGTGACCTCATCCGGATTGCTGAAGGATCCTCGTCAGACAAGAGGTGATGCCATGCGGGCAAAATTGCCTGATAGCGCAGGTTTCGTCACCCGCGACGGCGTAAATCTCGCCTACGAAATCTATGGTGACGCCCCGGACACCATGCTGTTCATCCCGCCCTGGAGCATCGTTCACTCGCGAATCTACAAGGCGCAGCTACCCTGTTTCAGCGAGCGCTTCCGCTGCGTCACCTATGACGGCCGCGGCAATGGCAAATCCGATCGCCCCAAGGATGTCGCCGCCTACACGCTGGACAATTATCTGGCCGACGCCCTCGCGGTGATGGATGCTCTCGACGTCGGCCAAACGATCCTGGTCGGGCTCTCGTTCGGCGGCCTGCTCGCCTCCGTTCTCGCGGCGTATCATCCCGAGCGCGTCAGGGCAGCGATTCTTGCCGGTACGGTCTCGACTATCGGACCTGCACACTACGAAAGGTTGGCCGCATCGCACTTTTTGGCCGCGCGCGACCATTGCGAAGGCTGGGATAAGTTCAACCGCGATTACTGGCTGAAGAACTATCCCGACTTCGCCGAGTTCTTCATTCGCAACATCTGCAGCGAGCCGCATTCGACCAAGCAGATCGAGGACGGAATCGGCTGGGCCGCTGAGACCAGCGGGCCTACGCTGGTCAGCACAGTGGAAGCGCGCAGCATTCCTCCCGGCTTCGACGTCAGCGAGGAAATGTATCGCAAGATTCGCTGTCCGGTGCTGTTCATCCACGGCGACAACGACCAGATCCAACCTCTCGAGCGCGCGAAGGCCGCGCACGCCGAAGTGAGCGGCTCGGAGTTTGTCACGATCGGAGGCGGCGGACATAACCCGCTCGGGCGGTATCCGGCAAAGACGAATACGCTGATCAACGACTTCGTCGGTCGAAGGCTCGGCGTCGCGGTGCCGGCGCGCGGTACCGTCCGACGCAACGGGGCCGGAAAACGTGCCCTCTACCTTTCCTCGCCGATCGGCCTCGGGCATGGCCGCCGCGATATTGCCGTCGCGCGCGAGCTGCGCAGGCTCCATCCCGATCTCGGCGTGGACTGGCTGGCGCAGGATCCGGTCACACGTCTGCTCGAAGCCAGCAACGAGCAGGTTCATCCGCTAAGCGCGCGGCTTGCCAGCGAGACGCGGCATATCGAACTCGAAAGCGGCGAGCATGAATTGCACTGCTTTCAGGCGCTCCGCCGCATGGACGAGGTACTGATCAAGAACTTCATGATCTTCCAGGAGGCGGTCGAGCAAGGCGCCTACGACCTGGTGATCGCGGACGAGGCCTGGGACATCGACCATTACTGGCACGAGCACCCCGAACTGAAGAAAGCGAAGCTTGCCTGGCTGACGGACTTTGTCGGTTACGTCCCGATGGCATCCGGCGGCGAACATGAGGCGTTCCTGACGAGTGACTATAATGCGGAGATGATCGAGCATGTCGAACGGCATCCGACGGTGCGCGATCGCTCGATTTTCGTGGGCACACCTGAAGACATCGTGCCGCTGTCGTTCGGCGCAGATCTGCCTCCGATGCGCGACTGGATACCGA
The DNA here is from genome assembly GCF_001440405.1 of Bradyrhizobium valentinum. Taxonomy (GTDB): domain Bacteria; phylum Pseudomonadota; class Alphaproteobacteria; order Rhizobiales; family Xanthobacteraceae; genus Bradyrhizobium; species Bradyrhizobium valentinum. The sequence continues at coordinate 152,515 of NZ_LLXX01000029.1, forward strand.
AGCATTTCGATTTTACCGGCTACATTATCGGCGAGCATCCGCAGGGCTTCGGTAGCCGGGAAGTCCTTCGCGAAAGACTGGGTTACCGCGACGACGAGCAGATCTGCATTGTCACCGTCGGCGGCTCGGGCATCGGTGCGCACCTGATACGGCGCATCCTGCAGGCCTATCCCATGGTGAAGGCAAAGCTTCCGGACCTGCGCATGATCGTCGTCGCTGGCCCGCGCATCGACGCGGCATCGCTGGACGCGCCTGCGGGCGTCGAGGTGCGGGCGTTCGTCGCCAATCTCGACCGCCATCTTGCGGCCTGTGATCTTGCGTTGGTGCAGGGCGGGCTGACCACCTGCATGGAACTTGCTGCCGCCGGCACGCCGTTTGTCTATTTTCCGCTGCGAAATCATTTTGAGCAGACCTTTCACGTTGCTCATCGCCTTCGCCGCTACGGCGCAGGCATTCAAATGGATTTCGCCGCCTCCACGCCGGACATGATTGCCGATGCGATGATGCTGGCTTTATCGAGGTCGGATAAGCCGAAACCTGTCGAGGCCGATGGGGCAAGACGTGCAGCGCGCATGATCGCCGAGCTGCTGGAATGACGGTCAGACAATCCGAAGCTATTCGCGGTAGACCGCCTTCGGATCGAACAGGCGGTCGGCGGCGACGAACGACAATCGCGCACCGCTATCGACCTTTCGGTAGAAACAGGACCGCCGGCCGGTGTGACAGGCAGCGCCGATCTGCTCAACCCTGATCCAGACCGCGTCCTGATCGCAATCCATCCGCATCTCGACCACGCGCTGTGTCTGACCCGAAGTCTCGCCTTTTCGCCACAACGCATTGCGTGACCGGCTGAAATACCAGGCCTCGCCGCTTTCAATCGTCTTGCGCAGCGCTTCGTCGTTCATGTGCGCGACCATCAGGACGTCCCCGGTCGCGGCGTCAGTCGCCACGCAGGTCACGAGCCCGGACGCGTCGAATTTGGGCTGGAATTCCAGCCCTTCTTCGCGGTCATGGTCATGTTTTGAAATGGGCACGGCTGGCCTCGCAAACCGTAAGCGAGGCTACCGGTTCGGTCCTCGCACCAGGGACAGGAAACGCTGCTGCTCCGCCGGATTGTCGCGGAACATGCCGGTGAACCGGCTGGTGAACGTCATGGCGCCATGCTTGGCAACGCCCCGCACCGACATGCAGGTATGCTCCGCCTCGATCAGCACGGCAACGCCGCGGGGTTTTAGGACCTCGTCGATTGCAGCCGCGATCTGGGCGGTCAGGTGCTCCTGGGTCTGCAGGCGGCGGGCGAAGATGTCAGTCAGCCGCGCCAGCTTCGACAGGCCGACCACCCGCTCCACCGGCGTATAGGCGATATGCGCCCTGCCGTAGAACGGCATCATGTGATGCTCGCATTGCGAGGTGAACTCGATGTCGCGAACCAGGACGAAATCGTCGTAGCCCGCGGTTTCGCCAAAGGTGCGGTCCAGCACCTCGGCCGGGCACTGGTGGTAGCCCTGATAGAGTTCGTCGAAGGCCTCGACCACGCGGCGCGGCGTATCCAAAAGACCCTCGCGGCCGGGGTTCTCCCCGATATAGCTGAGCAGCGTATGCACGGCCTGTTCGGCCTCCGCGCGCGACGGGCGCGGCAGGTCGGCCCGCACGGCGGCGGCGAGGAACTCGGCCGGGTCGAGCTCGGCCGGGCGAGTTTCCGGGGCCATGTCGGGCGATTTAACTTCGGAAGGCTTTACTTCAGAGGGCTTGCCGGGCCGGATGGATTTGATCAATGCGTCCATGTCTTCTCCGTTCGACCGGCCCACAAAGACCGGAGTGTCACCGGGCAGACGGGGCAGCTTTGCCGCCGGGCGCCTGAGTCCCATCCACAAAAACGCTCGCGGCCGAACCGGTTTCCATGTCGGGCCGTCTTCGGCGAACGGCCGGGCTGTTTTTCCGCCGTTCCTGTCCATATATAGGACGATGAAACCCAGCCGCCAAGGGCGCCCGCACCGCCGCCCGGGACACCGATTCTCATGCTGAACGACATCTACAACAAGCGGATCATCGAACTGGCGGGCAATATCCCCCGCATCGGCCGCCTCCCCGACCCCCACGCCAGCGCCACCGCCCACTCCAAACTGTGCGGCTCGACCGTCAAGGTCGACCTCAAGATGGACGGGCCCGTGGTCACCGACTTCGCCCACGACGTGAAGGCCTGCGCGCTCGGCCAGGCCTCCTCCTCGATCATGGCAAGCCATGTGATCGGCTCGACGGCTAGCGAGTTACGTGAGTTGCGAGAAATCGTCCGCAAGATGCTGAAGGAAAATGGCGGTCCCCCGCAAGGCAAATGGGCCGACATCGCCTTGCTTGAACCGGTGCGCGACTACAAGGCGCGGCACGCCTCGACCCTGCTGACCTTCGACGCCGTAGTCGACGCAATCGGCCAGATCGAAGCCAAGGCCAAGCAGCCGGCGTCGGCGTAAAGCTGGCCGTCATTCCGGGATGGTCCGAAGGACCAGACCCGGAATCTCGAGATTCCGGGTTC
>NZ_LLXX01000030.1 GCF_001440405.1 Bradyrhizobium valentinum
TTGGGCGTGGCATCGGCGTGGGAGACCCTCAAAGATGTGCGAATCAACTAGCGCGTGCGCGGGGACGACTCGCGGTGGAATCGTAGGTTCAACAATTACTCGCGCCGTCGGCACCCAGTCACGGCTTCATGGCGCCTTGCGCACTGGTGTAGACTGCGTAGAGCGATGACGAGCCGCAGATATAAAGTCTATTTCGCTGCTGACCGCCGAAGCACAGGTTGGCGACGGTTTCCGGTATGTGGATCTTGCCGAGGAGATCGCCGTCAGGAGTGTAGCAGCGCACGCCGTCTTCATTCGGATCGCCCCAACCCACGGAGCACCAAAGACGCCCGGCGGTGTCGCAGCGCAGCCCGTCGGTAATGCTGGGCTTGGGCATGTCCGCAAAGACCTTGCTGTTCGAAAGCTTTCCGGCCCCGAGATCCACGTCGAACACGCGGATATGCGACGGGTTGTCGGGTCCGTCGGTGAAACCGGTATCGCAGATATAGAGCTTCTTCTCGTCAGGCGAGAAGCAAAGGCCGTTCGGCTGCACGAAGTCATCGACCACCATCTTGATGTCGCCGGATTTCGGATCCACCCGGTAGACATTTTTCTTTTCCTGCTCGGGCTCGGCCTTGATGCCCTCGTAAAAGCCGCCGATGCCGTAGGCTGGGTCGCAGAACCAGATCGAACCGTCGGCCGCGACGACCGCGTCGTTCGGCGAGTTCAGTTTCTTGCCATTGTACTTGTCGGCGATGATCGTGATCGAGCCGTCGAGTTCGGTCCGGGTTACCCGCCGGCCGCTGTGTTCGCAGGTGATCAGGCGTCCTTCCCGATCAATGGTGTTGCCGTTGGAGTTCATCGACGGCTGGCGGTAGACGCTGAGATGGCCGTCATCTTCCGAGAAGCGCATGATGCGGTTGTTGGGAATGTCGGAGAACAGTACGTAGCGTCCGGCCGCGAAATAGACCGGGCCTTCGGCCCAACGGAATCCGGTTGCGACGCGCTCGACCGCCATGGTGCCCGCGAAGGCCGGGAAACCGGTGGGCCCGAACGAGACCTTCGGCTTTTTCATCGATTCCAGGCGGGAATCCGGATAGCGGGCGCCGGGAAGCGGGCCGAGCGGCAGGGGCTGCGTTGCCGTGGTCGGCGCGCCGGTCTGGCCGAGCGGTGCCACGGAGGCGGCGGAAGCCGTCTTCATCGTCACGGCCGAGGCAGCAAGCGCCGCTGCGCCTGTCAATATCTTGCGACGGTCGAAACCGCCGCCTTGGTGCTGGGGATCGGAAAGGGTCAACGAGGTTGTCATGATTTCCTCCCATGTTTTTTGTTGGAAGGAAAACATCAGCCCGCATTCCGGCATAAAGCGGGCGGGCTGTGGTGGAATAATCAGAGATGGCGGAGGTTCGTCGTCCCTGCGAACGTTCGCAGGGACCCATAACCACCAGCCCCGATTGTTTCAGAAGATAATCTACCCCATCGCTCCACTGATAGGCCGCGGCGTATGGGTCCCTGCTTTCGCAGGGACGACCATGTGGAGAGTCTTCCTCAGATCGGATCCCAGGGGAAAATGTCCGCCGAGCGGTCGAGCTTGTAGAACGATCCCTTGAGCGCGGGCATGCCGTGCTCGGCGATCGTTTCCGGCGTCCAGCCTTCGCTCCGCTGCACCGAGCGCAGCGGACGATTCTGGCTGAACAGGAAGATCTCGTTCATGCGCACGCCGAAAATCTGGCCGGTCACGTCCTTGGCGGCATCGCTGAGCAGATAAGCGCAGATCGGCGCGATCTTCTCCGGTCCCATCTGCTGGATTTTCGCCACGCGCGCCTTCTCGGCCTCGGTCTCGGTCGGGATGGTGCCGATCATGCGGGTCCAGGCGAATGGCGAGACGCAGTTCGAGCGGACGTTGAAGCGGCCCATGTCGAGCGCGATCGACTTCGACAGGCCGACGATGCCGAGCTTGGCGGCGGCGTAGTTGGCCTGGCCGAAATTGCCGATCAGGCCGGAGGTCGAGGTGAAGTGCACGAAGGAGCCGCTCTCCTGCTCACGGAACAGCCGCGCCGCGGCGTGGGAGACGTAGAACGAGCCCATCAGGTGCACCTTGATGACGGCCTCGAAGGCTTCCACGCTCATCTTGTGGAAGATCATGTCGCGCAAGATGCCGGCATTGTTGACGACGCCGTCGAGGCGGCCGAAATGATCGGTCGCCGTCTTCACGACCTTGCTCGCGGGGATCGCTTCCGCCACTGACTCGAAGTTGGCAACGGCGGTGCCGCCGCGCTTCCTGATCTCCTCGACCACCTCCTCGGCGGGCGCAGCGCTCGAACCGGCGCCGTCTGCGGCAACGCCGGGATCGTTGACCACCACCTTGGCGCCTTCGGCGGCGCAGAGCAGTGCGATCTCGCGGCCGATGCCACGGCCTGCGCCGGTGACGATGATGACTTTGTCTTGCAGTGATTTTGCCATTGTGTTGCTCCGGTTGTGCTCCCGTCATTCCGGGATGGCGCGAAAGCACCAGACCCGGAATCTCGAGATTCCGGGTTCGCGCTTCGCGCGCCCCGGAATGACGGGTTGTTACTTCTCGTTCGTAAAGATGATCGTGCCACTTGCGGCGAACATGCCGCCGACGCCGTGGCAGACCGAAATCTTCGCGTCCTTGACCTGCGCCGGCGCGATGCCGCGCATCTGCCGCACGCTCTCCTGCAGCGCGTACATGCCGTACATGCCGGAATGCATGTAGCTCAGGCCGCCGCCATTGGTGTTGAGCGGCAGCTTGCCGCCGGGGCGGGTGTTGCCGTCGGCGATGAACTTGCCGGTCTCCTCGTGCGGCATGAAGCCGAGATCGCCGAGCCCATAAAGCGGCAGATGCGCAAAAGCGTCGTAGATCATCAAATGGTCGACGTCCTTGTGGGTGATGCCGGCCTCCTTGAAGGCAGTAGGGCCGGCGACCTTGAAGGCGCGCGAGGAGTTGAACGTCTCCATCTGGCTGACCATCGGCGTCTCCACGCTCTCGCCGGTGCCGAGAATATAGACCGGCTTCCTCGGAAAGTCCCTGGCGCGGTCGGCGGATGTGAGGATCAGCGCGCCGCCGCCGTCGGTGACGAGACAGCATTGCAGCAGGCGGAAGGGATAGGCGATCATCCGCGAGTTGAGAACGTCGGCGACTGTGATCGGGTCCTTCATCATCGCGCGAGGGTTCTTCGCGGCCCATTCCCGCTGCACCACAGCGACCATCGCGATCTGCTCATGGGTGATGCCGTAGGTCTTCATGTAGCGCAGCACGGGGATCGGGAACATGCTGGGCGGGCCGTAGATGCCGAACGGCGCCTCGAACTGGCCCTGCAAGCTATCGGCGGGGATCGAGCGCGGCAATTTGCCGATCATCGACTTGCCGCTCTCGGCATGCGTGATCAGCACGGTCTTGCAGAGACCCGCTTCGATCGCGGCCGCAGCATGGCGGACATGCAGCATGAACGAACAGCCGCCGACCGAGGTGCCGTCGACCCAGGTCGGCGTGATGCCGAGGTAATGGGCGATCTGCTGCGGAGTTTCGACGGCGGTGGCGATGCCGTCAATATCGGACAATTTCAGCCCGGCATCGGCTATGGCGTTGAGCGCCGCATCCGCGTGGAGCTGGATCTGCGACACGTTCGGGATGACGCCGAGCTCGGTGGTCTCGGCAGCGCCGACGACGGCGACCTGGTTTCTGCGCATGGTGCTTAGCCCTTCGCCGGACGGAACATGGGAAGGGTGATCTTGTCGTCGAGTTTTTCGAACGCGACTTCGAGCTTCATGTCGAGCTCCAGCGCCTCCGGCGTCTGCGGGCAGTCGATGATGTTGCTCATCATGCGCGGACCTTCGTCGAGTTCGACGACCGCGATCGCGTAAGGCGGGGTAAAGCCGGGCGCCGCCGGGCGATGGTTGATGACATAGCTGTAGAGCTTGCCCTTGCCGCTGGCCTTGAACACACTCACCTTGCGCGAGGCGCAGGAGGGACAGAACGGCCGCGGCGGGAAATAGACATTGGCGCAGGCATCGCAACGCTGCAGGCGCAATTCGCCGGCCTGCGTTCCGTCCCAGAAATGCTGGGTCTCGGGTGTGGGCTTTGGTTTGGCGCGGGCGGGCTCAGCCATGTCGGCAATTTCTCCTCGGGGAAGCCGGGCGTTTGCCCGCTTGCTTGTGGTCTTGATGCGACATTTGGCAGTTGCCCGTCAACGGCTCAGCGGCGACGGCGATTGCATGGCCGCATTCCTGCGCGTGAGGGCGCTTGTATGCCAGCGTATCATCGGAGATAGTCCGCCCCACGGCAAATTGCCGACTGCATTTTTCGTCATCAGGCTCGCTTCAGACACAAGTGAGGCCAAAGGAAGCGACCAAGAAAGCCATGCCGAACCATCCGACGCTCGCCAGCCTCGCCGCCGACCTCGATGCCGGACGAACCACCGCGCGCAAACTGGTCGAGGAATGTCTCGCCAAAATTGCCGATCCCGCCGGCGAGGGCGCGCGCGCCTTTATCCATGTCGACAAGGACGCCGCGATCGCAGCAGCCGATGCGATGGATCATCTGCGCAAGGCGCGCGCCGCGCCATCGCCCTATGCCGGCGTCCCCGTCTCGATCAAGGACCTGTTCGACATCAAGGGGCAGGTGACCCGTGCAGGATCCCGTGCGCTGGAGGATTCGGCTCCTGCCGAAGCCGATGCGACGGTGGTGGCGCGGCTCCGCCGTGCCGGCTTCATCGTGATCGGCCGCACCAACATGACCGAGTTCGCCTATTCCGGCATCGGCATCAATCCGCATTACGGCACGCCGAAGAGCGTCTTCAATCGCGGCGTCGGCCATGTCCCCGGCGGCTCGTCCTCGGGCGCGGCGGTATCGATCGCCGATCGTATGGCCCATGGTGCGCTCGGCACCGACACCGGCGGCTCCTGCCGGATTCCGGCGGCCTATAATGGCATCGTCGGCTACAAGCCGACGCAACGCCGCGTGCCGCTCGACGGCGGCGTGCCGCTGTCATTCTCGCTCGACAGTTTTGGGCCGCTGGCGCGCAGCGTGGCCTGCTGCGCGGTGCTGGATGCCGTGCTGGCCGATGAAGCCGTGCAGCCGTTGCAGCCGCGCGCCGTCAAGGGCATGCGGCTCGCGGTGCCGACCACGATCGCGCTCGACGATCTCGACGAAGAGGTCGCCAGAACCTTCGAGCGCGCGCTGGCGACGCTGTCGCGCCAGGGCGCGTCGATCGAGCGGATCGAGGTGCCGGAATTCCATGACGTCGGCGTCATGAACAGCAAAGGCGGCTTTGCTGCCGCGGAAAGCTACGCCTGGCACCGTTATCTGCTCACGAGCAAGGGAGATGTCTACGACCCCCGTGTCCGCGTCCGCATCCTGCGCGGCGAAGGCATCAGCGCGGCCGACTATATCGATATCGTCGGCGCGCGCCGCGCGTTCATTGCGCGGACCGAAAAGCGCATCGCGCCGTATGACGCGCTGGTGCTGCCGACCACATCAAACACGCCGCCTGTCATTGCCGACCTCGCCGACGACCAGGCCTTCGCCACGCAGAATTTGCGCTCGTTGCGCAACTGCACGCTGATCAACATGCTCGACGGCTGCGCGATTTCGCTGCCGGCGCACCGCGAAGGGGACATGCCTGTCGGGCTGATGCTCGCGGCGGCGGGCGGATCGGATCGACGCATCTTCGAACTGGCCGCGGGAATGGAGGACATCATCCGTGTTTGATCTGACCTTCAACGTCGACGACAAGGGTATGTTGACGCCGCTGACGCTTGCGATCGACCAGGCCGTCATCGCCGGCTGGACCGGCCGCGATCCGGTGGCGCGCGACAAGCACATCGCCGAACTCGAAGCGCTCGGCATCGCGCGCCCAGCCACGACGCCGATCTACTACCGCTGCTCGGCGCGGCGGATTACGCAGGACGACCGCATCGAGGTCTGCGGCGAAAATTCCAGCGGCGAGGTCGAGTTCGTGCTGATCGGCTGGCAGGGACGCATCTTCGTCGGCTGCGGCTCCGACCACACCGACCGCAAGGTCGAGAGCTACAGCGTCACCGTCTCCAAGCAGATGTGTGACAAACCGGTAGCCTCGGTGCTGTGGGAGCTGGAGGAGGTCATCGCCCATTGGGACAAGTTGATCCTGCGCTCCTGGGCGGTCATCGGCGGCGCCCGCGTGCTCTACCAGGAAGGCACGCTCGATGCGATGCTGCCAGTGAACGACCTGATCGAGCGCGGCTTCGGCGGCAAGGGCTTGCCCGACGGCTGCGCGATGTTCGGCGGCACCTTCGCCGCCAAGGGTGGCATCCGCCCGGCCAGCCGATTCGAGTTCGAGCTGGAGGACCCCGTGCTGAAGCGGAAGATCAGCCACGGCTATGATGTGATCACGATGCCGGTGTTGGGTTAGATTTCTCCACACGTCGTCCCTGCCTAGTGCGCAATTGCGCACGGGCGCAGGGACCCATAACCACCGTGGTTCGTTGTTATGGCGAACTGGAGCCACAGCCTAGCGACCCAAGGCGACCTGTGGTTATGGGTCCCTGCGTTCGCAGGGACGACGGCCGATAGATCGGAAATCGGGTGGCGAACGTCCAGGTGGTTTTGCGAGACTGCCAGCATGAGAGCAACTGCAAGACATATCGACCGTCCGCCCACCGTCGCCGCCCGCGTCGACGCCATCGACTGGACGCAGGCGATCGCTGACCTCGACGCACAGGGCTGCGCGGTCCTGAAGGGATTGCTGTCGCCGGAAGAATGCGACGCGCTGGCCGCGCTCTATCCGGATGACGCGAACTTCCGCAGCAAAATCGTGATGGGGCGCCATGGGTTCGGCCGCGGCGAGTATAAATATTTCGCCTATCCGCTGCCGAAGCTGATCGCGGAATTGCGGCCGGCGCTCTATGCGCGGCTGTGCAGTGTCGCCAATCGCTGGAACGAGACGATGGGCATCGACATCCGCTATCCCGAGCGGCACGAGGCTTTTCTGAAACGGTGCCACGACGCCGGGCAGACGCGGCCGACGCCGCTGCTGCTGCAATATGGCGAGGGCGACTATAATTGCCTGCACCAGGATCTCTACGGCGAGCATGTGTTTCCGCTGCAGGTTGCGATCCTGCTGTCGGAGCCGGGGCGAGATTTTACCGGCGGCGAGTTCGTGCTGACGGAACAGCGGCCGCGGATGCAGTCGCGGCCTGAGGTAGTTCCGCTGGCGCAGGGCGATGCGGTCGCCTTTGCTGTGCACCACCGGCCGGTGCAGGGGACGCGCGGGCCTTACCGCGTTAATCTGCGCCATGGGGTCAGCCGTATCAGATCCGGCCAACGCCACACTGTCGGTGTGATCTTTCACGATGCCAAATGAGCGCGGGCCCACGTTGACTGCAGATTTGTTCGACGCCGTTCGGGACGTGCGTCCGTCACGCGAAGCGATGGCGGAGGGCGCGGTGCTGCTGCGCAGTTTCGCCAGGCCGTTTGAGAACGAAGTCATTGCGGCGCTGCGCGAGGTCATCGCACAGGCGCCGTTCCGGCGCATGGTTACCCCTGGCGGTCACCAGATGTCGGTCGCGATGACCAATTGCGGCAGCGCGGGCTGGGTTACCGATCCGAGCGGCTATCGCTATGACGGCGTCGATCCCAATTCCGGCCAGCCTTGGCCGGCGATGCCGGCTGTCTTTCGTCAACTGGCGGAGCAGGCGGCCGCTGCGGGTGGTTTTGCCGGTTTTGCGCCGGATGCCTGCCTGATCAACCGCTATGCACCCGGTGCGCGGATGTCGCTGCATCAGGACAAGGACGAGCAGGATTTTGCCGCGCCGATCGTGTCGGTATCGCTAGGGCTGCCCGCGGTCTTCCTCTTCGGCGGCGCAAAGCGTGCCGACAAGCCGGCCCGCTACCGCCTGGAGCACGGCGACGTCGTAGTCTGGGGCGGTCCGTCGCGGCTGTTCTTTCACGGTGTGGCGCCGCTGGCTGACGGCGAGCATGCGCTGATGGGCCGCCAGCGCATCAATCTGACTTTTCGCAAAGCGCAGTGATCTTCCTTCTCCCCTTGTGGGAGAAGGTGGATCGCTGACGCGAAGCGGCAGCGAGACGGATGAGGGGTCTGTCTCCGCGGATAGAGACCCCTCATCCGCCTTCGCTTTCGCGAAGGCACCTTCTCCCACAAGGGGAGAAGGGAAAGCGTTCCATCCGCATATTCTCTGGTTTATGCTCCCTCTGCCGGGGGGCAGACATGAGCGGCACCGACATCAAGTCCGAAACAAGCACCAGCGCCAACAGCACCGGCATCTATCTTGCCGTGCTGCAACTGGTCTTCACGCTGGGCTGGACCACTTACGTCATTTACCTGCCAAAACTGTGCGCCGAAGTCGGCATTGCGCCGTCATATGTGATCCTCATCCTGCTAGTGGTCGCGGCGTCGCGGATGCAGCGCAGTGTGGCAGCGAAGTAGCACGCCCTTATCCTGAGGAGGCCGCAACGCGGCCGTCTCGAAGGATGTAGCCACAGTCGGGCCTACATGGTTCGAGACGGCGCAAGCGCCTCCTCACCATGAGGGGCACTCATGGCTTTGGCGGATGAATGAACGCCCACGGCGATACTTCCGAATCCGTCGGCACCTCGACCGAAATCACGTATGGCCCGCCGTCGGCCAGCGCCTTTTCCAGCGCGGGGCGGAAGTGATCGGGTGAGGTGACGCGCGCGGCGCCGACGCCAAAGGATTCCGCGAGCTTCACGAAATCCGGATTGACCAGGTCCGACGCCACCACGCGTCCGTCAAAATGCTGGCGCTGGTCGCGGCGCACATTGCCGTAGGCGTTGTTGTTGAACACCAGCGTCACGACGCCGATCTTGAACTGCACGGCGGTCGACAGTTCCTGCACGCCGAACATAAAGCCGCCATCGCCGGTGATCGCGACCACCGGCCGGTCCGGGTTGGCGACCTTGGCGCCCAGCGCAGTGGGGAAGCCCGAGCCGAGCGTGCCCTGATAGCCTGAGGTGATGAAGGTGCGCGGCTCGTAGACCGGAAAGCCGTACCAGGAGGCAAAACCGACCTGCGACAGCTCGTCGGTGACGATGGCGTTGGCCGGCAGCACCTCGCGCAGGATGTTCAGGTACGCCATCTGCGGCTGAACCTTCTGGATCTCCTGCTGCGCCGCCGCCGTGGCCTCGCGGATTTCGGCGCGCCGGCCGCTGGTCTTGCTGTAGCCGGACTTCTTCACGGCCGCCACCAGATCCGCCGTGCCCGCCTTGGCGTCCGCGACGATGGCAGCGTCGGACGCAACCCGGCGCATTTCGACGGGATCGATATCGATGCGAACGGATTTCAAACCCTTCGGTTGATACGGCCAACGGAAACCGGAGGTCGGCAGCTCCATGCGGCTGCCGATCCCGATGATCAGGTCGGTGGTCGCCCACAGCTTGTAGGCCGCCGCCATGCTCAGTCCGAGTTCGTGCGCATTGGAGACGATGCCGCGACCGCTGCGGAACGCCACCACGGGCGCGTCGATCATTTCCGCGAGTTCGAGAATTTCCTCAGCGGCATCGATCGCGCCGCTGCCGACGAAGATCATCGGCCGCTTCGCATCCTTGATCAACGCAGCCGCAGCCTTGACGCGGTCAGGATCGGGCTGCGGGGCGGGGAGGGGGTCGAAGATCTGGGAAGGGCCGACCTGCGCGCGCTGGGTGAACACGTCCCACGGCATTTCGAGCGACACCGGACCGCGGCGGCCCGACAGCATCTCCTGAAACGCGCGCGACACCATGGCCGGCGCCACGTCGGGATATTCGATGCGCTCGGCCCATTTGACGAAAGTGCGCAGCGTGGCGAGCTGATCCGGCATCTCGTGCAGATGGCCGCGGCCCTTGCCGAGAAAGGACGTCGGCACCTGGCCGGTCAGGCAGAGCACCGGCTCATTGCAGCCGAATGCGGTCAAAAGCGCCGCGCCCGCATTGAGTACGCCGGGGCCAGGCACCACGCTGAACACGCCGGGCCGCCCCGAAGACCGTGCGTAGCCGAAGGCCATGTAGCCGCAGGCCTGCTCGTGCCGTGCGCCGATTACCTTCAACTGCGCCTGATGAAAGGCGTCGAACAAGCCATAGATTTGCGCGCCGGGCAGGCCGAACACCGTATCGACGCCATGCGCGACGAGGCCATTGACGATTGCTTCGCCGCCGGAAGTTGATTTCATCGTACTGTCCACTCGCTTGCGGGGGATTGTCAGGCTTCGTCGATCACGCCGTTCTTCAGCACGCCGACGCCCTCGGCTTCAACCTCGATGACGTCGCCGGGCTTGAGATAGCGCGGCGGGTCGAACCGCGCGCCGGCCCCCGTCGGCGTTCCCGTCACGATGACGTCGCCCGGCACCAGCGTGGTAAAGGTCGAGAGATAGTTGATGAGGTATCGGAAGCCGAAGATCAATCGTCCCGTGCGGTCGTCCTGCCGTGTCTCGCCGTTGACCCGCGTCGTGAGGCGGACGTCCGCGATCTGGCTTTCGTTTGTGTAGGGCACGAGCCACGGCCCGAGGCTGCCGGTGGAATCGAAATTCTTGCCTTGCGTGACGTTGAACTTGGCGTGCCGCACCCAGTCGCGGATGGTGCCCTCGTTGCAGAGCGTGATCGCGGCGATATGGCCAAGCGCATCGCTCTCCTTGATGTGCCGGCCGGCCTTGCCGATGACCAGCACCAGTTCGCCCTCATAGTCGAGCTGCGACGAGGCGCGCGGGCGGACCAGCGGCGCGTTGTGGCCGACGAAGGAGCGCGGCGTGCGCATAAACATGCTCGGATATTTCGGCGCGTCCTGCCCGTCCTTGTATTCGGCGTTGCGGTCCGGGTAGTTCACGCCGATGCAGATGATCTTTTCCGGCGAAGGGATCGGCGGCTGCCAGGTGATGGCATCGAGCGCATGGTCCGGCTGGTGCCGCGCGCCTTCTTCGGAGAGTTTCATCAGCGCGCCCGCGGCGACGACTTCGCGCAGCGTCGGATAATCCTTTCCGAACCGCGCGGAGAGATCGACGATGCCGGCATCGGTGACGGCGCCGTATTTCTGTGCGCCGTTGACGGTGAAGGTGGCGAGGTGAGGTGACGTCATTCGTTATCCGATACTCCATGTCGTCCCGGCGAACGCCGGGACCCATACGCCGTGTCCTATCTTTTGAGCACCAAAGCAGATACCTTCTGCAACATTACCGCCGCGGGTTATGGGTCCCGGCGTTCGCCGGGACGACGCGTCGTGGGAAACTTTGTTATCGGCACTGCGCACGACTCTAGTCCGCGATGGTGACGTCGGCGACAAAGGCCGGCTCGCGTACCGCTTGCCCCGAAAACGGCGTACCTTCCTCGAACCAGGAGCGCGGCGCGGGCGCGCCCCACAGCGTCTGCCGGCGCGGGTCCTTCAGCGACCAGCGCAGCGGCTCATGGTCGTGATCGCCCGTAAAATAGTCGCTGGTGTAGAGTTCAAGCCGATGACCGTCGGGGTCACGGACATAGAGAAAGAACGCATTCGAGATGCCGTGGCGGCCGGGGCCGCGCTCGATGTTCTTCAGGTAGCCGCTGGAGGCCATCACGTCGCAGAGATGCAGGATGTTCATCGCGGTCGGCGTCCAATAGGCAATGTGGTGCAGGCGAGGGCCACGGCCGTTGGTGATGGCTAAGTCATGGACATTGCCCTTGCGATGCATCCAGGCCGCCGCGATCCGCCCGTTCGGGCCGTCCTCCTCGCCATATTCGGTCAGCCGGAAGCCGAGCCGGGCGTAGAAATCGACGGTTCCCTGAACCTCAGGCGAGAAGACGTTGAAATGATCGAGCCGCTGCGGGTGGCACCCCCTGTAGAGGTCGTAACGCCGCAGCAGATGCGGGCGCTTATCCATCGTTGCGTAAAGTTCGAGCTGGAAGCCGGCAGGATCGGTGAACTGCAAGGTGCGGCCCTGGAACGCTTGATCGACGAAAGCGTAAGCGATGCCGTTCTCGGAAAAGAAGGTGGCGGCCCTGTCGAGATCGCCGTCATTGCCGACCTTGAAGCCGAGCCGGCTGCAGGCCGCGACAGGGGCTTTCCGCAACACCAGCGAGTGATGCTGATGCTCCTCGCTGCCGCGCAAATAAACCGCGTTGTCGTCGCTGTCCTCGACATGGAGGCCGACGGTGTTCTCGTAGAAGGCGCGGCTCTTGTCGAGGTCGGTGACGTCGAGCACGGCATGGCTGCAGCGGATGATGTTGAACGGCGGATCGAAGATGTGGGTTGGAATGGGCATGTGGTTTCCTCGGATTCTCTGTCATTCCGGGATGGTCCGAAGGACCAGACCCGGAATCTCGAGATTCCGGGTTCGATGCTGACGCATCGCCCCGGAATGACGGTGGTTGTTTACACTCCCAGCTTCTGAATCTTATGCGTCCCGCGCGCGAGCGAGACGTGCTTGGTTTCCATATAGAAGTCGAACGAGTAGTCGCCGCCATCGCGGCCAATGCCTGACGATTTCATGCCACCGAACGGCGTCGGCAGATGGCGGACGTTTTCGGAGTTGAGCCAGATCATGCCGGCCTCCAACGCGTCGGCGACGCGCAGCGCGCGGCCCATGTCGCTGGTCCAGACATAACCGGTCAGGCCATATTGCACGCCGTTGGCGATCTCGATCGCGTCCTTCTCGTCTCTAAACGGGATCACGGTAAGGAATGGGCCGAACACTTCTTCCTGCGCCACCCGCATTTTCGAATGCGCGCCGGTAACCAGCGTCGGCTGCACGTAATGTCCACCGCCGGGCCCGTCATGCGGCTTGCCGCCGACGGCAATGGTGGCGCCGTCGTTCCGCGCGACGTCGAAATAGCTGCACACTTTTGCCAGATGCCGCTCATGGATCAGCGGTCCGATTTCGGTAGCGGGGTCGAGCGGATGGCCGACCTTCAGCGCCTTCACCCGAACGGTGAGCTTTTCGATGAATTTGTCGGCGATAGACTCCTGGACCAGAAGCCGGCTGGAGGAGGTGCAGCGCTCGCCGTTCAGCGAGTAGATCATGAAGACGACCGCATCCAGCGCCCGGTCGAGATCGGAATCCTCGAACACGATCACGGGATTTTTGCCGCCGAGCTCGAAATGCACGCGCTTCAGGGTAGGGGCGCCCTGCGCCATGATTGCCGAGCCGGTGGAGCTTTCCCCGACAAAGCCGATCGCCTTGATCGCGGGATGCTCGGTCAGCGCCTTGCCGGCTTCCTCGCCCATGCCGTGGACGGTGTTGAGCACGCCGTCGGGGAGGCCTGCCTGTTTGGCAAGCTTTGCCAGCAGGTCCGCCGTCACCGGCGACCATTCCGCCGGCTTGTGCACGACAGTGCAGCCGGCGGCGAGCGCAGGCGCGATCTTCCAGGTCGACAACATGAACGGGGTGTTCCACGGCGTGATCACGCCGACCGGGCCGATCGGCACCCGGGTCGAGATGTTCCAGTGCTCCTCGGCGGGCATGTTGAGCCCGTCCCGGGCCTCGGCGCATCTGTCGGCAAAGAAGCGAAAATTCTCCGCCGCCCGGATCGCGGCCTTGGCCATGAAGCGATGCGCCTGGCCGGTGTCGATGCATTCCAGCACCGCAATATCGTCGGCGTGGTCCTCGATGGCATCGGCCACGCGATGCAGCAATTTCTTCCGCGCCGCCGCAGGCACCTCGCGCCAGGACTTGAACGCGGTTGCGGCTGCGGTAGCAGCGCGGTCGATGTCGTCGGCATTGCCGCGCGCGACGGACGCCAGTACCGCCCCATCCACCGGCGACTTCGTCTCAAAAGTCTGGCCGGAGACCGACGGCACGGTCTTGCCGCCGATCATGTGGCCGATGCCCTCGCTCTTTAACCTGACGAGCAGGGGAGCTACGCGGTCGCGGTTAGCCTGAAACATGTCCTTCGGTGTCGCCTTATCCATTGATAGCCTCCACTTTCAGGGCGTCGTGGATGTTGTTGCGTTTCCAGCTTGTTTCCTTGTCGTTGATCTGCATGTCGAACGACAGCGCGAACTTCTCCTTCGCAAACACCGGATCGAGAAAGGCCGACAAGGCCTTGAAAATATGCTCGCCCGCCTTCTTGCGGGTGGCGAGATCGCGGCCCTCGCCGAGACGGAGCACCATATCGAGAAAGCCGTAATTCCGGCGGCCGTCGGCAATCGCATAGTGCTCGCATTTGATAGCGCGGACGCGAATACCTCCGAGCGGGAAGATGCCGGTTTCGACCGCGGCCTTGCGAACCAGTTCCACGACCGCGCCCATGTCAACGTGGCGATCGAGATTGCCTGAATATTCAATCGTGAAGTGCGGCATCTTGCGATTGCTCCAACTCTCTTAACGCGTCAGGCGAAGTAGCAGCTCACCGAGCCGTAAGGGCCGTAGTCGGCCTGGATCGTGTCGCCCTTGCGGGTCTCGATCGGGCGGATGAACGATCCCGCCAGCACCACTTGCCCGGCTTCCAGCGCCAGCCCGTTCGGTGCGATCTTGTTGGCAAGCCATGCTACCGACGTCGCGGGATGGTTGAGAACGCCGGCCGCAAGCCCGGTTTCCTCGAGTTGGCCGTTGCGGAAACACAGTGCGCCAATCCAGCGCAAGTCGGCGTCCATCGGCCGGATCGGACGGCCGCCCAGCACGATACCGGCATTCGCTGCATTGTCGGCGATGGTGTCAAAAATCTTCCTGCTAGCTTTGGTTTGCGGATCGACGCGTTCAACCCGTGTATCGAGAATCTCCAGCGCCGGCACCACGAAGTCGGTGGCGTTGAGCACGTCGAACAGGGTGCAATCAGGTCCCGAAAGCCGCGACTTCATCACGAAGGCGAGTTCGGCCTCGACGCGGGTGGCGATGAAGCGATCGGACGGGACGAGCCCGCCATCGGCAAAGAACATGTCGTCGAGCAGGATGCCGGAGTCAGGCTCGTCGATGTTGAGCGCGCTCTGCATCGCCTTCGAGGTCAGGCCGATCTTGTGGCCCTTCACGATGCGCCCCTGGTCGACCTTCATCTCGACCCAGGCTTTCTGAATAGCGTAGGCATCTTCGATCGTTATGCCGGGATGTTCGAGCGAAAGCTGGCGGATCTGCGTGCGGGTCTTTTCGGCCTGATCGAGCCGCTCGGCGGACTTGCGGATTTCGTCTTTCGAAAGGGCCATGGGCGCGTCCGGCATGTCTGAAAAAGCGCGTGCTGAAATTTGTTTAACATGTTAAGTTATCCTGCGCAAACTCATTTGATGCTTGTTGCGGCGCAAAACTTTATCCTCGCGGAATCCACGATTCCTGATGGCGGACCACTGAAGATGGCAGGTAAGAAATCGCCGAACGGACCGCGTTTGGAGCCGGAGGGAACGACCGCGGCCCGCCGGGCGCCGATGCGCGAGTTCTCGCGTTCGCTGCCGATGTCGCTCTTGCGCGCCCGCGAGGCGGTCATGCGGCAGTTCCGTCCGTCCTTGCGCAACCACGGCCTGACCGAGCAGCAATGGCGGATCCTGCGCGCGCTGACGGCGGTTGATACCATCGAGGTGACTGAACTGGCGCGCGTTGCCTTCCTGCTGGGGCCGAGCCTGTCGCGAATCCTGCGCGATCTCGAAGCGCGCGATCTGATCGAGCGGCGGACCGCCAAGGCCGATCTGCGCCGCGGCGAGGTATCGATCTCGTCCAGGGGCTTGAAGCTGATCGAGGCCGTCGCACCGACCTCGGAAGCGATCTATGCCGAGATCACCAGCCGCTATGGCGCGCGTAAGCTTGCCGAGCTGCAGGACATGCTGGGCGAGCTCGAACGCGGCCTGGCGGAAATGGAAGTGTCCGGTGAGGCAGAGACTGAGGCGGACGAGTAAACGCAAATTTGCATGATGCTAGCGGCCCGATGCATAACGGCCGGGCAAATGATTGCAATCATTTGTCTAATGGTAGACACGCGTGCGATTTTTCGCTCAAAGTGCCGGCCAAGCCGGTCATCAAAACCGGTGTGGGAGTTCCAGGGTTTGCCGCTGATATCACCGGCTTTCCCGGTGCAAGGTCAGGGCTGAATCCGAAAAAATGGTCACCATACAAGTCAACAATCTCATCGATTTCGTCGCCGAGGTTTTTTCGCATTCGGAATCCTCGCCCGAGGAAGCCAGGCGCATCGCGACCTATCTGACGACAGCCAATCTCACCGGCCATGACAGCCACGGCGTGATCCGGGTGCCGGTCTATATTCGCTGGAAGAAGACCGGCAACGTCGTTCCCAACCAGACCCCCGAGATCGTCGTCGATACGCCGTCGCTCGCTGTGGTCGATGGCAAGTTCGGCTATGGCCAGACCGTGACGCCGTTCGCCGTGCAGACCGGCATCGAGAAATGCAAGAAGGCGGGGCTAGCCGCGGTCGCGTTGCGCAACGCCGGGCATATCGGCCGCGTCGGTGACTGGGCGGAGATGGCCGCCGCCGAAGGGCTGGTCTCGGTTCACTTCGTCAATGCGGCGGGCTCGCTGCTGGTCGCGCCTTACGGCGGCGTGCAGAAGCGGCTATCGACCGCGCCCTATTGCGTCGGGATTCCGCGCCAGGGCCAGGACCCGATCGTGCTCGATTTCGCGACTTCGATCGTGGCTGAAGGCAAGGTGCTGGTGGCAAGCCGCGGCGGCAAGAAACTGCCGACCGGCGCGCTCGTCGATGCCGACGGCACGCTGAGCGAGGAGCCGTCGGTGCTTTACGGTCCCTACACCCCCGACGGGCCGCGCGACCATACCAAAGGGACTGGCGCGATCCGCGCCTTCGGCGAGCACAAGGGCTCGGGGCTCGCTTTCATCTGCGAGCTACTCGGCGGCGCGCTCACCGGTACCGGCGCGACGTCAGGAGGCCGGCAGTTCGCCAACGGAATGCTCGCCTTCTATATCGATCCCAAGGTGATCGACACGGCCAACTACTTCGACGGCGAAATCTCGCGCTACACCGACTTCATCCGGGAAACCAAGCCGATCGCCGGCGTCGAGTCCGTGCTGGTCCCCGGCGATCCCGAACGCAAGATGCGCGCCGAGCGCACCAGGAACGGCGTACCGCTGCCTGATGATACCTGGGCTGCCATCGTCAACACCGCCCGCGAGGTCGGCGTCAGCGAAACCAGCATTCAGCGCGCCACCAGCTAATCCACCCCACGAAGTCAAACAATCGTAACGATTACAAAGGGAAAGCGATCAATGGCAACCAACAACGTCAAGAAAGTATGGGCCTCCGGCAAGGCCGTGGTGAACGCGTGGCTCGCGATCCCGTCCGGCTTCTCCGCCGAGGTGATCGCACAGTGCGGCTTCGACAGCGTCACGGTCGACATGCAGCACGGCGTGCAGGACTATCTCTCGATGGTGCAGTGCTTTCAGGCCATGAACGGCCATCCGGTGACGCCGATGGTCCGCGTGCCCTGGAACGAGCCCGGCATCATCGGCAAGGTGCTCGATGGCGGCGCCTATGGCGTGATCTGCCCGATGATCAACACTCCGCAGGAAGCCAAGAACCTCGTCCAGTACGCCAAGTATCCACCGAAGGGCACGCGCTCGAATGGCCCGATCCGCTCCGGCATGTACGGCTCGGCCGGCAGCTACCAGCAGACGGCAAACGACGAGATCGTGCTGCTGCCGATGATGGAGACCAAGACCGCGGTCGAGAACATGGAATCGATCCTCGACGTCGAAGGCATCGACGGCGTCTATATCGGCCCGTCCGACCTCGGCTTCTCCTACGGCCTGGTGCCGAAGCTCGACCGTGACGAACCGGAAATTCTCAAGATCTACGAGAAGATCGTCAAGGAATGCGGCAAGCGCGGCCTCAATCCCGGCATTCATTGTTCCGGCGCCGAGGGTGCGGTGCGCGCCATCAACATGGGCTTCAAGCTGGTGACGCTGTCGAACGAGAGCGGGTTGATGATGACCTACGCCAAGATGCAGGTGAACCAGACGAGGAAGGACTCGGGCGGGAAGGCCTAAGCTCTTACTTCTCCCTCGCCCCGCTCTTGCGGGGAGAGGGGCGGGGTGAGGGGCCTCCATCCGGCGAGCACTGCGCCAGTGATTCAGTCACTGCCTTGCCCCTCACCCGGATCGCATCTTCGATGCGATCCGACCTCTCCCCGTAAAGGATGGGGAGAGGTTAAAGCGAACCACTGGAGAAACACCCCATGACCCCGGCACCTGTGATCCGCCTGCATCCCGACGACGGCGTGCTGATCGCGCGCGCGAGCCTGCCGCCCGGCATGGTGGTGGCCGATGGCGTCACGACCGTCGAGCGAATCCCGGCCGGCCACAAGGTCGCGATCAGGCCAATCGCCGTGGGCGAGCCGGTGCGCCGCTACGGCCAGATCATCGGCTTTGCCACCGCGCCGATTTCGCCGGGCCAGCACGTGCACACCCAGAACTGCGGCATGGGCGATTTCGCCAAGGACTATGCCTATGGCGTCGACGTCAAGCCGGTGCCGAACTTCGATCTGCCTGCAACCTTCGACGGCATCCGCCGCGCCGACGGGCGCGTGGCCACGCGCAACTATATTGGCATTCTCACCTCGGTGAATTGCAGCGCCCATGTCGCCGGCATCGTTGCCGACATGTTCAAGAAGAATCCGTTTACCGGCGATAACCCGCTGGCCGATTTCCCGAATGTCGATGGCGTGGTGGCGCTGACCCACAAGACCGGCTGCGGCATGACGCAGGACGAGCCGCTGGCGCTCTTGCGGCGGACGCTCGGCGGCTATGCGCGGCACGTAAATTTTTCCGCTGTGGTCGTGCTGGGGCTCGGCTGCGAGGTCAACCAGATCGGCGGGCTGATGCAGGAACAGAAACTCGCCGGCCGCCTGCGCGCGATGGACATCCAGGAAGTCGGCGGCACCCGCAAGACGGTCGAGGCCGGAATTGCCTTCGTGAAGGAGGCGCTGACCGACGCCAACAAAGTAAAGCGCGAGCCGGTGCCGGCCAGCGAGTTGACAGTGGCGCTGCAATGCGGCGGCTCCGACGGTTATTCCGGCGTATCAGCCAATCCGGCGCTCGGCGCGGCGAGCGATCTCCTCGTGCGTCACGGCGGCACCGTGATCCTCTCGGAGACGCCGGAGACCTACGGCGCCGAGCATCTGCTGACGCGGCGCGCGGTCAGCCGTGAGGTCGGCGAAAAGCTCGTCGGCCTGATGCGTTGGTGGGAAGAGTACACCAGGCGCGAAGGCGCCGAGATGAACGCCAATCCGAGCCCCGGCAACAAGGCCGGTGGCCTGACCACGATCCTCGAGAAATCATTGGGCGCGATGGCCAAGGCCGGCAGCACCAACCTGGTCGACGTGCTCAACTACGCCGAGCCCATCACCAAGAAGGGTTTTGTCTTCATGGACACGCCCGGCTACGACCCGGTGGCGGCGACCGGGCAGGTGGCTGGCGGCGCCAACATGGTCTGCTTCACCACGGGGCGGGGCAGCGTGTTCGGCTGCAAGCCCGCGCCCTCGATCAAGCTCGCGACCAACACGCCGATGTACAAGCGCATGGAAGACGACATGGACGTCAATTGCGGCACCATCCTCGACGGCGAGGAGACCGTGCAGCAATGCGGCCAGCGCATCTTCGAGCTGATGCTGAAAACGGCATCCGGCCAGCCGACCAAGAGTGAGAGTTTCGACTTCGGCAGCGCCGAGTTCGCGCCGTGGGTGTTAGGGGCGACGATGTGACAAATTAGTTCGTCGTTCCGGGGCGATGCGAAGCATCGAACCCGGAACCTCGAGATTCCCCGATGCGCAATTGCGCATCTGAGGTCTGGTCCTTCGGACCATCCCGGAATGACGGCATCAAATGTTTCGCACTTCCCATAGGCACCTCGTGCCCGTTGTTAATGCTTGATCCCACCCGGAACCGGTGTTCTGCTTAAAAAAGCCGCTGGAGTCTCCGGTCCGTGTCGATCTTCGTCGCACTACATCACGTTACGCACTACAAATACGACCGACCGATCGATCTCGGCCCGCAAACCGTTCGGCTGCGTCCGGCGCCGCATACGCGCACGCCGATCCTGAGCTATTCGCTCAAGGTCACGCCCTCAAACCATTTCGTGAACTGGCAGCAGGATCCGCAGGGCAACTGGCTGGCGCGGTTCGTCTTTCCGGAGAAGGCCACCGAACTGAAAATCGAAGTCGACTTCAGCGCGCAGATGACGGTCGTCAATCCCTTTGACTTCTTCGTCGAGCCCTACGCCAACTCCTTTCCGTTTCAATACCCCGCCGACCTCAAGACCGAGCTCGCGCCCTATCTCGTCACCGCGGAGCAGGGACCGCTGTTCGCAGCTTACTTGAAAGAGATTCCGCGCGAAGCCGACAGCACCGTCAATTTCCTGGTCGGGCTCAACGCGCAGCTTCAGAAGAAGATCAACTATGTCATCCGCATGGAGCCGGGCATTCAGACGCCGGAGGAGACGCTGGCCTCTGGCTTCGGATCGTGCCGCGATTCGGCGTGGCTGTTGATCCAGATCTTCCGGCACCTCGGCCTCGCGGCGCGCTTCGTCTCCGGCTATCTCATCCAGTTACGTCCCGACATCGATCCCGTCGAGGGACCGCGCGAGGTCGAAAGCGATTTCACCGATCTGCACGCCTGGGCCGAAGTCTATCTTCCGGGCGCGGGCTGGATCGGGTTCGACGTCACCTCGGGCATGCTGACGGGCGAGGGGCACATTCCCGTTGCCGCCACGCCGCACTACCGCTCGGCGGCGCCGATCAGTGGCAGTGCCGGCTTCGCCAACGTCGAATTCGGTTTCGAGATGAACGTCAGGCGCATCCGCGAGGCGCCGCGGATCACGCGGCCGTTCTCCGATGAATCCTGGGCGCGTCTCGACGCGCTCGGCGAGCAGGTCGATGCCGATCTCAAGCAGGATGACGTCCGGCTGACCATGGGCGGCGAGCCGACTTTTGTCTCCGTCGACGATCTGGAATCGCCGGAATGGAATATCGCCGCCATCGGCCCGACTAAGCAGGCGCTGGCCGATGAGCTGATACGCAAACTGCGCGCGCGCTTTGCGCCGGGCGGGCTGTTACATTACGGGCAGGGCAAATGGTACCCGGGCGAAAGCCTGCCGCGCTGGGCGTTCGGCCTCTATTGGCGCAAGGACGGCGCGCCGATCTGGAAGAATGCCGACCTGATCGCGAAGATCGACAACCCGCACAAGGCGATAGTCGAAGACGCTAAGGCGTTTATGGAGGGCGCCGCGAAGCGGCTCGGCCTCGACGCCGCCTATGTGATGCCCGCCTATGAAGACACCGTGCACTGGCTGCAGAAGGAAGCCGCCTTGCCGGTCAATGTCGATCCGACCGACTCCAAACTGTCCGACGCGGAAGAACGTGCTCGCATGGCGCGGGTATTCAGTACCGGGCTCAACAAGGCGAGCGGCTTCGTGCTGCCGATCCAGCGTGCGGGCGCTGACGCGTCTGGCTGGATGAGCGAGCACTGGCAGCTCCGACGTGACCATCTTTTCCTGATACCGGGCGATTCCCCGCTCGGACTGCGGCTGCCGATGTCGTCACTGCCGGATATTCCTCCGGATGAATATCCCTATGTCGTCGAACAGGATCCGATGGAGCCGCGTCTGGAACTCGCGGTCGAGGATAAAGACACCGCAGCGGCAGGCGAGCCGGCAAAGTCGGAGCCGACATCCAGGCCAAAACCCAAGCCGGTGCGCACGGCGGTGGCTGTCGAAATCCGCGACGGCGTGTTGTGCGTCTTCATGCCGCCGGTCGAGAAGATCGAAGACTACCTCGAACTGATCGCGGCGGTGGAGGCGACCGCCGAGGAGATGCAGATCCCGGTTCATGTCGAGGGGTATGGACCGCCTTACGATCCGCGCATCGAGGTCATCAAGGTGACGCCTGATCCTGGCGTCATCGAGATCAACGTGCAGCCGGCGCAAAGCTGGCGCGACGCTGTCGACATCACCTTCGGCCTGTATGAAGACGCCGCAAAAATCCGGCTCGGGGCCAACCGCTTTCTGGTTGACGGCCGCCACACCGGCACCGGCGGCGGCAACCATGTTGTGGTCGGCGGCTCGACGCCACAGGACTCGCCGTTCCTGCGGCGTCCTGATCTCCTGAAGAGCCTCGTGCTGTACTGGCAGCGCCATCCCTCGCTGTCTTATTTGTTTTCCGGCATGTTCATCGGCCCGACCAGCCAGGCGCCACGCATCGACGAGGCGCGCCATGACGGGCTCTATGAACTGGAAATTGCGCTCGCGCACGTGCCGCCGCCCGGTATCGAGGCTCCGCTTTGGCTGGTCGACCGGCTGTTCCGGCACATCCTCGTCGATATCACCGGAAACACCCATCGCGCCGAAATCTGCATCGACAAGCTCTATTCGCCCGACGGGCCGACCGGCCGTCTCGGGCTGGTCGAATTCCGCGCGCTCGAAATGCCGCCCGATCCGCGGATGTCGCTGGCGCAGCAACTCTTGATCCGCGCGTTGATTGCAAAGCTCTGGCGCGAGCCGCAGCAGGGTAAGTTCGTGCGCTGGGGCACGGCGCTGCATGATCGCTTCATGCTGCCGCATTTCCTCTGGGAGGATTTTCAGGGCGTGCTCGATGAGCTCAGGCATTCCGGCTACGAATTCTCGCCGGAATGGTATTCGGCGCAGCTTGAATTCCGATTCCCGGCGTTCGGCCGCGTCCATCATGGCGGCGTCGCGCTGGAATTGCGTCAGGCGCTGGAGCCTTGGCATGTGCTTGGCGAAGAGGGCTCGGCCGGCGGCACCGTGCGCTGTGTCGACTCTTCCGTGGAGCGGCTGCAGGTCAAGGCAACAGGCTTCGTCGAAGGCCGCCATGTCGTGACCTGCAACGGCAGGCGGATGCCGATGACGTCAACGGGCCGCGCCGGCGAGGCGGTCGCAGCCGTCCGCTTCAAGGCCTGGCAGCCGGCCTCGGGGCTGCATCCGACCATTCCCGTTCATGCTCCGCTGACATTTGACTTGATTGATACCTGGAACGGCCGCTCGCTTGGCGGCTGCGTCTACCACGTCGCCCATCCCGGTGGGCGCAACTACGAGACCAAGCCGGTCAATTCCTACGAGGCGGAGGCGCGGCGGCTGGCCCGGTTTCAGGATCACGGCCACACCCCCGGCAGGGTAGACCCGCCGCCCGAGGAACGCACAATTGAATTCCCTTTGACGCTCGACTTGAGGACGCCGCTCCTGCCATAGCGTTTTCCAGCGGAAAACGCGTCAAAAAAAGAAGGGGCCGGGACTGCGATTCTGATCTATTCAGAAGCACGCCCCAAGGGAGTCGAGAATGACGGGCCAAGGCAGCAGCCAGGAGAGCAGGGCCCGACCGGGCCAGCGCCGGATCGCGCAATGGATGCGCGACTATGCGCGACTGCCCGGCATTCCCGACGAATACATCGGCGAGGACGGTGCGCCCCGCGCGGCGTGGAGCCGCTTCTTCGATGCCTTTGCGGCGCTTTCGCCCGTTGATATTGAGCGGCGCTTCGCCTCCGCCGACCGGCATTTGCGCGAGGCCGGCGTCACCTATCGCGCGCCCGGCGAGACTGCCGACCGGCTGTGGCCGCTCAGCCATCTGCCGCTGATCATCGACGAGGCCGATTGGCAGCAACTGACCACGGGTATCGCGCAGCGCGCCCAATTGTTCGAAATGGTACTGCGCGATCTCTATGGCGAGGGCCGGCTGGTCGCCGATGGCGCGGTGCCTGCGGCCGCGATCGCCGGCAGCACCGAATATCTGCGGGCGGTTTGCGGCGTCAAACCGCCGGGAAACCGCTATCTGCATTTCTATGCAGCCGATGTCGGCCGCGGCCCTGATGGGCGCTGGTGGGTGCTCAACGACCGCACCCAGGCGCCGTCAGGCGCCGGCTACGCGCTGGAAAACCGCCTGGTGCTGTCGCGCGCCTTTTCCAGTCTCTACAAGTCGATGAATGTCGAACGCGTGGCGCCGTTCTTCGAAGCGTTCCGCGATTCGCTGCGCGCCAGCGCCGATCGCGATGAGCCGCGGATCGGGTTGCTGACGCCGGGCGCGTTCAGCGAAACCTATTTCGAACACGCAACGCTGGCGCGCTATCTCGGCTTCCTCCTGGTCGAGGGCGACGATCTCGCCGTCAGCGGCGACCGCGTCCATATCCGCACCGTCGCCGGTTTGAAGCGGCTCGACGTGTTGCTGCGCCGGGTCGATTCCAATTTCCTCGATCCGCTCGAGCTCGATGCATCGTCGCATCTCGGCGTGCCCGGCCTGATCGACGTGCTGCGCAAGAACGGCGTCGTGGTCGCCAACATGCCGGGCTCGGGCGTATTGGAAGCGAGGGCACTGCTCGGATTCCTGCCGAGCCTGTGCCGGCGTTTGCTCGGCGAGACCTTGATCATGCCGCACATCGCGACCTGGTGGTGCGGGCAGAAATCCGCGCGCGAGGAAGTGCTGTCGCGGCTGGAGGATTTTGCGATCGAGGGCGCCTATGGCCGCGCCGTTCCGGGCTTTTCCAGCCATGGGCCGGTGCTATCAGGCGAATTGCCGTCCGCCGAACGCGACCGGCTCAGGCAGGCGATCACCGATCGCGGCATCGATTATGTCGGTCAGGAGCTGGTGCGGCTCTCGACGACGCCGGTGTGGGAGCAGGGCCGGATCACGCCGCGCCCGTTTGTGCTCAGGGTATTTGCCGCGGCAACGCCCCAGGGCTGGACGATCCTGCCTGGCGGCTTCTGCCGGATCGCTGACGAGCCCGATGCCCGCGCAGTATCGATGGGCGATGGCGCGCGGTCGGCGGATGTCTGGGTGGTGTCCGACAAGGCGGTATCGGCTTCCACGCTGTTGCCCGGCGCCGACACCGTGCGGATCAGGCGGATCGCGGGCGTGGTGCCAAGCCGCGCCGCGGACAATCTGTTCTGGCTCGGCCGCTACCTCGAGCGCGCCGAGGCGACGCTGCGGCTGATCCGTGCGCTCGGCACCTCGACGCGCGATCCGGTCAAGGGAGCGTCAACCGCGCTGCATTCGGTCGAGCGCATCCAGCGAATTCTGGTGACCTGGGGCGCCACCTCGCAGGCGACACGGACCAACCCCGCGCGGGTGATCGCCGAGGCGCTGCAAAGCGAGGAGAAGTTCGGCTCGGCCCTGTCGCTGGTGCGATCGGTGCAGCGGACCGCATCCTCGTTGCGCGAGCGGCTTTCACCCGACGCCTGGCAGATCATCACCGAGATGGTGGAGCGTCTCGCTCTGCAGGTCGACGACGACGACAGCATCGTCAGCGCTGCCGAACTGACGCTGCAGGAGCTGGCGAGCCTTGCAGGTCTCGCGCAGGAGAACATGAACCGCGCCGCCGGGTGGCGCTTTCTCGATATGGGCCGCCGCGCCGAGCGCGCCATCAACACCGTGCGCTTTGCGCGGCAGTTTGCCTATGACGAAGCCGGCGAGGAAGATCTCGACGTGCTGCTGACGCTGGTGGATTGCCAGATCACCTATCGCTCGCGCTATCTGGTCGGTCCGGCGCTGGCGCCGGTGCGCGATCTCGCGGTGCTCGATCCTTATAATCCGCGCTCGGTCGCGTTTCAGGTTGCCGCGCTGAACGATCACATCTCCGCACTGCCGAGCCTGAAGGAGCACGGCCTGATCGAGCGGCCGCAGCGGCTGGCGGTGGCATTGCAGGCGACGCTGACGACAGCCGAAGCCGCAACGCTTGATGTCAAGAGCCTGTTCGCGCTGGAGCAGGATCTGCTCAACCTGGCCGACGCCATCGGCCTGCATTACTTCCCGCACGGGCCCAATGCGAGCCGCCCGGAGAAGCTCACGGGCCTCGCGTGATCTACGATATCCGTCACGTCACGACATACGCTTACGAGAGCCCGGTGAGTTTTGCGCGGTGCTCGCTGCGGCTGGAGCCGCGGAGCGGCGACGGTCAGCAACTGATCTCGCACTCGGTCGAGATCCGGCCGCGGCCGGCCGAGCGCACGGTGCGGCACGATTTTTTCGGAACCCATACCGAGAGCGTGCTGATCGAGACCGCGCATCGCAACTTGCGGATCGATTCCCGCTCGCGGGTTTCGGTGTCGCGCAAGGCGCCGGCGCGCAATGCGCCGAGCCCGTCATGGGAAGATATCCGCGATGTGGCTTTCGAGGCCACCAGTCTCGGCCCGGCCTCGCCGGTCGGATATGTCTTTGCGAGTTCGCTGGTGCCGGTGCTGGCGCCGCTCGCCGCCTATGCCGCGCCAAGCTTCCCGCCAGGCGGCGGCATCCTCTCAGGCGCCGCCAGCCTGATGCACCGGATCCGCAACGATTTCAGGTACGACCCTAAGGCCACGGTAATCTCGACGCCGCTCAGGGAAGTGTTCGAGAAGCGCCACGGCGTTTGCCAGGACTTTGCCCATGTGATGATTGCGGGCCTGCGCGGGCTTGGCCTGCCGGCGGCCTATGTCAGCGGCTATCTTCGCACCATTCCGCCCGCCGGCCAGCCGCGTCTGCAAGGCGCCGACGCCAGCCATGCCTGGGTTTCGCTCTGGTGTGGCGCCGAGTTCGGCTGGATCGGGTTCGATCCGACCAACGACCTCCTGGTCGAGAACGACCACGTCATCCTGGCGGTGGGACGGGACTTCTCCGACGTCTCGCCGGTCGACGGCATCATCGTCGGATCGCGCAAGCAGAAGCTCAGCGTTGCGGTCGACGTGCTGCTGGTGGAGTGAGGCGGAATACCTCCCACGCCTCACTTCTTAACAACCGGTTATCCTGCCGCAGCGTTAAGCCGCGCCAATCTCCGCTGCACTACGGATAGGCAGCTTAACGGAAGCTTTGCTCTTTTTCCGCCATCCTGACGTGCGCGGAACCGCGTCTGCAAGTCCAACCCACATAGCCGGGAGACAATCGTGAACAATTGGTCAACAAAGCCGTTCGTTTCTGCCGTGGCAGCCATGCTCGTTCTCGGAGGCGCCGCCAGTGCGGGCGGTGGAGCGAACAAGGACGAAGCCGTCGCCATGGTCAAACAGGCGGTTGCCTTCATCAAGGAGCAGGGCGTCGAAAAGGCGTATCCGGAGATCACCAACAAGGCCAGCAAGTTCCGCGATCGCGATCTCTATGTCGTGGTCTACCAGCTTGACGGCAAAGTGCTGGCTCACGGCTCGAACGAGAAATTCGTCGGCAAAGACCTGATCGATGCACAGGACGTCGACGGCAAGCTCTACGTCAAGGAGCGCGTTGAACTCGCCGCCAAGCAGGCCTCGTTCTGGCAGGATTACAAATTCGTCAACCCGGTGAGCAAGAAGGTCGAGCCGAAGGAAATGTACTGCGAGAAGCTGGACAACACGGCCGTCTGCGCAGGCGTCTACAAGCTCTGACCCCGATCAAGCGTTTGCGTTGTTGTGCGGCGATCGCCGCACTGAAGGGGTGACATGCTCGGCTGGATCAAGAACATTGGTCTTTCGTGGAAGGTCCAGCTCGCGCCGGCTTTCCTGATCCTCGTCCTGATCGGGCTTGGCGCCCATGCGTTGCAAACGTTGCGGTCGAATCAGGCCGCCGTCGATGCGCTGGTGTCCGGCCCCGTGCGGCAATCGGAGCTGGCCAACGATCTCACCACCACGGTGTGGACGGCGCACGCCAAGCTCTATCGTCTTGCTGCCACCGCAGCCAACGAAAAGGACGAGAAGAAAGTAGCTGCGGTCGCCAACGAAGCTTCCGCAGCAGCCGGCAAGATTTCCGACGCGCTGAAGGCCGTCGAAGGCATCAAGGACGGGGTCGGCCCGGAGACTTTCGATAAGCTGAAAGCTGCTGTCGCGGGCTATCTCAAGCAATCGAAAAACGCGATCGAGATGGCCGACGGCGACGCCGGTTCGGCGCTGATATTCATCAAGGGCGCAGAACGCAACTTTGCCGTCATCGAAAAGTTGGCGGACGACCTGATCACGCATAGCAGCGAGAGCAAGGATCGGGAGATTGCCCGTGCCGGAATCAAGCTCGAGCAACAGCAGATGACGCTGATGGCGGCCCTGCTGGCGGTTGCACTGGCCGGTATCCTCGTTTCGTTTCTGATCGGTCGAAGCATTTCCCGCCCGGTTGTGGCGATGTCGAAGGCGATGCGCGAACTGGCGAGCGGAAATTTCGAGGTCCAGCTACCGGGCCTCGAGCGTCGCGATGAAGTCGGCCAGATGGCGCATGCAATCCAGGAATTCAAGGTGCAGGCGATCGCCAAGGCCGAACGCGAGACGGCGGAGCGCGAAGAAAAGAACCGCGAGCTGGCAGCCGCCCGCCGCACCGAGCTGCACAATCTGGCCGAAAGCTTCGAGATTGCGG
Source organism: Bradyrhizobium valentinum (assembly GCF_001440405.1). Lineage (GTDB taxonomy): Bacteria > Pseudomonadota > Alphaproteobacteria > Rhizobiales > Xanthobacteraceae > Bradyrhizobium > Bradyrhizobium valentinum. The sequence goes on from NZ_LLXX01000030.1 coordinate 28,173, forward strand.
TCGGCGATATCGTCGAAAATGTCGGCTCGGCGTCGGCCGAGCTGGAAAACTCTGCAGCCGTCCTGACCAACAGCAGCGCCGCCACCCAGGAGCTCTCCACCGTCGTCGCCGCAGCTTCGGAGGAAACCTCTACCAACGTGCAATCGGTCGCGTCCGCCACCGAGGAAATGGCCAGCTCCGTCAATGAAATCGGCAGACAAGTCGCGAACTCCAACAGGATCGCCAACGAAGCGGTGGTTCAGGCGCAAAAAACCGACGCCCGGATTGCGGAATTATCTGATGCCGCGAGCCGTATCGGCGACGTCACCAAATTGATCACCACGATTGCCGAGCAGACCAACTTGCTGGCGCTCAACGCGACTATCGAAGCCGCCCGTGCCGGCGACGCCGGCCGCGGCTTTGCGGTGGTTGCCCAGGAGGTCAAGACGCTCGCCACGCAGACCGCCAAGGCCACCAGCGAGATTTCCACCCAGATCGCCGGGATGCAGGCGGCGACCCAGGATTCGGTGCTCGCCATCAAGGAGATCAGCGGCACTATCGGCAGGGTTTCCGAAATCGCGGCAGCGATTGCCGCCGCCGTCGAAGAACAGGGCGCGGCGACCCAGGAAATCGCCCGCAACGTGCAGCAGGCGGCGGTGGGCTCGACCCAGGTCGCGACCAGCATCGCCGACGTCAACCGTGGCGCCGGCGAAATCGGCACGGCGTCATCACAAGTGCTGGCGTCAGCGCAATTGCTCTCCAACGAAAACAAGCGCCTCAAGGCCGAGGTGGGCAAGTTCCTCGCGACCGTGCGGTCGGCTTAGGCTGTAGGGCCACGTTCGCGCCGTGCAGGAGCGGCCATCAGCGCATCATTGATCGAGTGATTGTTGCGATTCCTCGACGTCACAAGGAACAATTAGTGCTTACTGAAAAATGCCAGCACGGCTTGGTCGAACGCATCCAGTTTCTCGGAGGGAACGGTATGCGAACTGCCGGCGATAGTTGTCCGCTCCTGGTTAGGCAGGCAGATCGCGAGCTGATCGATAATCCTGTGAAAGAACTTCGGGCTCAACTCACCATTTGACAGCAACGTCGGCGCATTGATGGTCTTGGCCATATCGCAGGTGAAGACGGGTCTCGGGCGTTTCGTCATCGCGTCGGCCCGGTAGGTCGCAAAATTATCTAAATTCATTTGCTTATCGACATCGGAACGGCGCTCATAGGCCCCGGCGCCGCCTACTCCATTTACGAAAAGCGGAATACCAACTTCGGCATTTCCAGCCCTAATGGCTTCTCTCGCCGCGGCCAGTTTGCCACCGAACTCCTTAAGTACATCAGCCCCATCGGAGGTACCAGCCAACATACCCGCCGCGGGCGGTTCGTTTAGAGCGAGACTGGTCACCATTTCCGGGTGCGACGCAGCGAAAAAAAGAGCCGCGTGCGCCCCAGAAGAATGCGCCACCACTCGAACCTTTGATGGTCCGAGCGCGCGCACCAAGGCCGCGAGGTCTTCGCCGTGGGCATCCGCGGCTCCATCTGGCATCCCTTCCGGGCTGCTCTCGTTCGGGAAATTGTTGCGGCGACTGTACGCGATGGCGCGATAGCGGTCGGCGAATTTCGGAAGATGACCGGCCCACATTCGGTAGTCTTGCAGGCCACCATGGACAAATATGACCGGATCGCCTCGCCCCAATTCGACATAGGCAAGCTCAGTGCCGTTTGCGGAAATTCGCTTCACATCTTGAGCGGTAGCTGTTGCCGCTAAAAGTATCGATGTTGCAGCCCTAAGACGCCTCGGAACATTCTCGTCTCCGTCTGTGCATTTGGAGGTTTGCCCTTCGACGAATGGGAGGATTATGATTCCAAAGACGGTCATCTGTCTGTTGTATGCTTCACACGCTACCACTATTGCCCAGCTTCTCAACTCTGCGGCACCATCCGACCAGAACGACTCGTAAGGCCCTGTGCCCTGAATGCCGGCGTAAACCGCCGTTCTGGAAGAGGCTTCCTGGAGTCCCAGGTAAGCGGCCGGACTGGCCTATGTCGCACTGGGGTCAGTCGCATTATGCCGAGGGTCAATGATCGGAGTGTCGGCGGTTTCAGTGCAACCCGAAGCCTTGGCGAACTTTGCGGAGCCCGATTTGGTGGGCTCCTTTGGTCACCTCTGGCGGCGAACCGGAAACGCTGTCCGCTTAGGTGCCGGTTCGCCGCGGCTGTTCGGACGAATCCGCACGCAGGTTGCGGAAGAATTTCTCGACCTCGCGCGACAGCGTCTCGGCCGTCGCCGTCAGTTCGCTGGATACGGTGAGGACCGAAGTCGCTGCCGTGCTCGTCGTGCCCATGGCGTCACTGAGCGAGCCGATATTGACGACCAGCGTGCCGTTGCCCTGCGCTGCCAGTTGCGCGTTGACCGAGATCTCGCGGGTCGCCGCATCCTGCTGCTCGATCGCGCTGGCAATGATGGAGGTCACCTCGTTGATCTCGCGCACGGCATTGCCGATTTCGCGAACCGCTTCGACGGAGGTTTTGGTCGACGTCTGGATCAGGCCGACGTTCTGGCCGATTTCGGCGGTCGCCTTGGCGGTCTGCTCGGCGAGCGCCTTGACCTCGTGGGCGACCACGGCAAAGCCGCGGCCGGCGTCACCGGCGCGGGCGGCTTCGATCGTGGCGTTGAGCGCGAGAAGGTTGGTTTGCTCGGCGATCGCCTGGATCAGGCTGAGCACGCCGTCGATGCGCTGGGTCGCAGCCGCAAGCCCCTCGATTTCGGCGACCGATTTCTCGGTGCGCTGGCCGGCCTGCTCGACGGCGCTGGCCGACTGGCGCACCTGGCGGCCGATTTCCTCGACGGAAGCAGACAGCTCCTCGGCGGCGCTGGCGACGGCGGAAACGTTGCTGGAAGCCTGCTCGGTCGCGCTGGAGGCGGCCACAGCGCGCCCGCTGGCATCTGACGAGACGCTGGCAATGGTCTGGGCGGTGCCGCGCATCGAGGTCGCATTGTCGGTCACCGCGCGCAGCACGCCGCCGATCGCTTCGCGGAAGGCATCGACCGAGGCTTCGATGTGACGGGTGCGCTCGTCGCGCGCTTTCGAGTCCTCCAGCACCTGCGAATTGAGGTTGCGGTTTCGGTCCATCGCTTCCTGGAAGATACTGATTGCACGGGCCAGCGCGCCGATTTCGTCGGCGCGGCCGGTATGGGGAACCTCGACGCCTTCGGCGCCGTCGGCGACCTGCTTGATAGTCGCGGTGATAACCGAGAGCGGGAGGGCGATCGAACGGGCGATGATCAGCACGCCGATAACGACCACCGCCAGCGCTATGACGCCGAGGCAGGTCAACACAAAGGCCATCGTGTGATTGGTGTCGGTCTGCTGCGCCAGCCTCTTGCTGCGTTCGGCGTAGACCTTGGACAGGGCCTCGAGATCCTTGTTCAGCGCCGTGCGTACTTGGCGGTTGGCGTCGTTGTCACCCCATTCGCGGCCTGCCGCCGCATTGATCTCGACCCCTCGGCGAACCAGCTCCTTGCGGAAGTCGACGAACTGTTCGATGCGCTTCTTGAAGGTGGCGAACTGCTGGGCGTCGTCAGCCTGGACCAGTCTCTCCCAGTTCTTGACGACCTCGAGAATGCGTTCGTTGAACTTGAGCAGCCCGTCGCCGAATTTCTTCACGACGGCAGGCTCGGTCGACATGTAGACGCCGCGCGATTCCATCACGACGGCATAGACCAGCGAATTGATGCGCTCGACGTTGAGCGCGGCGTGGCTGGCAGTCGAGACCGCTTCGGTGAGTTCGGCATTCTGACGGGTGTTGTAATCGGACAAGGCGGTGATGGCGGCAACCAGAACCGCGAACAGAGCGAAGATCGAGTACAACTTGGCTGCAAGCGAAAACCGGGATGCCATGGTGCCACCAAAAATGAGCTAGGGATTCTACAACCGGCGCTCCACAGCGGATGGTGAGCGCAGTCGGCTATCTGCAAATTGTGCTAAATTTTGATGGACATATTCTTAATTCGAGAAACTATAAATTCTGCAACAGTTGAAAAATTATATAGGAAATTCAATATGTTGTATCATTGATGCACGTCCCGTTGCCGGGAAAATTTGGCATTTCTGCACGACCGAAACGGGCTCTGATATACCGGTGCAATTGGAGGTGGCCGTTGGCGGCCGGCGCCGGGAGTTCCGCGGCCGCCGCCAAGACGAGGCCACTCATGACGGCGCAACCCGTCCAATCCTACGGGTGCGGTCCTCGATCCGAGACGGTAACGCCACCAATGGAAGGGCCGTACCCATTGCCGCAAGCGGGCACGTGTTTCCGAAAAGTGGTCCGCATCGGGCAAACACCTGTCGCACGAATCAAGCTAGACAGCGGACACGGCGACGGAAACTGGTCGAACTCGTCTTGTCGGGGCGGCAAGCGCGCAACCCTTAAGCCATCGCTCGATTCATCACGCGACGCCTGTTGCCACAAGGCGACGCGCCACTTCGATTGTGGGTGAGAACGGGGACTTAATGGCTCAAAGTGCCGCCTTGCCGGGCAATGTCGATCTCTACCTTCACATTCGTGTGCTGGTTGCCATCATCCTTGGGCTCAGCGTCACGCGCTTGGTAAGCGGCGTTGCGGCATTGATCCAGCATCCCGGCCGCTACCCGATCTGGTCAGTTCATCTGGGCTGGGTCGCCTGGGCGCTCGTGAACGTGGTCACGTTCTGGTGGTGGGAGTTTCGGCTGAGCTTCGTCCAGCACTGGACGTTTGTCCTGTACGCCTTCGTCTGCGTTTACGCATCGATGTACTATTTCCTGAGCGCTCTGCTTTTCCCTCAGGACCTCGATGAATATAAGGGTTATCAGGACTACTTTCTTTCCCGCCGCCGCTGGTTCTTTGGCTTTGTGGCGCTGACAGAAGCGCTCGATGTGGTCGACACCTTGATAAAGGGCGAAGACCATCTGCGATCGCTGGGACTCGAGTATCTCCCGCGGGTTGGCGTATTCATATTGCTGTGCGCGGTGGCCGCGACAACGCGTAATCTGCGGTTCCATGTGCTGTTCGTGTTCGCCGGGCTCGCTTATGAGATAAGCTTTTTCGGTCGCTATTACGGCACGCTGAACTAGCCGGAGGCGGGTGGCTGCGGCCATGCCGCACTCGGAAAATCGGATCGACTCGTCTTCCACACTGTCGCGCGCGTGGTGATAGGGTAGCGCGGCAACGGAGCAGGTACGGGCGCAGGAAAGTCAGCATGGTCTATCGCCAGGTCATCGGTGCAACCTCCTATGCGTTCGACGATTTGCGCGAGCTGCTCGCCAAGGCGACGCCGCCGCGGTCCGGGGATCGTCTTGGCGGCGTCGCGGCCGAAAGCGCGGAACAGATGATCGCGGCGCGGATGGCGCTGGCTAACGTGCCGCTCAAGCAATTCCTCAACGAGGCGGTGATCCCCTACGAGGACGACGAGGTCACCCGGCTGATCCTCGATACCCATGAGGCGCAGGCCTTTGCGCCGATTTCCTCGCTGACCGTCGGCGGCTTTCGCGACTGGCTGTTGTCCGACGCGGCAACCAGCGAAACGCTCAATAAGGTTTCGCGCGGGATCACGCCGGAAATGGCCGCCGGCGTTTCGAAGCTGATGCGCAACCAGGATCTGATCCTGGTCGCCAAAAAATGCGCCGTGACTTCGGCTTTTCGCAACACTATCGGCCTGAAGGGGCGGATGAGCGTGCGGCTGCAACCCAACCATCCCTTCGACGACGCCAAGGGCATTACCGCTTCGATCCTCGATGGCATCCTGCTTGGATCGGGCGATGCCTGCATCGGCATCAACCCTGCCAGCGACGATCCGGCTATCATTGGCGAGTTGTTGCGCCTGCTCGACGGCATCATCTCGCGACTGCAGATCCCGACGCAGGCCTGCGTGCTCACCCATGTGACTACGACGCTCGGATTGATCGGGCAGGGCGCTCCGGTCGATCTGGTATTCCAGTCGATCGCGGGAACGCAGGCTGCCAACCGCAGCTTTGGTGTCGATCTCGCGGTGCTCCGCGAGGCGCGCGAGGCGGGGCTGTCGCTTCGCCGCGGCACGGTCGGCGACAACGTGATGTATTTCGAGACCGGGCAGGGCTCGGCGCTCTCGGCCAATGCCCATCACAACGTCGATCAGCAAACCTGCGAGGCGCGGGCCTATGCGGTAGCGCGCGCGTTTGATCCGCTTCTGGTCAACAGCGTGGTCGGCTTCATCGGTCCGGAATATCTCTATGACGGCAAGGAAATCATCCGCGCCGGCCTGGAGGATCATTTCTGCGGCAAGCTGCTCGGCCTGCCGCTCGGTGTCGACGTCTGCTACACCAACCATGCCGAGGCCGACCAGGACGACATGGACAATCTGCTGACGCTGCTCGCCGCCGCCGGCGTCACCTTCATCATGGGGGTGCCGGGCGCCGACGATGTCATGCTGAACTACCAGTCGACCTCGTTCCACGACGCGCTCTACGTCCGGGACCTCTTCGGGTTGAAGCGGGCGCCGGAGTTCGACGACTGGTTGGTGCGCACCGGCCTTGCGGGTGCCGATTTCCGGCTTGCGGGCAGTGCGGGGCTGCTGCTGCCCGAATTTGCCTCGCGGCTGATCGCCTGAACGCCGGCCTGAGGGCCAGAAGATTTCCTGCAACCAATTGAACCCACAATGAGTTAGGACCCACAACGAGTTAGAACTGACTGTCACAATGTTGAAGAATTTCTGGCCCAGCTTTCAATGTCGTGCTTAAATTCATGTCAGCCTTGAGGAATTTTGATGAGAGCTGAAGGCATCGGAACGGTACGGCGTATCCTGTGCGTCTTTCCGCGCTATACCTCCTCTTTTGGTACATTCGAATACGCCTATCCCCTGACCGCCGGCGTTCAGGCCTTCATGCCGCCGCAGGGCCTGTTGCTTATCGCGGCCTATCTCCCGGCGGACTGGCCGGTTCGCTTTATCGACGAGAACATTCGCCCCGCCACCAAGGAAGATTTCGAATGGGCGGAGGCGGTGTTCGTGAGCGGCATGCACATCCAGCGCCAGCAGATGAACGACATCTGCCGCCGCGCGCACGCCTTCAACCTCGCGGTGGCGATCGGCGGGCCTTCGGTGAGCGCGTGCCCGGATTACTATCCCTCGTTCGACTATCTGCATGTCGGCGAACTCGGCGACGCCACCGACGAGTTGATCGCGCGGCTGGCGCGCGATCCATCGCGGCCGGCGCAACAGGTCGTGCTGAAAACCAACGACCGCATTGCCATGAGCGACTTTCCGATCCCGGCCTACGAGCTGGCCGAAGTGAAGAAATATCTGCTCGGCAGCATCCAGTATTCGAGCGGCTGTCCCTATCAGTGCGAATTCTGCGACATCCCCGGCCTCTATGGCCGCAACCCGCGCCTGAAGACCCCGCAGCAGATCGTCGCCGAACTGGACAGGTTGCGCGAATGCGGCATGACCGACACGATCTATTTTGTTGACGACAATTTCATCGGCAACCGGAAAGCGACGCTCGATTTGCTGCCGCACCTCGTCGAGTGGCAGAAGCGAACCGGCTACGTCACGCGGCTCGCCTGCGAGGCGACGCTCAACATAGCCAAGCGCCCCGAAATCCTGGCCCTGATGCGCGAGGCGATGTTCGTGACCGTGTTCTGCGGCATCGAGACGCCCGATCCCGACGCGCTGCACGCGATGCACAAGGACCACAACATGATGGTCCCGATCCAGGAAGGCATTCACACCATCAACTCCTATGGCATGGAAGTCGTCTCTGGCATCATCATGGGGCTTGATACCGACAAGCCCGGCACCGCGGATGCGCTGCTCGAATTCGTCGATGAATCGCGGATTCCACTGCTCACGATCAATCTGCTGCAGGCGCTGCCGAAGACGCCGCTGTGGGACCGGCTGGAGCGCGAGGGCCGGCTCAATCACGACGACAGTCGTGACTCCAATGTAGAGTTCCTGCTGCCCTATGAGCAGGTGGTCGATTCCTGGCGCAGGTGCATGGAAGTCGCCTATCAGCCGGAAAAGCTGTACGCGCGCTACCAGTATCAATGCGACTACACCTATGCGCAGCGGATCAAGGTGCCGGTGGCGCCCGAGCAGAAGAGCTGGGCCAATATCAAGCGCGCGCTGATCATGCTCCGGAACATCTTCTGGAAGGTCGGCGTGCTCGGCGACTACAGAAAAGTGTTCTGGAAGTTCGCGCTGGGACGGCTCCGTTGCGGCGATATCGAAGGCTTGATTGGCTCGGCGACGATTGCGCATCACCTGATCGAATTCGCGCGCGCTGCCACGAGCGGCCGGCAGAACGCGTCGAATTATTCGATCCGGCTGCGCGAGGCCTCGGTCCCTGCCGAGTAGCGAGCCATGAAAACGCCGGCGCCGCCGTCCCGCCCGCTCGAAGCCCTGCGGGAACTGACGCCGGCGCGCGTCGGGCTCGGCCGCTCCGGCGCGAGCATGCCGACCGACGCGCTTCTCGCCTTCACGCTCGACCACGCCCGCGCGCGCGATGCTGTGCATGCTGCTTTCGATGCTCAGCGCCTGGTTGGCGAATTGGCCGGCCTCGGCCTTCAGGTCGGCGAAGTCTCCAGTCAGGCGCGCAATCGCGGCGACTATCTGCGCCGTCCCGATCTCGGACGCATGTTAGACCCGGATTCGCGGCGCGCGCTGGAGAAGCGAAACGGCGGCGCGAGCGAAGTTGTGATCGTGGTCGGCGACGGACTGTCGCCGGCGGCCGTCAATGGTCACGCCGTCGAACTGGTTCGCCATCTTGCGCCCCGCCTGACGGAGGCTGGAGTTAGGCTCGGCCATGTCGTGGTCGCATCGGGCGCGCGTGTGGCGCTCGGCGACGAGATCGGCGATGTGCTCGGCGCGCGGCTGGTGGTGATGCTGATTGGCGAGCGGCCCGGCCTGTCGGCGCCCGACAGCCTCGGCGCCTATCTGACCTTTGCGCCGCGGATCGGCCTCACCGATGAGAAGCGCAATTGCGTGTCCAACATCCACGGTGCAGGCCTGAGCTACGACGAAGCCGCCTTCAAGATCGCCTGGCTGGTGCGTGAAGGCATCGCGCGCCAAATCACCGGCGTGGCGCTGAAAGACGAAAGCGGAGCCGCGCTCATCTCCGCCCGGTCAGCGCTCCGCGCCGGGACGGAAGCGGAGAAGAAAAAGGACTGAGCGCCGCGTGACTTCAGGCGCGATCTTCACGCGTGGGCCGCTTCCCGAAAAATTGACCGGACGCGGTTGCGCCGCGCCATCGCGACTGGCATTGGCGTTCTTAGCCGGAACGGCCCAAGCGGAGCCCGGCGGGTGTGGCAAATCAGAGACTTAACGCGCATTTTCGTCATCTTCGTGCCGATTTGCCGGCCCGCGCATGCTTGCCGGATGGGGTTCGGCCCTGTAAAACGGCGCCGGTTAATTTACCGCGTGATTTCAAGGGCTAGCGCCGATCGAATAGGGCTGTCAAAGCCGCATTCGCGCCACCAAGCTGCATAAATAAACCAAGCTGCACATACAGGCCGACGTGAGAACTGGACAGGGTATGCTCGACAAGAACTCCGAAAGTCACGTCCACGTCGAAGCCATCGAGGAGCCGCCGCCGGGCAAGAGCATCGCCTTCGGGCTCGAGCGCATGGGCCTGATCGCCGTCAAGGCGCCGATCGTGTCCATGATCATTCTCGCCGCGCTGATCGTGGCTGCGCTCTTCGGTATCGAGCGGATCAAGATCGATGACTCGCTGAGCCAGTTGTTCCGCTCCGATTCCAAGGACTACAAGCAATATGAGGCTGTGACCAAGCGCTTCCCGGCGACCGAATTCGACGTGCTGGTCGTGGTCGAGGGCAAGACGCTGCTGGCCCGCGAGAACCTCGAAAAGATCCGCGACATGGTCACCGACCTGCAACTGATCGAGGGCGTGCGCGGTCTGGTCTCGCTGTTTTCGGCGCGTCAGGCGCCGGAGCCCGGCAAGTTGCCGGCCGCGCTGTTCCCGCCCGAACTGCCGCAAGGCGCCGCCTACGACAAGTTCGCCGAGACCGTCAAATCGAACGAAATCATTCGCGGCAAGCTGTTGTCGGAGGACGGCACGCTGGCGCTGATCGTGCTGTCGCTGGAGCCGAAGGTCGTTTCGTCCAACGAACTCGGCACGGTAGTCGGCGAAATGCGGAAGATCATGGCCGAGGATCTCGCCGGCAGTGGTCTCAACGCCCAGCTTTCCGGCGTTCCCGTCATGCAGCTCGAGATCCGCAACGCGGTCAAGCGCGACGGGCTGACCTATAACGTCCTCGGCATTCTTGCCGGCTGCATCATCGCGATCATCTTCTTCCGCAAGATATCGTTCATGGTGGTCGCGGCCTTTCCGCCGATCATCGCGATCCTGCTGGCGCTCGGCAGCCTCGGCTGGGCCGGTTTCAATCTCAACATGTTCCTGAACGTGATGACGCCGCTCATCATGGTGATCAGCTTCTCGGACTCGATGCAGCTAACGTTCGCGGCGCGCGACCGCCTGATCGCGGGCCAGGACAAATTGACCGCCTTCACCAACGCCGTGCTGGTGGTTGGCCCGGCCTGCGTGCTGACCCACGGCACTGCCGGCATATCCTTCATCGCCCTGCAATTCTCCGATTCCGAACTGATCCGCAAGTTCGGCGAGGCCGGACTTGCCGCCACCATCATTGCGCTGGTGGCCGTGCTGTCGCTGGTGCCGGTGTTCGGCGTGCTGTTCGTCCGCAACGAGAAGATTTTCGCAGTCAAATTCCAGAGCGCCGACGCCGGCGTGCAGGCGCTGCGCAATTTCTGTTACTGGATCGCGGTGCGCATGGTCGGCCGCCCCGGGCTGTTCAGCCTGCTCGCGTTGCTGCTCGTCGCCGGCCTCGGCTTCATCTACGCCACCCTGGAGCCGCGCTATCGCCTTGCCGATCAGGTACCGGACAAGCGGCAGGCGGTTGCGGCATCGAGCCGTCTCGACGCCAAGCTCACCGGCGCCAATCCGATCGACGTGCTGATCGAATTCCCCAAGGGCGCCTCGCTCTACGCGCCGGATACGTTGAAGGCGATCGCCGACGTTCACTCCATGGTCGAGAAATCGGCCGGTGTCGGCAACGTCTGGTCGCTTGAAACCCTGCGCCGTTGGCTCGCCGAGAAAGCCGGCAGCAGTGATGTCGCAACGCTGAAGGAATATGTCAGCGTCATCCCCGAACATCTGGTCCGCCGCTTCATCTCGGCCGATCAGGATGCCGTGGTGGTGTCGGGCCGCGTTCCCGATCTCGATTCGAGCGAGATCCTTCCCGTCGTCGACAAGCTCGACAAGGCGCTCGACAAGGTACGGGCCGAGCATCCAGGCTTCGAAATCGCCGTCACCGGCCTGTCGGCGATCGCCGCGCGCAACAGCGCCAACATGATCGAGAAACTCAATCACGGCCTGACGATCGAGTTCCTCATAGTTGCGATCTTCATCGGCCTCGCATTCCGCTCGGTCGTGGTGATGTTCTCCTGCATTCTGCCCGGCATTTTCCCGGTGGTAGCGTCCGGCACGGTGCTGTGGATAATGGGCGAGGGGCTGCAATTCGCCAGCGTGGTCGCGCTGACGGTGTCGTTCGGCCTGGGGCTAAGCGCCACTATCCACTTCCTCAACCGGTTGCGGCTGGAGAGCAAGCCGGGTGTCGGCTCGGCGCTGGCGGTCGAGCGTGCCACCGTGCTGGTCGGTCCGGCGCTGATTCTGACCACGGTGGTGCTGGCCTGCGGCCTCGTCGTCACCGTGTTCTCCGACCTGCCGTCGCTGCGGCTGTTCGGCTGGCTCAGCGCGTTCTCGATGATTGCGGCTCTGGTTGCGGACCTCTTCATCCTGCGGCCAACCTCGATGTTCCTGATCAATTTGTCGGAAAAGATTCGCGGCGTCAGCCACGCCAAGCCGGCGGAATAACGAGCCTGCCGACTAAACACGGGCTGCGGTCAACGGCTTGCCGATGAGAGGCTGAGGAATGACGTCTGCGGGATTAGCTGCTCGCCCTGTGGCGGATGCTGCCGCCTATCGCGCGGTCGAACACATCTATCATTCCTACCTCACTGGCCTGATCCTGATGCTGGCCTCACGGGCCGGTGCGCCGCGCGCGGCCGAGGTGGTGTTCCGCACTTTCCGGCGGCAGCAACTGGCCCGCTTCCTTCCCGGATTGAAGAAGCTCGGCCTCGATCGGCTTCCGCATGCGGTCGCGTGCGCCCAGTATCACTATCTCTCGAATCAGGTCGGCGGCGTGAAGGTCGAGTACATCTACGAGAGCGACAGCAAGGCCTGGGTGCGTTATCCGCCGCCGCGCTGGATCTGGTCCGGCACCGCGATTTGCGGAATCCCCTCCGAAGTATCGCGGGCGATGCTGCGCGGATGGCACGCCAACAACGGCGTGGTGCTCGGCAATCCCCGGCTCGGCTTCGTCTGCACGGGGCAGACTGTCGATGGCCAGCCGGGGCTGGAGGGGTACTACAAGGAGTGGGATCGCGACCTCGCGCCCGAGGAGCGGCTGCAGTTTTCGCCCGGCGAGCGCTGTCCGCCGTTCCGGGCCGATCTCGCGCCGCGGCTGCCGGCGACGACATGGCCGGAGGAGCGGCTGCAGAAGGTGCTGCGCAATTATGCGATGGAGTACGTCACCTCGATCGTGCCGGAAACGATCAGGATGCTCGGCCCGGAAGAGGGCGGCCATCTCGCGGGCGCTGCGGCGCGGCTCGTCGGGATGCACACCTTCGACGAAGTCGCTGCGCTGTTGGGTGGCGTCGAAGCGGGAGCGGCGGGTTTCGCCAAAGCCTTCGCCCGGCTGGCGAGGGGGCAGGATGATGATGCGGAGCTACAGATAGAAGGTTCAGGCGCGACGGTACGTCAGAGCTCGTGGCGCCTGATGGCGGAACATGAAGCGCTGTCGCCCGCGGTGTTCGACGCCTGGAACGAATTATGGGTGGGGGCAGCGCTCGCGCATGATCGCTTCATGCGCATCGAGGTGACGGAACGTCGCGACCGCGGCGACGCGCATTGGGGCTGGAAATTCGGCTGATCCAGCTTAGGTCGCCAAATGAAAACGGCAGCGCCGGGCGCTGCCGTTTCATGCTGTTTCGAAGGGCAGCGTCAGGTCCTCGACATCGTGATCTTGACGCCGCGGATCTCGCCCTTGGAGTCGATCTGCACACTCTGCTTGTTGCCGGTGGTACGCAGATTGAGGTTGGCCGCAAATCCCGACGCTTCGACGAACACCTCGATCTGGCCGCCGCCGGCGGTGCCCTGCAGATTGCCGAAAATATTCCGGCTCTTTTCGCTCCAGTTGCCGGAGATGCGGCCACCCTGGCTGGTGACGTCGCTCGACAGGTCGAACTTGTAGCTGTCGCTGGCGCAGTGCAGGTTTTGCTTCAGGCCGAGCCCGTTGGCGTTGACCTTGTAGTCGGCTTTGCAGCGGATGTTCTCGGTGGTGCCGTTGGAGAGCGCGACCGTGCCCGAGCCGCTCCAGTTTCCGTCAAAACCGGCAAACGGGCCTCCCGCCTGGGCATGGCTTGCAGTGACCGACAACATAAGCGCGGCGCCGACGCCGGCCGCTGCGAGAGCCTGACCGAGCAAGCTGGAACCAAACAGTTTCATCGTGAGTTTTCCCCTCAAAATAGACGTTCTTTGCAAAGATACGTCTCGCCGCATCGAAGATTTAGTGTTCCCGCAGTATGTTAGGTTCAAATGACCGGATGCTGTTTCCGGGCGGTCGCGGCAGGAAGAAACGCCGCAAGCGACCGACGGGAATCAAGGTGTTGCGTCAACTCCGTCGGCGCAGCATCTAGCTTCGCGCTAGACCGTCTGCAAGAACCAATTTCCAAGAAAGTGTGGCAGAAATACACGTTAGATATCAGCCGGTTATTTACCGCGCTGAGATCGCCGTAAATTTAGCCGTATTTGCCATGCTTGTCCTGTGCACGTCGCTGCGTTACGCGGCACCTGCCATCCAAACAAAATCCACCCCGGCGATGCCGAAACGCAAATCGGGAACGGGATTTCATGCTGCCGAAATGAAGGAATACGATGCGTAAATCTCTCCTGGCCCTCACCTTGTTGTCGATGTCGGTCTCGTCGAATGTCGCCTTCGCCCAGCAAGCGCAGCGCAGCGGAACGGAGGAGGAGCAGAAGGCCTGTACGCGCGACGTGCAGAAATTCTGCCGCCCGGTCATCGACCAGGGCGACCTCACCATCCTGGCGTGCCTCAAGGAGCATCGGCCCAAGATCAGCGCGGCCTGCAACCAGGTTCTCAAGAACAACGGTCAGTAAGCCGCGGTTTTCACCCGCTAGTTATCGCGCCGGAGCCGTTTCCGGCTCGGTCGCGGCTGCGACGGGTGCGCTAATCTCATAGCATTGGTTTTGGCGGTGTCCCCCTGCAAGGGGAGCAAAAATGGCTGCGCGCTTGCCAAGCCCGCGCTGATGCTGGCGCTCCTCGTGCCGCCGCGTCCGTCGCCGGGCGCGGTACATCGCTGAGCCTTGGCGGTCTCGAGCTTGGCCGGAGCGGCGTGGATACGCCGCGCGCTCCCTGCCTTGCATGAGCGGCTTGTGTTCAGGAACTACCGGCGTCAACGTGGGGTTAGTGCTATTGGGCCACGTTTGTAGTCCCACGCGAGGGAGAGTTCTGATGCGCATTCTGGCTTTGGCGATTTTGATCGTCGTGACGGCGTCAGCCGCGCCGTCGGCTCACGCGCAGACCTATGATCCGAAATATCCGGTCTGCCTGCAGGTTTATACAGGCTGGAACGACTATTACTTCGAATGCGGCTACACCTCGCTGGCACAGTGCAACATGTCAGCGTCGGGCCGCTCCGCACAATGCGTCGTCAACCCGTATTACGCAGGTCCAGCGCCGCGAAAGAAGCGCGCCAGGGTCTACCAATAAGTTCGCTGAAAAAAGCGCGGCGCCGGGTGTCCATCTTCTGACCTACCTTTGTTGAGCCGCTGTCGGCGAGTTGCTTGCGATCGACGTCAGTGTTTTCCGTCACATTGATCGCGCAGATTGCGCGATAACATGCTCGCCGCATGTGTGAAGATTTCGAGCAACTTCAATCGGTTAACGGCGCTGTCGAGAGTTGTGTCGAGCGTCAAAACGCCCTATATGGGGCTCGCGACTTCACGCATGCGACCAACTATATCCGCGCATGCCGCCAAATCCTGATGAATGTAGTCAGTTCTTGATGACCACCGCGAGCGACCTGCGATCCGGAAAGACCCACCGCGACGAGAATTTTCCGGTCGCGTCGTGGATCATTCATCCGCGTCACCGGGCGCTGATCCTGAGCTTTTACAATTTGGTCAGGACCGCCGACGACATTGCCGATCACGCAACGCTCGGCGCCGACGAAAAGCTTCGCTATCTCGACCTGCTCGAGGCGGAGCTGCTGGGCAAGGGCGACACCCAAAAGGAAGCGGTCAGCCTGCGCCGTGCGCTTGCCGAGCGCGCCATGGCGCCACGCCACGCCCTCGATGTGCTGGTCGCGTTCCGGATGGACGTCACCAAGCTGCGCTACGAGAACTGGGACGACGTCATTCATTATTGCCGCTATTCGGCCATGCCGGTCGGACGCTTCATGCTCGACGTCCACGGCGAGAGCACCTCGACCTGGGCGGCTTCGGACGCGCTGTGCGCCGGCTTGCAGATCAACAACCATTTGCAGGATTGCGCCAAGGACTACAAAAATCTCAACCGCGTCTACCTGCCGCGCGATGCGCTGGCTGCAAGCGGCGCCACCGTCGAGATGCTGGGCGAGGCGAAGTCACGGCCGGCGCTGTTGCAATGTCTGCAGGCACTCGCGGTGCGGACCGAAACTCTGCTCAATGAAAGCAAGTCGCTGAGCGCCGAGGTGAGGGATTTCCGGCTCGGGCTCGAGGTTGCCGTGATCCAGGCCTTTGCCGACAAGATCGTCGGCATGCTGAAGGTGCGCGATCCCCTCAGCGAGCGCGTGCACCTGAGCAAGCCCGAATTGCTCGCGCAGAGCATCGGCGGCATCGCCAGCGAAACGATCAGGCGTGCCGCGGGACGCCGTCCCCAAACCAAACCGGCGGCCGGCGCATGACGTTGCAGACGGCGGCGGCCAACGCAGATTACGGCACCACCGCGTCCGGCAGTTCGTTCTATGCCGCCATGCGCATCCTGCCGCGCGACCAGCGCCAGGCGATGTTCCAGATCTACAGCTTTTGCCGTCAGGTCGACGACATCGCCGATTCCGACGGGCCGCGGCCCGAGCGGCTGGCTGCGCTCCAGCAATGGCGCGACGACATCGACGCGCTGTATCAGGGCCATCCGCCGCCGCGTTTGCAGGATTATGCCGCCTCGGTGCGCAGCTTCGGCCTCAAGCGCGAGGATTTCCTGGCCATCGTCGACGGCATGGAGATGGACGTGCCGCAGGACATCCGCGCGCCGGATCTTGCCACGCTCGATCTCTATTGCGACCGCGTCGCCAGCGCCGTCGGCCGCCTGTCGGTGCGGGTGTTCGGCCTGCCTGAGGGTGACGGGATCCAACTTGCCCATCACCTCGGCCGCGCGCTGCAACTGACCAACATCCTGCGCGACATCGACGAAGACGCTGGCCTCGGCCGTCTGTATCTGCCGCGCGAGAGCTTGCTGCTTGCCGGCATCACCACCGACGATCCCAATCGGGTGATCGCCGACCGCGCGCTGCCCAAAGTGTGCCTGCCGCTCGCCGAGCGGGCCAAGAAACATTTCGAGAAGGCCGACGAGATCATGAAACGCAATTCGCGGCGCGCGGTGCGCGCGCCGCGGATCATGTCGAAATATTACCGCGCGATCCTGGATCTGTTGCTGGCCCGGGGCTTTGCCGCCCCGCGCCAGCCGGTTCGCGTCCACAAGATGGCAAAGATCGCCATCCTTCTCCGTTACGCGATCATTTGATGCAGAAAAACGTTCATATCATCGGCGCCGGCATTTCCGGCCTCTCGGCCGCCGTCCGGCTCGCCAACGCCAATTACCGGGTGCATGTCCACGAGGCCACGCAGCAGGCCGGGGGCCGTTGTCGGTCCTATTTCGACGCGGCCACCAATCTCACCATCGACAACGGCAACCATCTCTTGTTGTCCGGCAACCGTCATGCGCTGGCCTACGCTAAATCGATCGGCACGGAGGCCGGGCTGGTCGGGCCGAAGCTTGCGCAGTTTCCCTTCGTCGACATCGTTACCGGCCAGCGCTGGCAACTCGACCTTGGCGACGGCAAATTGCCGCTATGGGTGTTCGACGAAGCGCGCCGCGTCCCCGATACGAAGCTGCTCGATTATCTCGCCTTGATGCCTCTGGTCTGGGCAGGCACCGGCAAACTTGTCGGCGACACGATCCCCTGCAAAGGCACGCTGTACGATCGGCTGGTGCAGCCGCTGCTGTTGGCCGCGCTCAACGTCGATCCGCCCGAGGGTTCGGCGGGCCTTGCCGGCGCGATCGTGCGGGAAACGCTGCTGGCGGGCGGGCAGGCCTGCCGGCCGTTGATCGCGCGCGACGGCCTGAGCGCGGTGCTGGTCGAGCCGGCGATCAAGCTGTTGCAGGACAAGGGTGCTTCGATCCAGTTCGGCCACGAGCTGCGCGAATTCGCGATCGCAGGCAACGCGGTCGGCGAATTGAAATTCGGCAGCGACGCGATTGCGCTCGGCTCCGACGACGTCGTGGTGCTTGCGGTGCCGCCGCGCCCTGCGGCGGCGCTGTTGCCGGGCCTGAAGACGCCGTCAAAATTCCGCGCCATCGTCAACGCGCATTTCCGCTTCGACCCGCCGAAGGATGCACCCCCAATCCTCGGCGTCGTCGGCGGCCTCGTGGAATGGCTGTTCGCGTTTCCGCAGCGGCTGTCGGTCACCATCAGCAATGGCGACCGGCTCGTCGATT
This sequence comes from Bradyrhizobium valentinum, assembly GCF_001440405.1. GTDB lineage: Bacteria > Pseudomonadota > Alphaproteobacteria > Rhizobiales > Xanthobacteraceae > Bradyrhizobium > Bradyrhizobium valentinum. The sequence goes on from NZ_LLXX01000030.1 coordinate 46,032, forward strand.
TGCCGCGCGAAGAACTCGCGCTGGCAATCTGGCGGGATGTCTGCAAGGCAGCTAGCCTGCCAGGCGAACCGCCATTGCCGCCCTGGCAGATCGTGCGCGAGCGCCGTGCGACGTTCGAGGCCACGCCGGAGCAGAACGCGCTGCGGCCGGGGGCGGTGACATCATTCAAAAACCTGTTTCTCGCCGGTGACTGGACTGATACGGGGTTGCCGGCAACCATCGAAGGATCGATACGGTCGGGCGACCGCGCCGCCGATCTGGTCCTGGCGAGGTCTAAAGCATGATCCGGAAAAGTGGATACCGGTTTTCCCTCGGGACAAACGCGAAGCGTTTGCCCGGAGATCATGCTCAAATAGCGAGATGGAGCCTGATGACTATTCAAGGAATGGTCATCAGGTTCCGCCCTTGACCGGACGTTGCGTGACCGGCTTCACAGAAGCTGGTCGCGAATAGAGGGATGTCTAGCGAATGCTTTCCGTAGGCAAAAAAATTGCAGTCGATCCCGGCGCGACAGTCGACGCCGTCGCGCTGGAGAAGAGCATTTCCTCCGCGACCGAAGCGCTGCTCGGCTACCGGCAGTCCGACGGACACTTTGTGTTCGAGCTGGAAGCCGACAGCACGATACCGTCGGAATATATTCTGCTGCGCCACTATCTCGCCGAGCCCGTCGACAGCGTGCTCGAAGCCAAGATCGCCAACTATCTACGCCGCACGCAAGGCGATCATGGCGGCTGGCCGCTGGTACACGACGGCCCGTTCGACATGAGCGCCAGCGTCAAATCCTATTTCGCGCTGAAGATGATCGGCGATTCCGTCGATGCACCGCACATGGTGCGCGCGCGCGAGGCGATCCACGCCCACGGCGGCGCTGCCCGCGTCAACGTGTTCACGCGTTTCCTGCTGGCCTTCTATGGCGTGCTGAGCTGGCGTGCGGTGCCGGTATTGCCGGTCGAGATCATGCTGCTGCCGACGTGGTCGCCGTTCCATCTCAACAAGATTTCCTACTGGGCGCGCACCACGATCGTGCCGCTGATGGTGATGGCGGCGTTGAAGCCGCTGGCGAAGAATCCCAAGGGCGTCGGTATCGACGAGTTGTTCCTGCAGGACCCGAAATCGGTCGGAATGACGCCGAAGGCGCCGCATCAGAGCTGGGGCTGGTTCACGCTCTTCAGCACGCTGGACAAGATACTGCGGGTCATCGAGCCGCTGTTTCCGAAAAAGCTGCGCCAGCGCGCGATCGACGCGGCGCTTGCTTTCACGGAAGAGCGCCTCAACGGTGAAGACGGCATGGGCGCGATCTACCCGCCGATGGCCAACATCGTCATGATGTATGCCGCACTCGGCAAGGGGCCGGATTTTCCGCCGCGTGCGGTCACGCGCAAGGGCATCGACAAGCTCTTGGTGATCGGCGAGCACGAAGCGTACTGCCAGCCCTGCGTCTCGCCGGTGTGGGACACCGCGCTGACCTGCCACGCGTTGGCGGAGGCCGGCGGCGAAGACACGCTCAAGAAGATGAAACAGGGCCTCGATTGGCTGAAGCCGAGGCAGGTGCTCGACCTCAAAGGTGACTGGGCAGCGAAGGCGCCGGATGTTCGTCCGGGCGGCTGGGCGTTCCAGTACAACAACGACTATTACCCCGATCTCGATGACACCGCCGTGGTGGTGATGGCGATGGACCGGGCGCGCCGGGCAGACGGCAGCAAGGAATACGATCAGGCGATTTCGCGCGGCCGCGAGTGGATCGAGGGCCTGCAGAGTCGTGACGGAGGCTGGGCCGCCTTCGACGTCAACAACCTCGAATATTACCTCAACAACATCCCGTTCTCCGACCACGGCGCGCTGCTCGATCCGCCGACCGAGGACGTCACCGCGCGCTGCATCTCGATGTTGGCCCAGCTTGGCGAGACCGCCGAGAACAGCAAGACGGTTGCGGACGGGATCGCCTATTTGCGCCGTACCCAGCTCGCGGAAGGGTCATGGTACGGCCGCTGGGGCCTCAACTTCATCTACGGAACCTGGTCGGTGCTCTGTGCGCTCAACGCCGCAGGGGTGGATCACCAAGACCCGATGATTCGCAAGGCGGCGGACTGGCTGGCATCGATCCAGAACGAGGATGGCGGCTGGGGCGAGGACGCCGTCAGCTACCGGCTCGATTACAAGGGATATGAGAAAGCCCCGTCGACCTCCTCGCAAACGGCATGGGCCTTGCTTGGACTGATGGCGGCCGGCGAGGTCGAGAGTCCGGCGGTCTTGCGGGGTGTGGAGTACCTAAAAGCCACACAGACGGAGAAAGGGCTGTGGGACGAGGCGCGTTACACGGCTACGGGCTTTCCGCGGGTGTTTTATTTGCGTTATCATGGCTACTCGAAGTTCTTTCCGCTCTGGGCGCTGGCGCGGTATCGGAATTTGAAGAGCACCAACAGCAGGGTGGTAGGGGTCGGGATGTGACTTTGGGGGCGGGGGCCGCTGCGATCGTGGACGATTCGGTTGATCGCAATTCGAATGATCCGCGGCCAGTTTTGATCATAACAGGATTGGTGCAGGAGGCCCGCATCGCGGCCGGGCCCGGCATGATCGTCATCTGCAGTTCCAGCGATCCGCAGCAATTGCGCGCACTGCTGGCAACGCTCGATTCCACCACTTTCAGGGGTGTGATTTCGTTCGGCGTCGCCGGTGGACTGGATCCATCGCTGAAATCAGGCGACGTGGTGGTGGCGACCGAGGTTCTGGCCGGCGATACCCGTTTCCTGGCAGGTCTGGCGCTGAACGAGGAATTGATCGCCAGTGCGGCGCTGCGGCGCCGGCGCGTGGTCCGCGGCGGTCTGGCTGGCGTGGAGCAGGTGATTGCTGCAACGGCCTGCAAGGCCGCGTTGCATTCGGAGACGGGCGCTGCGGCCGTCGATATGGAGAGCCATATTGCCGCAGCCTATGCGGCCAAAGCGGGGCTTCCGTTTGCAGCGCTCCGCGTCATCTCCGATCCTGCCAACCGGGCGCTTCCGGCGCTCGCCAAGAGCGCCATCAAGCCGAACGGCGATATCGATCTCGGCAAGGTGCTGCGCGGGGTTGCGCGCAATCCCACCTCACTGCGCGCGCTGGTCTCGACGGGAATCGATTTCAATCGCGCGCTACGCTCCCTGCGCGGCTGCCGCGGCTTCTTGCACGGCGAGAGCCTCGCCGCAGCGGGGATCTGATCCGCACACGGGCATCCGCCTTCAGGATTTTCAAAGGGCGTCAAACAAAAAAGAAAGGGCCTCGGTTCCCTGAGAACCGAGGCCCTAATCTTTTCTGCCGTCCCGCTTAGGCGGCGGTGGAGGCTTTTTCCTGCTGCTTGGCGGCGGCGGCCGCCGCCTCATCGCGGCGGATTTCCGACAGCTTCTTCTGGACCTGCTCGGAGAAGATGTACTGCGCCGGGCGCTGCTTGGTGAGATCGATCTCGGGCGCCATCGGGCCCGTGGTGCGGACGCCGCGCAGTGCAACCCACATCGCCTTCAACGGATTGACGAAGGCAGCGTTGGCCGCGGTCGGCTCATAGCCACAATGCGCCATGCAGTCGGCGCACTTCTCGTACTTGCCGGTACCGTAGGAATCCCAGTCCGTGGTGTCCATCAATTCCTTGAAGGTCTTGGTGTAGCCCTCGCCAAGCAGATAGCAGGGCTTCTGCCAGCCGAAAATGTTGCGCGCCGGCATGCCCCACGGCGTGCATTCATAGGATTGGTTGCCGGCCAGGAAGTCGAGGAACAGGCCGGAATGCATGAAATTCCACTTCTTGCCCTTGCCGAGCGCGAACACGTCGCGGAACAGCTTCTTGGTCTTGGTGCGGTTGAGGAAGTGCTCCTGGTCCGGGGCGCGCTCGTAGGCGTAGCCCGGCGACATCGAGACGCCGACACCGAGTTCGGTCGTGAAGTCGAGGAACTTTGCGATGTCTTCCGCCGCATGGCCGTCGAAGATGGTGGCGTTGACGTTGACCGCGAAGCCGCGGGCTTTCGCCGCCTTGATCGCGGAAACCGCGCGATCAAACACGCCCTTCTGCGAGACCGCCTTGTCATGATGGTCCTTGAGACCGTCGAGATGCACCGAGAAGAACAGATAGGGCGAGGGCTCGAACAGATCGAGCTTCTTTTCCAGCAGCAACGCGTTGGTGCAGAGCGAGACGAATTTCTTGCGCGCCACGAGGCCGCGCACGATCTCGCCGATCTCCTTGTGGATCAGCGGTTCGCCGCCTGGGATCGCCACCATCGGCGCGCCGCATTCCTCGGCCGCGTCCCAGCATTCCTGCGCGGTCATGCGGCGGTTGAGGATGGCATCGGGATAGTCGATCTTGCCGCAGCCGACGCAGGCGAGGTTGCAGCGGAACAATGGTTCCAGCATCAACACGAGCGGATAACGCTTCCGGCCGAGCAGCTTCTGCTTAACGAGATAGCCGCCTATACGGATTTCCTTGAAGAACGGTATTGCCATTTGAGAGATTTTCTTTCTGGACTTGGAAATCTTGAAGTCGATCAACCCGCAGTCAGTTCGGCTGGAAGCCGGAACTCGATATTTTCTTCACGGCCGGGAAGCACCGACACCTTGACGGGTCCGATACGCCTCAAAGCCTCGATCACGTCGTCGACCAAAACTTCGGGCGCCGATGCGCCCGCCGTGATGCCGACTGCCTTTGCGTCCTTCAGCCAGTCAGGGTTCAGTTCGCTGCCATCGGCAATGAGATAACTCGCGACCCCGACCTCGGTGCCGATTTCGCGAAGCCTGTTTGAGTTGGAACTATTGGCGGCCCCCACCACCAAGATGACGTCCACCAGCTTGCTCAGGTCCCTTACCGCAGATTGACGGTTCTGTGTCGCATAGCAGATATCCCGGATGTCGGGGCCTTGAATATCTGTAAAACGGGCCTGAAGGGCGGCAATTATGTCCTTTGTGTCATCCACGCTGAGGGTGGTCTGGGTGATATAGGCCAGCGGGGCGTCGGTCGGCAGCGTCAGTTCCGCCACGTCGTCGACGTTCTGGACCAGGAGAACCGGCCCTGGAACCTGACCCATGGTTCCCTCGACCTCAGGGTGGCCGGCATGCCCGATCAGGACCAGAGTCCGGCCCTTGGACATATACCGCTTGCCCTGATTATGGACCTTGGTGACCAGCGGGCAGGTGGCATTGAGGACGGGCAGGCCGCGCGCGGCGGCCTCTTCCTCGACCGTACGGGCCACGCCATGGGCGCTGAACACGGTGACCGCGAGCGGCGGCACCTCCGATAGATCCTCGACGAAGATCGCGCCCTTGGCCTTCAGGCTTTCGACCACGTACTTGTTGTGCACGATCTCGTGCCGGACATAGACCGGCGGACCATACTTCTCGAGCGCGCGCTCAACGATTTCGATGGCACGCACGACGCCCGCACAAAATCCGCGGGGCTGCGCTAGATACACTTCCATGGGACGTCCATTACGCAAGTTGCATTAGGTACTGAATTCGCAAATTCACCCGAAGATCTCCGTGCAGCCGGTCACATTCGGATATCTGCAATATCCGCACCATGACCGGAACCCGTAGGTAATCCCCACCCATAGATGGAAGCGCAGGTCTATGTGTCAAAAATCGTGCAGATAGAAAAGACCGATCGCGCAATGGTTACCGAATTTATGGTAATTAGATACCTATAACCGCTTCGTATGGGCTATTGTTCCTCACCGGTTCGTCACTTTATCGCCCATCCGGACAGGCTATACCGGCCCCGAACACCCGTTCCGGTCTGCTTTGGTGGCTTCGCTTGAACCATTCGCGAGGTAACCAAAACAACATTAGATCGGCTCCGGGAACTCCGCTAGACAGCGGGCGTTTTCGCCCAGCTCTCATTGAGATTTAGAAAGAAACGAAGTGCTGACCAGTATTGTTGTCTCCGTTGTCAGAACCTGTACGCGGTTTGCCACTCTCGTCGTCATCGTCTCCCTGCTTCTGGCGGTCGGAGCGGGCTACTATGGCGTCCGGCATTTCGCCATCAACACCGACATCAATACGCTGATTTCGCCTGACCTCGACTGGCGCAAGCGCGACAATCAGTTCGAGCAGGCGTTCGACCGCGAAAAACTGATTCTCGCCGTCGTGGAGGCGCCTACGCCCGAACTTGCCAGTGCCGCGAGCAAGGCGCTGGCCACCAAGCTCTCCGGCGATACCAAGCACTTCGAATCCGTACAGCCGCTGGGTTCCGGCGAATTCTTCGAAAAGAACGGGCTGTTGTTCCTGCCGGTGGAGGAAGTCGGCAAGGTCGGCGGCCAGCTCGAAGCCGCAGCACCCCTGATAGAGATCATGGCCGGCGATCCCTCGATCCGCGGCCTCACCGGCGCGCTGGAGACCGGGCTTGCCGGCGTCAAGCGCGGGCAGCTCAAGCTCGACAACACCGAGCGGCCCTTCAACCTGATCAGCCAGACGGTCGAAGACATCCTGAACAAGGGGACGGCGACGTTCTCCTGGCGTGAGCTCGTCAGCGACAAGCCTTTGACCGATGCTGACCGCCGCGCCTTCATCGAGTTCAAGCCGAAGCTCGACTACAGCGAGCTTGAACCCGGCAAGGACGCGACCGACGCGATCCGGCAGGCCGCGACCGATCTCAATTTTGCGGGCCAATACAGCGCGCGCGTGCGACTGACCGGGCCGGTTCCGATCGCGAATGAGGAATATTCGACCGTGCAGGACGGCGCGATCGTCAACGGTGTCGCAACCGTCCTCATTGTGCTCGTGATTCTCTGGATGGCGCTGCATTCCTCGAAAATCATCTTTGCGGTTTTCGTGAACCTGTTCATCGGCCTTTCGGTCACGACCGCCGTCGGCCTGTGGATGGTGGGCTCGCTGAACCTGCTGTCGATCGCGTTTGCCGTGCTGTTCGTCGGCCTCGGCGTCGATTTCGGCATTCAGTTCAGCGTCCGCTACCGCTCCGAGCGCTTCAAGAACGAGGATCTGGCGCTGGCGCTGGAGAGCGCGGCCAGACGTTCGGCAATCCCGCTGTCGCTCGCCGCGATGGCGACCGCCGCCGGCTTCCTGTGTTTCCTGCCGACCGACTACAAGGGTATTTCCGAACTCGGCAAGATTGCCGGCGCCGGCATGCTGATCGCGTTCATCACCAGCATCACGGCCCTGCCTGCCATGTTGAAGCTGCTTCATCCGCCCGGCGAGAGCGAGCCTGTCGGTTACGCATTTCTGGCGCCGGTCGACGCGTTCCTCGAACGGCATCGCGTCATCATCGTCGTTGGCACGCTGATTCTTGTCGTGGCCGGCCTGCCACTGCTTTATTTCATGAAATTCGACTTCAACCCGATCAACCTGCGCAATCCAAAGGCGGAATCGATCGCGACCTTCCTCGATTTGCGCAAAGACCCCAACACCGGCGCCAACGCCATCAACGTGCTGACCAATTCGGAAGCGGAAGCCAAGAAGATCGAGGCGCGACTGGAAAAGCTGCCGGAAGTTTTGCGCGTGATGTCGATCGACAGTTTCGTCCCTGACGATCAGCCGGCGAAGCTGCAGCTGATCGCGAAGGCGGCGAGGGTGGTGGGGCCTGCGCTCAATCCCGACTCGGTCGATGCGGCACCCGCCGACGAGGAGAACGTGGAGGCGCTGAAGAGTTCGGTCACCAGCCTGCGCAGGGCCGCCGGCGAGGGCAAGGGACCGGGCGCGGTCGCCTCACGAAGGCTGGCGGATGCGCTGTCGAAGCTCGCCGGCAGCGACCAGGCGACGCGCGACAAGGCGCAGAATATCTTCGTTGCCCCGCTCAAGATCGTGTTCGAGCAGCTCAGGAACACGATGCAAGCCGGTCCGGTCACGCTGAAGACGCTGCCGCCGGAGCTCTTGAATAGCTGGAAATCCAAGGATGGGTTGATTCGCGTCGAGGCACTGCCGAAGGGCGATCCCAACGACAACGACAACCTCCGTCGATTTGCCGATGCGGTCCTGGCGGCCGAGCCGAATGCGATCGGCGGGCCGGTGTCGATCCTCAAATCCGGCGACACCATCGTGAGGGCGTTCATCCATGCCGGCATCTGGGCGCTCTTGGTGATCAGCCTGTTGCTCTGGCTGACGCTGCGGCGGATCACCGACGTGCTGATGACGATGGTGCCGCTGTTGGTGGCGGGCGCCGTGACGCTTGAGCTCTGCGTGCTGATCGAGCTGCCGCTCAACTTCGCCAATATCGTCGCATTGCCGCTGCTGCTCGGCGTCGGCGTCGCCTTCAAGATCTACTACGTCGTGGCGTGGCGCGAGGGCAGAAATAACCTGCTGCAGTCGAGCCTGACGCGCGCGATCTTTTTCTCGGCGCTGACGACCGCGACCGCGTTCGGAAGCCTGTGGCTATCCAGTCATCCCGGCACCGCCAGCATGGGCAAATTGCTGGCGCTGTCGTTTGTCATCACGCTGGCCGCGGTGCTGCTGTTCCAGCCGGCGCTAATGGGCAAACCGCGCGATGTCGGGCAGTAGGCAGATATCGCCGATATCGGCGGGCTGGCCGGCCGCCTGCTTCTGACCGGGCGCGGCCTTTGGCGCGGGCGCAGGATTTACCGCACCCGTGGTTTTCGGTGGAGCGGCCGGTGCGGCGGTCTTTGGCGGTGCGCCGGGAGCGGCCTTCGGCGCGCCCTTGGCCATGCTGTTGGAAGGGCTCGAGGGGATCGGCGGCCCGACACGGGTCCAGGTTTCGCCGCCGCACAGGAAGCCCAGCACGCAGCCTTGAATCTCGAGCTGGTCGGCGCCGACCGGCTTGATCGTCGAGCTGTAGAGCTGTCCGTCCTTGGCGTTGTAGACTTCGCCCTCCCAGGCATCGACGCCGGGCTTCTTCTTCATGTCGATCAGGATCGGCATGCCCAGGGTCGGTCGGCTCTGCTTTGCGGTATCCGGATTGTTCTTGTCCTTGCCGCCCGGTGTCTTTTCCCAGGCGACGACGCCCCACATGTTGCCGCTGCATTGGGCGACGCGGATGTTGGCGACACCATCGGCCACTTTCCAGTCACCGGTGGGATCGGCAGCGAGTACCGTACTAACACCTGTGGCTAAAAAGATTCCCGAATAAACTATTGTGCGCGCGACAGTTCTTGGGCAGTGCAACATGGTCCAAACCTGTGTTTAAGTAGCTGATCCAAAGCGGGGGTCAAAACGCCGCATTGAGCGTTTTCAGTTGACGAAACAGCCATCAACCGACGTATGTAGCCGATGCCAGATTCATATCTAGATGTTTCCGAGCTGTTTGTTGCGCGGCAGGCGCAGCGCAGTTCCCTGCATGCGCGCCACCTGAACGAACAGCTCGTCCGGGTGCTGAAGACCATCGGCTACGATGTGGGCTTTCAGAAGGGTCAAGGTCAATACCTGTTCGATCGTGACGGGGCCCGCTATCTTGATCTACTGAGCGGATTTGGCGTTTTTGCGATTGGCCGCAATCATCCGGCGCTGCGCCAGGCGCTCAAGAGCGTGCTCGACAGCGATTTTCCCAATCTGGTGCAGCTCGACGTCTCCACGCTCGCGGGGGTGCTGGCGGAACGCCTGCTTGAACATGTGCCATATCTGGACAAGGTGTTCTTTGCCAATTCCGGCGCCGAGACCGTCGAGGCCGCGATCAAGTTCGCGCGCGGCGCGACCGGCCGTCCCGGCATCGTCTCCTGCTCCCATTCCTTCCACGGTCTGTCCTACGGCGCGCTGTCGCTGATGGACGATGCGAACTTCCGCTCCGGATTCGAGCCGGTGCTGCCGGGATGCACGCAGATTCCGTTCAACGATCTCGCCGCGCTCGAGCAGGCGTTGTCCTCGCGCCAGGTCGCAGCCTTCATCGTCGAGCCGATCCAGGGCAAGGGCGTCAACCTGCCCACGGACGAATTCCTGCCGGGCGCCGCCGCGCTGTGCAAGAAATACGGCACCATCTTCATCGCCGACGAAATTCAGACCGGTGTCGGCCGTACCGGAAAATTCCTCGCGGTCGAGCACTGGAATGTCGAGCCGGACATGGTGCTTTTGGCAAAGGCGCTGTCGGGCGGCCATGTCCCGGTCGGCGCGCTGCTGACGCGCAAGCATATCTTCGACAAGATCTTCAACCAGATGGACCGCGCGGTCGTGCACGGCTCGACCTTTGCGAAGAACGATCTGGCGATGGCCGCCGGCATCGCAACCCTCGACGTGATGAAGCAGGAAAGACTGGTCGAGCAGGCCGCCAAGCGCGGCGCCGAGCTTCGCCTCGCGCTGACCCGCATGGTGCCCGGCTATGAATTGCTGAAGGAAGTCCGCGGCAAGGGACTGATGATCGGCATCGAGTTCGGTCCGCCGAAATCGCTGAAGCTGAAGGCTTCGTGGAATCTCTTGGAGACCGCCAACAAGGGCCTGTTCTGCCAGCTCATCACCGTGCCGCTGTTCAAGGATCACAAGATCCTGACGCAGGTCTCCGGCCACGGCAGCCATACCATCAAGCTGCTGCCGCCGCTCGTGGTCACGGAAGAAGATTGCGCCTGGATCGCAAAGTCGTTCGACGACGTCATCGCCGCCAGCCACAAGGTGCCCGGTGCGATCTGGTCGCTCGGCAAGACGCTGGTCGACAACGCAGTGCGGAAGTCGGCGTAAGCCATAAGCCCGTAGCCCGGATGGAGCGAAGCGCAATCCGGGGACATCTTACCGGTCGATGAATTTTGTCCCGGATTGCGCTGCGCTCCATCCGGGCTTGTATGGGGATATGGTTGTCAAGGGGGATGATTGATCAGGG